>NZ_LDES01000045.1 GCF_001015195.1 Sphingomonas sp. Y57 | reverse complement strand
CGGCCTATAACATTTGGGTACGCCCCAGAGTGATAGGGCCGAGTGACACCATTCGTCTGTCACAAAAGGGTGGGTTTGCGCTCAATGTGACGATACACTGCAAGAGCCACCCTAATGTGACGGATTTTGCACTTGGCTCGTATCGGATATGCCCGCGTCAGCACCACGGACCAGGATCTGGATATCCAGATTGGCCGCCTCAAGAATGCAGGTTGCGAAATTATCCGTTCCGAGACCGGATCGGGGGCCTCGCGGAGCGGGCGCACGGAACTGGAAACGATCATGCAGTTTATGCACACCGGCGACGAGCTGGTCGTGCTGCGGCTCGACCGGCTCGGCCGCTCCACGCGCGATGTCCTGAACCTGGTGCATGAGCTTGATGAAAAGGGAGCTTCGCTGCGCATCCTTGAGCCAGAGGTGACGACGGCGGGCGACATGGGGCGAATGGTCATCACCATACTCGGCATGGTCGCCGATATGGAGCTGAAGTTCATCAAGGATCGTCAGCGCGCCGGGATCGAAGCGGCGCGCGCCGAAGGCGTTTACAAAGGCCGGAAGAAGAACGTCGATGACGATGAAATCCGCCGTCGCCTTGCCGCCGGCGCCAGCAAGGCCCGCGTTGCCCGCGACCTGAAGGTCTCACGAATGACCGTCTATCGGGCGCTCGACATTATTCCGTCACAGACCAAACTGCCGGAAAAGCCGCCCACTGCCAGCATCGCCCTGCATCTGATTATCGAGAACTTCAACAAGCGTGGAAGAGGTAGAAAACCCGCTCGGGAGCGGATTGAGGCGATGCTGGAACGCGACTACGCCATGGTAAAAAACGGCAATTGTGATTACAAACTGACCGTCGCCTATGACCCCGATCCGGATGGCATTTCCCTTGATGAGGAAATCCAAAGCCTCCTCTCCGAGATGTTCAACATCGCAGAGAGCTACAATTGCTCCATGGAAGCCGATATCTACGAGGTCGGTGGTCAGCAACGGTCCTGGTAGAATCAATCAAGCGTTCAGTGTTCGTTCTTCAACCTGGCCAAAATCGCAGCTTCGGGCCGACTGGGCCTAGTGGAACTGGGTTTTGACGGTTCTTATGGCCGCGTCGCTGCCTTTGCGCGCAAGTGGAAGACGCAGTTGCAATATGAGCAGCAGACCAGCGGGCGCGGGACTTTCGTGCCGCTGGTGTTCGCGCCGGGCGAAGCGTTCCAGTTCGACTGGAGCGAAGACTGGGCGGTCATTGCGGGCGAACGGGTGAAGTTGCAGGCCGCGCATACCAAGCTGTCGCACAGCAAGGCCTTCATTGTCCGGGCCTATCCACTGCAGACGCACGAGATGCTGTTCGATGCACTGACCCAGGCGTTCCGAGTGCTGGGCGGCGTGCCGCAGCGCGGGATCTTCGACAACATGAAGACCGCGGTCGACCGGATCGGCGCAGGTAAAGTCCGGCAGGTCAACGCCCGGTTTGCAGCGCTTGCCAGCCACTATCTGTTCGAGCCCGAGTTCTGCAACCCGGCCTCGGGTTGGGAGAAAGGGCAGGTCGAGAAGAACGTCCAGGATGCGCGGCGACGGCTGTGGCAGAAGATGCCAGCCTTTCCTGATCTTGCGACGCTCAATGCATGGCTGGAGGAACGCTGCCTCGAACAATGGAGCGAGGTCCAGCATGGTGCTCTGCCTGGCACCATCGCCGATGTGCATGCCGCCGAACGCAGCAGCCTGATGGAGATGAGGCGTCCGTTCGACGGCTTTGTCGAGCATACAAAGCGGGTATCGCCCACCTGCCTTGTTCACTTCGAGCGCCACCGTTACAGCGTGCCGGCATCCTTCGCCAACCGGCCAGTATCCTTGCGAATATATCCCGACCGGATCGTCGTGGCGGCGGAGGGACAGGTGCTATGCGAACATCGGCGAGTGATCACACGCGCGCATCATCTGCGGGGCCAGACGGTCTATGACTGGCGGCATTATCTGGCGGTGATCCAGCGCAAGCCCGGGGCCCTGCGCAATGGTGCCCCCTTCACCGAGATGCCTGATGCCTTCCGGCAACTGCAGTCACACCTTCTCAGGCATCCCGGTGGCGACAGGGAGATGGTCGATATCCTGTCGCTGGTTCTGCACCACGATGAGCAGGCAGTGCTGCGTGCGGTCGAGCTGGCGCTGGAAGCGGGGGTTGCGACCAAGACCCATATCCTGAACCTGCTGCACCGGCTGATCGATGGCAAGGATGGGAACCCACCCAGGATCGACGCCCCGCAGGCACTCGCCCTGAACCGCGAACCAAAGGCCAATGTGGCACGATATGACAGCCTGCGCGCGAAGGAGGTGAGACATGCGTCATGATCCTGCCAGCGCCGCCGTGGTGGTCATGCTGCGCGGCCTGAAGATGTACGGCATGGCCCAGGCTGCCGATGACCTGATCGAACAGGGCGCGCCCGCGTTCGGCACGGCAGTTCCGATCCTCTCACAACTGCTCAAGGCCGAAGTGGCCGAACGCGAGGTCCGCTCGATCGCCTACCAGATGAAGGCGGCCCGGTTCCCGGCTTACAAAGATCTGGCCAGCTTCGATTTTGCCTCCAGCGAAGCGAACGAGGCCATGATCCGCCAGCTCCATCGCGGTGAGTTCATCGATGCCACTCATAACGTCGTGCTGATCGGCGGGCCTGGCACCGGAAAGACCCATATCGCCACGGCCCTTGGCGTTCAGGCCATCGAGCACCACCGCAAGAAGGTGCGCTTCTTCTCCACCGTCGATCTGGTCAACGCGCTGGAACAGGAGAAGGTGCTGAACAAGGCTGGCCAGCTTGCCGAACGGCTGTTGCGTCTCGACCTCGTGATCCTCGATGAGCTCGGGTATCTGCCGTTCAGCCCGTCAGGCGGGGCATTGTTGTTCCACCTGCTCAGCAAGCTTTACGAACGCACCAGTGTCATCATCACCACCAACCTGAGCTTCTCGGAATGGGCCAGCGTGTTCGGCGATGCCAAGATGACCACCGCATTGCTCGACCGGCTCACCCACCACTGCCACATCCTCGAAACCGGAAACGACAGCTTCCGCTTCAAGGCCTCCGCTGCCAGCAGCAAACCGAAAAAGGAGACCCCGCAACTCTTGACCAAAACCGAAACCGGGAGGACATAACCCCCCAGAAGCCCGGGTCACTTCTCAATGGAAATCCAGGGTCAACTCTCAGCGGAAATCAACAACCCGCTCTATGGCGGGCACTGCGCTACGGACGCGTCCTCTCTCGCGGCGTTCCTGTCGTCCTGACGCTTTCCCGAAAGGGAAGGGCGTATGAGAAAGCCCGCCTCGCTGTCGGCGTAAAGCGGGCGGCGAGGCGGGCTTTTCCCAGAATTTGTTCCCAATTCACTTTTCCCGAAATGGCTCGACCTCGACGGGAAATCGAGAAAGGATCAGGCGGCTTCCAAGGTCGGGATACGCGCGATGATATCGGCATCCTTCACGGCCTGCACGCGCAGGTCGTAATTGCGCTGCATGTTGACCCACATTTCGGGCGTGGTTCCGGTAAGCTTGCCGATCCGAAGCGCCATAGTCGGGGTGACATCCTGCTTCTCGGCGATGATATCGTAGAGGGTCTGCCGCGATACCTCGATCAGCCTGGCGATCTCCGCCTTGGGCTTGTTGAGCGCGGGCAGAATGTCCTCCCGCAGCAGCTCACCGGGGTGCATCGGGGCAAGGCCGGATACGAGCTGGTTCATCATCTGTCTCCTGTCCGGGCCGATCCCAGATCATCATGCGTCTCTGTATAAGCTCTATATGTAAACTAAAGCCTTACATGTCAAGCATTGGCTGACAGATTTTTAGGAGGGGCAAGCCCCTCCTCAATGATAATCCTCGATATTCACGTCGATCGCATTGCCGTCATCCCAAGCCCATGTGACCCGGTAATTGCCGCTGGCATCGACTGCATATCGTTTGGGCTTGGTGCTCAACCCATGAAAGCGAAAGCCCGGAACATTCATGTCCTCGGGCTTCGTGGCAGCATCTAGCGTGAGCAGGATGCGGCGAACGCGGTTGTGGTTCTGGACGGGAAGTTTTGAGCCATCTCCCTTGGTGGCGAAGGCTTCGAGCGCCTTGCTGGTGTATGTTTTAATCATAGACACATTGTAAGGCATTTCCTGACATTTGTCAAGTATTACCTTACACTCTGCCGAAAACGATTCTTCGGCGGCGACCCTACCGCCCGAACCCGATATCCGGCCCGTCACGTCCACGCTGACGGTCTAGCTCCTGCTCTCGCTGCCGATCCCGCCCACGCTGCCCCGATTGGTCCAGCTCAATCGCCGGCACCTGGTCGCGCTGGGGTGACTGGTCGAGCGCCGGCACCGCCCCGAACCCGCCCTCGCTGCTGGTCTGTAGCCCCGATCGCATCGCCCGCGCTGCGCCCTGGACCAAGCTGGACATGCCCTGCATCGCTAGATCGGCACGCTCGCGGAGTTGGTGGGACCACTCCCGTATCCGCTCCTGACCACGCTCGATGTAGAAGCCCAGCCCCCGCTTCTCCATGATCGCCTCGTTCATCTGCCCGCGCGGGGTAACGGCGTGCGGCTCCTTGCCGGCCGCGATCTGCTCGGCCGACGCGCGCCGCTCGATCGCGGCCGACGCATGGCCCATCTTCACGGTCGGTTCGATATCCAGCCCCTGACGCTCGTAACTGCGGTGATCGACCCGCTCGGCTACCTGGGCGTGTTCCAGCGCGCTGTTGACCATCCCGGCCCACCGCTCGCGGATCGCCTCCACCTCCACCGAGGCCGTCGAGCGCACGTCGAGCTGGCGCGTCTTCGCCCCCAGCCCGTCCGCCTCCGCTACCCGCGTCGTCGTCATGACGTGGGCATGGTGGTTACGATCGTCGCCGTAATCATGCGGGGCGTGGATCGCGGCATCCACTGCCACCCCGTAGCGGTTGCGGATATCCTCCGCGAAAGCACGCACCAGGTCGCGGCGCTGGCCGGCGTCCAGCTCGGCCGGCAACCCCAGCTCATATTCTCGCGCGACCTTGGCGTCCTTGCGCTTCTCCGCCGCCTCGGCCGCGTTCCACAGCGCGGAGCGGTCCTGCGCCCACTCCGCGCCTTCCGGGGCGACGATGAACGCGTCCTCGACGCCGCCCCGCCGCGTGTAGTCGTGCACCAGGCCGTCGCGCTCGTTTTCGAGACAAGCGCCGGTCCGGTACGCCGCAGCCGCGACCGCGCTGCGCCCGGTCGAGCGCGACACCGATTTCACCGCCAGATGGTAGATCGCCATCGTCGCGCCTGCCTTCTCCAACGTGGTCCAGCGGCGTTGCGCTGGTCGGGGTGTGGGGCGGAGGCCCCGCTGTCGCATCGCGACATGGGTGCAGGGTATCCCTGCCGCACGCATTACGCAGTAATGCTAAAGTGCGCCCTTGTCTCCTATCGTCGTCTCGGGTGGTTTCGTTTGTTGGTTTGAGCTATGCTCGCTTTGTTATCGTGCTTTCACGCGGAGAAGGTATGGCGGCACCAACACCCGAAGCCATCGAACAGGCTCGCAAACGGGTCAACCAGGCCAAGGCCCGTCTCGACGCGCTCAATGCCCGTGTCGCTGCCGAGGGCCGTCGTCTCGATACCCGCCGCAAGATCATCCTGGGCGGACTGCTCATCGACGCCGCCAGCAAGGACAAGCGGTTCGCCGGCATCGTCTCCGAACTGACCCACCGCATCAGCCGGGATCAGGATCGCAAACCGTTCGAGGGATGGACGCTGCCCGGGGAGGATCGCTGATGGACCGCGACCGCGACGACGACCCCCGTCGCCTGCTCGAACAGGCCCGCCAGCTCAACGAGCGGGAACGCGGAAAGGGAATGGCTCGTGGCGGGAGCCGAACCGATGCCCCGGCCGGCAGGTTCGATCCCGCCGAGTTCGACACGCCCCCCGATCCGCCACCCTCTGCCGCCGGTCGCGCGCGCGATGTCGCCGACGCCGCCCAGGCGCACAGTTTCTTCTCCCACCTCGACACCAACATCCAGCGCGTCCTCGCCGGCTTTGGTACCCTGCGCGATCTGGTGGCCGATGTGCGCGCCAGCCTTGCCGATGCCGCCGCCAGGGACGCACAGCGCGCCGAGGACGAGGAAGCCCGTGACAAGGTCATAGCGGCCCGCCTGGTCGATCCTGCCGCCCTGGAGGCCCGTGCAGAGGCTGGCGCGCGTCGTGGAGCCACGGACGGCCTTGCCGGGGCGGGAGAGGCCCTGCGACGTCGGATCGACGCTGACACGGCCGCGCACGCCGCCCTGGCCGATCGTCTTGCGGCTGATGCCGCCGATCGCCGCGCCCATGAGCAGCGCCGGCGCCGGTGGGACAGGTGGTGGAACGGCGCGCTCGCCGGCTTCGCCCTGCTGGTGCCGATTGCCGGGGGTTACGGCTACTACCTGGGTAACGGGGCCGGCGAGGCGCAAGGCTATGCCCGCGCCCGTGATGAAACGGCTGCGGCGAGCTGGGCCAACACCGTCAACGGTAAGCTCGCCCGCCGCATCGATCAGGCAAGCGAACAGACCATCCCCGCCATTGCCGCCTGTCCCAAGGATCACGGTTGGAAGCGAGAGAAGCGCGACGGGGTATACTGGTGCTTCGGCGCGAACCCTGATGCCAAATCCTACACCGGGTGGCTGCTGCCATGAACCTAGATGATCGCACCCGCACCTGGCAGCTCATCATGACCGGACATGATCTCCGGCGCGTCACGCTCGATACCCAGGCGGACATGGCGCGGCTGCTCGACCTCGATCCCTCAATCTCGCACCTGACGCTGGAAATCGGCGGGGATCGCGTCCACGTCGCCCGCGACTGGCCCAGCGACCAGTACGAGGAGGCCGATCGCCTGATCGATCGCATCGCCGCCTCCGGCGTGTCTGCGATCGTTGTCCACGAGCGCGACGGCAAACCCCCTCGCCGCGTGACGACCGGCGAATGATGGCACGATGCCTTCGCCCCGACTCCTTCCTCGCCAAGCCTGCGGCCGGTAGGCCGCCCCTGTGACGGCGTAGCCGGCACGCATCATCGGTGCATCGGCCGAAGGCCGATTCCGCTTGTCATCATGCAACGCCAGCCTCGCGCGTGCGCGATGATTCTAGATTCTATTGATTCTATGATTCAGGGGTTGCTTGTCTGTTGATTCATATAGGAAAAATGGCCTGACCTACGACAAATGGGGTGCTCAGTTACGACAAATGGGGTGAGCACCTACGACAAATGGGGTGCTCAGTTACGACGGATCGGGTGCCCCGTGAGGAATGGGGTAACTGTGCGATCTATGACATTGACGTTGATCTTATGTCGTAACTGGCTAAGCTCATGCTGTGCTCGACGACCTTCCTATCGGCCGCACGATGAAGGCGGCTTCCACGATCTCGGTTCGTGACGGTCATGCCATCGTCAAAGCTGGCGAGTTCATCGAAGCACGGTTCGGCGCGGGTACGTCACCCTCTTTGGCGGCCCGCAAGACCCTAGCCCTTCTAATCGCCAAAGCTGCCGGTGAAGCGTGGCGACCGGGATCACATGTCATCGCCAAGCGCGATCTGCGAGGCACCCACAACGCCAATGATCGGATCCAGGACACCCTCGATGAGCTGATGGATGTGAAGTTCCAAATGCCTTCGACCTCGGCGCAAGGGCGTGCGGCGACGCTCACCGCTGCCCTGCTTGCCTGGACGCTCAACGAACATGCCGAAGACGGCCGGGCCACCGTCGAGTGGGAGTTCACGGCACCGGCTAGGGCAATCCTACAGGGGAGCGATTACTACGCTCGCCTCAACCGGGCGGCTCTGCTCGCCTTCCGGTCGAAGTATGCGATCACCCTCTATGAGATGGGTTGCCTGCTGGCTGGACGGCGTAGCCCCACATGGTCCGGAACGGTCGATGAGCTGCGGGAGCGGCTTGGCGCACCCTCTAATTCGATGCCCAACTTCTCCGACTTCCGGCGTCTGGTGCTGACACCTGGCAAAGCCGAAATCGATCAGCTCGCTGCCTTCACGATGGACTGGTCGGAAAAGCGCGGGGCGCGGGGCAAGATCACCCACGTCACCCTGACCTTCACCCCTAAAGACGACGACGCCACTGACGCCGCGGCCGATGAGGCAGGACGCCATAGCAGCGGCCGAAAGGCCCGCCGGGAAGGGACGACAGAAACCATCGTCGACACCGCCAGCCTCATCGCCTCGGCGGCTTCTCGGCTATCGGTTTCGGACACCCTACGCTGGCCGGCCGACGATCAGGTGGACGAGTTCAAGACCCCGGAGCTTCATGCAATCGGAATGGCCCTAGGCGGTGGTCACTCCGTACAGCGCCTAGCGGATCAGTATGCTCGCGTCCGCCCCGAACAGCGCCGTAAATTGGTAGGGGATGCCCTCAAGGCAGATTGGACGAAATGGGTTACGGGGTGTGCCACCAAGTGGGGCAGAGTCTGACCATTTCGCCACCTGACCGTTTCTGCTAACAGTTAGCGGATCACGTTTTGAAACGATCCGCAACAGGGACGGATAAAATGGCTTACACCCTCGGAGAAGCCGCAAAGGCGACAGGTATTAGCAAGGCTTCCATATCGCGAGCCATCAATAGTGGTCGAATTTCTGCGACAAAGAAGGATGACGGTTCTTTCTCGATTGAGCCAGTCGAACTGCACCGGGTGTATCCTCCCAAGTCAGCCGCACCAGTAACCGAAACACCATTTGAAACGCTACGCAACGGCAATGCTGACACCCGTAACGGGTCAGATTCCAATGTATTACAGGCTCGTCTTGATGCTGCCTTGGAACAGTTGCGCGATCGGGACGGCACGATCGACGACCTTCGTCGTCGCCTCGATCAATCGGATGAGGAACGGCGTGAGGCTCAAGCCCGAGTGATCGGACTGCTGGCCGGACCCGGCCCCACGGAATCCAAGAGGGGGTTTTTCGGTCGTCTATTTGGCCGTCCTGACGAATGACCGCGATCACATCCTGTTGATTTCCGCTGAGAGTTGACCCTGGAGGGGTGATAATTTCCATCGAGATTTGACCCATGTTTGAAGAGCTTTCCGATCTTTGGATTGGAGGCGACATGGAGTGATTGAGATGGATTTACTGAGTGTGATCCGGCGCTGGCATTTCCGCGCCAAGCTGCCGATCCGGGAGATTGAGCGACGCACCGGTCTGTCGCGCAACACGATCCGCAAATATCTGCGCAGCGACGTGGTGGAACCTGTGTTCAAGGTTCCTGATCGCCCGAGCAAGCTGGACCCGTTTGCGGAGAAGCTGTCAGGTTGGCTGCGGATTGAGGCGGGCAAGTCACGCAAGCAGCGGCGCACGGTGAAGCAGATGCATGCCGATCTAGTGGGCCCAGTCGGCCCCAAGCTG
>NZ_LDES01000044.1 GCF_001015195.1 Sphingomonas sp. Y57 | reverse complement strand
CATATGCGATCCGGTCGTATAGCGCCGTCACAAGCTCATGCCGCGATCCCGTTGCAGGACCAGCTCGCGCTCGTGGAGCAACTGCCCCACCGCGCGCGCCATCTGGGGTTCGCGCTGGATCTGCTCGATGTAGAGATCCTTGGTATGCTGGTTCGCCCCGTTATAGGCGTCCACCGCCTTGCGGAGCGCCTCCGGGGTCGCCTTCCAGTCGCTGTTATGGTCGCCATAGCCGTGGGCGCCCGCCTCGCGCTTCCCGGCGATGGTCCTGAACTTCTCCGCCACCTTCTCCCGTTCCTGCGCCTGCTGGCGCTCCTGTGCCTGCTCACGGGCGCGCTCGGCGGCAAGTTGCTCCTGACGCTGCGCCTCGGCGGCATCGCGCCGATCGCGATCGACCGCGCCGCTCAAGGTGGCCGCGAACGCATGCAGCCTTCCCGATATGCGCTGCCCCGCATCGCGTAGCCACTCGGTTCCCCGCTCGATATACTGGCGCAGGCCCCGCCGCTCGATGACGCCGGCGTTGTGCTGGCCCACCATCGTCACCGGCTCATAGGCTCGCCCCTCCCGCATCGCCTGATGCTCGGCGCGGCGCTCCATCGCCGTCGCGCTCGGCCCCATATGCACGGTCGCCTCCTGCTCGATTCCCTGCCGCTGGTGACTGCGATGGTCCACTCGCTCCACGCTACCGGCGCGCTCAAGGGCGACATTCTGCATCTCGGCCCACCGGCCCCGCCAGCGCTCGACCTCCCCGCTCGTCTTCTGGTCCAGTTCGCGGGTCTTCTCCCCCAGCCCTTCCGGGCCGATCCGCCGCGTCGTCGTCAGCAGATGGGCATGGTGGTTGCGCTGGTCGCCCTCGCGACCTGGTGCGTGGATCGCCACGTCCACCACCACCCCATGCCGCTCGCTGATCTCCCGCGCGAGGCCCAGCGCAAGCTCGCGCCGAGCCTCGGCCGACAACTCGGCCGGAAGCGCGATTTCATATTCGCGGGCGACGGTCGAGTTCTTGCGCGTCTCGGCCTGCTCGGCGGCGTTCCAGAGCGCGGCACGGTCGTTGGCCCACGCCGGGGCGTCGGCGGGCACGACAAGCGCGCTATGCTCGACGCCCTGCTTGCGGGTGTAATCATGGACGAGGCCGGTGCGCTCGTCCGTGATTTCGACACCCGCACGATAGGCCGCCGCCGCCGTCGCGCTGCGACCGGCGGAACGGCCTATCGTCTTCACCGCAAGATGGAAGCTCGCCATCGCCGCGCCCTCACTTGCCATGCGGAAGCATGGTGCGGGCGATAGCCCGCTGGGGTTCAGGGGTATCCCCTGACGCACGCAAACGCAAGTTTGCATAAGTGCGCCCTTCCTCTCTTTTGCTCGGTCGGGTCCGGTGCTATCAATATCGCGTAGCGAAAGGATTGACCATGGCCGCTCCAACGCCAGAGGCTATCGAAACCGCCCGTCGCAAGGTCCAGCAGGCCAAGGCGCGGTTGCAGGCATTGGAAGCCCGAGCCGCCACCCTGAACCGCAAGGCCGATGCCCGACGCAAGATCATCCTCGGCGGCCTGCTCCTCGATGCCGCCATGAAAGACCCCGCATGGGAATCCCGCCTCAATGACCTGATGAACCGCATCAGCCGCGATCAGGACCGTAAGGCGTTCGAGGGCTGGACCTTCAAGCGAGGCCCCGCCGATGCCTGATCCCTTCGACCCTGCCGAGTTCGACGCTTCCCCTCCCTCCGATCCCGGCGCGGACTATCGCACCCTGCTCGACGCCATGCGCAAGGCCGGGGCCGAAGGGGTCGCCCAACAGGTCGCCGCCCTGTCCCGCCAGATCGAGCAGGACGCCCGCCAGCGCGCCGAAGCAGGGCAACAAACGGAAAAGGCGCTCAACGACCTCCTGCGAGCCGCTACGCAGCTTCAGCGGGTCAGCGCCGCCATAGAGTGGGAACACCTGAAGGGATGGCTCTATGCCGCCCTGATCGGGCTGGGCCTGATCTTCGCCGCGGCCCTCGCCTACCGCTGGGCGCAGGAACCGAAAATCGAGCGCCAGCTATACGGATGCACCGCCAGATGGGACGCCAAGGCCCAGACATGCAAGGGCAAGTGGGTGCCCCTCTATGAGCAACAGCCCTGACATGGCTGGTATCTGCCCCCATATCGTAGTATCACTAGGTGATACCTCAATCCCGAAGGTGCGATATGGCGACCTCTCTCAAAATTGACGACACGCTCAAGGGCCGGGTGCAACACCTCGCTGCGATCCGCGACAGGTCGGCCCACTGGATCATGTGCGAGGCGATCCGGGCCTATGTGGACCGCGAGGAAGCCCGCGAGAGCTTCAAGGCCGAAGCCCTCGCCTCATGGGCCGAATATCAGGAAACCGGGCTGCACCTGACCGGCGAGGAAATGGCCGACTGGCTCAATAGCTGGGGCACCGCTGATGAAGGCGAATGCCCGCCGTGCCACGTCTGATCGTCACTCCCCGCGCCCGTCTCGGCATGATCCATTGCCGGGAGTTTCTGGAGGGGAAGAACCCGGAAGCGGCGGCGCGGGCCGGTCAGGTGATCGCCGCTCGCCTGCTCGCCCTGCAAACCACGCCGGACATGGGCCGTCCATTCGACGGGGAAGAGGGGCTGCGCGAACTGGTGATAGGATTCGGATCGAGCGGCTATGTCGCGCTCTACCGGCATGATCCTGCCGACGATGCTGTCTTTGTCCTTGCCCTTCGTCACCAGCGCGAAGCCGGATACCCCTGATTGCCCTCTGGTGCCCGTCAGGGCACCGCCAAGCCCTTGGACAGCGCATACCTACCCTCAAGCGCTTCCCTGCGCCCTACAGGCCGGAAATCGCCACTGGCACCCCCTGATAGCCCATTGCGACCTTGCCTCGTTGTGCAACGTGGAAGGGGGAACGGATTCCTATCCGTCATTCCCAAACGTGTGCCGCGACTAGCGGCACTCAATGTTCACTTTTTGTTCTCATCTAAAGGGGCTGCTTCGCCAGCGCTTAGGTCCGCGCTCGCACCCCCTTTAGATCATTAGAAGGGGCGATTTTTTTATCCAATAATTACAATGACTTGAAGGGGGGGGGTGTGACTCCTAGGAGTCACAGGGGTGTGACTCCTAGGAGTCACAGGTCTGTCCTACAACTTGACAATCGAGTCCTGTTTTGCGACCGATGTTTGTCCAGTTTCTCGACACCGGAGTCACACCCCTGTGACAGATACGCGCACCTTGCCCGCCGCCCCCTCCCCAACAGGGACATGGGTTCAAACTGATCGGTCCACCCATGAGGCTTGGGCGCGCATGTCGGTGAAAAGCCCCCGCGCCTCCGCGTTGCTCCACATCCTCGTGGCGCGGATCGGCCAGCACAACGCGGTGGTGGCATCACAATCTGTCCTAGCGAAGCTCATGGGCTGCAATCGGCGCACCATCGTGCGGGCAATTCAAGACCTCGTGGAAGGCCGCTGGATCGAAGTCCGCCAGATCGGGGACCGGGGAACCGTGAATGCCTATGTCGTCAATGATCGCGTGGCGTGGCATGGCCCCCGCGAAGGGCTGCGCTATTCGCTGTTCAGCGCAACCGTGATCCTTGCCGAGGATGAACAGCCAGACCGGGGCGAGCTAGGGCAACAGGAACCCTTGCGGAAGCTGCCCCGCCTGTTTCCCGGCGAACAGCAGTTGCCCGCAGGCGATGGGCTTCCGCCTCCATCCCAGCCCTTTTTCGATGGCATGGAACCGGCCTTGCCCGCTCTGGATGAACCTGAACCCGATCCGGCGATGCAGGATGAACTTTCCCAGCTTGTCACCGGCCTAGGAAACAAGCTCCGCGCACCCGATGCATCTCCCCCTGATGATGCAACCAATATATAGATACTATACAAGCCAATTTAACAGCGAGTGACATCATGGGTATCACCCTAAGAGAAGCATCAGAAAAGGTCGGTGTCACCCGCCAAACGCTTATGAAAGCGATCAAGACAGGCAGGGTTTCCGCCGAAAAATCCGATAACGGCGAATGGCGCATTGAGCCTGTCGAGTTGTTCCGCGTGTGGCCCCCTGTAAACGAGGTGCAGCAACCTTTACAGGACGGATTAACAAGTAGTGACACCCCCGGTTTACAGGCTGAAAACAGGCTGTTGCGGGAGCAAGTTGCAGAACTGCGCGAAGAACGGAATGCTTGGCGGGAACAAGCACAACGACTTGCCCTGACCGATCAGCGCACACATCCTCAACCTACTCCCCAGCGCGGATTCTGGTCGCGTCTGTTCAGCCGCCAGGGCGACAGCCCTAGCGGCGAGGAATAAACGATGGATGCTCCAACCGGCCCTTTATGGTCACAACAACAGGCCATTGCTTACGAGGTCGCGCTGGAGGCCATCAACGATGTGATCGCGGGATATAGTGAGCAGATCGCGCTAGAGCAGGCTCGTCCCTCGCCGAACACAGTCCGGATTGCTTGGCTGGAAATGCGGACCGATCAGGCCGTTTCAGTCCACCGCTCGCTCAACGTGTGCGATGACGGCAACGTGCAGCAGGCGATTTCCGAATTTAGCGCCATCGTCCGCGCAAGGGATGAAGGGCGCTGATCCTATAGCCCCCGTCGCTTTTCACCTGTTTGTCGGTCATCCGAGTGCCGGAAACAGCTATAATGGAATTCTCGGAGAGCCTTGCGTCAAAACCCCTACCGTCACCGGCATGTAATCGATTAGAGGCAGCACTAGCCCTGCTTCACCGCCACGCCCCATTCCATCCAGCCTACCATGCTCGGCTTGTCTTTCATGTAGCGCTGGCCGACCGGCGTAACAGTAAAGCCCGCGCGTTCGATCGCTAAGGTGACCGGGCGCGCGAGATGACAATTTCCGAAAACCCGCTTCCATAACGGATCAATCCGCTCCTGCCGTCGCGCGATCTTGGTGTCTGGCGAACGTCCGTGCTCGGCGTAAAGGAATGTACCGCCCGGTTTGAGTATCCGCCGCAGCTCGGCCAGCGTCTGCGTTTGGTCATTCACCGAGCATAGCGTAAATGTACATACCACCGTGTCGAAGCTCTCGTCCGCGAACGGAATCGCTTCGCCGAAGCCCTCGCGAATATCGGTTTGCCAGCCCTTCTTCGCTGCTTCCTCGCGCGCATAATCGAGCAATTTCTCCGAAGGGTCGAGCCCCGCAAAGCTGGTCACGCATGCCGGATCGTAAAGCGACTGGTTGATCCCGCCTCCACAGCCCAGCTCGAAAACATGACCTTGTGCCTGCGGCACGACATCGCGCCGTAACTCCATGAAATCCTCAGTTGCACAGCCATATCTGACGATGCGTGGTACAACTGTACTATCCCACCAACTACCAAAACCCAAGATACCTCTCCTTTTGGAGGACGTTGATAAGGCCTTTCTTTCGGCAAAAGCAAGCTCGGACGCCAATTAACCGACGACACCACTCCAAATAGAACGGCAACAAATGAGCGTTTGTTGACAGACGGCGGCTACCCTGACGAAAAACACATGGTGGCGGCACACCGCGATTGCCGACAGGGTTTTCCGACCTCGGGTGTCCGAAAAGACCTGAATCTCGCGCATCCGGACCGGGAATGGCAAAGTTGGGGTGGAAAAGCGACAGGCGGCTATCCGGCAAGACGATCAGAAATCCGGTCGCTCCGTGCTCCTGCTACTGGTGAAATCAAAAGGCGTAGTTTGATAGATTTCGTTGATCCAGTTCGCGAATAGCAAGTGAGCATGACCGCGCCAACGGTTCTCGGGGGACCGGGTAGAATCGTCAGCAGGAAAATAGCTTTTCGGAAGCTGGGCGGGGCCATCGCGGTGGTACTCGGCCGCGAGCGTGCGGGTGTCATATTCAAGGTGGTTGAACATGTGCAACGTGCCGTGAGCGCGGTCGTCGACAAGGCCAGCGCCGACTTCGACACTGCCCGCAAGAACATGCAGCCCTTTCGCGCGCGCCAAAGCGGAAGGGCAAGCTTCAGTCCAACGCGAGACAGGAATATCGAATGTATCTGAAAAACCCCGAAGATAAGGCGACGTGGGGGCAAGGTTTTGGTGCTTGAATACGCCGAAGGCTTTGCGCGATAGCTCGCGCTTTGGAACTCCATGGAAGTGAAAAAGGGCGGCTTGAGCGGCCCAGCAGATCGTGAAGCAGCGATGAACGTGCGTTTGTGTCCAATCAAGGATCGACCGCAGTTCGAGCCAATAGCGAACATCCTCAAAAGGCAGGCGCTCGACAGGTGCGCCCGTGATGATGAAGCCGTCAAATCGCTCGACACGAACTTCGTTCCACGGTCGATAGAACGCCGCCATGTGATCGGCGGACGTGTTGCGCGAGACGTGATCCGTGATCCGAACCAGCGTCAATTCGATTTGAAGCGGGGTTGCCCCAAGCAGTCGGGCTAGCTGGGTTTCGGTGCTGATCTTGTTCGGCATGAGGTTAAGCAAGCCTATCCGCAGCGGCCTGATGTCCTGGCGTACTGCATCAGCGTCACCCATCACCATGACCCCCTCGGCCTCAAGCGTATGTCGAGCAGGGAGTTGATCGGGTATTGTTATCGGCACGGCGCGTCGCTTCCTCTTTTAGGCTCGACGCTTGGTGGCTTGATCCGTTTTAGTTGCCGGCTCGGCCACATCCTCCTTGCGGAGTGCCACCTTGCCCGGATCGGCAGGTTGGCGTTGGGCGTCGCCCCAACTCTTGATGCTAGGTTTGTCTTACGTCGCTGGAGCAGACTTCGCAACGACCGGTTTCGGGTAGCCTTATCGTGGTCGGAACGATGCGAAATGGCCGCTTGCTGACCGGCAGCTTTCCTTCTTGCCGTAAATCACATCCTTGGCGCCAGGGAGGCGTTGGCGACAGAGATTCCGGCCTCCGCTGTCGGCAACAACCTGATTTTCGCCATGTCGCCCGTTTCTTAATAAAATCCCCGTAGCGGGTGTAAATGTCAGAGCTAATTGTCGCGGCCTGTCAGCGATAAATGCCGCGATGCTGCCTGTTCCTATGGCAGAGCTCGCTTGTAATTATTTTCCTCAGCGGGCACGCCCAATGCCACGTGTTCACCTTAACCGTGTTCGCTGGCTATCATTTAACGGGGGAAAGTATGTTCGGCTTGTTCAAAAAGAAGGCTAGCAGCGAAAGCGCAGCAGAAGCGACGATGCGCAAAGAGTTTGATCAAACTATTGAAGTGGCGAGAGTTGCTCCTCTTTCAAAACAAGCGAGAGTGGGAAAAGGTATCAATGACGCCCTTTCAGACTTCCACCATCGCTATACGCCAAAAAGTTTCAATGAACTCAATTTTCCAGAAAAAAAATCCTATCTTGATACTCTTGCTAAGAGACAAGATGAACTTCGCCTCATGGACGGAGATGTTGCTCTAGAGCATATCGGATATTCTCTCGTATCAAGGTGGGTACTTGCTATCGCTATGGGCAGCGACAGCCTAGTTAATCACTTTGAAGAGAGCATGATTTATTTCAGACGAGCATCTCAAACACTTTAATACAACTAAATGGGGGCAAAATTGAGGGAATTTAACGTATATTCAAACTCCAAAGGAAATTTTGGAGCTGTGAAAAATGGCTGGTGCTGGCCTGCCTTCTTTTTTGGATCATTCTGGTCGCTCTTTAGCGGATTCCTAGTTGCTACGCTTTTTATGCTTCCACTTGAATTCATTTTGAATTTTGCAGCTGGTGTCGTGAGCGATGAGCAGCGTCGATATGGCCCCGAAGATGCAACTCGGGTAATTGGCGGAGCTATAGCGCTCACCTTCATCATCATCCGATTGATATACGGTGCGCTAGGAAACAAGTGGCGCAGGGCTCGGTACCTCAGGAAAGGCTTTGAATTCCGTGACACGGTGAGAGCGGCGAGCAAAGCAGATGCCGTAAGGCAGCGGGGGTCGATGCATTAAGCATTCCCCTGTCGGAAAACACATGATTCCGCGCATGGCTGACCGGTACACTCACGACCGCGCCGCCGCCGCGATCTGGCTGCACGAAAAACCCTGACGGATTGGGAATCCGCACGAAAACCCCGATTTCAGGGTTTTCCGTCCCCCTATATACGACCGGATCGCATATG
>NZ_LDES01000043.1 GCF_001015195.1 Sphingomonas sp. Y57 | reverse complement strand
GGCGCCCGCCCTATCTCCAACACACCAACAACATCGGCTTTGGCGAACGCCGTGCGTCCCGCTGCCTCAATGTTGTCGGGCAGGATGCACNTCCCGCTGCCTCAATGTTGTCGGGCAGGATGCACGAACACGCCAAGGCGGGCGCGGACGCGCTCAACGCCGCACCGGCCAAGACCGTGCCTATTGCTCGCGATAGCGACACCATTATGCTAGGAGGCTATGACCGCACGGCTGAACGGCGCATGGCCTGAGTGCGCCTATGGAATCGCTGTCGGATCGGCGATGCGCCCGAAAAACAGCACGGCTCCGCTCTTTCGGTCGCGCAGCGTGACAAGAAAGGGCCGATCGACCACCATCTCCGGC
>NZ_LDES01000042.1 GCF_001015195.1 Sphingomonas sp. Y57 | reverse complement strand
GGTGGGCAATCGTCATAACTCGGCTCCTTATTGATGTTGCGGGGCACAGCACCCCACGGAGCCAGAGTAAGGGTGTGCCAGTGAGGGGCTGGGAGGAACCAGCCCCTCGGGCGGCATAATCACCACCAGCTGTCATAGATGACGGCATAGCCGTCAGCGATGAATTCACGGGCGGCCTTGACGAAGGCCAGGTCTTCGGACTGCTCGGAGCCGTCGCTCTCGCCGAAGAAGAAGCCGGTAGTGGGTGGCAGTTGCCCGCTGCGGATCGCCAGTTCCAGCGCGTCGAGGTCTTCCTCGGTCAGCACGACCGGTTCACAGTTGAAGGTCTCGGTGCCGCCCTTGGCGCGGTAGAGTTCTTCCATCCAGCCATGGAGGTTCGGATGCTTGCGCCAGTAGTGAATTTCCCGAACGTCGCGCAGCTCGGACAGGGTGAAGCCGATGTTTCGGGTTACGACTTCTTTGGGGGCGGTGAAGGCATACATATCAAGTCCCATTGGGGTCTCCTATTTGTTGAAGCCGTCGCGGAATTGCGCGGCTGACAGGAGCCCTGACGCGCCTGACGATCCGGCGCGGGCAAGGTCGAACACGGTCTGGCTTGCCAGAGTGGTGCGGGCCGCACCTTGCCCGCCTGAGCCGGTCAAAGGCGCAGGGCAGATGGCACCCAGCCGCGCTTTGCGAACGGTCTGAACTGGAGACGCCAGCCATGGGGTGATTGCCCTTGACCGCCGCAATCGTTGCAAGCCGCTGCGTACAATCCGACGCTGGCGATGATGCGGATTGCACTGGCGCTGAAAACGACAACGGGCGGAGAAGTCCCCGCCCGCGCCATTGCCCTCGACCGTCTTGTCACTTGGGCCGACAGGTGCCCTTCAACTCGATCTGGGCCTTGATGCGCAGCATGGCGCAGAACTCCCGGCCAAATTGGCAGAGCATGCCGTTGGGTTGCACCTCACGAAGAACCGCATAGCCTTTGAACTCGGTGTCCGTGATTGCAAAGCGAAGCGTCCGCTTGACGCCCTGATCGTCTGTGAACGGGACGCTCAGCGGCTCCAGACCCGGCGGAAACGCATATTCGCCAGCAGGCAGGATTGCGAAGCCGGACGGCATGATCGTCACGGCATTGTGGGTGTTCCACAGTCGAGCGGTAAAGCGGAGCGGCATAGTCCCGCCCTGTTCCTTGCTCCCCATGAACGAATGCTCCACCAGCTTGGCGGAGCCGGTGCATTCGACCTCTTGATAGGACGGCGCGGCCAGCGCCGGGGCTGCAATCGCAGCAACTGCCAGCGCAGCGGCTCCTGTGGCGGAATTCAAAGCGCACAGACAACGCATTCTTACCTCCATTCCATGGGCAGGATTGCCCATGGTGGAAGTCTCCGTCATCAAAGCTCAAAGCTTGGGAGAAAGACGCGCTGCTCAGCCACCAAGATCATTGCCAACGGACGATACCCCTCTCGAACACGGGGGCAACGGCATCCCATTCGGGGATCTCGGTTGCCGCCGTCGCAGTCGGGATCACACGCGGCACGGCTGGGGTATCGCTGCGCAAAATGACAATCGGATAGGCGCTGGGGCGTGCGCCGCGCGATCCAACAAGGGTCACGCCTTCGCTGCCCTCAACCTTGCCGTCACTGACGGGAAAGCCGGACAGCATGAAGACAAAGGGCGTCTGCTGGCCTGTAATCTGGCCGATAAACAGCACGTTCTCGCCGCTCGGCACAATCGTGCCCTCGATCCGGTCGGTCTGCTCGCGCCGCGTTTTGCCCACATAATGCATGACAAGCGTGAAGGCGCTCGGGTTGCCGCCTGCGCCGCATTCCAGCGCCATGACGATCACCTCGCGCTCATTGAGAAAGAACGGCGCGAAGGCAGCGTAGTGGCCTTCAAGCTCGGCCAGCCGGTCTTTGTCCAATGGTGTGCCAGGGCGAAAAAAGTGATGCAGCGCGTTAGTCACGGGGTCGGCGTCGATCAGCTTTTCCACCAGCACGGCGCGGTGCGTGGTTTCCAAAAGCGAGCGATGCTCGCGCCAGAACAGCTCCCACAGCGCCGGATGCAGCTCGGGAAAGTTGGTGCGCTTGGCCTTGCGGGTGGCGAAGTCGTTGATGACGTCTTCGCTGACCTTGACGCGCGGCGCGATGGCTTCGCGCTGGGCGGGATAGGTCAGGATATTGCCTTCGCTCAGCTGCTGGCTGACGCGCCGCAAGGTTTCAATAGCCTCGGCGCAGCGCACATAAGTCTCACTCAGCTCCATCGTTCGCCGCCTTTCTGACGCTCTAGTAAGCGGTATTTAAGCGGTACCTAGCGCCGTTCAAGTGAAACGGGGCGGGAAGCGCCGCCGTGAGGGATGCCGCCCCGCCAATCACCCTGCTGCCCGGAAGCCCGGCAATTCGCCGTGGCACGAGCAGGAGAAAACCCATGTCCGACGGTCATGGCTGTCCCTTTGACAATCTGCCGGTTTTCACCGGCAACACCCCTAGCAACGACAATAACCTCCCGTGGGAGATTATCGTCCCGCACCGTGACACGTTCCGCTCGCAGGCGGTCGTGCAGCGGCTCGCCATGGTCGTGTCGGGGCTGGATATCAGCCGCCGCGAAATGCCGAACTGGATGGCTGACCAGTTTCTGGCCTTCGACCGGCGCAAGGGGCGGTTCGTTCACTCTGATCGCAAGCCATTCAACCTGCCGGATATCGACAGCCTCTTCCCCGATGATGGCAGCTTCACATGGTTCTCGGACCTGAAGAAGCTGGCGGTCAATCCGCCGCGCCAACTGCCACAGCGGCGCGTGCTGCCCCGCTTGCAACTTCTCTACCTCGCCATTGCTGCGTGGCGGCCCGAAGTGGCCGTCCACGTCATCCGCTGACTCGCACCCCCATTCGCGGGCGCGGGCTGGCCGCGTCCCGCCAACTTTGAGAGGACGTAACATGACCGACCATACCCAATACGAAATCGACTATGACGCCGATGGCAACCGGCAGGCGCTGCTGCCCTATCGCGATCCGCTGCCGCCGATTGTCGATGACCGCCATTTCCGCAAACCGCGCGGGGGCGTCTTCGGCGGCATGGTCTCTGCCGCCGTCATGTTCCTGCTGATGGTGCTGGCGGTGATCCTGTTTGAGGTCTTTGCCGGTCCCCAGCTGCGCCCTTCGTCGTTTCTGGCCATGTTCCACGGGCGGCAGATTGCCGAGAACAAGGCCTATGAGCTGGAAACGCAGGCGCAATATGATGCCTGGGCGCGCGAGGTCGAGGCCCGCACCAACCAGATCATCGAGCAGTACCGCGCCAAAACGCAGGCCGTGCAGATGAACTATCAGGCGGTCTATGAGCGGGCGCGGGTCTATTCGACCGCCACGGCGGAGATGCAGAAGGATTACGTCCACCAGACAATGACGCAGACCCGCGCGCAGACGACGGGCAGCGAGCAGCTGGCCAACTGGGCGAACTTCTTCGCCGATATCTTCCGCCCCGTCGATCCCAAGCTGTCGGAGAGCTTCGAAACCTACTCGCAGGACGTATCCGACCGGCTGCGGGCGAAGCTCGACGAGTCCGTCTCGAAGGGCGTGACCATCGACGTTGCGGGCTGGGATACTGGCCTTCCGACGCCGGATCAGATCAACCAGACCTATTCCGACATCAAGCCGCTGGAAATGCCGCCTCTGCCGCGCATGAGCCGCGACAAGCGCGGTGTTTACGCCAGTGAATGACAATCGGGGGACCAATCCCATGATCCGCTTTGAACAACTGGTGTTCAGCCTGCTGCCCCGATTTTTCGGGGCAGTCTGGCAGTGGGATCGGCGGCAACGCGAAGAGGAAGCCCGGATGCGCGCAGCGCAACAGGAGCACCTCATGGCCATTGCCGCTCCCTCCGGCAAGCTGGGCGATGGCAGGCTTGCCAGCATAAGGGATGCCGACGCGCGCAATATGCTCGACGCCAACGGCCTATTTCTCGGCGCGCAACAGCGCCGGATGCTGTTCTTCTCAGGCGAAGGGCATCTGATGACCTACGCCCGCACAGGCAGCGGCAAAGGGCGGGACTATGTTCTGCCCAATCTCGCCCATATCCGCGATCGCTCCTTGCTGGTCGTGGACGTGAAGGACGGGGAGAACTGCTACGCCTCGCACAAGCACCGCTCGGAGACGCTGGGGCAGACGTGCATTTACCTCAATCCGTTCGGGCTGCTCGGCCTGCCGAACACCCGTATCAACCCGCTTCAGGTGCTGGTCGATATCGTCGCCAGTGGCGGGGAGATCGACACGCAACCCGACGAGATCGCGCATATCCTCATTCCGCCTGCGGCCAAGGGCGGTGAGAATGATTGGGTGCGCAAGGGGGCCATGCGGTTGCTGGCAACCCGCATGGAGTATCTGGCCAATCTGGAACCGCACAACTGCACGCTCGGCGGCCTGTGGCGCTTCGTGAATGCGTCGGTCCAGGACATGGAACGCGCCTTCAAGATGATGACGGCTTGCGGGATCGAAGGCATCGAGCGCCGCGCCGCTGCCATGGCCACCACTTTCGCCGATGCGCCAAAGCAGTTCGAGGCCTACAAGTCGGAAGCGATTGAGGCGCTGAATGCCTTCGAGGTCGGCAAGACGCTCGACCGCTCCACCAGTGAGCATGACTTCGATTTTGGTCGGCTCAAGCATGAGCCGTGCACGGTCTATATCATCGCGCCAAGCGACAAGCTGGCGGTCATCGCGCCTTGGATCAGCCTTGTGGTGAACCACGCCATTGAGGCCATTGCCCGCGAGCGCGGCAAAGTCCGCACGTGTTTCCTGCTGGATGAATTCCCGCAATTGCCGCCTGCGCCAGCCGTGGTGAAGGCGCTCCAGCTCTATCGCGGGAAAGGCATCCAGCTCTGGATATTCTCGCAAGGCCGGTATTCGTTGGAATCACGCTGGTCGAAAGACCGCGTGAAAGAGTTCGAGGATCAGGCCGCGATCTTCACCATGACCGGTGTGGAAGACCCTGACCTGTTGCGCGACATTGAAAAATGGTCGGGCAACAAGACGGTGGTGACGCAGGGGCAGAATGTTGGTGGCGGTGCCGTGGAAAGCGCCGGTCGCAACCGGAGCGAAACGCGCCGTGCCGTTCTGCAAAGTGAGGACATCCGCCGGATCGGCGATGGCCGTCAGATTATCAAGGTGGCAGGCCTGCAACCGCTCTTCGTGTGCCAGCGGCTGCCGTTCTACACGGTCAGCCCGTGGAAAGATCAGATTGGCGATGTTCGCACACTGCACATGGGCTGATAGACCCATTGTGCACGTGCAATATTTGCAAACAATCAAGCAATTATCGTATAATAAAATTATGTACTCATAGAAGACGCAAGGCGTCATTGAGACATGGGCGCGGGTAGAGGCATGTAAACGCGAATGTTTCTCCCTGATAGGAATTGGATGCAGCGTATTTGAATCCCCGTGCCCGCAAAGGGCAAGCCGCATTGGCGGTAGAGGGATTGATGTTAAGGACGATCTCAGCAGACAGAATGGACCGATACCGGGCGTGTGTCGCCGGTCTCGGCATATCTGGTGACGAAGCAGACGAAAAAATCCGCGCGCTGCACTCCATTCTTTGCACCTTCGCTGAGGCATCATGGGGCATTGATCCCGTCAGCCAAGCCCTGTCAGCACGCGCCAATTCCCACTTTCGCGGCATTGAGCACGATGCTACAATGCAGAATTCCAAAGAAAATGATGGTGTTGACCTCGATTTAGAGGGAGTGAATAACGAACCTAGCCCCAGGGGCATGAATACATGAAAAAACCTGAAGGAAAAAAGGCAGTTATTTACTGCCGCGTTAGCTCTACAAAGCAAACCTCTCATGGAGATGGTTTGAATTCGCAAGAGACGCGATGCCGCGACTATGCGAAGTACCACAACCTCAAAGTCGAGCAGGTCTTCAAGGACGATATGTCCGGAAGCCTGATCGAACGGCCCGGCATGAAAGCCATGCTGTCGTTTCTCCGCAAGAACCGGAAAGACCAGCTTGTCGTCATTATTGACGATATCAGCCGTCTGGCGCGCGGGCTTGAAGCCCATTTGAAGCTGCGAGCGGAAATTGCAGGTGCCGGTGGCTTGCTGGCCTCGCCGTCGATTGAGTTTGGCGAAAGCTCGGATGCACGGTTGGTCGAAAACCTGCTCGCCAGTGTTTCGCAGCACCAGCAGCAGAAGAACAAAGAGCAGACCCTCAATCGCATGAAGTCGCGGGCGCGCAATGGGTACTGGGTATTCCGTGCGCCCTGGGGCTACAGACATCTGCGGACCGTAGGCAAGTCCAAGGTGCTCATTCTCGATCAGCCAATGGCCAGTATCGTGCAGGAAGCGCTTGAAGGTTATGCGTCTGGCCGATTTACGTGCCAATCCGATGTTCGACGCTTCATACTCAATCACCCGAGATTTTGTGAGACAGGCCGCCGCCATGTCCCGCTGGATCGTGTCCGCGTGATTCTGACAGAGCCCGCCTATGCCGGTTACATGGAATATCCGGAATGGGACATCGGCTTCCGCAAAGCCAATCACGATGGCCTTATCAGCCTCGAAACCTTCGAGCGCATTCAGGATAAGCTGAACGGCGGCGCACGAGCAAAGAATCGTGCCGATCTGCATGATGATTTCCCGCTGCGGGGGCATGTGTGCTGCGGCGAATGCGGTCACCCGATGACCGCCAACTGGTCAAAGGGGCGGAAGGCTTCCTATCCGTACTACCTGTGCCGCCAAAAAGGGTGTGCACGAAATGGCAAATCCGTTGCCCGAGACAAGATAGAAGACGCCTTCGCCGATTTCCTTCGCGAACTCACGCCAGCGCAGGAAACGGTCCAGCTTGCCGATATGATGCTGCGGGACATCTGGAGCGATCTCGAATCGTCAGCGCAGGAGAGCAAGGCGCTCTTGCAGCGCCAGACGAAGGCGGTCGAAAAGAAGATCGACCAGTTTCTGGATATGATGGTGCAGCAGGATAGCGCCACCGTGGTGGGTGCCTATGCCCGCAAGGTCGAAGAGCTTGAGCACGAGAAAGCCGTGTTGGCAGAAAAGATGGCTAACTGCGGCACCGTTTCAAAGGACTACGACCAGACTTTTCGAACCGCCTTGACGTTTCTGGCAAGCCCTTGGAATCTATGGGAAAATGGCAACCTGCAAGAGAGGAGGACTGTCCTAAACCTCACTTTAAGTGACCCTATCCAGTATGACTGGGAAAAGGGTTTTCGAACACCTCAAATTTCCTTTCCATTCAAAGCCTTAGAGGGCTTTTCAGGTCCAGAAGGAAAGGTGGTGCGCCCGGCAGGATTCGAACCTGCGACCCCAAGCTTAGAAGGCTCGTGCTCTATCCAACTGAGCTACGGGCGCGCGTCGGGCCGGCAGATAGCGTGGATTGCGCTCGGATGGAACGCCGTTAGTGTGGCCTTATGAACGATAGCAGCGCCGCGCCCGTCGCCTCCGACGCCGAAGCCATCCGGGGCCGGCACTTCCGCTATTTCGATTTCGTGATGGCGGCCTTCGTCACGATCCTGCTGCTGTCGAACGTGCTCGGTGCGGGCAAGGTCGCGGTGATTGACATTCCGGGCGTTGGGCCGTGGCCGTTCGGGGCCGGCATATTGTTCTTCCCGGTGGGTTATGTGATCGGCGACATCATGACCGAAGTGTACGGCTATGGCCGCGCGCGCCGCTGCATCTGGGCGGGGACGGCGGCACTGCTGTTCATGGTCGTCATGAGCCTGGTCGTCGTGGCGCTGCCACCCGACAAGGAGTGGACCGGCCAACAGGCCTATGAGCAGGTGTTCGGGCAGGTGCCGCGCATCGTCATTGCCTCGATCACGGCTTTCTGGGCAGGCGAGTTCGTCAACAGCTACGTCCTCGCCAAGATGAAGCTGTGGACGGGCGGCAAGCATCTCTGGACCCGCACGATCGGATCGACGGTAGCGGGACAGGGTGTGGACAGCCTGATCTTCTATCCGCTGGCCTTCCTTGGCGCGGAAGGATGGACGACCAGCCTGGTCTTGACGGTGCTCGTCACGCAATGGGTGCTGAAGGTGAGCTGGGAGGTTATCCTCACCCCGGCCACCTATGTCGTGGTCAACTTCCTGAAGAAGCGCGAAGGCGTAGACGTTTTCGACGAGCGCACCGATTTCACCCCGTTCAGAACGCGGGTCTAGGAAGCACGGCGGGCAGGCCGGGGATCAGGCGGTTCGCGGCCCCAGCAATATGACGGCGCTCCCCACGATACAGAAAAGTGCGCCGATCAGGTCCCAGCGGTCGGGCCGGCTCCCCTCGATCGCCCACATCCAGCCAAGCGAGGCGCAGATATAGACGCCGCCATAGGCCGCAAAGGTGCGCCCGGCGGCGGCGCTCTCGACCCGGGTGAGCAGCCAGGCGAACAGGATCAGCAGACCGACACCGCCGGCCGCCCAGAGCGGCGACTTGCCAAGCCGCAGCCAGGCCCAGAAGGCGAAGCAGCCGCCGATCTCGCACAGCGCCGCCGCTACGAAGACGAAAAGCCCCGCTCCCGGCATCAGGCGATGGGCGGGGGCTGGCTTTCGAGGCTCGGTATCTCGGTTGAGATGCAGGCCCAGTCGGGTGCATGCGACGTCCAGATCGTCAGCTGCGGCCCCATCAGGTCGGGATCGTCGAGCGTGCCGATGCGCAGGAAGATGAGGTGTGGACGACTCAGGGCCTCGCTGGTCAGCGGGGTACCGCAGGTCGGGCAGAAGCCGCGCCGCATCGCCGTGCCGCTGTCGGCGACGCTTTCATGATAGCGGATCTCGCCGGTCCAGCGGACCTTGTCGGCCGGGAAGCAGACATTCGCCGTCGCGGTACCGCCGCCAAGATATTGGCATAGGCGACACCAGCAGGTGCGCGCCGCCATGGGTTCGGCGTCGATGGTGAACCGCACCGCGCCGCAGAGACAACCGGCGCCGTGCGGGGGCGTCATGCGACGGTTTCCAGCAGGCCCTCGAACAGGCGGCGGCCGTCGTCATTGCCGTGCGCGGCCTCGATCACCCGTTCAGGGTGCGGCATCATGCCCAGCACGTTGCCGGCGTCGTTGAGGATACCCGCAATGCCGCGCGCCGATCCGTTGACCGCCTCGGCATAGCGGAAGGCGACCCGGCCCTCACCCTCGATCCGGTTGAGCGTCTCGCGGTCCGCGGTGAAGTTGCCGTCGTGATGCGCGACCGGGAAATGGACCTTCTCGCCCTTGTCGTAGCGTGCGGTGAAGGTCGACTGGCTGTTCTCGACGGTCAGGGCGACCTCGCGGCAGACGAAGTCCAGCCCCTCGTTGCGCATCAGAGCGCCCGGCAGCAGCCCTGCCTCGGTGAGGATCTGGAAGCCGTTGCAGATGCCGAGCACCGGCACGCCGCGGCGCGCGGCCTCGACGATCGCGCGCATGATCGGCGACCGCGCCGCCATCGCGCCCGAGCGCAGATAGTCGCCATAGGAGAAGCCGCCGGGTACGGCGATCAGGCCGATGCCGTCGGGCAGCGCCGTTTCCTGGTGCCAGAGCATGTCCGGCGCCTTGCCCGTGACGTCGCGGATCGCGACGGCAAGGTCCCGATCGCAATTGGAGCCGGGGAAGACGATGACCGCGCTCTTCATGATATGCCTCCGATCAGGCCCGTTCGATCCGGAAATTCTCGATGACCGTGTTGGCCAGCAGCTTCTTGCACATCGCCTCGATCTCGGCATCGGTGACGCCGTCGTCATGGTCGAGCTCTATCAGCTTGCCGGCCCGGACGTCGTTGACACCCGAGAAACCTAGCGAGCCGAGCGCATGGTGGATCGCCTTGCCCTGGGGATCGAGCACGCCGCCCTTCAGGGTGACATAGACGCGGGTCTTCATCGCGGCCTCTTCGTTGGGAGATTCAAGCGCCCTATGGCCCCGAAGGGCGCGGCGGGCAAGGGGCCGGGATCAATATTCCAGCATTTCCACGAGCGCAGGGCTGAGCCATTCGCGGTCGTCGACGATCCGCGCGGCGATGCCCTCGCGCCGGGCCAGCGTGAGGCCGGCTTCGGGGCCCGCCACCGTCAAGGCGGTCGCCCAGGCGTCGGCGAGCATCGCGCTCTCGTGGACCACGCTGACGGAGCGGACGCCGTTGGCGACGGAGCGGCCGGTGCGCGGATCGATACTGTGCGCGCCCCGCCGATAGTCACCCGACGTGGCGACCGCGATGTCGTGCAGTGCGATGCGCAGCGGAGGCAGAGCGACGCCGGGCGGGCTTTCGAGGTCGACCCACCAGGGATCCCCGTCGGGGCGGACGCCGCGACCGACAAGCTCGCCGCCGATTTCGACCAGCGCGTGGACGATGCCGAGCGCGCCAAGCGTGTCGGCGACCGCGTCGACGGCATAGCCCTTGGCTATTCCCGACAGGTCGAGGGCGAGGCCGCCGGGCTGGAGGAGCCGGTTCTCGCGGAACTGCAGATGTCGCCATCCTGCCTCGGTACGGGCGCGTTCCAGTGATGTCCCGTCGTCGCTGCGCATGGTGGGATCGGGGCCGAAGCCGGCGAGGTCGACGAGGCGGCCGATTGCCGGATCGAAGGCCCCGCCGCTGCGCGCCGCGACGTCGAGCGCTGCGGCGACCACCGCTGCGAAGTCGTCGGGCAGCATCTGCCAGGAGCCGGCTTCGGCGCGATTATAGGCGGAGATCAGCGAATCCGCGCGCCAGTGGCTCATCTCGGTGATGATCGTGTCGAGCCGGGCTAGGATCGCCGCCTCGACCTGCGCGAGATCGCAGCCGGCCGGCGAGGCGAACCGCACCGACCAGCTCGTTCCCATCGTCTCGCCGCCGAGATCGACCAGCGGTCGCGCCGGATCGCGATCGGCGAAGGCCGCGATCGCGATGACGCGCGGCAGGGCGATACGAACGGTGCTCAGGGAAGCAGCACCTCGACGGTGGTCACATAGCTCATCCGGCGCTGGGTCGCGCGCGGCGTCGACGGCTTGTCGTCGGTCAGCGAGGCGTTGATCCAGTACATGCCGGGGGTCGGCCAATCGATCTTCGCCACGCCGTCGGCGCCGGTCGTGAACTCGCGCGCGCCGTCGTCGTTGCGATAGCGCTTGCCGCCGGGGACCACAGTCACTTTCAGGCCGTTGGCGGGCTTGCCGTCGACGAGGAAACGGAAGCTGGCGGGTTCGCCAGCGACCAGCTCGTCGGGATGAGTCACCGGCTGGAATTCGATGCCCTTGCCGGTCGGCGTGAACACCGCGGTGCTGGGAGCGTCGGCAGTGATATAGAGTTCATTCCGGCCGATGACTTCGGTCAGCTTGACGTCGGTGGCATCGGCCGGGATGTCGTCTATCGACACCGGTGGCGCGCGGCGCGCGGCGGCTTCCGGACCGCCGGGGCCGCCCGGACCCATGCCGGCGCCTGCGGGAGCGCCGCCCGGACGGCCGCCGACCCGGCGTTCCTCGCCATTGACCTTGAAGCTGCCCATGACCGACGAGGTGAAGGTGCCGATCTTCCAGGTGCCCGGCTTGTCCAGCTTGACGTCGAAGGTCGAGCGGTAGCGGCCGGTCGAGCCGTTGGCGATGGCGCCTTCGCTGCCGTCGGGCGCCCAGACCTTCACGCCGTCGAGCCGCATCGGCTGATGATCCGCGAAGAACAGGTCGTTCGAGGCGGCGGCGTCGACCGTCACCCAGCTGTTGGTGCCTGAGAAGACCGTGGCGTTGGGCACCATCCACTGGCGGTGCGCCGAGGCGGCAGCGGGAAGGGCGAGGATCGCGACTGCGGCAAGCAGGCGGGCGGGGAAGCGCTTCATCGGCGGTCCTTTCAGCGAGCGGAGAGAGTGATGGTGCCGAGCTCGGTCTTGCCGGCCGCCCTGGCGGGTTTGGCCGGGACGCTGATCGGCAGGGTGACATATTCACGGCCGCCGGTCTCGCGCGCGGCCTCGACGGCCAGCACATAGTTGCCGGGTTTCAGGTCGGCGGGCAGCGGGATCGCGTGAGTGCCTGGCGCGCGGGTGGCGCCGCTGATGCCGTCGGCGGGCATTTTCGCGCTCTTGCCGCCCTTGCGCCACCAGGCGCGCAGGTCGGACAGCCATTTGGTGCCGGGCTCGTTGCCGCCCTTCTTGATGTCATACCACACCGCGAGTGTCCGGGCCGCGCCGCCGCCGGCCGGCTCCAGCCACACCGCGACATAGGGACGATGGTATTCGGCGACCTTGAGCTGCGGGATGGTGACATTGATGGTGCCGGCCGCCGAGGCGGGAGCCGCGATCATTCCACCGATGAGCAGGAAGGGCGTAGTGCGCATGGCGATCTCTCTCAATGGACGCAAAGGACGATGATCAGCAGCGGCACGACCAGGCCCAGTCCGACGAGCGGCCAGGTCAGGGGGCGCGGCTTGGAATGCATGTAAAGCAGGAACAGGCCGGTTAGCGTGAACAGGATGCACGCCGCGGCGAAGATATCGATGAACCAGCTCCAGGTGCCGCCCGCGTTGCGCCCTTTGTGAAGATCGTTGAGGTAGCTGATCCAGCCGCGGTCGGTGATCTCGGCGGTCACCGCTCCGCTGGCGCGGTCGATGCTGATCCAGGCATCGCCACCGGGCCGGGGCAGGGCGACGTAGACTTCGTCGTCGGACCACTCGCCGGGTTTGCCGCCAGCGTGGAGTTCGAGCGTGGCATCAAGTTCGGCAACGACGGCGGAGGGCAGCGGCGCGCTGTCCGACGCGGGCTTGGTGAGCTGGGCGACGAGCGGTGCCGGAAGCTGCGCCGACAGGTTCTGCACGCGGGGTGACGCAGCGATCGTCGCTGCATGGTTGAGGGTGATCCCGGTTGCCGCGAACAGCAGCATCCCGATCAGCGAGACGGCCGCACTCATCCAGTGCCAATTGTGCAGCTGCTTCAGCCACCATCCGCGCGAGCGGTACCAGGGCTTGTGTTGCGGCGTGCGCTTCACGGGAGACGGGGAAGGGGGGGTGGGCGTCGGGTTCACGTCCAGCCGCGTAGCGCGAACGATCTACCCTCGCAACAGCTAATGCGAACTGTTTGCAATAATTCAGCGCTGAAACATTCGGAGGACGACGATTGCGCCTCTACATGGTCATCCCGGTGAAAGCCGGGATCTCACTTCTCTTCGCTGGAGCGCGAAAAGGCAGGGAGATTCCGGCTTTCGCCGGGATGACGATCGAAAGCTGGGCGCGTCCTATTGGTCGAGGAAGCTCCGCATCTTGCGGCTGCGGCTCGGATGCTTGAGCTTTCGCAGCGCCTTCGCCTCGATCTGGCGGATGCGCTCGCGGGTCACCGAGAATTGCTGGCCGACCTCCTCCAGCGTGTGATCGGTGTTCATGCCGATACCGAAGCGCATGCGCAGCACACGTTCCTCGCGCGGGGTGAGGCTGGCGAGGACGCGGGTGACCGTCTCCTTCAGGTTGGACTGGATCGCGGCATCGACCGGGATGATCGCATTCTTGTCCTCGATGAAATCGCCCAGATGGCTATCCTCCTCGTCGCCGATCGGCGTTTCGAGGCTGATCGGCTCCTTGGCGATCTTCATCACCTTGCGGACCTTCTCGAGCGGCATCGACAGCCGCTCGGCCAGCTCTTCCGGCGTCGGCTCGCGGCCGATCTCATGCAGGATCTGGCGGCTCGTGCGGACCAGCTTGTTGATCGTCTCGATCATGTGGACCGGGATACGAATCGTCCGCGCCTGATCGGCGATCGAGCGGGTGATCGCCTGCCGGATCCACCAGGTCGCATAGGTGCTGAACTTGTAGCCGCGCCGATATTCAAACTTATCGACCGCCTTCATCAGGCCGATATTGCCCTCCTGGATCAGGTCCAGGAACTGCAGGCCGCGGTTGGTGTACTTCTTGGCGATCGAGATGACGAGGCGGAGATTGGCTTCGACCATCTCCTTCTTCGCGATACGCGCTTCGCGCTCGCCCTTCTGCACCATGTTGACGATACGGCGAAATTCGCTGAGCGCCATGCCGGTCGCCTGGGCGATCTCACCGATCTCGTTGCGGATGCGATCGACGGCGTCCGCCTCGTTGGCCGCGAAATTCGCCCATTTCTTGTCGATCCGGCCAACCCGGTCGAGCCAGCCGTCTTCCATCTCGTGGTTGACATAGGCTTCGAGGAAATCGCGGCGCGGCACCTTGTGGCGCTCGGCCAGGCGCAGCATCTGCCCGCCCAGCGTGGTGAGCCGGCGGTTGAACGAATAAAGCTGGTCGACAAGATATTCGATCTTGGCGCCGTGGAACTGTACGCTTTCCACTTCGGCGGTGAGCTGTTCGCGCAGGCCCTGGTAGCGTTCCTCCTCGCCAGCGGGGAAGTCGTCGCCGACGCCGAGCGCGGCGACGCGGGCCGCCTGGACCTGGGAGAAGGTCTTGTAGAGGTCGGTGATCGCCGCGAACCGCTCGAGCGCCATCGGCTTGAGCTGCTCCTCCATCTGGGCAAGGCTGAGGGTATTGTCCTCGTCGTCGTCTTCCTGCGGGCGCGGGGCGCGCCGCTCGGTCATCGAATCCTCGTCCTCGTCGGCCGAGGCCTCCTCCTCGGGCTCATCCTCCTCCTTGAAGGTTGGACCGGCCGTCTCGGCCGAAATCTCGCCATCGGCGTCCTCGTTCTCAACCTGCTCGGCGGTCGGGCCCTTCGACAGCATCGCGTCGAGATCGAGGATCTCGCGCAGCTGCATCGTGCCCTCGTTGAGCGCATTCGACCATTCGATGATCGCATTGAAGGTGATCGGGCTCTCGCAGAGGCCCAGGATCATGGTGTCGCGGCCTGCCTCGATCCGCTTGGCGATCGCGATCTCGCCCTCGCGGCTCAGCAGCTCGACCGCGCCCATCTCGCGCAGGTACATGCGCACGGGATCGTCGGTGCGATCGACCGTTTCCTTCTTGGCGGTGGTGGTAAGGGCAGGGCCGGTGTCGCCTTCCTCGGAGCCGGCGACCTCATCGATGCCGTCCTCCTCGGGCTGCTCGTCCTCGCCCGCATCCTCGTTCTCGACGATGTTCACGCCCATCTCGTTGAGCGCGGACATCACGTCCTCGAGCTGGTCGGATGTCATCTGATCCTGCGGCAGCGCCTCGTTGAGCTGCTCATAGGTGATGTAGCCCTTGCGCTTCGCGCGGGCGATCAGCTTCTTGAGCGATCCTTCGTTGAGATCGATGAGCGGGGCGTCGCCGTCGATCCGATCGCCACCCTCGCTCCCGTTCGTCTTCGCCATCTAAGACCAGCCCTCAATCAATATTCGGCCGGAAACCGCCGGCCTCAAACAGTTTAAGCGCCCCCCCCGTCCTCGCCCAGGGCGAGGTCGGTGAGCGCGCGATCCGCCGCTTCGCGGGCCGCGAGCAGCCTGCGCTGCTCTTCGAGCCCGGCGTCGTCGGCCGCCATACCCAACCGCTCGGTCGCCTCCCTCAGTGCCGCATCCAGCAAGGGACGCGCCGCCATGGCCTCGATCGCCGCCGAGAGATCGCGCATAGCACGGTCAGGATCGGCATTGCCGCGCAGGAAAGAAAAGGCAAGAGCGTTCGTAGCCTTGAGCTCCTCCACCACAGCCCCAAGACCCGCCTCGGCCAATATGGTTTCGAGGCTTTCCTTTTCAAGCGGGAGCCCGGAAAATCCGGCCTCGAAGGCCTCCGCGCGCAGTTTGTCGAGTCGCTCGTCGGCCAGTTCCAGCTGGCCGATCGCTTCCATGTGCGACGAGAAAAGCGATGGGAAGCGTAGCAGACCGGCCATCACCGCGCGGGCGACCATCGGATTGACGCCACTCCGGTTTACCGCATGCGCAGCGCGTGAGGGCGGCAATGGCTCGGGCTTCCAGGGCTGGCCTGGGCGGCGCTGCTGCCGGGGCTGGAAGGGCTGGAAGTTGCGCTCGAACGGGCGGCGCTGGGTGCTGCCGAACAATTCATCGAAGCGGCGGCGGAATTCGGCCTGGTAGAGCTGGCGCACGTCGCGGTCCTGGATCGATCCGGCGAGGTCGCCGAGCCGCTTGCGCAGGCCGGCGCGCGCCTCGGGCGTAGACAGCGGCTGCGCCTCATATTCGGCGCGCCACAGCAACTCGTCGAGGCTGATAGCCTCCTCCAGCACCTGCTCGACGGCACGCGCGCCGCCGGATTTGACGAGGTCGTCCGGGTCCTGCCCGCCGGGCAGCAGGGCGAAGCGCAACGTCCGTCCCGGCGCGATCATCGGCAGCGCTCGCTGCGCCGCGCGAACGGCAGCCTTTTGCCCGGCCTTGTCGCCGTCGAAGCAGAGGATCGGGATCTCCGTCATCCGCCACATCCGCTCAAGCTGTGCTTCGGTCAGCGCCGTGCCGTTGGCGGCGACGGCTTCGTCGATTCCCGCCTTGGCCAAGGCGATCACGTCCATATAGCCTTCGACCGCGATCACGCGGTTGGCCCTGCGCGATGCTGCGCTGGCGCGCTCGATGTTGAACAGGGTTCGGCCCTTGTCGAACAGCGGCGTGTCGGGCGAGTTCAGATATTTGGGTTCGCCCTTGTCGAGGATCCGTCCGCCAAAGGCGATGACGCGTCCGCGCTGGTCCTGGATCGGGATCATCACCCGCCCCCGGAACCGGTCATAGGGCTCCTTGTCCTCTACCAGGATCAGCAACCCGGTCTCGATCAGCTTGGCGTCGCCGAAGCTTTTCAAGGCGGTTCGGAGCTTGCCGCGCGAATCGGGGGCGAAACCGATGCCGAACTTCTTCACCAGCCGCTCGTCGATCCCGCGCCGCTGGAGATAGGCGCGGGCTTCGGCACCGGCGATCCCGCCCAGCTGTTCCTGGAACCAGCTCGCCGCGGCCGCCATGACGTCGTGGAGCCCGGCCTGCATCTCGTTGCGTTGCGCCGAGCGCGGGTCGGGGGCGGGGACCTCCATTCCGGCGCCCTGCGCCAATTCCTTGACCGCATCGATGAAGGTCAGGCCCTTGGCCTCGGTCAGGAAACGGATCGCGTCGCCATGCGCGCCGCAGCCGAAGCAATGATAGAAGCCCTTTTCGTCGTTGACGTAGAAGCTCGGCGACTTCTCGTTGTGGAACGGGCAGCACGCCTTGAACTCGCGCCCCGCCTTCACGAGCTTCACCGACCGCCCGATCAGGGTGGAGAGCGTGACCCGGGCGCGAAGCTCGTCGAGGAATTGGGGGGAGAGGCTCATCTACTCCCGTCCCGCTTGCGGGAGGGGCGTGTCTCGACTTCGCTCGACACCAACGGCCTTTCCGGTTCCATTTCTCCACCGTTCGTCCCGAGCGAAGTCGAGGGACGTTCGCGAGGAGGACGCGCGAAATGGGAAAGCGCGGCCCAGTCGCCCGCGATCAGCGCCTGCTTCTTCGCCCGCGACCAGGGCTTGATCCGCCGTTCGGCTTCGAGGGCCTCGATCCTGGTCGGGCAATTTTCGGCCCACATCAGGCGGACCGGCCGGCGGCTTGCCGTGAAGTCACAATATCCGCCTGTCTGATGCTCGGCCACGCGACGTTCCAGATCGTCGGTCTGGCCGGTGTAGAACCGCCCATCCGCACATTGCAGGATATAGACCCAGAACGCCATGGAGCGAGATTGCAATAGGCTCACCCGGCTGTCGAGCGGGCAGCGTCCCTCGACTTCGCTCGGGACGAACGGAGAAGGGCGCCGTTATCCCGCCAGCCGTGCCTTCACCAGGCCGCTGGCCTTGGCCATGTCCATCTGGCCGGCGAAGCGCTCCTTGAGCGCGGCCATCACCCGGCCCATGTCCTTGATCGAGGCCGCGCCCAGTTCGGTCGCGAGGGCGTCGATCGCGGCGCGGGCCTCGTCCTCGCTCATCTGCTGCGGCAGGAAGCGCTCGATCACCGCGACCTCGGCGGCCTCGGCGGCGGCGAGTTCCGGTCGGTTGCCCTTCTCGTACATCTCGATCGATTCGCGGCGCTGCTTGATCATCTTCTGCAGCACCTCGGTGACCAGCAGGTCGTCGTCGGGTTGCTGGGTGGCAGTGCGCAACTCGATGTCGCGGTTCTTGATCGCCGACTGGATCAGGCGGATCGCCGCGGTGGTGGTGGCGTCGCGCGCCTTCATCGCGGCGACGAGCGCCGTCTTGATCTCGTCTCGAATCATGGGAACCACCGGTCTGTTCGGGAAAGGAGGATGCGTAGCACAGAGATTCCTGATTTAATAGAATTGACCCGCCGAGGAGGGGCCCCTAGGTACGCCGCCGTTTGCCCACCGACCTATAGCCGAGGAGAGCCCTAGTGGCCGAAACCGATCACGCGCGTCTGACACCCCCCGAGGGCGCAACGGGCGTTTTGGTTCTCGGTGACGGGACGCTGATCTGGGGCAGGGGATTCGGAGCCGAGGGCGACGCCGTCGGCGAGGTCTGCTTCAACACCGCGATGACCGGTTATCAGGAGGTGATGACCGATCCCTCCTATGCCGGGCAGATCATCACCTTCACCTTCCCGCACATCGGCAATGTCGGCACCAACGCCGAGGATATCGAGGCGACAAACCCGCACGCGCTCGGCATGGTCGTGCGCGAGGATATCACCGATCCCGCCAATTTCCGCAGCAGCCAGCATCTCGATGCCTGGCTGAAGGCCAATGGACGGATCGGCGTCTCGGGCGTCGACACCCGTGCGCTCACCCGCGCGATCCGCGTCAACGGCGCGCCGAACGGCGTCATCGCCCATAACGGCCAGGGACGCTTCGATATCGAGGCGCTCCGCAAGAAGGCGCGTGAATGGCCGGGGCTGGAGGGCATGGACCTCGCCAAGGAGGTCAGCGCCACCCAGACCTACAAATGGAACGATGGCCTGTGGACGCTGGGCGAGGGCTATGACCTCGACGCGGCGACCGCCGACGCGCCGCACGTCGTCGCGATCGACTACGGCCTCAAGCGCAACATCCTCCGCAACCTGGTCGCGGCCGGCGCGCGGGTGACGGTCGTCCCCGCGACCGCCAGCTTTGAGGAGGTGATGGCCCACAAGCCGGACGGCGTGTTCCTGTCGAACGGCCCGGGCGATCCCGCCGCGACCGGCGAATATGCGGTGCCGGTGATCCGCAAGCTGCTCGAGGTCGGCACGCCGCTGTTCGGCATCTGCCTCGGCCACCAGATGCTCGGCCTCGCCGTCGGCGCGAAGACCTACAAGATGCATCAGGGCCATCGCGGCGCCAACCATCCCGTCAAGCGCACCGATGACGGCCGGGTCGAGATCACCAGCATGAACCACGGTTTCGCGGTCGACGCCGACAGCCTGCCGGCCAACGCCGAGGCTACCCATATCTCGCTGTTCGATGGTTCATTGGCGGGCCTTCGGCTGACCGACAAACCGGCATTCAGCGTCCAGTACCACCCCGAAGCCAGCCCCGGCCCGCAGGACAGCCATTATCTGTTCGAGCAGTTCGTCGCCCAGCTGAAGGCGAAAGCGTGACCAAGGGCGCCATCGATCCCCAGCGGCTCGAGGAGGAATGGCGGGCCGACATGGAGGTCCTCGCCGATCTCGCCGAGCATGGCGACCGGGCCGAGATCGAGCGCCCGGTCGACGTCAGCTTCCGGGGCAGCCCCGAGGCGCTGGTGCGCCTGACCGAGGCGGCGGAGGCGCTGGGCTTCGACTATCTCGACATGGAGACCTCGCCCGACGGCGATCCCTGTCTCTTTCTGGTGCGCGACCAGCGTGCCGATGCGGAATCAATCAAGGCCCTTACCGCCGCCTGCCTGCAGATCGAGGTCGATTTCGGCGTCGAATATGATGGCTGGGGCTGTGCCGCTCAGGATGGAAAAACCGAATAATGCCCAAGCGCACTGACATCTCCTCCATCCTCATTATCGGCGCGGGTCCGATCGTCATCGGTCAGGCCTGCGAGTTCGACTATTCGGGAACGCAGGCCTGCAAGGCGCTGCGCGAGGAGGGCTATCGCATCATCCTCGTCAACTCGAACCCCGCCACGATCATGACCGATCCGGAGATGGCCGACGCCACCTATGTCGAGCCGATCACGCCCGAGATCGTTGCCAAGATCATCGAGAAGGAACGGCCCGACGCCGTCCTGCCGACGATGGGCGGACAGACCGCGCTCAATACCGCCCTGGCGTTGTTCAACGACGGCACGCTGGAGAAATATGGCTGCCAGATGATCGGCGCCGACGCCGAGGCGATCGACAAGGCCGAGGACCGGCTGAAGTTCCGCCAGGCGATGGACAAGATCGGCCTGGAAAGCCCGCGCTCCGACGTCGCCCACACGCTCGACGAGGCGCTGCGCGTGCTCGACTATGTCGGCCTGCCGGCGATCATCCGCCCCAGCTTCACCATGGGCGGCACCGGCGGCGGCATCGCCTACAACAAGGACGAGTTCGTCAAGATCGTCACCGGCGGCCTCGACGCGTCGCCGACCACCGAGGTGCTGATCGAGGAATCGGTGCTCGGCTGGAAGGAATATGAGATGGAGGTCGTGCGCGATCGCGCCGACAATTGCATCATCATCTGCTCGATCGAGAATGTCGATCCGATGGGCGTCCATACGGGCGATTCCATCACCGTCGCGCCGGCGCTGACGCTGACCGACAAGGAATATCAGATCATGCGCAACGCCTCGATCGCGGTGCTGCGCGAGATCGGTGTCGAGACCGGCGGATCGAACGTCCAGTTCGCGGTCAACCCGGCGGACGGCCGCCTGGTCGTGATCGAGATGAATCCGCGTGTGTCCCGCTCCTCGGCGCTGGCGTCGAAGGCGACCGGCTTCCCGATCGCCAAGGTCGCCGCCAAGCTGGCGGTCGGCTACACGCTCGACGAGATCATGAACGACATCACCGGCGCGACGCCGGCCTCGTTCGAACCCACGATCGACTATGTCGTGACCAAGATACCGCGCTTCGCCTTCGAGAAGTTCAAGGGGGCGGAGCCACTGCTGTCCACCGCTATGAAGTCGGTCGGCGAGACGATGGCGATCGGCCGCAACATCCACGAATCGATGCAGAAAGCGCTGCGCGGGCTGGAAACCGGGCTTGCCGGCTTCAACGTCGTCGAGAGCCTGAAGGGTGCGCCCCGGTCGGTGATCGAGGAGGAGCTGGCGCGGCCGACCCCGGACCGGCTGCTCGTCGCGGCGCAGGCGCTGCGCGAAGGCCTCTCGGTCGACGATGTCCACCGCATCGCCAAGTACGAGCCCTGGTTCCTCGATCGCCTTGCCGAGATCATCGCCGCCGAGGAAGAGGTGTGCCGCGAAGGCCTGCCGCAGGACGCGGGCGGCATGCGCCGGCTGAAGGCGATGGGCTTCTCCGACAAGCGGCTCGCCTGGCTGGCGCTGCAGTCGGCCAACCTCGCGGGCATGGCGCGCGAGCAGGCGCGTGGCTCGGGCATCGTCCACGACGCGGCCAAGGCGATGACCGGCGGCATCACCGAGAAGGAGGTGCGCGCGCATCGCCAGAAGCTCGGCGTTCGCCCGGTGTTCAAGCGGATCGACACCTGCGCGGCCGAGTTCGAGGCGAAGACGCCCTATATGTACTCGACCTACGAGGCGCCGAGTTTCGGCGAGCCGGAGTGCGAGAGCAATCCGAGCGATCGTGAGAAGATCGTTATCCTGGGCGGCGGTCCGAACCGGATCGGGCAGGGGATCGAGTTCGACTATTGCTGCTGTCACGCCTGCTTCGCGCTGGCGGACGCGGGCTATGAGACGATCATGGTCAACTGCAACCCGGAGACGGTCTCGACCGACTATGATACGTCGGACCGGCTCTATTTCGAGCCGCTGACCGCCGAGGACGTGCTCGAGATCCTGCATGTCGAGCAGTCGAAGGGCACGCTCAAGGGCGTGATCGTCCAGTTCGGCGGGCAGACCCCGCTCAAGCTGGCGCAGGAACTGGAGGATGCGGGCATCCCTATCCTCGGTACCAGCCCCGATGCGATTGACCTGGCCGAGGATCGCGAGCGTTTCGCGGCGCTCGTCGGGCAACTCGGTCTCAGCCAGCCGCGCAACGGCATCGCGCGCAGCCGCGAGGAGGCCCTGGCGGTCGCGGAGCGGGTCGGTTATCCGGTGTTGATGCGGCCTTCCTATGTGCTGGGTGGCCGCGCGATGGAGATTGTCGAGGACCCGTCCCAGCTCGATCAATATATCAGCACTGCGGTACAAGTATCTGGCGATTCGCCAGTTTTGATCGACCAGTATCTTCGTGACGCGATCGAGGTCGATGTCGACGCGATTTGCGATGGCGAGGATGTCGTGGTCGCCGGCGTGCTGCAGCACATCGAGGAGGCGGGTGTCCATTCGGGTGACAGCGCCTGCACATTGCCGCCTTACAGCCTGCCGAAGGATATCATCGTCGAGATCGAGCGGCAGACCGATGCGCTCGCCCGCGCGCTCAAGGTCCGCGGTCTGATGAACGTCCAATATGCTGTCAAGGACGGCCAGGTCTATCTGATCGAGGTCAATCCGCGCGCCAGCCGCACAGTGCCGTTCGTTGCCAAGGCGATTGGTCAGCCGGTCGCTAAGATCGCGGCGCGCGTGATGGCCGGCGAGCGGCTCAAGGCCCTGCCGCGCATCCGGCTCGATGTCGACTATATCGCGGTCAAGGAAGCGGTCTTCCCGTTCGCGCGTTTTCCAGGCGTCGATCCCGTGCTGAGTCCTGAAATGAAGTCGACGGGCGAAGTCATGGGAATCGATAGTGATTTTGCCACGGCTTTTTCCAAGGCGCAGCTTGGCGCCGGGACGAGGCTGCCGCTCGGCGGCACTGCTTTCGTCTCGGTCAAGGAGAGTGACAAGGGGCATATCCTGCCCGCCGTGCAGCAGCTCATTGCGATGGACTTCACCATTCTTGCGACCAGCGGCACGGCTGCCTTCCTGCGCGAGCAGGGCCTGGAGGTCGAAACGGTGCTTAAGAAGCGGGAGGGGAGGCCGAACATCGTCGACCGCATCGTCGATGGGGATGTCGACCTCATTTTCAACACGACCGAGGGCTGGCAGTCGCTGCTGGATTCGAAGGCGATCCGCACGTCGGCGCTCTATGGCCGTGTTCCTTACTTCACGACGGCGGCGGCGAGCGTGGCCGCGGCGCAGGCGATCGGCGCACTGCGGGAGCGGAAGCTTGAAGTGCGCGCGCTTCAATCCTATTATTCGCTTTCGCACGCCTGATCCCCACATTGCAGGAGTTCAGGGCGGGCGGCCCGGCCGGGGTCGTCCGGGGACGTTGGTTTTGACGAAGGGGTTGTTGGACGATGGCGAGCATTGAGAAGCTGCCGATGCTGGCGGAAGGGCAGAAGATGCTCACCGAGGAGCTCGCCCGTCTCAAAGCCGAACGGCCGCTGATCATCGACGCGATCGAGGAAGCTCGCGCGCACGGGGATCTTTCGGAAAATGCCGAATATCACGCTGCCAAGGAGCGCCAGGGCCAGATCGAGGCGTCCATCGCCGACATCGAGGACCGGCTGAGCCGTGCGCAGGTGATCGATCCGAGCACGCTGTCCGGCGACAAGATCGTGTTCGGCGCGACCGTGACGCTGCTCGACGATGACGAGAAGCCGGTAAGGTATCAGATCGTCGGCCAGACCGAGGCGGACGCCAAGACCGGCAAGATCTCCTATAATTCCCCGCTGGGTCGGGCGTTGATCGGCAAAAAGGTCGACGACGAGGTGGAGGTCACCGTGCCGTCGGGCGATCGCTTCTATCTCGTTTCGAAGATCGAGTTCATCTGAACGCCTCCGGGGCGCCGATGCGGTTGCCACCCAGCCGCTGCACCAACGCGATCGCCATCGGCACGACGGCGGTCTATGTCCTGCTCATGCTCCTCGGTTGGAGCAACGCGGCCGACATCGCCGGCGGGTTCGTTCCGGCACGTCTGAGCGGCACGCAAATTCCCGGCGCGCTGCCTGCCTGGATCACGCCGCTGACCGCGACGCTGCTCCATGGCGGCATACTGCACCTTGGCTTCAACATGGTGATGCTGGTCTTCTGCGGACGGATGGTCGAGGCAGTGATCGGGCCGGTGGGGCTGGCGATCCTCTACGTGGTCGGCGCCTATGCCGCTGCCGGCGTGCAGTTTCTGGTCAATCCGGCCGATGGCACGCCGATGATCGGCGCAAGCGGCGCCATATCGGCGTTGTTCGCGGGCTACGCCCTGCTGTTCGGCCGCCCGCGCGGTTTCGCCAGCCATCCGACGCTGGGCGTCGCGGTGAATATCCTATGGCTGGCGGCGGCCTGGATCGGGGTCCAATTCCTGATGGGCTTCGCCTTCGCCGATTACGGCATGGCCATCGCCACCGGCGCGCATGTCGGTGGCTTCCTCGCCGGACTGCTGCTGATCAGGCCGCTGCTGGAGATACGGAGAAGATCGCTCCGCTAGAAATCCGTCATGCCGGCGGAGGCCGGCATCTCAGGCGTCTCCTGCCGCGACCGCATCTCCCGCCCTCCCGAGATTGCGGCCTCGTCGGGATGACGGGTTTCGTCGATCGATCAGTCCAGCTCAGGTTCGAGCAGCTTGTGGAGATGGACCACCACATATTTCATCTCGGCATCGTCGACCGTGCGCTGGGCGGCGCCTCGCCAGGCCTTTTCGGCACTCTTATAGTCTTCGTAGAAACCGACGACATCGATCTGGCTGAGGTTCTCGAAATCGAGACCCTGGGGATCCTTGACGCGACCGCCGAACACCAGGTGGATCTTGCTCATGCGAATACTCCGTTGATCGTCCTGCCGAACGAAACCTGGCACCATCTCCTGACGAAGAAGGGCGGTTCAGGATAGTCCCGAACCGCCTCCCGTTCCCTCACTATTTTCGTGGCGGCTCCGGGCCGCCGGAAAGGTCAGCCGCGCGCTTTCATCATTGCGATCAGGCCGTCAATGCCTTTTCGCTGAATGATCGCGTCGAAATCCTGTCCCTGGGTGACAGCCAGGTTGATGTTTGCCACGGTCAGGTTGGTCACCTTGAACACGCCGCCCACCTTGGCGACCGACCAGACCGCGCTGATCGGTTGCGCACCCGGCTTCTGCACCTGGGTCACGACGTTGAAGCCGCTGCCGGCCGGTGCGGTACGGATCACCTTCATTGAGGCATTGGCGTAATCGTAGAGATTGTCCGAATAGGTGCCGATGATGAAGTTCGGGATGGCGGCCTTGTAGGCGGCCTTCTGCTGCGGCGTGATCTGGTTGTTCCAGCGGCGGATCAGCCGTTCGCCGATCGCATCGATCGCGAAATGCTGTGACAGAAGCTCGCGGAACTTGGAGCGGACCGCGGTCTTGTTGCCGGTCTTCAGCACGGCGAACGCCTCTGTGCCCAGCGACGAGATGAACGTGGCGGCATCCTGATTGGCGACAACGGCGGCCTGGGCCGAGGTGGCGGGTACCGCAACGGTCGTGCCGGCCAGCATCAGGGCAGCGGTGAGCTTGGTGAACCTGTTCATTATCCTGTTCTTCTCCATCGGCGCGCGCGATCGCCCGCGCCTGTCAATCGTTCGTGCCGGTTGATTAGCCGCCGGGCGATGAACCCCGATTGAACCGTGACGGCCCCAAAACGCTCAGGAGCGGACCGCGTCCACGGCGGCGCTGCCGGCGCTTTCTGCCACCAGTGCCAGCGAATCGATCAGTTTGCCGACCTGCTTGCCCGCCGCGTCGGTGCTGATGCCAAGTTCGTCCAGCTTCGCTTGGCCGGCATCGCGCGCGGCGTTGACGGCGTCCATCGCGCGATCGTTGATCGCTTCGCCGATCGAGCCGAGCAATTCACCCTCCTGACGGGTGCGCGGCAACAGTGCCCCGATCGCAGCACCGACCGCGAGCCCGCCGAGCAGTGCTGCGACCGGGAAGCTCTCCACCCCCTCGGCTGCCTTGCGTCCCGCGGTGCGTGCAGCTTCGCCGCTTGTCTTGATCTTGGCGCCGGCATAATCGCCCGCGCGCGCCGCGCGCCGCTTGATGTCGGCTCCGGCGGCTTCGGCCTTTGTCCTGATGGTCATGCGCTCGTCTCCTCATCTTCGCGGGCCGACGGCGAGCGCCGCCGGTCGCTGCTGAAACTCGCCGGCTCGCGCCGGGTTGCACGGGTGATGCCCCTGGCTATCCGGTAGAGCGGCGGGCGCACCACCAGCATCACCAGCGCAGCCACCGCCAACGCGGCACGGCCGGGGCGGCGGCGGATCGCGTCGATTGCCTTATGGCTCATTTCCTGGGCCTGATCGACGACGATCTCGGCCAGGTCGGCGACCAGCGCCTGAGGATGCAACCGTGCCTGCGCCTCGCCCACGGTCTCGACCAGCTGGTTTCGCGCATCCTGGGACCGCCGCCGGACCCGTTCGAACAGTTCGTCGATCGGGCTGGGATGTGCGAGGTCGACGCCGTCCGTATCGTCGTCATCGTCGGCATCTTCGACCACCAGCAGCAGCTTGCGAACGCCGATCCGGATCAGCAGCACAGCCACGCCGATGCCGAGCAGGACAGATACGACCGCTCCTCCAAGCCTACCGATCCACGGTGTCAGCACGAAGGAGAGGGTCACGAGAAAGGTCACGGCGGCGGCCTGACCCATGATCGCGCCGACCAGGCAGAGGAGGGCGCCGGTTCGCGCCCGGCCGATACGGCGATAGAAGTCGGTTCGGAACAGGGCGAGCTCGGCCTTCGCGAGGGAGCGGCCGTCTTCGATCAGCCGCGCCATCAGCGCGCCGAGCGTCTCCCGTTCGTCTGGGTGCCCCTCCGTCAAGGATCAGGCTGCGGGCGGGGTATCGTCGGACGTCGCCGGGGTTTCGGCGATCGGCGTCTCGGCGATCGGCGTCTCGGCAAGCGGGGCCTTGGGGGGCTTGGGTTTCGCCGCTGCCCTGGGCTTGGCAGCAGCCTTCGCCGGAGCTTTGGCCGCTGGACGCGGAGCAGCCTTGCCACCTGCGGGCTTGGTCGCGACGGACTGGGGCGCGGGGCCCGCGCCTTCGCCGGCCTCATCCTCCTTCGGCGTGAGCCCCGACTTGACGACCCGGGCGAGCAGGAAGCCCACCGCAGCCGCGGCGGCCACCGCGACGGCGGGGGACGATCTCACTACGTTGCGAGCGTCGTCGATCAGCTCGTCGGCGTCCTTGTCGCGAAGCGTCGCGGCAAAGCCGCTGACTGCGTCGGCGGCCTGCTGGATGTAGCCGCCATATTGGTCGCCCAGCTTTTCGCTCACCTGGGAAGCGGCATCGCCGACCAGACTGGCCACGTTGTCCAGCGCCTCCACGGCACGGTCCTTGCCTTGCGCGGCATAGTCGCGAGCGCGGGCTTCCGCTTGCCCGGTGAAGCCGGCGGCGGTGTCGTTGAACGCCTTGCGAGCGCTTTCGAAGGCGCTGCCGGTGCGCGGCCCGCTATCCTGATTTTCGGTCGCCATGTCGATCGTCTCCATCACAAGAGGCCAGCTTATCAACCAAATGGGGCGAATAGCGTTCCTTTACCAGACCCGAAACGACTTCAATATTTGCCTAACGCCGATCTCGCGGATAGAGCGCGCGCATCCCAAGGTCCATCAGCAAAGGTACGCGCCCATGACCGCCATCGTCGACGTCCATGCCCGCCAGATCATCGACAGCCGCGGCAATCCCACGGTCGAGGTCGACATCACGCTGGAGGACGGCAGCTTCGGTCGTGCGGCGGTACCGTCGGGGGCGTCGACGGGCGCTTATGAAGCCGTCGAGAAGCGCGACGGCGACAAGAGCCGCTGGCTTGGCAAGGGCGTTCAGGATGCGGTTGACGCCGTCAACGGCGAGATCGCGGACGCGATCATCGGTATGGAAGCCGAGGATCAGAGTGAGATCGATACCCGTCTGATCGAGCTCGACGGCACTCCGAACAAGGGGCGGCTCGGCGCCAACGCGATTCTCGGCGCCAGCCTGTCGGTCGCCCGGGCGGCGGCCGAGGCTCGTGCGCTGCCGCTCTATCGCTACGTCGGCGGCGTTTCGGCGCAGGTACTGCCGGTGCCGATGATGAACATCATCAATGGCGGTGCGCATGCCGACAATCCGATCGACTTCCAGGAATTCATGATCATGCCGGTCGGCGCGCCGACCCTGATCGACGCGGTCCGCGCAGGATCGGAGATCTTCCACACGCTCAAGAAGGCGCTTCACGACAAGGGCCTGGCGACTGCGGTCGGTGACGAGGGCGGCTTCGCGCCGAACCTCGCCTCGGCCCCCGACGCGCTCGATTTCATCATGCAGTCGATAGAGAAGGCCGGTTACAAGCCGGGCGACGATGTGGTCCTCGCGCTCGACTGTGCCGCGACCGAGTTCTTCAAGGACGGCGTCTACGATTTCCACGGGGAGGGTGTGAAGCGCTCGCCCGCCGAGATGGCCGACTATCTCGCCGATCTCTGCGCCCGCTATCCGATCGTCTCGATCGAGGACGGCATGGGCGAAGATGACTTCGAGGGCTGGAAGATCCTGACCGACAAGATCGGCCAGAAGGTCCAGCTCGTCGGTGACGACCTGTTCGTGACCAACCCGAAGCGGCTTGCCCAGGGCATCAAGGACGGCCTCGCCAACTCGCTGCTCGTCAAGGTCAACCAGATCGGCACGCTGTCGGAGACGCTCGAGGCGGTCAACTTGGCGCAGCGTGCCGGCTACACTGCCGTCATGTCGCACCGGTCGGGCGAGACCGAGGACTCGACGATCGCCGATCTCGCCGTCGCCACCAACTGCGGCCAGATCAAGACCGGCAGCCTGGCCCGGTCCGACCGGCTTGCCAAGTACAACCAGCTCATCCGCATCGAGGAGGAGCTGGGCCCGGTCGCCATCTATGCCGGCCGCAGCGCGATCAAGGCGCTCGGCTGAGGCTGCTTGATCCTCCCCGAGCCTGCTTGGGGAGGGGGACCGCCGCAGGCGGTGGAGGAGTGCCGCATAGCGGCGTCTGCGCCGCCGCCCTTCCACCATCCTTCGGATGGTTCCCCTCCCCATAAAATGGGGAGGAAGCTCGCTGGCATTTCACGTCGGCTTCGCCTAACCGGCATCCAACAGCCGCCACCCTCGACAGGATCGCATCATGAAGACCCCGACCACGCCCGCCCCCGACAAAGTCGCCATCAAACGCGCGCTGCTGTCGGTCTCCGACAAGAGCGGGCTCGTCGAACTGGGCCAGGCGCTGGCGGGGTGGGGCGTCGAGCTGGTCTCGACCGGCGGCACTGCCAAGGCGTTGCGCGACGCGGGACTGGACGTGAAGGACATCTCCGACCTCACCGGCTTTCCGGAGATGATGGACGGGCGGGTCAAGACGCTCCATCCCATGGTCCATGGCGGACTCCTCAGCGTTCGCGACGATCCCGAACATGCGAAGGCGATGACCGATCACGGCATCGGCGCGATCGACCTGGTGGTCGTCAACCTCTATCCCTTCGCCCAGACGGTGGCCAAGGGTGCCGGGCGTGACGAGATCATCGAGAATATCGATATCGGCGGCCCGTCGATGGTCCGCTCGGCGGCCAAGAACCACGCCTATGTGACGATTGCTACCGATCCGGCCGACTATGCCGAGATCATCGCCAGCGGCGGCACGACCGACTTCGCGCTGCGCAAGCGTTTCGCGGCCAAGGCCTTTGCCGCGACCGCTACCTATGACGCGATGATCTCGTCCTGGTTCGCCCATGCCGACCAGGAGCAGTTCTTCCCGGAGACGCTGTCGATCCCGGTCCGCAAGGCCGAGGCGCTGCGCTACGGCGAGAACCCGCACCAGCAGGCGGCGCTCTACCTGCCGGTCGGCCCGTCGGTACGGGGCATCGCCCAGGCGATGCAGGTGCAGGGCAAGGAGCTGAGCTACAACAATTACAACGACGCCGACGCCGCGCTCGAGCTGGTGAGCGAGTTCCGCGACGGCCCGCCGACCGTCGTGATCGTCAAGCATGCCAACCCCTGCGGCGTCGCCAGCGCAGACACGCTGATCGAGGCCTATGAGGCAGCGCTTGCCTGCGACAGCGTCTCGGCCTTTGGCGGCATCATAGCGGTGAATCGGCCGCTCGACGGCAAGACCGCGGAGGCGATCAGCGGCATCTTCACTGAGGTCGTTGCCGCGCCCGACGCCGATGACGACGCCAAGGCGGTGTTCGCGAAGAAGAAGAACCTCCGGTTGCTGCTCACCGGCGAACTTGCCGATCCGGCCCGTGCCGGCATGACGATGAAGAGCATCGCCGGCGGCGTGCTGCTCCAGTCGCGCGATAATGGCCGCGTCGGCGTCGACGATCTCAAGGTCGTGACGAACCGCGCGCCGACCGAGCGGGAACTCAAGGACTGCCTGTTCGCCTGGACGGTCGCCAAGCACGTCAAGTCGAACGCGATCGTCTACGCCAAGGGCGCTTCCACCGCGGGTGTCGGCGCCGGCCAGATGAATCGGCTCGAATCGGCGCGTATCGCCGCCTGGAAGGCGAAGGACGCTGCGGAGAAAGCGGGCTGGGCCGAGCCGCGCACGATCGGTTCGGCGGTCGCGTCGGACGCCTTCTTCCCGTTCGCCGACGGTCTGCTGGCCGCGGTGGAGGCGGGAGCGACCGCAGTTATCCAGCCGGGCGGCTCGATCCGCGATGCCGAGGTGATCGCGGCAGCCGACGAGGCCGGGCTCGCGATGGTCTTCACCGGCATGCGCCATTTCCGGCATTGATCGCTGACGCCGCTTCCGCATTAAGGAGGAGCAGGGAAGAGGAGGACGGGTTGACATGGCCGATGGCGGCGGGGAAGGGGCAGGGCGGGTAGGGCCTTTCGATCCGCTGCGCCATGGCCTGTTCCGACGCATCTGGACGGCCAGCCTCTTCTCCAATTTCGGCCAGCTTATCCAGGGCGTCGGCGCGGCCTGGGCGATGACCCAGCTCACCGGGCGCGCCGACATGGTTGCGCTGGTCCAGTCGGCGACCTTCGCGCCGCTGATGCTGTTGTCACTGTTCGCGGGAGCGATCGCCGACAGCTATGACCGGCGCAAGATCGCGCTGGCCGCGCTGTCGATCGCCTCGCTGGGCGCGCTCGGGCTCAGCCTGGTCACTGCGTTGGGCCTGCTGACGCCGGCCTGGATCCTGTTCTTCTGCTTCGTCGTCGGTACCGGCACGGCGCTGTTCGGTCCCGCCTGGCAAAGCTCGGTCGGCGAACAGGTGCCATCGCGCGAGCTGGCGCAAGCGATCGCGCTCAACTCGATCAGCTATAATATCGCGCGCAGCTTCGGCCCCGCGATCGGCGGACTGCTTGTCGCGCTGGCCGGCGTGCTCGCGGCTTTCGTCTTCAACGCGCTTGCCTATCTGCCCTTGATCGTCGTGATGATCCTCTGGCGCCGGCTGCCCGAAACCTCGCGCTTGCCGCCCGAGGCGCTCGGCCGCGCGGTGATCTCGGGCGCGCGCTATGTCGTCTATTCGCCGCCGATCCGCGCGGTGCTCGTCCGCACGCTGCTGATCGCCTTCGCCGGCGTGGCAGCATCGGCGCTGATGCCGCTCGTCGCACGCGAGTTGCTCGGCGGCGGCGCCAGCCTCTACGGCGTTCTGCTCGGCTGTTTCGGCGGTGGTGCGGTGCTCGGCGCGCTCTTCCTGACGCCGATCAAGGAGCGGCTGTCGGACGAGGTCTCGGTCGGGCTCGCCAGCGCCCTCATGGGCCTGTGCATGGTCGGTACCGGCCTCAGCCGCCACGGCCTGCTTACCGGCCTGTTGGTGATGGGCGCGGGAGCGGGGTGGATGATCTCGATGGCGCTGTGCAATATCAACATCCAGATGTCGTCGCCGCGCTGGGTGACGGGGCGAGCTCTGGCGGCGTGCGTAACCGCGGTCTGTGCCGGGATGACGATCGGGGGCTGGGCCTGGGGCCGGATCGCGACCTCGGAGGGGACCGGCTTCGCGCTCGTCGCCTCTGGCACGGCGCTGATCCTGACCATTGCCGCCAGCCTGGTCTGGCGGATGCCCGCGGTCGAGCAGCAACGCGACCGCGATACCCCGCTGAGCGAGCCGGAAACCAATCTCGATCTCAACGGGCGCAGCGGCCCGATCGTCGTCACCATCGAATATCGCGTGCCGCTCGATCAGGCGCGGGACTTCTACACCGCGATGATGCCGCTCGAGGCTATCCGTCACCGCACCGGCGGCTATGGCTGGTCGATCTCACGCGACGTCGGGGATCCCGAACTGTGGACGGAGCGCTACCACACCCCGACCTGGCATGATTATCTGCGGCAGCGCAGCCGTCTGACGGTTGCCGATCTCGACACCTGGCAGAAGGCGCTCGACTTCCACCGCGACAAGGACCCGATCCGCGTCCGCCGCAAGCTGGAACGCCCCTACGGCTCGGTCCGCTGGCGCGAGGACGTGCCCGACCGCGGCGTAATCGTGCCGCTGCCGTCGGCGGGGAGCTAGGGCTCTTGCCTATGTCCTCACCGTCATCCTGCGAAAGCACGGATCGATGGACGGCGGCAGGTCCAGTCAAGCATGCTCCGTAACCGTCGATTCCCGCTTTCGCGGGAATGACGAAGAATTTCCGAGCCTATCTGCGAAGGATCAGGCTTCCTTGAGGCGGAACAGCGTACGGTCCTCGCTGGTGAAGCCGAAGCGCCAGATGATCGCTCCGAACACCAGCAGGATCGCCGGGATGCCGAACAGCAGCTCGATCCATTCGGGCAGCCGCGTCGCGAGATAGCCGACGACGCCCGCCGCCAGCGCGGCCCAGACCAGCGGCCAGCGCCAACCCGAAACCGGCGCGCCGAGAAGCTTCGACAGCAGCTTGGCCTTCATGATCGAGGCGATGCCGAGCGCCATCGCCAGGGCGATTGCGGGCCCGGCCGCCTGCCACAGCACCGGCAGGGCGAGTTGGTCGCGCATGATCATCACGATCGCGAAGCTCAGAAGGATCTGGATGCCGATCATGGCCATCGATATCCACAGGTTCAAATGCCGCGCGACATAGATCAGCGCGGCTTCGGACACCGCCGCCGTCGCGGCGACCACCTCCGCCACCAGCAGGAAGGCCAGCGCGGTGTTGCCGGCGACGAAATTGGGCCCGACCAGGCCCATCACGCCCTCGCCTGGAATGCCGAGCGCGAGGCCGACCGCCGTCTGCGCGGCAATGATCCAGAAGCCGACCTGCGCGACCTGCCTTGCCACCGCCAATCGGTTGCCGGCCTCGAGATTGCGGGTGATCACCGGGCCGAGGATCGGATCGAAGCTGGTCTTGAGCTTCTGCGGCAGCGAGGCGACCTGCTGCGCAACATAGTAGATGCCGACGATCGCCGGCGAAAAGAGCAGGCCGAGAATGGCGATATCGAGACGGCGCGATCCCCATTCGATGGCATCGGCGGCGGCGAGGGGCACGTTGCGGCGGGCCAGCATGAACAGCACCACCGGGCGTGGGCGCCACCCGTGCGGCCAGCCGAAGCTTTTGAACAACGGCCAGATCGAGGCTGCCAGTGCCGCGACCATCGACACGACGTAGGCGATGATCAGTCCGTCGCGCAGGGAATAGAAGGCGAGCGCGAAGGCGGCGATGCTGATCGTCCAGGGCTCGATGATCGATCGTGCCCGCACCGTGGCGCCGATGTCGAGCCGATAGGCCAGAGCGGCGAGCGCGATGTCGGACCAGGCGAGTGCGAAGATCGTCAGCGGCAGCAGCCATTCCAGCCCGTTGATCCCGCTGTTCGGGAACATGAGCTGCGGCACCATGCCGAGCACCGTCGCCGCGACCGTCGAGGCGATCGCTCCCATCAGCAGCGCGTCCCAGACGACATGGACATGGGGCCGGTCGGTGGCCGAGAGCTGTTCCGCGAGGCCACGCTTGAGACCGAGCGTCGCCAGCGTCGCGACGAATTCGACAATGATCACCGCATAGGCGAAACGGCCGAGCGCCTCCGCGCCGTACCAGCGGCCGGCGATGAACAGGAAGGGGAGGCGCGCGGCGAGACGCAGCAGGAAGCCGAAGAAATTGGTGCGGCCGCCCTTGGCGAGCGCCTTGATGTCATCCCCCTCCTTCAGCGCGTCGGCGGTCGGCGGGGCGGTTTCCGGGCCAAGGCTCAATGCGCCGCGCCCCAACTCGGCCCCGTGCCGATCTCGACACCGAGCGGCACGGACAGCTGGACGATCGGCTCGGCCGCGCCCGACATCACCGCGCGGATCACCGCCGACGCCGGCTCAACCTGCTCAGGCGACAGTTCGAACACCAGTTCGTCGTGGACCTGGAGCAGCATCCTGACGTCGCTGAGCCCCGCTGCGGCCAGCGCCGGGTTCATGCGGACCATCGCGCGCTTGATGATATCGGCGGAGGTGCCCTGGATCGGCGCGTTGATCGCCTGGCGCTCGGCGGACTGGCGCTCGCCCTGCTTGGCGCTCCTGATCCACGGCAGATGGGTCTTGCGGCCGAAGAGGGTCGACACATAGCCCTGGTCGCGGACCTGGCCGAGGGTCGCGGCGATATAGTGGTTGATGCCCGGAAAGCGCGAGAAATAACGGTCGATCATCCCCTGCGCTTCCTCGCGCGAGACCTCCAGGCGCCCGGCGAGGCCCCAGGCGGAGATGCCGTAGAGAATCGAGAAGTTGATCGTCTTGGCGCGGGCGCGGGTATCGCGGTTGACCTCGCCGAACACCTCCTGCGCGGTCAGGGCGTGGATGTCCTCGCCGCGCGCGAAGGCGTCCTTCAGCGCCGGCACATCGGCCATGTGCGCCGCCAGCCGCAACTCGATCTGTGAATAGTCCGCCGACAGGAGCACCTTGCCCGGCTCGGCCACGAAGGCATCGCGGATACGGCGGCCGTGATCGCTGCGGATCGGGATGTTCTGAAGGTTGGGATCGGTTGAGGACAGCCGGCCGGTCTGCGCGACAGCCATCGAGAAGCACGTGTGGACGCGGCCCGTTGCCGGGTTGATCTGCTGCTGCAGCGCGTCGGTGTAGGTCGAACGCAGCTTGGTGAGCTGGCGCCAGTCGAGCACCAGTCGCGCAATCGCCACGCCGTCGCCTGCAAGTCGTTCCAGCTCGGTGACGTCGGTGGAATAGACGCCGGTCTTGCCCTTGCGGCCGCCCTTCAGGCCCATCTTGTCGAACAGGATGTCGCCGAGTTGCTTGGGGCTGCCGACGGTGAACGGCGTCCCCGCCTCGGCGTGGATCGCCGCTTCCAGCCGGGTCGCCTCGCCGGCGAATTCGGCTGACAGACGCGCCAGCTCCTCACGGTCGACCTTGATGCCGGCGCGCTCCATACCCGCCAGCACCGGCACGAGCGGCCGGTCGATGAGCTCATAGACACGCGTCGCCGCCTCCGGCGCGAGCCGGCCCTTGAGAATCTGCCACAGTCGCAGCGTGACGTCGGCATCCTCCGCGGCATATTCGGTCGCGCGATCAAGCGTCACCTTGTCGAAGCTGATCTGGCTCTTGCCGGTCCCGCACACCGACTTGAACTCGATGCAGGCGTGGTCGAGGTGGCGCTGCGCGAGCTCGTCCATGCCGTGGCCGCCGAGACCGGCATCGAGATCGTAGGACAACAGCATCGTGTCGTCATAAGGCGCGACGTCGATGCCGTACCTGCCCAGCACGACCATGTCGTATTTGATGTTCTGGCCGATCTTGAGGATGTGCGCGGCTTCGAGCAGCGGCTTGAGCCGCGCCAGTGCCACATCCATCGGGAGCTGTTTGGGCGTTTCCGATAGCAATCCGTCGCCGACATGGGCGAGCGGAATGTAGCATGCCTTGCCGGGCGCTATGGACAGGCTGACGCCGACCAGGCCGGCCCGGACCGGATCGACATTGTCTGTCTCGGTATCGACCGCGATTCGCCCGCAGGTGAAACCCTCGGCTATCCAGCGGTCGAGCGCCGCCTCGTCGATGACGGTCTCGTAATCCTTATGGTTGAACGGCACCTGCGCGATCACCGGCGCCGGCTTCTCCTCGGCACCCGGCGCGAGCGCCAGCATCGTCGGGCCGCCGCTGGGCAAGGTGGCGGGGCCATCGCCCTGGACCTTTGCGAGCAGCGACTTGAAGCCCTGGTCCTCGAGAAAGGCACGCAGCGGCTCGGGCGGGAGTCCCTTCAGCTCGAGCGCTTCGAGCGGCTCGGGCAGCGGGGCATCGCATTTCAGGCGGACGAGCTCGCGCGACAGCCGGGCATTGTCGGCATGGTCGATCAGCGACTGCTTGAGCTTGGGCTTGGTGATCTGGTCGGTGCCGGCCAATACCGCGTCCAGATTGCCGAACTGCTGGATGAGCTGGCTTGCGGTCTTGGGACCGATGCCAGGGACGCCGGGGACATTGTCGACGCTGTCGCCCATCAGGGCCAGCACGTCGCCCAGCGCCTCGGGCTCGACGCCGAACTTCTCGATCACATGCTCGCGGCCGAGGCGGCGGTTGTTCATCGTGTCGAGGAGGTCGAGACCGGGCCGGATGAGCTGCATCAGGTCTTTGTCGGACGAGACGATCGTGACCTGCCAGTCCTGTGCCAGCGCGGCTTCGGAATAGCAGGCTATGATATCGTCGGCCTCCAGCCCCAGTTCCTCGATACAAGGCACGGAGAAAGCGCGCACGGCATCGCGGATCAGCGGGAATTGCGGGATCAGATCCTCGGGCGGCGGTGGCCGGTGGGCCTTGTACTGATCGTACATCTCGTTGCGGAAGGTCTTCGACGACGCGTCGAGAATCACTGCCAGGTGAGTCGGGCCGTCGGCCTGGTGCAGCTCGTTGATCAGTTTCCATAGCATCGTCGTGAAGCCATAGACGGCCCCCGCCGGAATTCCGTGGCGGTTGGTGAGCGGCGGCAGGCGATGATAGGCCCGGAAAATATAGCCGGAGCCATCGACCAGATAGAGATGCTTGGAAGACATGCCGGGGGGGATAGCAGGGGTCGGGGCAGGGGGGAACATGCCAACGCGCCACGGCTCGATTCGCGATCAGGGTTGGGCGGAGTCTCCCTCCGCGGCATCCCAGCCCCCGCCGAGCGCCTGGTAGAGCTGGATGCGGGCGGCGAAGCCGTCGCTCCGGAGTTGGGCGAGATTGAGCTCCGCGGCGAGGAGCTGGCGCTGCGCGTCGAGCTGTTCGAGATAGGGTGAATAGCCTTCGCGATAGCGGTTGGTCGCCAGACGGAGCGCTTCGGACAATGTGTCGCGCTGGTGGATCGCGAGCGTGACCTGCTCGTCGATCCGGCCTACCGCCGCCAGCGCATCCTCGACCTCGCGGAAGCCGGTCAGCACCGCCTTGCGATAGGCGAAGGCGGCCTGGTCGCGCTGTCCGGCCGCGGCCTCGGCCTGCGCCGTCAGCCGTCCGCCCTGGAAGATCGGCGCCAGAATGCTCCCGCCGAGCTGCCAGAGGGTGATCGGATCGTCGAGCAGGCTCGAAAATGCCGCGCCGGCGGTCGCCGAAAGGCGGATCTGGGGCAGGCAGCGCTTGCGGGCGACGGCGAGCGAACTGTCGGCGGCTGCGAGCTGGCGTTCGGCCTGGGCAATGTCGGGGCGGCGGCGCAGCAGCTCGGACGGCAGCCCGCCTGCCAGTGGCAGCTTCGCGAGCGTGGCGAGCGTTGCGCCGCGGCCGATCGCCTGGGGCGCATCGCCGGTCAGCAGGTTCAGGCCGTCCTCGGTCCGTGTGACGGCTAGCTCGATCTGCGGCACGATCGCGGCGGTCGCATCATATTCCGCCTGGGCCTGCTGCAGTTCGAGCTTGGGCGAATAGCCGTTGCTGACGCGCGACCGGGCGATCCTCAGCGATGTCTCACGGGCGGCCAGCGTACGCCGGGCGATGTCGAGCCGCGCGTCGAGGCCGAGCAGAGTTACATAGCCGTTCGCGGTTGCCGACGCGATGGCGAGGCGGACCGCATCGCGTGCGGCCTCGCTGGCCAGATAGGCGCTGCGCGCGGCCGCTCGCTGGTCGGCCAGGCGACCGAACAGGTCGATCTCATAGGCGGCCTGGAACTGGGGCTGCGCGGCGTTTTGTATCTCGGCGGTGCCGAAGGGGCTGATGCTGCGCGATCGTGCGCCGGTCAGGCTCGCATCGAGGGTCGGGAATAGCGTGGCGCGCGCGCCGGCCAGGTTGGCGCGGGCCTCCCGCACCCGCCCGGCAGCGATGCCGATATCGCTGTTGTTGGCGAGCGCTCGATCGACCAGGGCGGTGAGCGCCGTGTCACCGAAGCCGGTCCACCAGGCGCGCTCGACCATCGACAGCGGCGCTGCGGTCCGCCAGCTGGCGGGCGCCTCGACAGCCGTCCCCGTCACCGGCTTCACCTGGCCGGCGGCGCATCCGCCGAGGAGAAGGGGCAGGGGGAGGAGCAGGCGGCCGCACCGCATCAGAAGGATCCATCGGTGTGGATGTTCGCCTCGACCGACATGCCAGGGCGCAGGCGGCGGGCGAGGTCCTGTCCGGGATCGATGCGGACGCGAACCGAGATGCGCTGTGCCACCTTGACGAAATTGCCGGTGGCGTTGTCGGGTTTCAGCACGGCGAATTCGGATCCGGCGGCGGGCGCGATATTCTCGACATGACCGGTCAGCGTGGCGCCGCCCAGCGCATCGACCTTGAAGCTTGCGGCCTGACCGACCCGCATGTCCCGGGTCTGCGCCTCCTTGAAATTGGCGACCACCCAGACATCGTGGGGTACCAGGAACATGAGCTGGGTGCCTGCGGTGACGAAGGCGCCGTTGCGCACCCCGATCTCTGACAGCTGCCCCGCGACGGGAGAGCGGATCACGGTGTTGTCGAGGTCGATCCGGGCGAGGCGGAGCTGGGCGCGAGCGCCCTCGACCGCAGCGGCAAGCCCGCCGCGCCCCACGAGGACGGTGCGGACGTCCTGGGTGCCGATCGCGCGGGCAGCCTCGGCCTGGCGGACGCCAGCCTGCGCGGCGAGCAGCGCGGCACGGGTCTGGTCGCGTTCTCGGGCCGAGATCGAGCCATCGGCGATCAGTGCGTCGGCGCGGCGCATATCGGCCTCCGCGCGAACGAGCTGGGCACGGGCATTGGCGATCGCTGCGTCCTGGCTCGCGGTCGCCACCTCGCGCGAGCGCTGCGCCTGCGTCGAATTGGCGAGCGAGGCCTGCTGGGCGGCGAGGTTGGCCTCGGCCTGCGCCACCCGGGCGCGATAGATGCGGTCGTCGATCGTTGCGAGAACCTGCCCGGCCTTCACCTCTGCGAAGTCCTGGACGGGTACGCTGGTCACATAGCCGCTGACCTGCGGGCTGATGATCGTTACCCGGCCGCGCACATAGGCGTTGTCGGTCCGCTCAGAAAAGCCGGCGAAGGGCGGCAGCTGCCATGCATAGAGAACGGCAAGAACTGCTACCACCGCAATCGCCACGATCGCGATCGAAACCTTTCGGCTGCGTGGCGGCGGCGCCCAGCCGCTCGGCGGTGACTGGAGGGTGTCGGCGACGTCTGTCGCGGCGCCGGGCACGGCTTCGGAAGTGGGGTCACGGTCGCTCATCTCATTTCCCCTGCGCCATGCGCCGTTGCAGTTCCAGGACCGGCGAAATCTCCCCGCGCCGGCGCATCGACAGACGGATGCCGTAGCTCCAGATCACGGTCGCGACGGCGAGGACGCCGATCAGCAGGAAGACATCGTTATAGGCCAGGATGTTTGCCTCCCGCGCGACGGTGCGGGCAAGCAGAGCTGCGCCCTCGGCACCCTGAAGGACCGGATCGCCGATCACGCCGCCGAGCGAACGGGCCCCCGCGCCGATGCGCGCAGCGACCTGAGGGTCGCTCATAACGAGTGCCTGCACCAGCTCGTGCGAATGATATTTCTCGCGGATTACCTGGAAGCTGCCGAGTAGCGCCGATCCGACGAGGCCACCGATGCTCTGGCTCAGGCTGAACAGCACGATGAAGCTGATGAAGTGCTTCGTCCCGGCGAGCAGGGTTCGGGCGATGCCGATGACGATCGCCTGTGCCATGAACAGCAGCGACGCGAAGCCGATGATCGCCTGGCTGATGTGGAAGCTTGAGGGGCGGGTCAGATTGGTCGTGTCGGCATCCATGAACGAACCGATCGCGATCAGGATCACCGCGATGGTCAGCGGCCGCGCGACATTGGCAGGCCGAAAGGTCAGCACGGCCGTGGCGATCCCGGCGATCGAGGCGACGATGATGATGAGGTTGAGCGTCACCATCTGGTCATTGAGCATGCCGAGCGTGGTGAGCAGCCCGACCGAGCCGAACGCCTGTTCCGACAGCAGGATACGGATCGAGGATGCCACCGCGATCAGCCGCACCATCTCGCGGGTGCCGAGCCAGCGCGTGTTGATCAGGGGATTGACGCGATGATGTTCGACGACCAGCGCGGCGGCGATCAACGCGATACTGCCGGCCAGCGACCAGCCGATCCAGGGACGCTCTGCCCACCACTGGATGCGTCCCTCGCTGAGCACGGCGACAAGCAGCCACAGTCCGGGCGCAAGCAGGGCGAACGTCAGGAAATCAAGCTTCTCGAACGCGTGAACCCGCTCGCTCGGCGGCAGGGGCAGCGCCATGACGGCAGCGAGCGTCGCCAGCGTCATCCCCAGCTCGAACCAGTACAGCATATGCCAGTCGCCCCAGATCAGCAGGCCGGGCGAGAGCACGCGCGCGAGCGGAGTGGCGAGCTGGGGGATGCTGATCCCGATCATGATCCCGGCAAGTCGCTTCGGCGCCGACATGCCTTGCGACAGATAGAGCACCGTCAGGGTGCTGAGGCCGCTTCCGGCGATGCCGCTTGCTGCGCGGACCGCGACCGAGGTCCAGAAGTCGTGCACAAGCAGATGCGCGATGGTGCTCGCGGCATAGGCGGCTAGCATGTAGCGGATGAACATCTGCAGCCCGAATTGCTGACGGAATTTCACCAGCAGCAGGTTGGCGGTGACGTTCGTCATGAAATAGGCGGCGGTCAGCCAGGTCGCCTCGTCGCTGTTGAGGCCGAGTGTCCCCTGCGCGAAATTGAGGTTTACCGTCACCAGCGCGTTGCCGAGACCGCCGGTTACTCCGACGAGGCAACCGATGGCGAAATAGCCGATCCGGCGGCGCGAGGGATGATCGGGATTGGCGGGGGAACCGGGGAGTGTCGGCCGTTCGTGCGGCTTGAACACATAATCTGCGGACTCGGCCATCTGGCTCCCCGAAAGGAACACCCCCAGGAGGGATTATCCCCCCACCGCCTCCGCTGCAACAGCGCGATGGGTGCGGGTCCGAATCTAATCCTGCTGGGGGATTGCGTCGCGCAGGCGGCGGCGGCCAAAAGCCGGTTCGCGATCGATCTGGCCGAGTTCCATGATCTTGGCCCGCAGTTCGGCTCGCTTTTCGTGGATCGAGGCGATCACTGGTCCCATCGGCACGGCGAGGTCGACCAGCACCGCTTCCGACAGCTGCAGCGAGGACTCGAGGGTTTCCGGCACCGCATCGGTGGCGCCGGCACGGTAGAGCTCCGCCGCATGGTTGGGATCGCGGGCGCGAGCGACGATCGTCAGTTCCGGATAATTCTCCCGGGCCAGCCGCGTGATGCGGACGACCTGCACCGGATCGTCCATCGTCAGGATCAGAGCGGTCGATCGCGACAGGTCGAGATGGTCGAGCATGCCGGGCTTGGCGACATCCCCGAACATCGCCTTGTAACCGCGCCGACGGGCGGCGATTACCGTGTCGATATCGGCATCGACGGCGATATAGGGCTTGTTGTGCGCGTCGAGCATCTGGGCCACGAGCCGCCCGACACGGCCGAAGCCGGCGATGATCGCGCGCGCCTCGATCCTGTTCGACAGGTCAGGGTCGGCGGCGGTCTCGCGTTCGTCCACCCGGCGGGCGATGTCGTGCCCGACCTTGGCGAGGATAGGCGTGATCGTCAGCCCGATCGCGGTCACCACCTGCCAGAAGCCGGCGGTGCCGGGATCGATGAGCCGGGCTTGCGCTGCCGTGGCGAGAACGATCAGCGTGGTTTCGGACGGCGAGGACATCAACAGGCCGGTCTCGGCGGCGACCGCTCGCTTGGCACCCCAGAAGCGCAACAGAAGGGCCGTGACCAGCGCCTTGCTCGCGACGATCGCCACGACGGCCAGTGCGACGCTGTCCCAGTTTTCGAGGATCATCAGCGGATCGACCGACATGCCGACCGTGATCAGGAAGATGCCGAGTGCCAAGCCCTTGAACGGCGCGGTGACGAGGTCGACTTCCGCGTGATAGTCGGTCTCGGCGATCAGCAGGCCCGCAACCAGCGCGCCTACGATGGGCGACAGGCCTACGGCCGTGGTCGCTATGCTGGCGAGGATGACGACGAGCAGACTGGCGGACAGGAACAGCTCCGGATTCTTGGCGCGGGCGGCCTGCGCGAACAGGCGGGGCAGGATCAGTCGCCCGCCGACCATCATCAGCACGATTACCCCGATGCCGGACGCGACCGTGAACAGCAGCCCGTCCCATCCTTCGGTTTCTCCATAAGGTGCCATCGCGCCCAGGATGAACACGATCGGCACCAGCGCGAGGTCCTCGAGGAGGAGGATGCCGAAGGCACGCTGGCCGACCGCGCCGCTCGTTCCGACCATGGGCAGGACCAGCGCGGTGGAGGACAGGGCCAGGGCCAGGCCCAGGCCCAGCGCGCCGTTCGGCGTCTGGCCGAACAGCCAGAGACCACCGCCGATCAGCAGCGCCGACAGGGCCAGCTTCGAGGAGCCAAGGCCGAACACCGTCCGTCGCATGCCCCAGAGCCGCTTGAAGCTCAGCTCCAACCCGATCGAGAACAACAGCAGGACGATGCCGAACTCGGCAAAGGGCTCGATCGATCGCGGATTTCCGATGGTCACATGATAGAGCCATGGGACCTCGTCGACCAGCCGGCCGAGCCCGTTCGGACCGACCAGCATGCCCACCAGGATGAAGCCGATGACCGGGGTGATGCGGAAGCGGGCGAATGCGGGGATGACGAGGCCGGCAGCGCCCAGGACGACGAGCGAATCGCTGAAAGCCGCGGAATGAATGGGTAATGCCATCCGTCGATCATTGCGGATTGTGGTCAGTCTGAACAACCCTCGGAGGAAATTTCCTTTCCTCGAATGCCCGAGTCCCTCATTAAACGTGGACGACGCTCATTTCGTAGGAAGGGAGATCCCGCCGCGTGCCCCACGCGACACCGCTCATCGCAACCATCGTCGGCGGCCTCACGCTGGCTTTCATCTTCGGCGCGGTCGCCCAACGGCTTCGCATCCCACCCCTGGTCGGCTATCTGATGGCCGGCGTCGCGGCAGGCCCCTTCACGCCGGGCTATGTCGCGGATCAGCATCTTGCGAACGAGCTGGCCGAACTGGGCGTCATCCTGCTGATGTTCGGTGTCGGTCTGCACTTCTCGGTGCGCGACCTGATGGCCGTGCGCAAGATCGCGATCCCCGGCGCCGTTACGCAAATCGCGGTGGCCACGCTGATGGGCATGGGCCTTGCGGCGCTGCTGGGCTGGAGCCTGGCGGGGGGTATCGTCTTTGGCCTGGCACTGTCGGTCGCGAGCACGGTCGTGCTGCTCCGCGCGCTGCAGGAACGCAAGATCCTGGACACCGAACGCGGCAAGATCGCGGTGGGATGGCTGATCGTCGAGGATCTGGCGATGGTCCTGGCGCTGGTGCTGCTGCCAGCGCTGGCGCAGGGCGGAACCGGCGGCAGCGCGATCGGCTCGATCCTCGCGCTCACGGTCGGGAAGGTCATCGCCTTCATCGCTTTCATGATGATCGTCGGCCGGCGGCTGATCCCTCGGGCGCTGCACTATGTCGCCCATACCGGCTCTCGCGAACTGTTCCGGCTCGCGGTTCTCGCCATCGCGTTGGGGGTTGCCTTCGGCGCGGCGATGCTGTTCGGCGTGTCCTTCGCGCTCGGCGCCTTCTTCGCGGGGATGATCCTCGCCGAATCGCCGCTCAGCCAGCGGGCGGCCAATGAGACGCTGCCGTTGCGTGACGCCTTCGCGGTGCTGTTCTTCGTGTCGGTCGGCATGTTGTTCAACCCGCATGTCGTGACCGACGAGCCGCTTCCGCTGCTTGGCACCGTCGCGATCATCATCGTCGGGAAGTCGGTCGCGGCGCTGGCGATCGTGATGGCGTTCCGGCATTCGGCCGCGACCGCCCTCACCATCGCTGCCAGTCTCGCACAGATCGGCGAGTTCTCGTTCATCCTGGTGACGATGGGGCATGAGCTGGAACTGATCCCGGCCGTGGCGCGCGACCTGATCCTTGCCGGCGCGATCATCTCGATCCTGCTCAACCCGCTGATTTTTGCGATCGTGGGACGCTATGGCCGCAGATGGCTGCCCGAGAAGGCGGCCGAGGAGGCCGAGACCCCGTCACCATCGCCGCGCGGGCATGTGGTGTTGATCGGCTATGGCCGGGTCGGCTCACTGGTCGGGCACAAGCTGCTCGAGGCCGGCGAGCGGGTGACGATCATCGAGGCCCAGCCGGATGCGACCGGTCTGCCCGACCATCCGAATGCAACCGTGCTGATCGGCAATGCCTGCGAGCCGGACTCGCTCGACCAGGCGCGGCTCGACCAGGCGCGGCTGCTCTGTGTCGCCATCGCGGAGGGCTTCGAGGCCGGCCAGATCGTCGAGCGCGCCCGCAAGGCCCATCCGGCGCTTCGGATTATTGCCCGGGCGCAGGACGACGCCGAAGTCGAGCATTTCTCGAAAATGGGCGCCGACATAGCGGTCACGGGCGAGCGCGAAATCGCTCGATCCATGGTAGAATATGCTTTCAGGCCGCGCTGAGCGGGGGAGCAATGGCAAGCAGGCTGGTCGTAGCGGGCGGAGGTCCCGCCGGAATGATGGCCGGCCTGCTATTCGCACGGGCAGGCGTTGAAACGCTGGTCATCGAAAAGCATGCTGACTTCCTGCGCGATTTCCGCGGCGATACCGTTCATCCCTCGACGATCGAACTGTTCGACGAACTTGGGCTTGCCGAAGCCCTCTTGGCGCGTACGCACGACAGGGTCACGGATATCTCGGCATCGGTCGGCGGGCGGCGCTATCGGGTGGCCGATCTCACCCATCTTCCGGTCCGCCACAAATTCATGATGATGATGCCGCAATGGCATTTCCTCGACTTCGTGCGCGACGCGGCGAGCCGCTGGCCGGCCTTCGCGCTGCGCATGGAGAGCGAGGTCGTCGGGCTAACCGAGACGGCCGGGGGGCGGGTGGACGGCGTGCGCCTCGCCGACGGCGAGACGATCTCCGCCGATCTGGTGATCGCCGCCGACGGGCGCGGCTCGATCCTGCGCGAGGCGGCGGGGCTCCCCCGCAAGGATCTCGGCGCGCCGATCGATGTCTTCTGGTTCCGGGTGCCCAAGCCGCGCACGTCGCACAACGAGACGATGGGCCGCTTCGCGCCTGGCACGGTGATCGCGATGATCGACCGAAGCGATTATTGGCAGTGCGCCTTCGTCTTCGCCAAGGGTGGCGCCGACCGCATCCGCGCCGAGGGGCTCGGCGCGTTCCGGACGCGAGTTGCGTCGGCGGTGCCGGAGATTGCGGAACATCTCGACGCGATCGGGACGTGGGACGATGTCAAGCTGCTGTCGGTTTCGCTCGACCGGCTGATCCGCTGGCACCGGCCAGGCTTGTTGGCGATCGGCGATGCCGCGCATGCGATGTCGCCGGTAGGCGGGGTAGGAATCAACCTGGCTATCCAGGACGCGGTTGCGGCAGCGAACATCCTCGCCGCTCCGCTGGCACAGGGTGGGCCGATCGACGGCCTGCTCGGCAAGGTCCAGGCGCGGCGGATGCTGCCGGTCCGGACGATCCAGGCCCTCCAGCGCATCGTCCACACCGGCGTGCTTGGTCCGACACTGGACGCGACCGTGCAGACGGAGGCGCCGCTGGCGCTCCGAATGCTCGGGCGCTGCCCGCGGCTCCAGCGCATACCGGCGCGGGTCCTGGGACTGGGTATCCGCCGCGAGCATGTCCGATCGCCGGCAATTAATGTATAGATGATAAAGAAAAAGGCGCCATTCCAATGGAATGACGCCTCTATCTTCGAAAGTGCTGGAACTTACTTCCAGTTCGCCATCTCTGCTTCGAGGTTGACGCGGATCTGCTCGAAGAACTGCTCGGTGGTCATCCAGGGTTGATCCGGCCCGATCAGGATCGCGAGGTCCTTGGTCATGCCGCCCTTCTCGACGGTCTCGATGCAGACGCGCTCGAGCGTCTCTGCGAACTTGACCACGTCGGGAGTGCCGTCGAACTTGCCGCGGAACTGCAGGCCCTGCGTCCAGGCGAAGATCGAGGCGATCGGGTTGGTCGAGGTCGCCTTGCCCGCCTGGTGCATGCGATAGTGGCGGGTGACGGTGCCGTGTGCCGCCTCGGCCTCGATCGTTTTGCCGTCCGGCGACATCAAAACCGAGGTCATCAGGCCGAGCGAACCGAAGCCCTGCGCGACGGTGTCGGACTGGACGTCGCCGTCATAATTCTTGCAGGCCCAAACGAACTTGCCGCTCCACTTGAGCGCCGAGGCGACCATGTCGTCGATCAGGCGATGTTCGTAGACGATGTTGCGCGCCTTGAACTGCTCGGCGAACTCGGCGTCGAACACCTCCTGGAACAGATCCTTGAAGCGGCCGTCATAGGCCTTGAGGATGGTGTTCTTGGTCGAGAGGTAGAGCGGCCATCCGCGGTCGACCGCATAGTTCATGCTGGCGCGGGCGAAGTCGCGGATCGACTCGTCGAGATTGTACATGCCCATCGCGACGCCGGCCGACGGATACTGGAAGACCTCATGCTCGATGGTCTCGCCGTTGTCGCCTTCCCAGACCATGCGGAGCTTGCCGGGGCCGGGGACGAGGAAATCGGTGGCGCGATACTGGTCGCCGAAGGCGTGGCGGCCGACAACGATCGGATCGGTCCAGCCTGGCACCAGCCGGGGGACGTTCTTGATCACGATCGGCTCGCGGAACACAACGCCGCCCAGGATGTTGCGGATGGTGCCGTTCGGCGATTTCCACATCTTCTTGAGGTTGAATTCCTCGACGCGGGCTTCGTCGGGGGTGATCGTGGCGCACTTCACGCCGACGCCGTACTTCTGGATCGCCTTGGCGCTGTCGATCGTGATCTGATCGTTGGTTTCGTCGCGCTTCTCGACGGAGAGGTCGTAATATTCCAGGCCGATGTCGAGATAGGGAAGGATCAGGCGCTCGCGAATCCACTGCCAGATGATCCGCGTCATTTCATCGCCGTCGAGCTCGACGACGGGAGTTTTCACCTTGATCTTCGCCATGCTTTTCTATCTCCGGGGAGGAAAGTTCCGGCCGTCCCTATGCCAGCAAACCGGCAGGATCAACCATCGGCGGCCCAATTATTAGCAAGGGCGGGCGGAAAAGCGGAACCGGAAGGTGGCGGGGATGATTGTCAGCCCCATCCGGCATCCCTACACTGCAGCGATGACATCCCTCGACAAACCCGACATCGGAACAACTTCCGTCAAATGGCGCTGGCCCAGCGTCCATCCCGAAGGCCGTAAATTCGTCCTGCTCTCGGCAGTGATCTGCCTGATCTTCGCGCTGCTGGCGTGGGAGACGCTTGCCTGGCCGATGGCCGGCATCACCGTCTGGGTGGCCGCCTTCTTCCGCGATCCCGTCCGCAGCACCCCGCCCGGCGAAGGGCTGGTGATCGCGCCCGCGGACGGGCTGGTGACGATGATCACCACCGTGCCGCCGCCGCGCGAGCTGGCCGGCGAGGACGGGCTCGGCGATGCGCCGATGACCCGTGTGTCGATCTTCATGTCGGTGTTCGACGTCCACATCAACCGGACGCCCATTCCGGGCACGATCAAGCGTATTGCCTATATCGCCGGCCGCTTCCTCAACGCCGACCTTGACAAGGCGAGCGAGGAGAATGAGCGGCAGCATTTCCTGGTCGAGGGCGCGGACGGCACCCGCATCGGCTTCACCCAGATTGCGGGGCTCGTCGCCCGCCGCATCGTGCCTTTCGTGAAGGTCGGCGACGTCGTCGGTCTCGGTCAGCGCGTCGGCCTGATCCGCTTCGGCAGCCGGGTCGATGTCTATCTGCCCGCCGGCACCGGCCATCGCGTGGCGCTGGGGCAGCGGACCATCGCCGGGGAAACGGTGATCGCGAGGCTCGGCGAGGCCGACCGCAGCATTGGCGCCGCGCAATGATGCGTCGGACGATGCCTGTTATGCCCTTGTTCCGGACGTCGATCGCCTGATGCGCGGACGCCGTCAGAATATCCGCCGCGGTATCCCCGCGCGTGCGGTTGCTCCCAACGCGGTGACGGCGCTGGCGCTGTGCTCCGGCCTGACCGGCGTGCGCTTCGCAATTGCCGGGGACTGGGAGAAGGCGCTGATCGCGATTGCCATTGCCGGCGTGCTCGATGGCCTCGACGGGCGGATCGCGCGGCTGCTGAAAGGCGAAAGCCGCTTCGGCGCCGAACTCGATTCGCTGTCGGACGTGATCGCCTTCGGCGTCTCGCCCGCCATCATCATGTTCCTCTGGTCCTTGAACGAGATCCCGCGCTTCGGCTGGATCTTCGCGCTCGGCTATGCGGTCTGCGCGGCGCTGCGGCTCGCTCGCTTCAACGCCTCGATCGATACCGCGGAGCATCCCCGCAAGGCGGCGGGCTTCCTGACCGGTGTCCCGGCTCCGCTTGGCGCGGGGTTGATGCTGGTACCGGTGGCGATGTGGCTGTGGAGCGACCTGTGGTGGTTCCGCGATCCCTATTTCATCTGCGGATGGGCCGCGCTGGTCGGCTGCCTGATGATCTCAGACATTGCCACCTACAGCTGGTCGTCGGTCCATATCTCCCGTGCCTGGCGGCTGCCGGCGCTGCTGCTGGTGGCGATGCTCGGGGCCGCCCTGTTCAACGCGCCCTGGCACACGCTAAGCGTCTTCATGCTCGGCTATCTGGCGACCGTGCCATTCAGCGCGGCGTCCTACCGCCGCGTCAGGCGGCGGCGCGCCACGCCTGCGCCGGCAGCGCCGGCCGATCCTGAACCTGCCGAATGACGCGGAAGCGCCGCTCCGCCACCGGAGCGAGCGGCGGAGTGGGAGAGGGGGCGATGCCCAGCGCGCGCAGGATATAGGGCATCTCCGAACGGACCGTGGCGGCGATCGCCGCGATCGAGATGATGAACACACCCGAGAACAGGGCGAAGGAGAGAAGCTGAAGCATCGTCTAGTCCTTTGTCGTCCGTATTCCGGCGCATCGCTTCCCGGTTGCATGGGCCGGAAAAGCGCCTGAAATCTCGTTCTGTTCCGAATGTTCCCTATTTGTTCTTTGATGTCAACCCTTGATTTTGCACGACGGGTCGCATAGAGGCCCGCCCATTCCACATGTGGGGTACATAATCCGGTGCCGGGTTTCCCGGTTCCCGCCCCGCAGAGGTTCAACCGGGTAAGGAGAAAATCCTATGGCGGCTCCCACCGTCTCCATGCAGGCGTTGCTCGACGCCGGCGCGCATTTCGGTCACCAGACGCACCGCTGGAATCCGAAGATGAAGCCGTATCTGTTCGGCGATCGCAACGGCATCCACATCATCGACCTGTCGCAGACCGTGCCCCTGATGGCGCGTGCGCTCGATTTCATCAGCCAGACCGTCCAGCACGGCGGCAAGGTCCTGTTCGTCGGCACCAAGCGCCAGGCGCAGGAGCCGATCGCCGAGGCCGCGCGCCGTTCGGGCCAGCATTATGTCAACCATCGCTGGCTGGGCGGCATGCTCACCAACTGGAAGACCATCTCGAACTCGATCAAGCGCTTCAAGGCGCTCGAAGAGCAGCTCTCGGGCGACACCCACGGCCTGACCAAGAAGGAAGTCCTTCAGCTCACCCGTGAGCGCGACAAGTTCGAGCTGTCGCTCGGCGGCATCCGCGACATGGGCGGCATTCCGGACGTGATGTTCGTGATCGACGCCAACAAGGAAGAGCTGGCGATCAAGGAAGCTAACACGCTCGGCATCCCGGTTGTCGCCATCCTTGATTCGAACGTCAGCCCGGACGGCATCGCTTTCCCGGTTCCCGCCAATGACGACGCTGCCCGCGCGATCCGCCTCTATTGCGAGGCTGTCGCCGAAGCTGCGACCCGTGGCGCGCAGGGCGGCCGCCAGGCCCGTGGCGAGGACCTCGGCGCTGCCGTCGAGGCTCCGAGCGAAGAAGCGCTCGCGTAATAAATCCATCGTCATCCCGGCCTAATCGGCCGGGATCTCGCGGGTCGTGCCCGGCACGACGCTCCTGTGAGACCCCGGCCCGCGCCGGGGTGACGCATTTGTACGAAAGGAAAGCATATGGCGGAGATCACCGCTGCTGCCGTCAAGGAGCTTCGTGAGAAGTCCGGCGCCGGCATGATGGACTGCAAGAAGGCGCTGACCGAGACCAATGGCGACATGGAAGCCGCGGTCGACTGGCTGCGCACCAAGGGCCTCGCGACCGCAGCCAAGAAGTCGAGCCGCACTGCGGCCGAAGGCCTGGTCGGCGTTGCGGTAGAGGGCACCAAGGGCGCTGCGGTCGAGGTCAACTCGGAAACCGACTTCGTCGCCAAGAACGAGCAGTTCCAGGACTTCGTCCGCACCGTGACCCAACTCGCGCTGACCGCGGGTGACGACGTCGCCGGGCTGGCCGGCGCCGGCTATCCCGGCGGTGGCACTGTTTCGGAGAAGCTGACGTCGAACATCGCGACGATCGGCGAGAACCAGACGCTGCGCCGCGCCAAGGTCGTCGAAGTGTCGAAGGGCACCGTCGTTCCCTACGTCCACAACGCCGCGGCACCGGGCCTCGGCAAGATCGGCGTGCTCGTCGCGCTTGAGGGCGATGCCCCGGTCGCCGAGATGGAGGCCGTCGGCAAGCAGATCGCGATGCACATCGCCGCTGCCTTCCCGCAGGCGCTGACCGAAGAGGGCCTCGACCCGGTCGTGGTCGAGCGCGAGCGCGCGATCGCCGCCGAGAAGGCCGCCGAATCGGGCAAGCCGGCCGAGATCATCGAGAAGATGGTCCAGGGCGCGGTCGCGAAATTCCGCAAGGAGAACGCGCTGCTCAGCCAGATCTTCGTGATCGACAACAAGACCCCGATCGCGCAGGTCGTGGCCAATGCCGCCAAGGCGGCCGGTGGCTCGATCACGCTGAAGGACTATGTCCGCTTCCAGCTCGGCGAAGGCATCGAGAAGGAAACCAGCGATTTCGCTGCCGAGGTTGCCGCAGCCGTCAAGGGCTGATCGACTGAAACAGGGCCCGCTCTTCCGGTTTCTGCCGGAAGAGCGGGCCTTTTTCATGGCCACTGCCCGATTTCGGAGCCGTCCGCCGCTCTAGCGCTTGGCAGGTTCGAAACCTGTCCCTAATGTGCCTCCCAAGCAGAATTAAAGTGAAGAAGAACCCATGGATCGCCCGCGCTTCAAACGAATCCTTCTGAAGCTATCGGGTGAGGTGCTGATGGGGCAGGGGCAGTTCGGGATCGATCCCGAGACGGTCGCCCGCGTCGCCCGCGAGATCGCCGACGTCGCCACCAATTACGAGCTGTGCCTCGTCGTCGGCGGTGGCAACATCTTCCGTGGCCTGGCTGCGGCGGCCAAGGGTTTCGACCGTACCAGCGCCGACTATATGGGTATGCTGGCGACCGTCATGAACGCGCTCGCTGTGCAGAACGCGCTCGAGCAGATCGGGGTCGACACCCGCGTCCAATCGGCGATCCCGATGAGCACCGTGTGCGAGCCCTTCATACGCCGCCGCGCCGAACGGCACCTTGAAAAGGGGCGGATCGTGATCTTCGCCGCCGGCACCGGCAACCCCTATTTCACCACTGACAGCGCCGCCGCGTTGCGCGCCGCCGAAATGGGCTGCGATGCCCTGTTCAAGGGAACCTCCGTCGATGGCGTCTACAACGCCGATCCGAAGAAGGACCCGACCGCCATCCGCTACGAGACCGTCACCTTCAACCGCGTCCTCGCCGACGACCTGAAGGTGATGGATGCGAGCGCCGTCGCGCTGTGCCGCGACAACGACATTCCGATCGTGGTATTCAATATCCGTGAGCAGGGGAATCTCGCCCGTGTGCTCGCGGGTTCGGGAACGGCCACGACCGTTCAGAACTGAGGGGAGACCAACATGCCCGCCTATGACAAGGCCGATCTCGAACGCCGCATGCACGGAGCCGTCGAAGCCCTGAAGGGCGACCTGACGGGCCTGCGTACCGGCCGCGCGTCGGTCAACCTGCTCGATCCGGTGACGGTCGAGATATATGGCGCGCACATGCCGCTCAACCAGGCTGCGACGGTCACCGCGCCCGAACCGCGCATGCTGTCGGTGCAGGTGTGGGACCGCTCGAACGTCGGCCCGGTCGACAAGGCGATCCGTTCGGCCGGGCTCGGCCTCAACCCGATCGTCGACGGCCAGACGCTGCGCATCCCGATCCCCGACCTGACCGAGGAACGCCGCAAGGAACTCGCCAAGCTCGCCAGCCAATATGCCGAGAAGGCCCGCGTCGCCGTCCGCAACGTCCGCCGGGACGGCATGGATAGCCTCAAGACCGACGAGAAGAAGGGCGAGATCGGCGAGGACGAGCGCAAGCGTCGCGAGACCGAGGTCCAGAAGATGACCGACGCGACCATTTCGGAGATCGATGCGGCCGCCGCGGCGAAGGAAAAGGAAATCCTCGGCAAGTGAGCGGCCTTTCGGCCAGCCCCGTCTCCAGCACCCTCGCGGGCGCGGGGGCGGCGCCGCGCCATGTCGCGATCATCATGGACGGCAACGGTCGCTGGGCCAAGCGCCGCTTCCTGCCGCGCGTCGCCGGCCACCGCGCCGGGGCGGAGGCGGTGCGCACCACCGTCAAGGCCGCGGCCGATATCGGTCTCCAGGCATTGACGCTCTACGCCTTCTCATCGGAAAACTGGCGCCGGTCGACCGAGGAAGTGTCGGACCTGATGGGCCTGCTGCGCCATTATCTGCGCAAGGAGGTCGCCGAACTCGACCGCAACGGCATCCGCCTGCGAACGATCGGCAACATCGACGGGCTCGAAGGCGACCTGGTCGAACTGGTTCGCGAAGGGGTCGAGCGCACCCGGCATAATCGTCGTCTCGATTTCGTCCTGGCGCTGAACTATGGCGCGCAGGACGAAATGGTCCGCGCCGTGCGCGAGATCGCTGCCGACGTGCGCGATGGCCGGCTCACGCCCGAGGATATCTGCAGCGCGACGATCGACAGCCGGCTGGATACGCACGACCTGCCGCCGCTCGACCTCCTGATCCGCACCTCGGGGGAGCGGCGCCTGTCCAATTTCCTGCTCTGGCAGGCGGCTTATGCCGAGTTGCTGTTTGTCGACACGCTGTGGCCCGATTTCGATGGCGACGCCCTGGCCGCTGCGATCGCTGACTTCGGTGCGCGGGAGCGCCGCTTCGGCGGCAGATAAGTGATGGCACAGGCTCCGGCCTCCGAACTCCAGGTCCGCATCTTTTCGGGCATCGCGATGATCGCCGTGGCGTTGGCCGCGCTGTGGTTCGGCGGAATAGCGTTCTGGGCGCTGTCATCCTTGCTGGCGGTGCTGATGATGCTCGAATGGTCGGCAATGGCGAAGGCACCGAAATGGCAAGCCGCCTCGGGTGCGGCGATCGTCGCGGCGCTGATGGCGACGGCACTGCCGTTCATCGATCCGGCGATGCTGGCGCGTTACGCCGACCGCCTGATCGCGCAGACGATCGATCTGACGGGGCTTGCCGCCATATTGCTGTCGGTGATCTGCTTCCGTGCACGGCTCGGCGCGGGCGTTCTCTATGCCGCGCTCCCGGCGGTCGCGCTGATCTTCCTGCGGGAGCAGGCGGGGCAGGGGCTCGCTCTCGCGCTCTGGACGCTCGTGATCGTCTGGGCGACCGATATCGGTGCATTTTTTGCGGGCCGCGCGATCGGCGGACCCAAGCTCGCGCCGGCGCTCAGCCCCAACAAGACCTGGGCCGGCCTGATCGGCGGAATGATCGCTGCCGCGATCGTCGGTGCGCTGGTGGCGCGGGCCGGTGGTCTGCCCGCCTTCTGTCTGTTCGCGGCCGCGCCCCTTGCGGTTGCCGCGCAGATGGGCGACCTCTTCGAAAGCTGGCTCAAGCGCCGCTCGGGCGTGAAGGACAGCGGCAAGTTGCTGCCCGGCCATGGCGGCGTGCTCGACAGGCTTGATGGCGTCGTTCCGGTTTCCGTCCTGGTGGCTGCGGCCGTCGCGGGGGGATGGCTGTGACCGCGCGGAGCATCGCCATTCTCGGTGCGACCGGGTCGATTGGCACCTCTACGCTCGACCTCGTCGAACGCGAGCCGGATCGCTTCCGGGTGACCACCCTCACCGCGCAGCGCGACGTCGATGGCCTCGCGGCGGCGGCGCGACGGACCGGTGCGGAACTGGCCGTGATCGGCGATCCCGCCCGTTACGAGGACCTCAAGGCCGCGCTTGCCGGAACGCGGACAGGTGCGGCGGCCGGGGCGGACGCGATCGTCGAGGCCGCGGCCACCGGTGCCGACTGGACGATGGCGGCGATCGTCGGGATCGCGGGGCTGCGGCCGACATTGGCGGCGCTCGCGGCGGGCGGAACGGTGGCGTTGGCCAACAAGGAATCGCTCGTGTCAGCTGGCGCACTGATGACCGACGCGGCGCGGGCCCATGGAGCGACGTTGCTGCCGGTCGATTCAGAGCATAACGCCGTCTTCCAGTGTTTCGACCATGCCGCGCCGGGCAGCATCCGCAGGGTGACGCTCACCGCGAGCGGTGGCCCGTTCCGCGACTGGACCATGGAAGCGATGCGCGCGGCGACGCCGGCCCAGGCCGTCAAGCATCCCAACTGGTCGATGGGCGCCAAGATCTCTGTCGACTCGGCGACCCTGATGAACAAGGGGCTGGAACTGATCGAGGCCTTCCATCTCTTCCCCCTGCCGCCCACGGCGTTCGACGCGATCATCCACCCGCAATCGGTGGTCCACGCGCTGGTCGACTATGTGGATGGATCGGTGCTGGCGCAGCTCGGCACGCCCGACATGCGCACCCCGATCGCGCACAGCCTGGCCTGGCCGCAGCGCATGGCGACTCCGTGCCGCCGGCTCGACCTGGCGACGGTCGGCCGGCTCGATTTCCTCGCACCCGACCTCGATCGCTTTCCCGCGCTGGCGATTGCGCTGGAGGTTCTCGCGGCCGGCGGTGCCCGCCCGGCGATTCTGAATGCCGCGAACGAGTTGGCGGTCGCTGCCTTCCTCGAGGGGCGGATTGGCTTCCTCGACATCGCGTTTATCGTCCGCAAAGCCTTGGAGCGCTATGATCCGCCGGCTCCGGCCTCGCTCGACGACGTCTTCGCGATCGACGCCGGCGCCCGCAGGGCCGCACAGGCGACGATGGAGGTTATGACGGCGTGACAGATAGTCCCGGTATCCTCTTCACAATATTGGCATTCCTGCTCGTCATCGGGCCGCTGATCTTCGTCCATGAACTCGGACATTATCTGGCCGGTCGCTGGTTCGGGGTGAAGGCCGACGCCTTCTCGATCGGCTTCGGGCGCGAGATCGCGGGCTATACCGATTCGCGCGGCACCCGCTGGAAACTCGGCTGGATACCGATGGGCGGCTATGTGAAGTTCGCCGGCGACATGAATCCGGCGAGCGTGCCGACACCCGAATGGCTGGCCCTGCCGCCCGAGGAGCGCGCCAGGACCTTCCAGGCCAAGCCCGTGTGGCAGCGTTTCCTTATCGTCTTCGCAGGCCCGTTCACCAATTTCATCGTCGCGATCGGCATCTTCATGGCCTTCTTCGCGGCTTATGGCGCGCCGCGGACCCCGTCGGTCGTGTCCGCCGTGATCGAAGGGTCGCCTGCCGCCCAGGCGGGGATTTTGCCGGGCGATCGGGTCGTCGCGATCGAAGGGCGGCCGATCGAGCGGTTCGACGACCTGGCGGACATGATCCGCTTCCGTCCCGACGAACGGCTGCGGATCGACCTGATGCGCGGCTCGGAGGCGAGGACGCTGTTCGTGGTGCCGGTCGCCAACGTCGAGCGCGACCGCTTCGGCAACGAGTTCCGCAAGGGCACGATCGGCGTGATGTCCGGCCCGCAAGTGGTTGTTCCGGTGCGGCTCCACGAACTTCCGGTCGAGGCAACTCGCCAGACCTTCGGCATCGTACGGATGATGGTCGACACGCTCGGCCAGATCGTGACCGGGCGCCGTTCGGTCAAGGAACTGGGCGGCCCGATCAAGATCGCCCAGGTGTCGGGGCAGCAGGCGTCGCTCGGTCTACTCAACTTCGTCATGTTGATGGCGCTGATTTCGATTAATCTGGGATTCATCAACCTGTTGCCAATCCCCATGCTCGACGGCGGCCATCTGGTCTTCTACCTGTTCGAGGGGATTGCGCGTCGGCCCGTGCCGGAAAGGGCGATGGAATGGGCGTTTCGATCGGGTCTGGCGGTGCTGCTGTCGTTCATGATCTTCGTGACGCTCAACGATATTCTCTCGCTCGGGGCGCTGGAGCGGCTTGCCGGGTTGATCGGCTGAGCTTGTTGGGGCAGTGCATGCCCACGCTCCCACGTTCGGGGGTCAGGGATTCTTTCGAGGCGGGGAACGCGTGACGGCGACGACGACGAACATCCATCGGGCGCGGCTTCTGTCGGCGCTCCTCGTCGGCACGATGCTGGGCGGGCTGGCGCAGCCGGCGATGGCGCAGCAGGCCCCGGCGCAACCGCCGGCTCCGGCTCCCGAACCCGCGGCCTTCGGGCCCGCGCAGCAACTGGGCACCATCAAGTCGGTCAACGTCGCCGGGTCGGAACGCCTCGAGGCGGATACCGTGCGCTCTTACGTCAAGCTGACGCCGGGCGAGAGCTACACTCGCGAGGCGCTCGACCAGGCCCTCAAGGATCTTTACGAGACCGAGTTGTTCGCCGATGTCCAGGTGCGCGACGACGGGCAGGGCAACATCACCCTCCAGGTCCGCGAGAACCCGGTCGTCAACCGGATCGTGCTGGAAGGCAACAAGCGGCTCAAGGCCGACAAGATCAACCCCGAGATCAAGCTGGCGCCGCGCCAGATATTCACGCGGTCGAAGGTTCGCGCCGACGTCAACCGCATCATCGAGCTTTACCGCCGCCAGGGCCGTTTCGCCGCGACCGTCGAGCCGAAGATGGTCCAGCTCGACCAGAACCGCGTCGACATCATCTTCGAGATCCACGAAGGCGACAAGTCGAAGGTCCGCAAGATCAACATCATCGGTAACGAGAAATTCTCGGATGGTCGCCTGCGCGGTGAGATGGCGACCAAGCAGACCGGGCTTACCAAGATATTCTCGTCGGGTACCAGCTACGATCCCGACCGCATGTCCTACGATCAGCAGAAGCTGCGCCAGTTCTACCTGACGCAGGGCTATGCCGACTTCCGCGTCGTTTCCGCCGTGGCCGAGCTGACGCCGGACAAGCGGGACTTCATCATCACCTATGTGGTCGAGGAAGGGCAGCGCTACAAATTCGGCGACGTCGACCTTGAAAGCGAGATTCGCGACATCAAGGCGTCGACCTTCAAATATCTGCTGCCGATGAAGAAGGGCGACTGGTACAACGCGAAACAGGTCGAGGACACCGTCGACGCCATCACCGAGGCGACCGGCGTGTTCGGTTTCACCCCCGACGTCCGTCCGGATTTCACCCGCGACAAGGACGACCTGACCATGGGGGTGGTCTTCAAGATCAACCAGAGCCCCCGCGTCTATGTCGAGCGGATCGACATCAACGGCAACACGCATACGAAGGACAAGGTCGTCCGCCGCGAATTCCGCCTGTCGGAAGGCGACGCCTTCAACAGCTTCAAGGTCAAGCGCTCGCGCGACCGCATCCAGTCGCTCGGTTTCTTCCAGGACAAGTTCGAGGTCGAGCAGAAGCCCGGATCGGCGCCCGACCGCGTCGTGCTGGAAGCCAACGTCGAGGAGAAGTCGACCGGCGAGCTGCAGGTGTCGGCGGGCTATTCGAGCCTCGAACGCTTCATCGTCGACCTGTCGATCCGCGAGCGCAACTTCATGGGCAAGGGCCAGGAGCTCCGCGCCGGCGTCAGCTACTCGACCTATTCGAAATCGATCGAGCTGGGCTTCACCGAGCCTTATGTGTTCGACAAGAACATCGCGGTCGGCGTCGACCTGTTCCGGCGCGACTACAACTCGTTCAACTTCGCCGGCAACGACCGCAATACCACCTATGAGCAGACCACGACCGGTTTCCAGCTTCGCGCCGGCGTGCCGCTGACCGAGTTCATCACCCTCGCGACGCGTTACGGCCTCAGTTACGACCAGGTGTCGCTGAACAAGTTCACCTATTACACGGACACCAACAATGACGGCATCCGCGACGCCTGCGACCCGGTCGTGGCGGGGCGCTATCTCTGCGACGCGATCGGCAACCGCGTGACTTCGTCGGTCGGCTACTCGCTGGTGTTCGACAACCTCAACAACCGCATCCGCCCGTCACGCGGCCAGCGGGCCGTGTTCAGCCAGGACTTCGCCGGCCTGGGCGGCAAGGTCCGCTATATCAAGACCTCGGTCCAGGCGACTAAGTACTGGGGCATCGGTGGCGGTTTCATCTTCTCGGCGGGCGGCGAGGGCGGCTACATCAAGGGCCTCGGCCAGGATGTCCGCCTGATCGACCGCTTCTATCTCGGCGAGCCGGATATGCGCGGCTTCGGCATCCGCGGCGTCGGCCCGCGCGTGATCCGCCGCTACATCGATCCCAACACCGGCCAGTTCGCCGCGGTCAACGACCGGAACTACACCAATGACGACGCACTCGGCGGCAAGGCCTATTATCGCGGCCGCCTCGAGCTCGAACTGCCGCTCGGCAACGGCGCCCGCGAACTGGGCCTGCGTCCGTCGATCTTCATGGACGTCGGCGCGGTGTTCGGCGTGTCGAAGCCGGCGCTGATCGCGCCGGAGAATCCGGGCTATCCGTTCCAGCTGGACGACAAGGGCAACTATCTGCCCGTGCTGCGGCCGGTGCTCGACAGCAGCGGGCGACAGCTGTTCATCTCCGCGGTGGGCAACGACAATGCAGGCGCCTATACGCTCTGCGAAATCGGCTATTCTTCCTCGTCGAAGAAGCCCTGCGTCGGCAGCGTCAGGAACGACAAGGCCCAGAGCACGATCAGCCCGTTCCGCGAGGATTTCTACGGCGACTCCGCAAAGCCGCGCCTTTCGGTCGGCTTCGGCGTCAACTGGAACTCGCCCTTCGGTCCGTTCCGCATCGACATCGCGAAGGCTCTGCTCAAGGAGCCCGGCGACAACACCAAGCTCTTCACTTTCAACGTAGGGACACAGTTCTGATGAAATCCTTCCTGAAGACGGCGGCCGGCGCGGCTGCTCTCGCGCTCCTTCCCGTCGCGGCTAATGCCCAGGCCGCTGCGGCGCCGGCGGCCGCCAACACCGGCGTCGCGGTCGTCGACCTCGAAGGCGCGGTCTCCAACTCGGCCGCCTATCGTACGGCGATGAGCCAGATGGAAACCACCTACAAGGCGCAGTTCACCGCCCTGCAGACCCGTCAGACCGCGCTGCAGGGCGAACTCGCCCCGCTCCGCACCGAGATCGAGAACCTGCAGAAGAACCCGGCGACGCCCAAGGCGACGCTCGAGGCGAAGATCGCAGCCTTCCAGCAGAAGGGCCAGGCAGCCCAGGCCGAGCTGCAGCGCCTTGCCGCTCCCATCGCGCGTCCGCAGGCCTATGTGAAGGAGCAGATCGGCGCCAAGGTCGAGCAGGCGCTCAAGGCCGCAATGACCGCGAAGAAGATCGGCCTCGTCATCGGGCCGGAGGCGGTCGTTGCCGTCCAGGGCGGTTCGGACCTGACTCCCGACGTCGTGACCCAGCTCAACGCGCTGGTGCCGAGCGTCTCGATCACCCCGCCGGCCAACTGGCAGCCGGGCCAGTCCGAACAGGCTGCCGCCCCGGCGGGACGCTGATCGTCCCTCGATGAGCGAAGACGCACCGAAGATCCTTGGCCCGCTGGACGTCCGGCGGGTCATGGCCGCGCTGCCGCATCGTTACCCGCTGCTCCTCGTCGATCGCGTCGAGGAGCTGGTGGTCGACGAGCGGATCACGGCGGTCAAGGCCGTCACGATCAACGAGAATTTCTTCCAGGGCCATTTTCCCGGTCGCCCTATCATGCCCGGCGTACTGATCGTCGAAGCGATGGCGCAGGCCGCGGGCGTGCTTGCCGTGGAGTCGCTCGGCCTCGCCGGCTCGGGCAAGCTCGTCTATTTCATGACGATCGACGAAGTGAAATTCCGGACACCCGTCGAGCCCGGCGTGTTGCTTCGGCTGGAAGTCGCCTTCGCGCAGAAGCGCGGCAGCGTCTGCAAGTTCGAGGGCAAGGCCTATATCGGCGACAAGCTCGCTGCCCAGGCCAATTTCACCGCGATGATCGCAGACCCGCCCAGCGACTGACAGATCTCCTTCGCTTGCCTTATCGGGCCCGAAGCTGTAGAGGCGCCGCTTCGCTTCCCGGCTGGTCGGAAACCAGCCATTTTTCTGGAGCCAGATGACGATGAAGAAAGATATCCACCCCGACTATCACACCATCACGGTGCAGCTGGTCGACGGAACCACCTATCAGACCCGCTCGACCTATGGCTCGGCCGGCGACACGCTTCAGCTCGACATCGATCCGTCGGTGCATCCGGCCTGGACGGGCGGCAAGTCGCAGCTCCTCGATGCCGGTGGCCAGGTGGCTCGCTTCAACAAGCGCTTCGGCGGGCTCACGCTCGGCAAGAAGTAAGCTTGGTTCCGAACATTCGGACGTGGATATGGCCGGGTTTAGCCCGGCCATTTTCATTTCGGGGCAGTGGATGGCGCTGATCGACCTCTATCGCCGCTTCAAGGCACCCGTCTTCTGGCTGACGCTGGTGGTCGTCTACGGCCTGGCAATCATGCCGGCAGACCAGGCTCCGAGCCTCGGGGCGGGCGACAAGGTCAATCATGTCGCGGCATTCCTGGTTCTTACCTTGCTGGGGCGGGCCGGCTATCGTTCGCTGCCGGCCTGGCGGCTCGCGGCGGCCCTTTCGCTGTTCGGCATTCTGATAGAGCTGACCCAGGCGATCCCCGCCCTGCGGCGTGACGCGAGCGTGTGGGACTGGGTGGCCGATAGCGCCGCGATCCTCGTCGCGCTGGGAGTGGCACTGACCGTGGAACGGTTGCGCCGCCGCTGACTAGGCCGGGAAAGCGTCGAGCGGGATCCGCAGATAGCGGATGCCATTGTCCTCAGGAGCCGGCGGATGGCCGGCACGCATGTTGACCTGGATCGAGGGCAGCAGCAGCCGGGGCACCGCCAGGCCGGCATCGCGGCCTTCACGCATCGCGACGAACGCATCCTCGCCGATACCGTCGCGCGCATGGACGTTGCCGTGCCGCTCGGCCTCGACCGTCGTCTCCCACTGGTAGTTGTCGCGCCCCTCGGGCAGATAGTCGTGGCACATGAATAGCCGGGTGTGGCCCGGCAGCTTCAGGATGCGCCGGAGCGAGCGGAAAAGCTGGCGGGCGTCACCGCCGGGGAAATCGGCGCGGGCGGTGCCATAGTCGGGCATGAACATCGTGTCGCCGACAAAGGCGACATCACCCACCACATAGGCAACGCAAGCCGGTGTATGGCCCGGGACGTGGAGGACGGTGGCCTCCAGTCCACCGATGCGGAAGCCGTCGCCATCGGCGAAGAGCCGGTCGAAATCCGAGCCGTCGGCGGCGAATTCGCGGCCCGACCGGAACAGGCGGCCAAAGCTGGTCTGTACCGCCGAGATATGCTCGCCGATCGCGATGCGACCGCCGAGGCGCTCCTGCAGATAGGGGGCTCCGGACAGGTGGTCGGCATGGACATGGGTTTCGAGCAGCCAGACCACGCGTAGCCCCTCCGCCTGCACATAAGCAGCTATGGCGTCCGCAGGCCGGCTATCAGTTCGTCCCGACGCGGGATCATAGCCTAGTAGCGGATCGACCACCGCGGCCTCGCGGCTGCCGGGATCGTGGACGACATGCGATATGGTGGAAGTCGCGGGATCGAAGAAGCTCCGGATCTCCGGACGGTGCGGGGCGGGGGCTCCGACCTGCGCGATAGCGCGGGCAAGGGCGGGATCGTGCGGCATGATCGGTCGTCCTTCGCGGGTCATGGCCAGAAGTCCGCGCCACCGCGCCGATCGGCATAGGCCTTGGCGACCGCCTGCGCGGTTTCGACAAGGCTGACGATGATCGGGATCGTCGGCGGCGACTTGTAGCAGGCGTTCATCGCCCAGGCCGGGAAGCTTTCCTTGACCTTGAGCGGGGCGACCTCGCCCGAGGCGATCCACGGCCGCGCCAGAAGGACCGGCACCGGCAGCACGCCGAAACCCTGCGCCACCATCTGGATACCGGTCGCTGGCGAATAGCCGCACGAGATGCGTAGCGGGGACGGCCGGTCGGGCGAGTAGTTGGGGTTGTGCCGCTTGAGATATTCAACTTGCCAGGTGTGGCCAGGGGTTCCGGGCGGCGGCATGATGATCGGCAGTTCGCAAAGCTGCTCGATGTTGATCGGCTTGGTGACGTCGAAGCGGCGCGGGTTGGCGAGCCATTCGATCCGATAATTGCACAGTGGTGCGTTGACGATCCGATTGGCGTCGATGTTGTTGGCGATCAGGGCGATGTCGATCTCGTCGGCCATCAGCATCCGGCTGAGATTGTTGGCGCTGTCGGTCACGATATCGAACTGATAATCGACATATTTGCTGCCCAGGACAGCGACGAGATCGCTCATCCAGCTCAGCGTGATCACGTCCGATGCGCCGATACGGACCGGCCGGCCCAGCACATTGTCCTCGGAAGCGATCGACTTCAGTTCGTTCGACAGCTCGACGATCCGCTCGCAGCGGTCGAGTACCCGGCGGCCCGCGGCGGTCAGCTCGAATCCCTTGGAATTGCGCTCGTAGAGAGTGACCCCCAGCAATTCCTCGAGCGCGACGATGCGTCCCGAGACGGCAGGCTGGCTCGCATGCAGTTTTTCTGCGGTGCGGCTGAAGCTCTTCAGCCGTGCCAGCCAGATGAAGGTCTCCAGGAATCGTGTGTTCATCCGCTCGCCCGTCCCGCTCCGTCGCTTGCGACAGCTATTCTATCCGTCCGGACCATAGCCGGACAGGGGGGCGACCGACCCAATCGTTTCTTCCGATGAAAGTCGATCGGCGCAGCTTTGCACCCACCATCCGCACCCATTTTCCGGGCGCGATTACAAATGCTGATCGCATTCCATCGGAAAATCGCGTTGGCCGCCCGCAAAAGGGCGACGCTACTCAATAGGCGATCGAGGGTGTCATCCGGTGGGCGTGATGCGCCGTCTCGCGACGGGTTAAGAATGCCCGATCGCTTGCCAGAGGGAAGATGAATGTATCGCATTGGGTTCGACGTGGGCGGGACCTTCACCGACTTCACCATGCTCGATGAAGGGCGCGGCTCGGTCCATTATTTCAAGGTGCCTTCGACACCGCATGATCCGTCCGAAGCGATCGGCGCGGGTCTGTCGGCGCTGATCGCCGACCATGGGATCGATCCGGCGCTGGTCCGCCATCTGGGCCACGGCACTACAGTCGCCACCAACATGGTGATCGAACGGAAGGGCGCGCTGACCGGCCTGATCACGACGCGCGGCTTCCGCGACACGCTGGAGATCGGCCGCCAGACCCGCCCGCATCTCTACGACTATTCGATCGGCCGGCCGACCCCGCTGGTGCCGCGCGACCTGCGCCTGGAGGTCGACGAGCGGACCCTGTCCGACGGCACCGTCGAGGTTCCACTCAATGAGGAACAGGTCGCAGAGGCCGCCCGCAAGCTCGGCGAAGCCGGGGTCGGCGCGGTGGTGATCTGCTTCCTGCACAGCTATCGCCGTCCCGACCACGAGCGCCGCGCCGGGGAGATCGTCCGCGCGATCCTGCCCGATGCCTATGTCAGCCTGTCGTCGAACGTACTGCCTGAATTCCGGGAGTATGAGCGCATGTCCACGACCGTGCTCAACGCCTATATGGGCCCGCGCATGGGCACCTATCTGGAACGGCTGCTCGGGCGGGTTGGCGATCTCGGCATCACCGGCGAGCTCAACACCGTCCATTCGAACGGTGGCCTGATGTCGGTTCCGACAGTCCGCGAGATTCCGGTTCGCACCTGCGTGTCGGGTCCAGCGGCAGGGGTGATCGGTGCGGCAGAGATCGGCCGCGTGGCCAATTTCCCCGACCTCGTCACCTTTGATGTCGGCGGTACGTCAACCGATGTCTCCGTCATCGTCAACGGCAAGCCGCTGTTCGCATCGGACCGGCTGGTTGCGGACTATCCGGTCAAGACGCCCATGATCGACATCCACGTCATCGGCGCGGGCGGTGGCAGCATTGCCGCGATCGATGACGCCGGTGCGCTGAAGGTCGGTCCGCGCAGCGCCGGGGCCGCGCCCGGTCCGGTCGCCTATGCCCGCGGCGGCACCGAGCCGACGATCACCGACGCGAACATCGTGCTTGGGCGTCTCGATCCTGTAGCGCTGCTGGAAGGGCGCCTCCCGGTCGACGCCGCCGCGGCCCGCGCCGTGATCGAGGAACGGATCGCCCGGCCGCTCGGCCTGTCCGTCGAAGAGGCCGCCTATGGCATCCTGCGCATCGCCAACGCCAATATGAGCCGCGCAATTCGCGCGGTCTCGACCGAGCGGGGCCACGACATCCGCGGCTTCGCCCTATTCGCCTATGGCGGGGCGGGACCGCTCCATGCCTGTGACCTCGCCCAGGATTGCGGGATCCGCACCGTGCTGGTGCCGCAGGAACCGGGGACGCTGTGCGCGCGCGGCATCCTGCTATCGGACATCAACATGGACTTCGTCCGCAGCGAACTGAGCCTGGCCGGCGCACAGTCCTGGCGCCGCGTCTGTGCCGTACTCGGCGAGATGCGCGACGAGGCGACCGCCTGGCTGGTCCGCGAAGGTGTCGCGGAGGAGGACCGTCAGCTGCGGATCATGGTCGACGCGCGCTACGATGGCCAGAATTTCGAGGTCTCGGTGCCGCTCGACGACGTCCGCGAGGACGGGCTGGATGACATGGTCCAGCGTTTCCGCCGCCAGCATGTCCAGGAATATGGCTATGACGTGTCCGACCGCCCGGTCGAGATCGTCAACTGCCGCATCCAGGCGATCGGCCGGGTCGCGCGCGTGCCGGTTTCGGCGCCGGTTCCCGTCCCCGGTCTCGATGCCGTCAAGGGACGCCGCCCGGTCTATTTCGGCAAGGACGCCGGATGGGTGGAGACGTCGATCTACCGCCGCGGACAATTGCCGATCGGGCGCACCTTCGCGGGGCCCGCGATCATCGAGGAGATGAGCTCAACCCTCATCGTCCAGCCCGGCCAGACCGTGACGGTCGATCCGCTCGGCAACCTCATCGTTTCGATCTTCGAATAGGAATAGCAGACCATGGCAGACAGGGATTCCCCGATCAGCAAGGCAGAGGGCCAGTTGTTCGATCCGATCGCGATGGAGGTCTTCTCCAACCGCCTGCTCTCGATCACCGAAGATATGGGCAACCGGCTGGTCCGGGCCTCCTTCTCGCCCAACATCAAGGAACGCAAGGACTGCTCGGTCGCGATGTTCGATGGCAAGGGGCGGCTGATCGCGCAGGCCGCGCACATCCCCATGCACCTCGGGTCGCTGTCGGGCGGGGTCGAAACCGTGCTGGGCGACTATGGCGTCGACAATGTTCGCGAGGGCGACGTTTTCATCTGCAACGACGCCTATCTGGCGGGCGGTACCCACGCCCCCGACATCACCATCGTCACGCCGATCTTCTGGGAAGGGCGCTGCCGCTTCTTCGCGGCGAACATCGGCCATCATTCGGACGTCGGCGGCACCTATCCGGGCTCGGTCTCCCCGACCGCACGGACGGTGTTCGAGGAAGGTATCCGCATCCCGCTGGTTCGCATCGTCCGCGAGGGCGAGCTGGACACCGGGCTGCTGACCCTGCTGGCCCAGAACAGCCGGGAACCGGCCGACCGGGTTGCGGACCTCAAGGTCCAGATTGCCGCCAATGAGCGCGGCGCGCAGCTCATGCTCGAACTGGTCCGCCAGCTCGGCATCGACGCGGTCGAGCAGTCGATCGAGGACATCCTCGCCTATACCGCCCGCCGGCTGCGCAACCGCATCGCCGCGCTCGAGGACGGCACCGGCAGCCATGTCTGCTATCTCGACGATGACGGCTTCGGCGGCGATCCGGTGGCGATCCGCGCGACCCTGATCGTCGAGGGCGACAATCTGACCGTGGACTTCGATGGATCGGGGCCGCAGTGCCGCGGCAGCTACAACATGCCGCGGAGCGCGATGCTGGCGAGCGTCTATTATGCGGTCAAGACCATGCTGGACCCGGAGTTGATGGCCAATGAGGGGATGTTCGCCTCGATCACGATGCGCGCGCCCGAGGGAACCATCACCAATCCGACCTTCCCGGCGGCGGTGGGCATGCGCTCCAACACCGCGCAGCGGGTCGCGGCCTCGGTGATCGGGGCCTTTGCCCATTTCCTGCCGCGCGAACGGGTGATGGCGGCGAGCAACGACGCGATGCCGGCGATGGTCTTCTCCGGCCGCAGCCGGCGGCGGCCGGGCACTTATGTCTATGTCGAGACGATCGGCGGCGGCGCCGGTGCGCGAGCCGGGCATGACGGCGCCGACGGCACCCATGTCCATATCACCAATTCATCCAACCTGCCGGCGGAGGCGCTGGAGAACGAGTATCCGCTCGTGGTCGACGAATATAGCCTCGTCACCGACAGCGGCGGTGCCGGGCAATGGCGCGGCGGCATGGGCATCGCGCGGCAAATCCGCGCCCTGGACGACGACACCTTCTGCTACGCATCCAGCGAAGGCACGATCATTCCAGCCGATGGCGTGTTCGGTGGCAGCAAGGGGGCGGTGGCGCATATTATCCGCGACCGGGGAGCCCCCGGTGAACATGAGATACCGGCCAACCAGCCCCGTCTGGTCCTGGCGCCGGGCCAGTCGGTGCGGATCGAGACGCCCGGCGGCGGCGGCTTTGGCGACCCGCAGGCGCGCGATCCGGCCGCAATCGCTGCCGACCTGCGCCAGGGCCGGGTGACACGGGCGGCTGTGCGCGCCGCCTATGGCGAGGCCAAGGCTGCCGAAGCCGAACGACTGTCGGCCTGAGGCCGGACGGAACAGGAAGGACGAATGCACATGGAAAAGGGACGGATCAGGGATTGGCTCGTCGTGTTGTTGCTGATGGCCGCCCTGATCCTGTCCTTCGTCGATCGGATCGGCCTGTCGTTGCTGGTCGATCCGATCCGGGCCGACCTGGGCATCAGCGATGCCGAGATCGGCCTGCTCCAGGGCATTGCCTTCGGCCTGTTCTTCGCGGTGATGGGCCTGCCGCTCGGCTGGCTTGCCGATCGCTGGTCGCGCAAGGGCACGATCATGATCGGCGTCGCCATGTGGTCGGTCGCAACGGGGGCCTGCGGGCTTGCCGCCAATTTCCCGCAGCTGCTGCTCGCGCGGATCGGGGTCGGGGCGGGGGAGGCAGGGCTCGCGCCCGCCAGCTACTCGATCGTCCATGACCGCTTCCCGCGCGAACAGCTCGGCCGCGCCATCAGCCTGTTCCAGGTCGGCGGCGTCCTCGGCGCCGGGCTGGCGCTGCTGATCACCGGCTATGTCTATCGCTACTTCACCGGCGGAGGCGGGGCGGAACTGCCGCTACTGGGCGGCTTGCGGCCCTGGCAACAGACCTTCATCGCCATCGCCGCGCCGGGCCTGATCTTCCTGGTCCTCATCGGCATGATCCGCGAACCTGCGCGCGTCGGCGGACCGGACCGCGGAGCGGAGGAGAGGCCGGGCTTTCCCGCCATGGTTGCGGCCGTCAGAGCACGGATCGGCCTGTACCTGCCGCTGTTCGTCGGCATGTCAGGCGTGATCATGACCAGCTACGCACTGGTATCGTGGATGCCGACGGTGCTCGGCCGCGAATTCGACTGGCCCGCCCAGGTGATCGGCGTCCGTTACGGGCTCGTCGTGCTGACGGCCAGTCCGATCGGTCTGCTCGCGGGCGGCTGGCTCGCCGACGCGCTGCTACGGGCGGGAGCCTCCAACGCCCATGTGCGGGTCGTCGCGCTGGCGGCGCTTCTCGGCCTGCCATTCGCATTGGCCCTCGCGTTGCCGAGCGGTCCCATTGGCCTTTTGCTGGTTGTTGCAGGGCTTCATTTCGCCGTGTCGATGCCAATGGGGGTGGTGCCGGCTTTCCTCCAGCTAGCGACTTCACCGGCGGCGCGGGCGCAGGTGTCTGGGCTTTACGTGCTGTTCATCAACGTCGTCGGGCTGGGGCTCGGTCCGACGCTCGTCGGCGCCCTGTCCACCGGACTCGGCCCGCAGGCGCTGCGCCTTTCCATGGAGCTGGTTGTCGCTCCCGCGATGCTGGTCGCCGTGGCAGTGCTGGCCTGGCTTGCGCGGGCGACCTGGAACTCCGCTATCGCAGACCCGCGACCGGCCTGCAGCTCATAAGAATCGCTGATAGGGATTTATAAATAAATCAAACTCGAAATTATTCGATGAAATGGTAGCGATAGTCCCCGTTTCCAATAAACCTTTAATAAACTTGCAAAGGGGATCGGCTGTGAAAAAGATAATTCCTGGATCATCCATTAAAGTGCTTGGTCTTATCCTCTGTGTGGTCCCGGCCCATGTGGTATTTGCAGCCGAATCTGGGAATAATAGTGAGGCAGCTTCCATCGACGGCGGCGAGATTGTCGTCACCGCCCGGCGCCGCGCCGAAAGCCTGCAAGACGTCCCGGTATCGGTGACCGCCTTCGATCAGGCCCAGCTCGAAACCGCCGGAATCAAGAGCCTGCGCGACATGTCGCGGCTGATGCCCGGCGTTCAGTTCACCGAGCGCGGCAGCCTGTCGACCCAGCTCACCATTCGCGGCGTCGGTGGGGATTCGCGCAACATCGGCATCGAGGCTGGCGTGGGCATGTATCTCGACGGCGTCTACATCCCTCGCACCTCGGGCTACAATGCTGACCTGGCCGAGATCGCCCAGGTCGAGGTGCTGCGGGGACCACAGGGGACTCTGTTCGGCAAGAACACGATCGGTGGCGTCATCAATATCACCACCAAGGAACCCGGCGACACGGTCGAGGGCAGCGTCTACGCCAGCTACGGCAACTATAACGCCTTCCGCACGCAGGCGAGCATTTCGGGCCCGCTGTCGGACACGCTGTCGGCCAAGCTGACCATCGCGACCTATGACCGCGACGGCTATATCCACAACATCTTCAACGATCAGGACGTCAACGACGAGAACCGTCGCGGCGCCCGTGCGCAGATCGTCTTCAAGCCGTCCGACGCGCTGAAGGTCAAGCTGAACGCCGATTTCACCCGCGACCGGCGCACCGTACTCCAGACCCAGATGGATTCGCCGGTCGGCGCGGCCGCGCCCTACTATACCGGCAACCGGTTCGAGGCGAACAGCGACCAGCCCAACGGCGATAAACGCAACATGTGGGGCACCGATCTGACGGCGGAATACAGCCTGCCGAACGACATGGTGCTGGCGTCGATCTCCGCCTATCGCAAGATCAACGTCACGGTGTCGAGCGACATCGATCAGCTTCCGATCAATTTGTTCAATTCCAATCCCTTGACCGACTTCGTGCAGATGGCGAGTCAGGAGTTCCGGATCACGTCGCCGAGCGACGGGCCATTCCGCTATGTCGGCGGCCTCTATTATTACCACCAGAAGGGCACTGCGCTTCGGCAGATCTACATCGGCGGATCGCTGGCCAACGGTGCGCTCAACCGCGCCAAGGCGATCACCAACAGCTACGCCGCCTATATCAACGCCGACTACGACCTGCTGCCGCGGCTGACCGTGAACGGCGGCCTGCGCTACACCTACGAGAAGAAGACCGGAGCCTATCTGCAGGTCCGCGGTCCTGTGCTGAGCTATGATTTCGACGATCTGCGCCGCACGGACAAGAACGTCTCCTGGACGGGCAGCCTGACCTACAAGCCGACCCGCGAGCTGACGATCTATGGAACCGTCTCGAAGGGCTTCAAGTCGGGCGGCTTCAACCTCGACACGATCGGCGCCGCCAACCTGATCTCGCGCGACCTGATCTTCGGCCCGGAATCGGTGATCAACTATGAGGCCGGGATCAAGGGGCAACTGTTCGGTCGGTTGCTGCGCTATAGCCTCGCGGCGTTCCGTATGGATTATTCGGACAAGCAGGTCGCCCAGATCGTGCCGACCGGGGCGAGCACCGTGTCGTCGGTCCAGGTCACCAATGCCGGCAAGGCGCGGATCAAGGGCTTCGAGGTCGAGGCGACGCTGCGGCCGTTCGAGGGGCTGAGCCTGTCGGGCAACGCCTCCTATCTCGACGCCAAATATACGCGCTTCGATTACGCGACGATTGGATCGACGGTGGCGGTCTCCTATGCCGGCAACCGGATCGAGTTCACGCCCGACTGGATGATCGGCGGGCAGGCCGAGTATCGCTTCCCCGCCGGGCCGGGCGAGGTCTTCCTGGTCGGCAGCGCTACCTATACCGGTGACATGTACCTCCAGCCCGAGAAGCTGCCGAAATATCGCGAGTCCGGCTATACGCTGGTCGACGCGCGGATCGGCTACGAGGTCGGCGACCTGATGATCGCGCTGTGGGGCAAGAATCTCACCAAGCAGGACTATCGCACCTATGCCCGTGTGTTCGGCGGCCTCGACCAGGCGGTCTGGGGCGAGCCACGCACCTACGGCGTCGAACTGCGCTACCGCTTCTGACCGGCCGGGGCAGGGCGCCTGCGTCGTCCTGCCCCTCTGGCCTCCCCATTTCTGCAAGGATGACCTGATCATGGCGATGCTTCCCGAACGGCGCATCTATGTCGTCAACCCGATGCCCGAGCAGATGCGCGCCGATCAGCGCACCGCGTTGCTGGAGCTCGACACCGGCACGGTGGGCCATCATCTGGAGGCCGGCTTCATGGACGGCGGCATGATCCCCCGCATTCCGGGCAGCAGGATCGTCGGCACCGCCGTCACTGTGCGTATCACCGTGCCCGATTCGGTGATGGCGCATTATGCGCTCAAGTTCACCCGGCCCGGCGATGTGCTGCTGATCGACCGCGGACAGGACCAGCGCACCTGCAACTGGGGCGGCGCGACCATCCACGCGGCGGCGGCGACCGGGCTGGAGGGCGTGATCGTCGACGGCGCGGTCAACGACATGGACGACGCGCGCGAAGCCGGCCTGCCGATATGGGCGCGCAGCATCAGCCCGGTCACCACCAAATATCGCGGCATGGGCGGGGAGATGAACGTGCCGATAAGCTGCGGCGGCGTCGCGGTCGCGCCCGGTGACGCGATCCTCGCCGACGACAACGGCGTCGTCGTCATCCCGCGCGACCAGCTCGACGAGGCGATCGAGGGCAGCCTCAAATGGCTGGCGGCCGAACGGGCCTTCATGGAACGCTTCCGCGCCGATCCGGGCCTCTGTTACCCCGACGTCACCGGTGCGACGGAGATCGTCGAGGCGGCTCTGCGGGCCCAGTCGGCCTGAACGCGTGACGGATCAGGCGACGGGCCCGGCGTCTTTCCGGCCGAGATAGGGCTGCACGAACATGTACAGCCCGCTCGCCAGGAGCAGCGCGAGCGGGACGAGCGGTGCGTAGACGATCGGCGCCGGCGGCTGGCCGAAGCCCATGGCGACGAAATTGGTGAGGATGGTCAGCGTCAGGACGATTCCCAGCCAGCGATGACCTTGGCGGATCCAGGCTTGCACGGACATGCGACTTCCCTTTCGGTTCTGGAGAAGACGAGGGACGGGGAAGGGGTCAGCGCTGGACCAGTTTCCAGCCATTGCCCGACGGATCGCGGAAACTCGCGTCGACGGCGCCGTAGCGTTCGATCGGCTCCTGTGTGAACTCGACGCCGCGCCCGCGCATCTCGTCATGGGCGGCGCGGCAATCCTCTACCGCCAGAACGAGCGGCGGCATCGCCCCCTTGGCGATCGCCTCCTGCAGCGCGCGGGCGGTGCCGTCGTCGACCATGGGCGCCTGCGGTCGGAACAGGCCGAGCTGGAAATCCGGCTGCTCGGGGTGCTGGACGGTCAGCCAGCGATAATCGCCATTGCGCACGTCCGTGTGCACGCGGAAGCCGAGCTTCTCGACATAGAATTGCAGCGCCTCGTCCTGATCGCGAACGTACAGACCGGCTACCTGGACACCCTGGCTCATATGACCTCCTTCGTGGCCGTAGAGCTCTTAGCCGCGCCCGCCCGGCGACGCTTCTCCGAAACTGCCATCCTGAGGTCGGGCCGGTGCGCCGCGCGAACGAAGCAGTGCGGCACGAGACCGAGATGGTGGGGCTCGCCCCGCATCCTGTCGCGCCATTCGCTGGGGCTTTCGCCGGTCACGTCGCGGAAGGTACGCGAAAAGGTGCCGAGGCTGTTCCACCCCGCCTCGAAGGCGATCTTGGTGACCGGCAGGTCGGTATCGCGCAGCAGCGCCGCCGCCCGCTCGACGCGGCGGGACAGCAGGTAGCGGTGGGGCGGGGTACCGAATGCCTGGCGGAAGGAGCGCGCGAAATGCGCCTCGGAGACCCCACTCACCCGTGCCAGGCGGCGCACCGGCCAGTCCTCGTCGGAGGCCACGTCCATCCGGTCCCTGGCGCGCAGCAGGCGACGGAGAAGCTGGGGATCCTGTGGGGTAGCCGGCATCCGCGCAGTTGATGCATGGTTCGCAGGCCGCCGCAAACGGCAAATCGTCATGGCGACGGATGGCGGCGTGACGCCTCTTGCGGGAAATGGCGGAGAGGGTGGGATTCGAACCCACGGTGGGCTCGCACCCACGGCGGTTTTCAAGACCGCTGCCTTAAACCACTCGGCCACCTCTCCGTCGGGTCGGCCCGAGGGATGTCAGCCCTTATCGCCGCTGCGGCCTTTCGTGCAAGCCGTACGATCAAAGCATTTCACCCCCGCTCCAAGCTGTGGCAAGCAGGCTACGGACAAAGGGGTCGGAATGCGAAGTTCTGTGTTGCGTGGGGCGGTCGTTGCCCTGGCTTTGATGGCGGCGGTGGCCGGGGCGATGCCGGCGGTCGCGCAGCCGGTGCTGGAAGAGGGGCAGGCGCCCGACGATGCGGCGCGGCTTACCGATGCGCCGGCGGCCGCGGTTCCGACCGAGGATAGCCGGATGCGCGCCTTCATCGCCACGCTGCGCCCCCGCGCGCTGGCGATGGGGATCTCGCCGACCCTGTTCGACGCGACCCTGCCGACGCTCAGCTTCAATGCCCGCGTCGTCCGGCTCGACCGCGGCCAGCCCGGCGCGAGCCCCGGCAGCGCCGCCGCGCCGCCGCCCTTCGCACCCTATCTGGCCAGCCATGTCGACCGCGTGCGCATAAACATGGGCCGGTCGCGTTACGGATCGCTCCGCCCGCTGTTGCTGCGGATCGAGCAAGAGACGGGGGTGCCCGAGCAGATCATGCTCGCCATCTACGGGCACGAGACCGGCTATGGCACCTTCACCGGCAATTTCGACCTGCTCAACGCGCTCGGCACGCTGGCCTATGAGGGCCGTCGGCGCGAGCTGTTCGCCGACGAGTTCCTCAAGACGCTGCTGCTGATGAGCCGGGGCATCCCGCGTAGCCAGCTCAAGGGAAGCTGGGCGGGGGCCACGGGCTATCCGCAGTTCCTGCCGAGCGTCTATCTCCGCCTCGCCATCGATGGCGACAATGACGGCAAGGCCGACATCTGGCGCAGCGAGCCCGACGCGCTCGCCTCCATCGGCAATTATCTGCGCGATGCGGGGTGGAAGAAGGGGGTTCCATGGGGCGTGGCCGTGCGCGTTCCCGAAGGGATCGACCGGGCCGCGATCCGTTCGCCCCTGTCGTCGCCGCGCTGCCCGCGCGTCTTCGCCCGGCAAAGCCGCTGGCTGACCATCGCCGAATGGCGCGACAAGGGGCTGATGATGCTGAGCGGCCGGGTGCCCGCCGAAGACGAACTGGCGACGCTGATCGAGCCCGACGGCAACGGCAATACCGGCTATCTGCTGACGACCAACTACCGCTCGATCCTCGATTATAACTGCTCGAACTTCTACGCGCTGTCGGTTGGCCTCCTGGGCGACGCGATCGTCGAATGATGCGTGCCTCGAACAGCGCCGCGCTCCTGTGCCTGGCCCTGCTTCTGGCGAGTTGCGGCGTCCCGCGTCCGGGACGGCCGGGTCCCGCCCACCGGCCGACGCCGTCGAAGCCGCAGGGGCCGGCATCGGACACGCCGGTCAAGATCGGCAAGCCCTATCAGGTGGCGGGCGTGTGGTACTACCCGTCCGACGATGCGAGCTATGACGAGGTGGGGCTGGCCTCCTGGTACGGCGCGCAGTTCCATGGCGGCCAGACCGCCAATGGCGAACAGTTCGACATGGATCGGGTGGGTGCCGCGCACAAGACGCTGCCGCTGCCTAGCTATGTCGAGGTGACCGCGCTCGACACCGGCAGAACGATCGTCGTCCGGATCAACGACCGCGGCCCGTTCGTAACCAACCGGATCATCGATCTGTCGCGCCGTTCGGCCCAGCTCCTGGGAATCGAGCGGGCCGGCGTCTCGCGGGTCCGCGTCCGCCGGGTCTATCCGTCCGATGCCGACCGGCTCTCGCTGCGCTGGGGTCGGCCGGCGTCCGACCGTCCCTATGCTTCCTCATCCGAGCTGGCCGCGCTCAATCGCCGCTTCGCGACCCGCCCGGCCGAACCCAAGGCACCGCCGCGGGTCGCCGCCGCCGTACCGGACGAAGCGGTGCCGGTCGGCGGCTGGTTCATCCAGGTCACTGCGGTCGGCAGCCGTGCCCGCGCCGAAGAGATCGCCGAGATCGTCGCCGGCCGGGTGGAGCCGATCGGCAATCTCTGGCGGGTGCGGATGGGCCCCTATAAGAATGAGCAGGAGGCCATGACCGCGCTGGCGCAGGCCCGGTCCTACGGCTATCAGGATGCCCGGCTGGTCCGGATCGCCGGTGGCAACGGATCGGTCGACACGCAAGGTTCGGAGGGAATTTCCAGGCAATGACGCGCAGCAAAGTCGCCCTGCTTTCGGCTGTTTTCCTGATGGCGGCCATCCCGGCGGAGGCCGCCGCGCCGCCGTTCGACACGCCCGCGCCGGTCGCATTCCTGAAGGACCTGTCGTCGGGCGCGATCCTCTATTCCAAGAATCCCGACCTGCGCATGCCGCCGGCGTCGATGGCGAAGATGATGACCGTCTACGTCGCCTTCGACCTGATCAAGAAGGGCGAACTCAAGCTCGACGCGATGGCCACCGTCCGGCCCGAGACGTGGAAGCAGTGGCATGGCCCGTCGGCGGGATCGACCATGTTCCTGTCGCCTGGCGAACAGGTGAGCGTAGCCAACCTGCTGTTCGGCATCGTCACCCTCTCGGGCAACGATGCCTGCGTCGTACTGGCCGAGCATATCTCGGGGACCGAGCAGGCCTTCGTTGCGCTGATGAACCGGCGCGCAAAGGAGATGGGACTCACAAACAGCCATTTCGGCACGTCGAACGGCTGGCCCGACGGCGGGGTCACCTACGTCACCGCGCGCGACCTCGCGACCCTGGCCGAACGGACGATCGAGGATCATCCCAAGCTCTACAAGACCTTCTACAGCCGCCCCAGCTTCACCTGGGGCAAGACGATGGGCGGCGGACAGGCGATCACCCAGGCGAACCGGGATCCGCTGCTCGGCCGAGTGGCGGGCGCAGATGGCCTCAAGACCGGTCACACCGAGGAAGCCGGCTTCGGCTTCACCGGCTCGGCCGAGCAGAATGGCCGTCGCCTCGTCATGGTCCTGTCGGGGCTGACCTCGTTCAACCAGCGGATCGACCAGTCGGTTTCCTTCATCAATTGGGGCTTCCGGGCCTGGCAATCGAAGCCGGTTGTGCCAAAGGGCCGCAAGGTTCAGGTGGCCGAGGTCCAGCTCGGCGACGAGCGCCAGGTCGGCTTGGTCGCACCGAAGGACCTGGTCGTCACTGTTCCGGCCGGGCTGGGCTCCGACCTCAAGACCAAGGTGGTCTATCAGGGGCCGATCAAGGCGCCCTTCAAGAAGGGCGACCATATCGCCGATCTTGTCGTCACCGGCCCCGACATGGCGCCGCAGAAGCTGCCGCTCGTCGCCGACCAGGATGTCGGCACTGCCGGTTTCTTCGACCGCATGATGGCGGGCCTGCGCTGGCTGTTCGGCCTAGCCTGAGGCCGTGAAGCCGGGCAGGTTCATCACGCTCGAGGGCGGGGAGGGGGTCGGCAAGTCCACCCAGGCGAAGGCGCTGGCCGCCGCGTTGCGCGCGTGCGGGCTCGACGTCGTCGAGACGCGCGAGCCCGGCGGCAGCGACGGAGCGGAGGCGATCCGCCGCCTGCTGCTCGAAGGCGCCGCCGACCGCTGGAATGCGCGTGCCGAGGCATTGCTGTTCGCCGCCGCGCGCGCCGACCATGTCGCGCGGACGATCCGGCCGGCAATCGAGGCTGGCCGCTGGGTGGTGTGTGACCGCTTCCTCGACAGCTCGATCGCCTATCAGGGCGGCGCCGACGGGCTCGGCGACGAGGCGATCCGCACGCTGCACGCGATCGGTAGCGCCGGCTACCTCCCCGACCGCACCCTGCTGCTCGACATGCCGGTGTTCGATGCAGCCTTTCGGCAGGCGGAGGCGGGGATCGCCAACAGCGACCGGTTCGAGAAGCGCGGCGAAGCCTTTCACGACCGGGTCGCCGAAAGTTTCCGCAGGATCGCGGAGCAGGAGCCCGCACGGATCCGCACGATCAACGCGCAGGGAGCGCCGCAGGAGGTGACCGCACGGTTGATCGCCGCGCTGGCGGACCTGCTGCCATGAGCCTGGTCGGTCATGACGAGCAGGTCGCCGCGTTCCGCGAGGCGGCGGATTCGGGGCGGCTCCACCATGCCTGGCTGCTGACGGGCCCCGAAGGCGTCGGCAAGGCGAGCTTCGCGCTGGCGGCGGCGACGCGGCTTCTAGCCGACGCAGCGGGGCCCCGCGTCGGCCTGCGGGGGATCGAGACGCCCGACGATCATCCGATCGTCAATTATATCCGCGCGGGCAGCCATCCCGACATCCGTATCCTGACGCGGCTGACCAAGGACAAGTCGGACGATCTGGCGCGGTCGATCAGCATCGAACAGGTTCGTTCCCTCCAGAGCCTGTTCGCGACCACACCCAGCCTGTCGCCGCGCAGGGCCGTGATCATCGACGCTATCGACGACCTGGAGCGGCCCGCCGCTAACGCGCTGCTCAAGAATCTCGAGGAGCCGCCCGCCGGCACCACATTCTTCCTGATCAGCCATGCGCCCGGCCGGTTGTTGCCGACCATCCGGTCGCGCTGCCGCCAGCTGCGCTTTACGCCGCTCAGCGACGCCGACATGCGGCTGGCGCTCCGTCGCGCCTTGCCTGAGGAACCGGCGGAGGAGATCGACGCGCTGGTCGGTGTCGGCAAGGGATCGCCAGGCCGCGCGCTGGGCTTCGCGGGGCTCGATATCGCCGCGCTCGACGCGGCGATGGACCGGCTGGTGGGGCAGGGCGACCCCACCAACGCGATCCGGTCGATCCTGTCGAGGCAGCTCGGGACCAAGGCCGCACAGGCGCGCTATGAAGCCTATCTGGAGCGGGTGCCGGCACGGATCGCGACTGAGGCGCGGCGCCGGGAAGGACCTGGGCTGGCCGAAGCGATCGCCTTGTGGGAAGACGCCCGCCGGATCGGCGAGAGCGCGGTCCATCTCTCGCTCGATCCGTCGACGACAGTATTCGAGCTGGCGACGATGCTGGCAAAGCTCGCGCCCGCGCCTGTTCGATAGGCGGTATCCGCAGCGTTACGGCACTTCGGGGCAATCGAGGCGTTGCGGATTACCGAAGCGCTGCCTAATGGCTGAGCCATGTCGGAACCTTATTACATAACCACCGCGATCAGCTATCCCAACGGTCGCCCGCATATCGGCCACGCCTATGAGGCGATCGCAGCGGATACGATTGCGCGCTTCCAGCGATCGATGGGGCGCGACGTGCGCTTCCAGACCGGAACCGACGAGCATGGCTTGAAAATGGCGCAGGCGGCGCGAGCGCGTGACATAAAACCTCGCGCGCTGGCGGATGAAATGTCTTCTTACTTCAAGGAGATGTGCGACACTCTTAATATATCATACGATCGCTTTATCCGCACGAGCGACGCCGATCATCATGCCGCCAGCCAGGCGATCTGGCAGGCGATGGAGGCGAATGGCGATCTCTATCTCGATCGTTACGAAGGTTGGTATTCCGTCCGCGACGAAGCCTTTTACGACGAGAAGGAACTGACCGAGGGGGAAGGGGGGCAAAAACTCTCCCCCCAGGGGACCCCGGTCGAATGGACCAAGGAGGAGAGCTGGTTCTTCCGGCTGTCTCGCTATCAGGAGCCGCTGCTCCAGCTCTACCGCGACCAGCCCGATTTCATCCGACCGGAAACCCGCCGCAACGAGATCGTCAGCTTCGTTTCGGGCGGGCTCAGCGACCTGTCGGTATCGCGCACCAGCTTCGACTGGGGCGTGCCGGTGCCGGGGAGTCCCGGCCACGTCATGTATGTCTGGGTCGATGCGCTGACCAATTATCTGACCGGCATCGGCTATCCCGATCGCGACGCGGCACTGGCGAAATACTGGCCGGCGAACCTGCATCTGATCGGGAAGGACATCGTCCGCTTCCACACCGTCTACTGGCCGGCTTTCCTCATGTCTGCGAAGGTTCCGCTGCCCAGGCAGGTGTTCGGTCATGGGTTCCTGCTCAACCGCGGCGAGAAGATGTCGAAGTCGGTCGGCAACGTCGTCGATCCGATGATGATGGCCGAGCGCTATGGTGTCGATCAGCTTCGCTATTTTCTGCTGCGCGAAGTCAGCTTCGGACAGGACGGCAGTTATAGCCACGAGGCGATCGTCAACCGCGCCAATGCCGAGCTGGCCAACAGCTTCGGTAACCTGGCGCAACGCACCCTGTCGATGATCTTCAAGAATCTCGATGGCGAGCTGCCTACGCTCGATCGCACCGAAGAGGACGCGGCGCTGGTTCGCAGCGTCGCAGCGGCCTGCCTCGACGAGACGCCGCGCGCCTTCGAGCAACTCGCCTTCTCGACAGGGATCGAAGCCTGGATGAAGGCCGTTTTCGCTTGCAATCAATATGTCGATGCCCAGGCGCCCTGGGCGCTGCGCAAGACCGACCCGGAACGGATGAAGACCGTGCTGGGGACGCTGTTCAGCGTCATCCGCGATCTCGCTATCGCGATCCTGCCGGTCATTCCCGAGAGCGCGGGCAAACTGCTCGATCAGATGGGCGTGGCAGCCGAGGCACGCGACTTTGCCGCGATCGAGAGCCAGATATGGTATGACGAGTTGCGGACCTCCGGATATCGCGTCGCGCAGCCCGTGCCGCTATTCCCCCGCCTCGAACTGGAAACGGCGGACACCTGATGTTCGTCGATAGCCATTGCCATCTCAACTATGCCGGACTGGCCGATCGCCAGCAGGAGGTGCTGGCGGCGGCGCGAGCGGCTGGTGTCTCGACGATGCTCAACATCTCGACCCGGGCATCGGAATGGAGCGCGGTGCTTGCGACCGCGGAGCACGAACCCGACGTCTGGGCCAGTGTTGGCATCCACCCGCACGATGCCGACACCCATGCGGACGTCGAGACCGCGTTGCTGGTCGAACGGGCCGAGCATCCGCGCGTGGTCGGCATTGGAGAAACCGGGCTGGACTTCTATTATGACAAGTCGGATCGCGACCGGCAGCGCGCCAGCTTTCGTCGGCATATCGCGGCGGCGCGTCAGACCGGCCTGCCGCTGATCGTCCACACCCGCGAGGCGGAAGAGGACACCAAGGCGATCATGGCCGAGGAGATGGGGAAGGGGGCGTTCACCGCCGTCATCCACTGCTTCACCGGCAGCGCGGACCTGGCCCGCGCAATGCTCGACCTCGGCTTCTTCATCTCTCTGTCCGGGATCGTGACCTTCAAGAATGCCGGGGATCTGCGCCAGACAGCACATCTCATTCCGCGCGACCGACTGCTGATCGAGACCGACAGCCCATTCCTGGCGCCGGTGCCGCATCGGGGCAAGCCATGCGAGCCGGCCTTCGTCGTCGATACGGGGCGGCTTCTGGCGAGCGAGCTCGACTGGGATATCGAAGAACTGGCCACGAAAACCAGCGACAACTTCTTCAATTTGTTCAAGAAAGCGTCGAGATGAAGATCCGGGTCCTGGGTTGCGGGACCTCGTCGGGCGTCCCCAGGATCGGCAATGACTGGGGCGATTGCGATCCGGACGAACCGCGCAACCGGCGCAGCCGCGCCTCGATCCTGGTCGAAAGCGCCACGACCCGGCTGCTCGTCGACACTACGCCGGACATGCGCCAGCAACTGCTCGACGCCGACGTCATCGCGATCGACGCGATCCTGTGGACCCACGACCATGCCGACCATTGCCACGGCATCGACGATGTCCGGCAGATATATCATGCGCGCCGCCAGCCGGTGCCCGGTTATGCCTTTGTCGAAGCGATGCAGCAGTTGAGGCGGCGCTTCGATTATGTGTTCACCGGGCGCGACGGCTATCCGCCGACAGTCGAGCCACGGTTTCTCGAACCGGACATGATGATCGGCGACATCCGCGTCCGTTGTGTCGCGCAGCCGCACGGATCCATCTTCAGTGCCGGATTTCGCTTCGATCAGGATGGCAAATCAATCGGCTATTCGACTGATTTTCATGAATTTACTGACGAAATGATAGACCTTTTCACCGGCCTCGACATCTGGGTGGTCGATGCGCTGCGGGCACGACCGCATCCAACGCACGCGCACCTGGCCATGACGCTGGATGCGATCCGGGCCTGTGCGCCAGGCCGCGCGCTGTTGACGCATATGGACCAGTCGATGGACTATGCACGACTTGGTGAAAGCCTGCCGGACGGCGTCGAGCCGGCCTACGATGGACAGGAGCTACGGCCATGAGCGGAGACAGGATCGTCGGGCTGGTCGCGATCGTCGCGATGCTGATCCTCGTGGCACCTGCGCTGGCGCGGCGACAGCTGCCCGCGGGCCGGTTGGTGCGGCTCGCGCTGATCTGGGCGGTGATCTTCATGGCCGCGACAGCCATCGTGCTGCTGCTCGGGCGGGGAGTATAGATCCGAAGCCATTGAGGGGGCTGGAAAATCGGCGAAACAACCGCCTCACCCATATCACTATTTAACATAATATATATTATCGGACTAAAGCCTCACTGTGTCCACCGCCCTGGATGTCGTCCCCTCCGCCGCAAAATGGCTAAGCCGGAACATAGGTCAGCCTGATCACATTCTCGCCGATCCGGTCGGTGTCGACCAGGCGCAGCGGCGGCCGAGGACCGGCGAAGAAAGGCTTGCCGCCGCCCAGCACCACGGGATGCACATAGAGCCGATATTCATCGACCAGCCCGAGCTTGGTCAGGCTGTGAGCCAGCTCGGGCCCGGAGACCTCGATCACACCATCGAGACGTCGCTTCAGATCGCGAACCCCCGCCTCCACGTCGCCTTCGATCAGGGCAGCGTTGGGGCCCACCGAGCGCGGAGAACGCGACACCACCCATTTGGGCTTGCTTCGCCATGCAGCGGCATAATCGTGCATCGCCGCGTCCCATTCGGGATGCTCCTCGTCCCAATAGCGCATCACCTCATACATGCGCCGGCCGTAAAGGCTGCCGGTCAGGCCGCGCACATCGTCTATCCAGTGCCTGAACAGCACCGGATCCGGTGCGACTTCCATATGGTCGACATAGCCGTCGAGCGACTGGTTCAACGCGAATATCAGCTTCGCCATAAAGAGGTCTTCCGCGCTCCCAAGGGACCGGACTCAGGCTAGTCCGTAGCAGAGCCGCCTGCAATTCCGCCTTTCCTTTCGGCCCCGTCCCGAATGTATCTTCGATCACATAAGCACGCCGATCGGCGCGCCGGCGCAACCGGTCACCGCCACCGCGCGTTACCGTTCATCTTCCAGCCATCCCGGGAGCAGCCAGCTTGCCCCTGCGGTCCGGCTGGACCGTCGCCCGCCAGTCCGCGGCGCCAGCCAATGGGAGGTTGCCCGATGAAGATAAGATTGATCGCCATGTCGATGGTCACGGCGCTGATGCTCAGCGCCTGCGCCAGCACGGAGAGAAGCGAGGAGGTGGCGACCGCCGCGCCGCCACCGCCGCCGCCCGGCGCTGTGCCCGGCAGCGTAGCCGCCGATCGCGACGGCGACGGGATCGTCGACGGCTATTATTCGGCCGACGGCATCTATCATCCGAACCTGCCACCGGCTCCGCCGCCGCCGCCTCCCCCGCCCACTCGCCGCGGGGAACGGGGCTGATCGCCCACATCGGGGGAATGCGGCACGTCCGCATTCCCCAGCTTGCCCTGCTCCTGCTCGCCGGGCTCGCCTGCCCGACCATCTCCGCCAAGGCCGCCCCGTCCAAAGCGTCGAAGGCCGCCGCGAAATCCCCGGCCAAAGCCAAGCCCGTCGCGGGACCGAGCGCAGGGCAGCGAGCGATCGCTCTCGCCATCCGCGACCAGGGCCGGGGCCAGATCGCAAGCTTCTACGCCACGCGCGGCTTCTGGCCGCTCTGGGCATCAAGCGGCCGGATTGGGCCGGAGGCCGACAAGCTGATCGCCACCCTCAAGACTGCCGATCTCGACGGCCTCGATCCGTCATCCTATCGGATCGACCGACTCCGCGCCGTCATCGCGAAGGGGCCATCGGCCGATCCGCAGGCGATCGCGGAGGCCGAGCTGGCGCTGTCGTCGGCTTTCGCCGACTATGTCGCCGACGTCCGGAAACCGCGCCGCATCCGGATCAAATATCTGGATCCAGAGCTCAGGCCGCGTCCCGTCACCATCCAAACTGCTCTGAGGGGCGCCGCGCTGCAGCCCTCGCTCGGCGCCTATGTGGCGACGATGGGCTGGATGAGCCCCCATTATGTCCGATTGCGCGGGCTGCTCGCCCAGGCGCAGGAACGCAAGAGCCCGCGCGCGACCGTGCTGCGCCTGCGCCTCAACCTCGATCGTGCCCGGCTGCTGCCCGGACCATCGACACGTCATGTTGTCGTCGACGCGGCATCGGCCCGGCTCTGGTATTATGAGGGCGGCAAGCAACGCGCGATGATGCGCGTCGTCGTCGGTGCCCCCGAGACCGAGACGCCGATGCTGGCCGGCATGGTCCGCTACGCTATCCTCAACCCTTATTGGAACGTTCCGGACTATCTGATCCAGCGCAAGCTCGCCCCGAAGATCGTCGCCGGCGCGACGCCCGCCTCGCTGCGCATGGAGGTGCTGTCCGACTGGAGCGCCTCCCCGCGCCGGCTCACCGCCAGCGAGGTCGACTGGCCGGCGGTCGCCGCAGGCCGCAAGCTGGTGCGGATGCGCCAGCTTCCCGGCCGCGACAATGCCATGGGGCGGGTCAAGTTCATGTTCCCCAACGATCTGGGGATCTATCTGCACGACACGCCCGACAAGGGCCTGCTGTCCAAGGCGGACCGGCATCTCAGCAATGGTTGCATCCGCCTGCAGGATGCGCCCGGGCTGTATCGCCTGATGTTCGGACGCCCCCTACCCGCCACCTCCAAACAGCCCGAGCGCGACGTCGCGCTGCCGGCGCCGATCCCGGTCTATCTGACCTATATCACCGCAACGCCGACAGAGCGGGGCATCGGTTTCCTGAAGGACGTCTACGGCCGGGACGAATGATCGGTCACTTGCGGCCGAACAGCTTCTCGATGTCGCCATGGCCGAGCTTGATCCAGGTCGGTCGGCCATGATTGCACTGGCCCGAATGCGGCGTGACTTCCATCTCGCGCAGCAGCGCGTTCATCTCGGCGACCGACAGGGTCCGGCCCGCGCGCACCGATCCGTGACAGGCCATGGTCGCGGCAACATGATCGAGCCGTTCCTTGAGCGACAGCGCCTCATCATAGGCCGCAAGCTCATCCGCCAGGTCGACGACCAGGCCGTGGATGTCGCCCTGCCCCAGCAAGGCCGGGGTCGCCCGCACCAGTATCGCCTTGGGGCCGAAGCGTTCGAGCTCAAGCCCCATTTCGGCCAACTCGTCGATCCGCGCCTCGATCCGGTCGCAGCCGACCTCGTCGAGTTCGACGACCTCGGGCAGCAGCAGCGCCTGCCGCGCCACCCCGCCGTCAGCCATCGCCCTTCGCATCCGCTCGAGGACGAGCCGCTCGTGCGCGGCGTGCTGGTCGACGATCACCAACCCGTCTTCGGCCTCGGCGACGATATAGGTGGCGGCGACCTGGCCGCGCGCGACGCCCATCGGATAGCTCGCCTGCTGCGGTGGCGGGTTGTAGGCGGGTTCGGCCCGCGCCATCGGGGCGGGAGCGAAGTCCGCCACCCGGTCCCAGACGCTGCCCTGCCCGCTTAGTTCGGCAGCGGCGCTGAACGCGAAGCCGTTGGGTATCGCAGGCGCCGCGACGGATGGCGACGGCAACCCGCCCGCCTGCCAGTTGCTGAGCGCCGCGACGGAGGGCCGCTGGACGCTGCGGTGCCCGGCCTCGTCGAGCGCCGCGCGCAGGCCGCCGACGATCATGCCCCGCACCAGCCCGGGGTCGCGGAAGCGCACCTCGGTCTTGGCGGGGTGGACGTTGACGTCGACCTGGTCGCCGGGAAGGTCGACGAACAGCGCGATCACCGGGTGGCGGTCGCGCGCCAGCATGTCCTGATAGGCGCCCCGCACCGCGCCGATCAGCAGCCGGTCCTTCACCGGGCGGCCGTTGACGAACAGGAACTGGTGGTCGGCAACGCCGCGATTGAAGGTCGGCAAGCCGGCGACGCCGGTCAGCGACACCGTCTCGCGCCGGAAATCGACCGCGACGCTGTTCTCGGCCAGATCGCGATCGGTGAGCGCCGCGACCCGGTCGACACGCTGCTCGTCGGGTGCGACCAGGATCGCCCGCCGCCCCTCATGCTCCAGCGTGAAGCCGATGTCGGGCCGCGCCATGGCGAGCCGCTTGATGACGTCGACGCAGGCGGCATATTCGGCGCGCGCCGAACGCAGGAATTTTCGTCGGGCCGGCACCTTGGCGAACAGATTCGAGACGCGGATGCGGGTCCCGGGCGGCAGGGCGGCCGGCCCGTCCCCGACCAGATCGCCATGGTCGATCCGCCGGTGCCACCCGTCGGCGCCGCGGACCCGGCTCTCGATGGTAAGATCGGCGACGCTACCGATCGAGGGCAGCGCCTCTCCCCGGAAGCCCAATGTCGTGACGGCCTCGATCGCGTCGTCGGGCAATTTCGACGTGGCATGTCGCTCCAGCGCCAGCGCGATCTCATCCGGCGCCATGCCGCAGCCGTCATCGGCGACATCGATAGAGGAAAGCCCGCCTTCTGAAAGGCTTACCGATATCCGCTTGGCCCCGGCGTCGATCGAATTCTCCACCAGTTCCTTAAGCGCGCTGGCCGGTCTTTCGACCACTTCACCGGCGGCGATGCGATTCACCAGATGCTCGGGCAGGCGGCGTATTGACATGGGCAGTGTCCTAGCCCAAGCGGCGGCGTTCCGCACCCCTTGATAGACGCCGGATTTTCCCCGCCGATCGGGGTGGTGCAACCGACACGCAAAATCCGTCCCGGGCGGGCTAGAGAACGGACCAGAGCATGTTCCTCCAGCGTTACTTCAAGTTCATGTCGCACGATATGGCGATCGACCTCGGCACGGCGAACACCGTCGTCTACGTGCGCGGGCGCGGGATCGTGCTCAACGAGCCGTCGGTGGTGGCGATCGAGACGATCAACGGGGTCAAGCGGGTGCGCGCTGTCGGCGACGACGCGAAGTTGATGATGGGCAAGACCCCGGGATCGATCGACGCGATCCGCCCCCTGCGTGACGGCGTAATCGCCGACATCGACGTCGCCGAGCAGATGATCAAGCACTTCATCCAGAAGGTACATGGCCGCCGCAACTTCATGCGCTGGCCGGAAATCGTGATCTGCGTGCCGTCGGGATCGACCTCGGTCGAACGCCGCGCGATCCGCGACGCCGCCTCCAACGCCGGTGCGAGCCAGGTTTGGCTGATCGAGGAGCCGATGGCCGCCGCGATCGGCGCGGGGATGCCTGTGACGGAGCCGATCGGATCGATGGTCGTCGATATCGGCGGCGGCACCACGGAGGTTGCCGTCCTTTCGCTGCGCGGCCTTGCCTATACCACCTCGGTCCGCGTCGGCGGCGACAAGATGGATGAGGCGATCAGTTCCTATGTCCGCCGGAACCACAACCTGCTGATCGGCGAGGCCACCGCCGAACGGATCAAGCAGGAGGTCGGGGTCGCCAAGATGCCGGCCGACGGCAAGGGCGAGACGATCCACATAAAGGGCCGCGACCTCGTCAACGGCGTGCCGAAGGAGATCACGATCACCCAGGCACAGATCGCCGAGGCGCTGACCGAGCCCGTCTCGGCGATCGTCGAAGGTGTCCGCATCGCGCTGGAGAATACCGCGCCCGAGCTGGCGGCGGACATCGTCGACCAGGGAATCGTCCTGACCGGCGGCGGCGCCCTGCTGCAGGGCATTGACGAGGTGTTGCGCGAAGCGACCGGCTTGCCTGTCTCGATCGCGGACGACCCGCTGACCTGCGTCGCCCTTGGCACCGGACGCGCGCTGGAGGACTCGGTCTTCCGCGGCGTGCTCCAGACGGCCTGATCCGCGCCGCTGGCCGATGGCGGCGCCCCGGCACAGGCGTCGAGGATTCTCCCGCCGGGTCCAATATGGCCTGTTCGCGGGCTATGTCGTCGCGATCATTGGAATCCTGATCGGCGCCGCGCTGCTGCTCGTCGCACGGCTCGACCCGCGCGCCTTCGGGACACTGCGCGGCGTCATCGTCGATGCCGGCGCGATCTTCACCGGAGCGGGCCGGGTTGGGGTGGATGCCGCGCATGGCCTGGGCGACGGCATCTCCGCCTATCTTGACGCTGCGAACCAGAACCGCGCGCTGAAGGAAGAACTGGCGCGCGAACGGCGCCGGGTGATCGCGGCCAAAGCCATCGCCGCCGAGAACGGCCGGCTCAAGAAGCTTGCTCGACTGACGGAACATCTGCCCGCCCCCATCCTGTCGGCGCGGCTGATCGGATCGACCCCAACCGGGCAGCGACGCTTCGCCACGCTCGCGGCGGGGACTGCCGAGGGAGTCCGGCCGGGGATGACGGTGCGCTCGTCCGAGGGGCTGGTCGGCCGCGTCTATGAGAGCGGCATCTTCGCGTCGCGCGTGTTGCTGCTGACCGACGGCGAGACGACCGTCCCGATCAAGATCGTCCGCAGCGGCCAGGCGGCGCTCGCCACCGGACAGGGCGACGGGACGATGGAGGTCCGCGCACTCATCGCCGGCGGCCGGCCGTTCCGGCGCGGCGACCTCGCCGTCACTTCCGGCACCGGCGGTGTCTATTCGCCCAACGTGCCCGTCGCCGTCGTAGTCGCCGTCAACGGCGACCGCGCCATCGCCAGGCCGCTCGCCGATCCCGCACGTGCCGATTTCGCGGCAGTCTATCCGATCTTCCAGGCGCCGGTGGCCGATCCGCCGGCCCAGCCCAAGCCATGATCGCTCCCGAAGGCAATCCTTTCCTGGAGCGCACACCGCTCCGCGTGACGATCGTTCCCATCCTGTCGACGCTGGCTGGGTCGGCGATGGCGTTGCTGCCCGTTATTGCCACCGAACCGATCGTCCCGCCCTTCGGACTAATGATGCTGCTCGCCTGGCGCCTGCTCCGCCCCGAGATCTGGCCGGTCTGGGTGGCGCTTCCGCTCGGCCTGGCTGACGACCTGATCAGCGGCCATTACCTCGGTACCGCGATGATCCTGTGGACCCTCGCCTTCCTGGCGCTCGAATGGGTCGATCAGGCGCTGCGCTGGCGCGACAGCTGGATCGAATGGGGGGTCGCGTCGGTCGGGATCGTCGCGATCGCTATCGGTTCATGGGCGCTGTCGCAGCCCGGCGGCAGCCAGACCTCCGTGCTGACCGCCCTTCCCCAGACGATCGGCGCCATCCTGCTATTTCCGGCGATCCTGCGGGTGACGGCTGCGCTCGACAATTGGCGGCTCAAGCGATGAAGCGCAACCGCATCATCACCGAGCAGACCCAGGCCTTCACCTTTACCCGCCGCGCCTTCGTCCTCGGCGCCGCCCAGGCGGGGGTCGGCCTGGTACTGGCGGGACGGATGGCGTGGCTGTCGATCGCGCAGAACGAGCGCTACACCTCGCTGTCGGAGAGCAACCGGGTCCAGCTCACGCTTGTGCCTCCGCGGCGGGGCTGGATCATCGATCGTGGCGGCAAGCCGATCGCGATCAACCGCACCACCTTCCGTGTCGACATCATCCCCAACCAGCTCAAGGACGTCGACGCTGTGCTCGGCCGGTTGAGCCAACTGCTTGCGCTGACCGCCGACGATCTAGACCGGATACGTTCCGACCTGGCCGAGGCGCATGGCTTCCGCCCGGTACCGGTGGTCGAGAATATCGACTATGAGCATTTCGCCGCGGTGAGCGTTCATCAGCCTTCCCTCCCGGGAGTCGCGCCATCGAGCGGCTATGGCCGCTATTATCCGGCGGGCCCGGCGGTCGCGCATCTGGTCGGTTATGTCGGCCCCGCTTCAGCTGCGGACTACGAGAAAAGCCGCGATCCGCTTCTTATCACGCCAGGATTCAAGATCGGTAAGGAAGGTCTTGAAAAAACGATGGAAAAGTGGCTTCGCGGTAAGCCGGGAGCCAAGCGGAGCGAGGTGACCGCCCATGGTAAGGTGGTACGCGAACTGACCACCCGGCCCGAGGTGGTCGGCAACGCCCTCCAGCTCACGATCGATGCAGGGTTGCAGCGCTATGCCGCCGCACGGCTCGGTCCGGAAAGTGCTGCGGCCGTGGTGATCGACACAAAGACCGGCGGCATCCTCGCCATGGCGTCGATGCCCGCTTATGATCCCAACAGCTTCTCGGATGGCATCAGCCATGCCGAATGGGACTTCCTGTCGGGCGACGACCATCTGCCGCTGACCAACAAGGTGATGCAAGGCCTCTACCCGCCGGGCTCGACGGTCAAGCCGATGGTTGCGCTGGCGCTGCTCGAGGCCGGGGTGGATCCTAGCCAGACCGTCGTCTGCACGGGCCGCTACCGGCTCGGCAACAGCTACTTCCATTGCTGGCGGCACAGCGGCCATGGCAGCGTCGACATGCACCGGGCGATCGCAGCGAGCTGCGACATCTATTTCTACACCATGGCGCGGCTCGTCGGAATCGATCGGATCGCCGCCACCGCACGGATGCTGGGCATGGGGCAGGAATTCGACCTGCCCATGCCGTCGCAGCGATATGGCACCGTGCCTGACACCGCCTGGAAGGCCCGCCGTTACAAAGGCGCGCGCTGGACCACCGCCGACACGCTCAACGCGACCATCGGCCAGGGCTACATGCTCAGCAACCCGCTCCAACTCGCGGTGATGGCCGCGCGGATCGCGAGCGGCACCGCCCTCGCGCCCCGGCTGATCGTCAACAGGCGCTATCCCCCCCAGGGCGGTCCGCTCGACATAGCGCCAGAGCATCTCGACATCGTCCGCCAGGCAATGAGCGGCGTGATCAACGGCCCCTATGGGACCGGGCGATCGGGGCAGCTCAATATCGGCGACCTGTTGCTGGCCGGAAAGACCGGTACAGCGCAGGTCCGCCGCATCACCATGGCGATGCGACGGGCCGGCCTGACGGGAACCGAGGGCATGCCGTGGAAATATCGCGACCATGGCCTGTTCGTAGGCTTCGCGCCGGTCCAGGACCCGCGCTATGCGGTGTCGGTGGTGATCGAGCATGGCCTGCACGGCGCCGCCGGCGCGCCGATCGCGCGCGACCTGATCACCTACCTCTATGACCGCAAGCGCGCCGAGGACCGGCTCGCCACGCTCGAACAGGGCTGGGGCGGCACGATCGAGCAGCGCATGGCGCGCAAGGCCGCGATCTGGGCGCACCGCAACGATCCGAAGCCCGCGGCCGCACCGCCGGCTGCAGAGAGGTCGCCGCCCCCTCCGCCTACGGGGGAGGCCGATCCCGAATGAACCGCGATTCGATCGTCCCCACCCCCCTGCGCCATATTCCCTGGCAACTGCTGGCGCTGGTCATCGCGATCGGCGGTTTCGGGCTCGTCGTGCTCTATTCGGCGGCAGGTGGCAGCATGCGGCCCTGGGCGATGTCGCAGGGCATCCGTTTCGCGGTGTTCATCGGACTGGCCATCCTCATCTCCTGGGCGGGCGAGGAGCGCCTCAAGCGCGCGGCGATGCCGACCTACGGCATCATCGTCTTCCTCTTGCTGCTGGTCGAACTGTTCGGCTTCGTCGGTGGCGGCAGCCGGCGATGGCTCGACCTCGGCTTCATCCGCGTGCAGCCGTCGGAATTGATGAAGCCGGTGATCGTGCTCGCGGTGGCGCGCTTCTACGACATGCTGCCGGCTGGAGAGATACGCCGGTTCAGCGCGATCTGGCCCCCGGCCCTGCTGATCGGCGTACCGGCGGCACTTGTCCTGGTCCAGCCCGACCTCGGCACCGCGCTGATGATCTGCGGCGGCGGGGTCACGGTCGCCTTCCTCGCCGGGCTTCCGCTGCGCCTGTTCGGTGGTGCGGCGCTGGCGCTGGCCGCGGCCTTCCCGATCGCGCTGTCCTTCATGCACGGTTATCAGCGGGATCGGATCGAGATATTCCTCAATCCGGAAAGCGACCCGCTCGGCACCGGCTACCACATCATCCAGTCGAAGATCGCGATCGGATCGGGCGGCCTGTTCGGCAAGGGATTTCTCGCCGGCACCCAGAGCCACCTCGACTATCTGCCCGAACGGCACACCGACTTCGTCTTCGCGACCATGGCGGAGGAATGGGGCCTGGTCGGCGGCGTTGCGCTGATCCTCGCCTTCCTGCTGGTGATCCGCTGGGGCATGCGCGTCGCCGGTCGTGCCAAGGGGCGTTTCGCGCGGCTGACGGCGGCCGGACTGGCGACGACGATCTTCTTCTACGTCGCGATCAACCTGGCAATGGTAATGGGTCTGGCGCCGGTCGTGGGCATCCCCCTGCCCCTCGTTTCCTTCGGTGGATCGGCGATGATGACGGTGCTGATCTGCATCGGGATGCTGATGGCGATCGACCGTTCGGCCCAGCGCCCCTAGAGCCTTGATCGTTTGCGAAGGAAGCGCCCTGCGCCGCCGCCGACTTTTTTGGAGACGGTGAAAATTTTTCCCTCAAAACGGTTTACATTCCGCGCGAGCCGATGCTAAGGGCGCGCCTCCACGACGGGAGCTACCATCTCCCATCTGCCGGAAAGTGGACGCATAGCTCAGTTGGTAGAGCAGCTGACTCTTAATCAGCGGGTCCTAGGTTCGAGCCCTAGTGCGTCCACCATTCCCCCTCCATCAGTAGGATTAGCGAGGCGCTTCCCTGCCTCTGGCCGGATCGCGGCCGGTTCAACGCATCGACGACGGACAAGGCCGTACGACGCGGCGTCGATGGACTTTTCGACAGCCGGCCTGACTGGCAGCCTGTTATTGCCGATGCCTATTTCAGGCGGCCACCAGGGCCTCCCCGCGCCGTACCTGCCCCCGCCGAGTTGCCAGCGGGCTTCCGGGAAGGGTGTTTGAGCTCCGTGGTGCTGGTGTCGCGTCCTGGCGAAACTCATATCGCAGGTCGATGCGCGCGCGAAACCCGGCGTGCATGCGCAGCCGGGCCTCGGTCGCTCAAATATCGGTGATGCGCAGGAGCCGCTTTGCGCTGTGGGACCGGACAGCGAGTCCGGTGCCGGACCTTCCTCTGTGAAAAAGAGGCGGCCGGAGCGTGTTGCTCCGGCCGTAGTCGTTCAGAAGTTGATCCCGGCGGTGACGCGCCAGGTCATCGGCATGTTGTAGAACGAGAATTGTGGAGGGAAATTGGTCGCGACGAACAGGTTGTTGAAACAGTTTGCGCATTCGATACCGATTTTCCAGCCCCGGCTTGCCGGGCGCAGGAAAAGGCTCGCGTTCACCAGCCATTCGCCATCGACGAAATCGGCCGGGTTTGCGGCGGTGCCCACAGTGTTCCGCGACTGGTAGGTCGCATTCGCCGAAGGCGTGAGGAGGAAGTCTCCAACTTTCGCGTCATAGCTTCCGCCGAAGGCCAGGCTGAGCTTCGGTGTGCGCTCCGTCTGCGCCAAGCTCCCATCGGGCGCCACAATGCCTTGTCCGCAACTTGCGATGTCACCGGCGCGACAACTGGCCTGCTGCGCTCGGATCGTCACATCGGGATTATAGTATTTGGCACGCTGAAGGCCGAGATTGGCGAACAGCGACAGGCCATCCACGGGCACCAGCACCGCCTCGGCTTCGAGGCCATAGTTGCGGAAGTTCGAGCCGTTCTGGGTTACGAAGTTGATCGCGCCCGTGCTGTCGATGAAGCCGAGCGGCACCTGAAAGCCCTTTACATCGGTGTAGAAGGCGGTGGCGTTGAGCCTCAGCGTGCGGTCGAGCAGCTCGGAGCGGAAACCGGTTTCATAGGACCACACCTTCTCCGCCCCGAAAGGCTGGAAGCTTTCGCCGGACAATGCCCGCGCATTCCAGCCGCCCGAACGGAAGCCCCGCGTCGCCGAGGCGAAGAACATCAGATCGCGGTCAGCCTTGTATTCAATCGCGAACCGCGGCGTCAGGAGCTTCGTGCGCAGCGTGGTCGGCACCCCGAAAGCGATGATATCCGCGGTACCATAGGGAACGCCTGCAAGCGCCGGATTGGCGTTGGGGGTGACTCCGACGGTCTTCTTCTCGCGGGTGTACCGCGCGCCGACCGTCAGCGTCAGCTTGTCCGTCGGTTTATAATCGACCTGAGCATAAATGGCTGGAGCCGACGTCTTGTTGTTGAGGATGCGGTCTGCAAGCACGAGCGGGATACCGAAGGTTCCAGCGTCGAGCGTGAAGATATCCGCGAAGTCGGTGCGGTTCTTTTCATGGATATAATAGGCGCCCACCACATATTCGAGCTGGTCGTCGAACAGCTTGCCATTGGCCTTCACCTCCTGGCTGAACTGCTTGAAACGCCCCTTGTTGGTAAGGGCGAAGCCTCCGGTCGGATATCGACCGTCGAAGATGTCGGTCGCATATGCCTGCCGCAGATCGCGATAGCCCGTGATGAGCGATATGGTCGCGTCGCCGAGACCGAATTGCAGGTTCGAACTGAGTGCCGCGCTTTTCGTGATATTCTGCAGGGGATAGTTCGCCTTGTCGCCGGCGACCAGGCCGACGAAGGACGCGGTTTTCGAGCTCAGTCCGGTCCTGCTGTAGAGTTTGCCGTCGCGCTCGATCGCGGGCACGTTCACCTGATTGCCGCGAATATAGTCCGCCGAGACGTCCCAACTGACACCGTCCGCCGGCAGCAGCCGAACTGCGGCGCGGACGCCATAGCTCTTGTCGCCATTGTTGCGCTCGCCGGTCGTCAGGTTCCGCACATAGCCATCGGAACGATTGCCGAAGATCGAGAATTTCGTGAGGACCTTCTCGCTCACCGGAAGGTCGATCGAGGCCCGGCCGCGCCAGTTGTCGTAGCGACCATAGCTACCCTCGACATAGCCACCAAGCGTGTCGGACGGCTTCTTCAGAATGACGTTGATTGCGCCACCCGTCGTGTTGCGTCCGAACAGCGTGCCCTGCGGGCCACGCAGCGTCTCGATCCGGTCGACATCGAAAAAGGCGAAGTTATTGGCGTTCTGCCGGCTGATATAGATGTCGTCCACATAGGTGCCGACCGCCGGGTCGAACGTAGCAATCGACTCCGTATTGCCCAGGCCGCGAATGAAATAGCTGTTCGCAGAGCCGATCCCGACATTGGTGGCGCCGACCATATTGGGCACGAGACGCGGAATATCGCTGGTCGACTGAATCTGCTTGGTCGTCAGATCGGCGGCGGAGAAGGCCGAGATGGCGATCGGCACATTCTGCAGGTTCTGCGACCGCCGCTGCGCCGTCACCACGATCTCCCCAAGGGCGCCATTCGAGGTCTCGGCGTTCGCCTGGCTCGACGAGGCAGCGGACGTGGCAGACTGTGCCCACCCAGCCGACGCAGAGCCGATCAGGCCAAGGATGGTGGTCGCCTGTAGAATTGCTCCGAAACGAGTCCGCATTGGACTTCCCCCTCATTCGCTCAAACTCGAAGGCTTTTGCCTTCTGATCGAGTTACAAGCTGTCAAAGATCGTTTCAAAGGTCCTACAGATTTTTGTTGTTTATGGAGCATTCACCTCCATCCAGGAATTCGATCCATTCGCCCGCCCTACCCATGAGTGGCCCGTTGGCGCCGAGCGCGCTGACGTCGCCAAACAGACTCACCACCGCGATGCCGCTTGGAAGCCCGATCGAAGAGCGGGGACGCGCCACCGTTTGCGGCGGGAAGGCGTCCACTTCCAACAGGCTGCAATCGTCGAACGCGACCGTGGCCAGCCGGTGCTTGTGCTCGGCGGGCAGGCCGAAGGCATCGGACAGGATGCGCACGGGGGCAGTCATCTCGGGACTGATCGGCCGTCCGAGCCGATCGTAGAAACTTCCGACATCGGCTATGTCGGGGCTGGCCAGGACCATGATGAACGGATGGTCGACGAAGCTGTCGGCGGTCGGGAGGTCGAAACCCGGGATTTCGCCGCCGATTTGAGTTAGATAGAGAATCTCGCCGCCCGGGCCGACCACCTGCATCGCCTTCAGCTTGTCGGTAAACTCGAAATCGAGAACCGCTGGCGGGCCAATGATCCGGAAGGGACTGTCAGCGAGCTTCTCGGCCAGTCGGTCGACCTGCTGGACGACGATCTCGATTGCTGTCCAGCCGAAACTCGCCAGGGGCCGAAAATCCGGTGCCGGAACACCCTCGACGAGTCTTATGAAGCGCTTCTTTCCGCTGGCCGGATGCAATGTCGCAATACGCGCGCCCGTCGCTTCCGGCACGCCCCACAGAGCGGCGGCGTCCTTTTCCAGCGCACCGATCTCCCCCTCATAGCCGAGGAAGTCGCGATAAGCGGCAACGGCAGCGTCCAGATCGGGTGTGACGATGGTCGCCCCCGCGAGCGATCGAATCATACTGGCCTCCCATTTGTAGGATCGGGGAAACTGAGGCCGGCGCCGCTCAGAGACTGGCCGTATACCCGCTCCGCTTCGAATATAATCTCCTCCATCAGTCGCTGGGCCGGCGGACTGAGGCGATGGTCGCGTCGCGTTATCAGGCAGGCATGGCGCACCAGCGTCGTGTCGGAGAGATCGAGGACCGTCAGTGCTCCCAGCTCGATCATCGGTGCGATCATGTCGGGCGATACCGTGAGGATATAGTCGTCATCCATGCACATCCAGGAACCGACCGCGGTGGCATCGCTTCGGATGACGCGCTTGGGTGGCGGTAGCTTGGCGCGCATATGCGCAACCTGGATCGCCTCGTATATGTCGCCCCGAAAGGCCGGCATCATCCAGGTGAAACCGGCGAGATCCCTCAAGGCCAGTTCGCGCGCTCCCGCCAGGGGATGGTTCTTCCGGACCGCCAGAATATCGCGAATTTCAAACAGGTGTCGGTAGTCCAGGTCGATGCCATGCGCAGGGTCGTGGCTAGGTCCGCCCGCGACGAAATCCACTTCGCCTGTCACGAGCTTTTCGATCATCGCCTCGGTGTAGCCCTCCAGCAGGCGTATCTGCACATCGGGCTGTTGCCGATGATAGCGCCGGATCGCGGTGGCGACATGACGTCCCATCATCGTCTCACCGATACCCAGCGTGACGCTGCCGCCACGAGCGTCCCGCAGGAGTTCAATCTCGCCCAGCATGCGTTCGGCCATCATGATCTGGGATCGGCCCCGCGCCAGCAGCAGGCGGCCGAAAACGGTAAGGCTCAACCGGCCGCCGCGTTTGCGATCGAGGAAGCGGACCCCGGCCACTTCCTCCATGCGGGCGATCGACGCGCTGAGCGCCTGCTGGGTTATGTTCAGCCTCTGCGCTGCCTCGATGAAGCTTCCGGCATCAACGAGCGTGATGAAACGCCGCAGCTGGGTAATCTCAATATCGTGCATTAAATTAAGCCAATTTTGTTTCTTGGTTCAAAGTCCCACTGATAGCCTTGTATCTGTAGGATGGTTTTCATCCGGTCAAGCGGATGTCACGGAACCGGGAAGGAAGATTGAAGATGGCGCTGACGCTCCAACATGCCATGCAGCCGAGGCTGACAACGGAGGATGTCGCGCGAGGCCGGTTCGTCTCTGGACTTCGGCGCTTCGTTCTGAACGACCTCGCCCACGATATGCGCCGCGCCTATGACAGCCGCATTGCTCCTGCCTTCGAAAAGGCCAATGGCCGGCCGCCCGAGACGAGCGCCGAAGTTCATTCGGCGATGCGCGGCGACTTTGCGTTCAATGTGTACAGCAGTTGTCGCGTGCAGGCTCAGAAGATGGTGTGGAGTGCCGTGCGTCCGGTCGTTGCGCGGGAGCGCGGCACGATCGAGAGCGCAGCGGCGAAAGTCGAGAACGGCACTTCGGTCTCGCTCGATCCGGACCTCGCCGCGCCCCGCAATGTGAGTGCGCTCGACGTGCATCTCATGCCAGGCGGCTATATGGGGAATCCCGATTATCCGCTGGAGGCGGGAGCCGTCTATGATCAGGGTCTCGCCATATTCTCGATGGGCCTGATGGGCCGAAACCTCGACGATATCGGCTTGTCGATGGCCGGTTATATCCGTCACGCCTTCCCCGACTTCCGGCCTCTGTCGATCCTCGATGTCGGCTGCACGATCGGTCACAACACGCTGCCCTGGAAGCGAACCTATCCGGAAGCGGAGGTTCACGCGATCGATGTTTCGGCACCGGGGCTGGCTTATGGGGCGGCCCGCGCCAGCATGCAGGGGGCAGAGATTCACTTCCATCAGATGGATGCGGAAAGACTGGGCTTCGCAGACCAGTCGTTCGATATAGTCTTCAGCTCGATGTTCCTGCACGAGGTGTCGAAGAAAACGCGTGCCGCCTTCTTTCGCGAAGCTCACCGGGTGTTGCGTCCGGGAGGACTGTTGCTGAACATGGAACTGCCTCCCAATAGCCAGATGGGAGCCTTCGAAGGTTTCTATCTCGATTGGGACTGCTATTACAACAAGGAGCCCTATTATAAGGGTTTCCGGGACGAGGATCCCCGCGACCTGTGCACATCGGGCGGGTTCGATCCGGATAAGTTCCTTCAGTTCGTCGTCCCGAGCGTGGGCATATATGGCGAGGAAGCGGTGCGTGCCGCCGCCCAGGCCGATCATCATGACGTTAACCGCGAAACCACCGGACGGCTCGCCGAGGGCGTCCAATGGTTCGGGTTCGGCGCATGGAAAGGAAATTGACGCAGATGAGCTTGTTGCCCGAAGATGCTCCAACCTCGATTTACGGCCCGGACGGCGAACCGCGCTTCTTCAGTGATCCCGCGATCGACCGCCTGATACCCGTAATGCTCAATCTGGCCTCCGAACTGTGGATTCAGACCGAACAGGTCGAAACCTTGCACAGTTTCCTGTTGGACAAGGGGCTGTCCACCGAAGCCGAGCTCGAGAAGATCGCTCGTCGCGATGACGCCGAACGCGAGGCGCAGCTGAGCGCATTCCTGTCGCGCGTCTTCGAGCCTCTGCGCGAAGCCGGGGACTGACCGAGACAAGGCCTGCCTCCGATCCGGCGCCCCTTTGTCCCTGTGGAAGGACCTATCGATGCGCATCATCGCGCTCTTCAATCTGAAACCCGGCGTGACCCGCGAACAATATGAGAGCTGGGCGCGCTCGCGCGATCTGCCGACGGTGCGGAGTCTCCCCTCCATTGCGGCCTTTGACGTCCTCCGGACGACCGGCACCCTTTCGGGCGATGCCGCACCCTATGAATATGTGGAGATCATCGACGTGAAGGACATGGAGCGCTTCGGCGTTGATGTCGCCGCCGATCCGATGCCAGCCATCGCCGCCGAATTCGCTGCCCATGCGGACGCCACATTCATCCTTACGGAAGCGCTATGACTATACGCCGCTTCGACGGTCGGGTCGCCGTTGTCACCGGCTCCGGACGCGCCAACGGACTGGGAGCCGCGATCGCGACTCACCTCGCGGCCGAAGGTGCCACCATCGTCGTCTCCGATCTTGACGGCGACGTGGACGGCGTGAGCGGTTCCATTGTCGCGGAGGGTGGCAAAGCATCCGCTTTCGCCTGCGACGTCAGCGACAGGGATCAGGTCCGCGCGCTCGCCGCCCATGCGGTCGAATGCCATGGACGGCTCGACATCTGGGTGAATAATGCCGGTGTCGGCAATATCATGAAGCCGTTGCTGGAAGTATCGGTCGACGACTGGAAGCGCGTCATCGACGTCAACCTGACCGGTACCTTCTTCGGATTGCAGGCGGCTGCCGAAATCCTGGTGCGGCAAGCCGAAGGCGGCCGCATCATCAACATCGCGAGCCAGGCCGCCAAGTCGGGATTCCCCTTCGCCCAGGCCTACTGCTCGTCCAAGCATGGCCTGGTCGGTCTCGTTCGTTCCGCGGCGATCGAGCTCGGAAAACACGGCATTACCGTCAACAATGTCTGCCCAAACCATGTGACAACCGGTCTCGGCGCCTGGCAGAACGAATATTTCGCAGGGATGACCGGACGCACCGTCGAGCAATATCTGGCGGACATGGCGGCGCGCATACCGATGGGGCGCCCGGGCTCTTCGAGGGATACCGCCCTCGCTGTCGCATTCCTGGCGTCGGACGAGGCGCACTATATCACGGCGGAAAGCCTCAACGTGTCGGGGGGCGAAGAACCCCATTGAGCGCTTCGCTGATGTCGGCCTGGCGCTCCAGATCATCGATCAGCGCGGTAAGCTCCTCATGCTGATGCGCCGCGCCCGCGAAGGCCATGCACGCTCGCGCCTTCTCGAGATGCTGCTCCTGGCTGAGCGGATGCTGGGGAGAGCCGAGCTGGGCGTCGATATGCTGCTCCACCACGGTGCCATCCCGCAGCGTCGCGATCGCGACAGCCGGGGTGAAAGCCGCGGGATCGGGATTATCGTCGACCTCCACCGAGATACGCGAGGCGAGTTCGAGGAGCGAGACGTCCGAACGGGCCGCCTCGTCGAAATCGCCAAGACCGACCGAGCCGCGCGTGAGGACCACCGCACCCAGCCAGGGGAAGCACAAGCGCGCATAGGCCGGCGTCATTCCCGGTCGGGCCTCCCTTCCCACCAGCCGCGCGATGAGCGATGGCGCGCGATAGACGAGACGCTCGATGTCGGCGGCTCCGATCCCCTGCCCTGCGAGCCGCTGGGTGGCAACGATCGCCCCGTGAGCGGCGCGCCCCGTGGGGAAAGGCTTCCAGCTGATTTCCTCGATGCGATGCCCGTCGACCAGGCTCCGGCGAAGGCGGCCGCCGTCGAAACCCTCTTCGAACATCGTGAGATAGCCGAACGGTCCCTCGATCGACCCTCTCGGCCCGGGAAGGCCGGCACAGGCGAGATCGACCGCCTGAACGGCGGCCTTCGCGGCTTGGGCGATCTGCACGGGCAATGTCGGAAGGCCTTCCAGATGGGCCTGCATCGTGCCGGCGGCGAAGGCGAGTGCATAGCCCAGCGCGTCGCGGCTCGTCTCGAGGCCCAGCCCCCGCAAGCGGGCAATCGCCGCCACCGAACCGAACACACCGGCGGTCGCCGGACGAAAGAAACGCAGGGGCGTCGTCGCGGCGAGGCCAAGGCCGGCCGCGACATCGACACCGGCAACCAGCGCCGCGAGAAAATCCGCACCCGAGACGGCCTCCCCTCGGTCTGCGGTCGCGAGCAGCGCGGCCGCAACCGTGGCGAGGGGGTGGACGACCGCCGCTTCGTGGACGCAATCATATTCCTGCGCGTGGATCTGGAAAGCGTTGACGAAAGCCGCATCGGCCGGATGCAGACGCATATCGCGCCCGAGTACGCGGCACGTCCCGCCGTCGCCGCACCAGCCGGCCGCCGCGGAAAGGATCTGCTCGGCGAACGGAGCGTTCCGGCCGGCCATTCCGACCGCCAGCGTATCATGCAGAAAGGTTTTCGCGGCACGTCGGGACGATGCCGACAGGTCTTCCCATCGCAGTCCGAGCGCGTGGCGGGCGAGTTCGAGCGAAACGTCCAATTCCATTCCTCCCAGGATGCGGGATGTTTTCGTGTCAGCCGCCTGCGAAACCCAACAAAATCCTATTGTGAAACCTTTTCCCTGGAGCGCGAATGATGCCAGTGCTGCCCGCCAACCCCGACGACATTTCCGTTCATGTTCCGGTCGTCATTGCCGGCGGCGGAGCTTGCGGACTCGTCGCCGCGCTGGCCGCGCGCGATGCCGGGCGCGACGTCCTCGTCCTGGAAGCGAGCCCCATACCGCGCGGGAGCAGCGCCATGTCGCTGGGCGCCCTGTGCGCCGTCGGTTCGCGTGAACAGGCCCTCCATGGCGTGGACGATGATGCGGATCGCTTCGTCGATGACGTCATGCGCAAGACCAACGGGACTGCCGACCCGATAATCGCACGGCTTGTCGGTCGGGAGTCGGGGCCGGCCCTGGACTGGCTTCACGATCGTCATGGCGTATCGCTGCGGCTCGATACCAATTGGCCCCCCGCCTTCGGCCATAGCCGTATGCGGCTGCACGTTAGCCCGGGGCGCAGCGGCCTCGACCTGATGGATCGACTGATCGCGGCATGCGAGAACGCCGGCGTCATGATCCTCACGGAAGCCCGCGTGACCGATATCCTTGCCGAGGGGGACATCGTCCGGGCCGTGCGATATTCCCGCCCGGACGGCACCGTAGAGACCGTCGGATGTGACGCCCTTGTCCTCGCCACCTGTGGCTTTGGCGGCAATCGCGGGATGATCGCCGAATATATTCCCGACATGGCGGAGGCCCGGTACTTCGGTTGGGAGGGCAATCGGGGCGAAGGCATCCTGCTCGGCATGGGGCTTGGCGGTGCCGTGGGGGATATGAGCGCCTATCAGGGACTTGGTTTGCTCACCGAGCCGCAGGGGATCGATCTCAACCCACGTTTCCTGATCGAAGGCGGGATCCAGGTTAACAGTGCCGGCCGGCGGTTCGCTCATGAACTCGACGACATATCTGGCCAAGGTGCGCGGGTGATCGCTCAGCCGGGCGGCGTGGCCTGGGTGGTCTACGACGAGCGGATTCACGCATCCTGCGCGGACCTGCCCCAATATGTGCAGTTGGGCGAAGTGGCGGCATTGAAGGGCTATGCCGACATTCCATCGCTTGCCCGTGCCCACAATATCGACCCAATGGGCCTGGCGGCCACGCTCGCAGAGATACCCTCCCATGGCCCGGACGCCTTCGGGCGCGTCTTCGATACTCCTGCGCTCGTCCCACCGTTCAGAGCGGTGAAGGTCACTGGCGCCCTGTTCCATACCCAGGGCGGGCTTTTGATCGATCAGGAGGCGCATGTGCTCCGCAACGATGGCAAGAGACTGCCAAATCTCTTCGCGGGCGGTGGCAGCGCCAGGGGGTTCACGGGCTCAAATGCTTCTGGCTACCTGCCTGGCGCGGGCCTGGCCTGCGCGATAACTATGGGAAGGGTTGCCGGGCGAGCGGCAGCACGCTTGCCGATTCAGCTTCTCGACGGATGAGTGTCGCGGCCAGCCAGATTGAGATCCATCCTTTCAGCTAGTGACCGATCGAACGACCTGGCAACCTGGCCGATTGCCGTGCTTTCGTCCGCGGGAAATACTGCACATTCGGGCCATGAGCAGCCCCGCCCTTTCGGTCGATGCAATTCGATCCGCGCGCGCCGCGATCGCGCCGTACATCACCCTCACCCCCACCCTCGATTGGCGATGCGACGAGGTGGTGGACCGGCTCGGGGCTGACACGCAGGTGAATCTGAAGCTGGAACTGTTCCAGCGGACCGGCACCTTCAAGGCGCGCGGCGCGGTAAGCGTCATGCTCGCCCTTTCGTCTGAAGAGCGCGCGCGAGGCGTCACTGCCGTCAGTGCCGGTAATCACGCCATCGCGACGGCCTATGCCGCACGCGAACTGGGCATCTCCGCGAAGGTCGTGATGCTTGCCAGCGCCAATCAGGCGCGTGTCGAGCGCTGCCGCCGTCTGGGCGCGGAAGTGGTGATCGCCGAGAATGGCGCGTTGGCCTTCGAGCGTGCCAAGCAGATCGAGATCGATGAAGGCCGCAGCTTCGTCCATCCGTTCGAAGGTCCACGAACCGCCCTTGGCACCGCGACAATCGGTCTGGAATGGGCCGAGCAGGCCGGGCCGCTCGATGCCGTGATCTGCCCGATCGGTGGCGGTGGCCTGTGCGGTGGCCTGTCCACCGCGATCAAGCTGCTGATGCCGGATTGCCAGGTGTACGGCGTTGAACCCGAGGGCGCCGACAATATGCGCCGGAGCTTCGAGAAAGGCGAGCCGGCCACCAATATCCGGATCGATACGATCGCCGACAGCCTCGCCCCGCCCTATTCGCTGCCTTACAGCTTCGACCTCTGCCGGCGATCGGTCGATGACATCGTCCTGGTTTCCGACGATCAGCTGCGCGCGGGCATGAACCTGCTGTTCCGCGAGGCGCGGCTCGCCGTCGAACCAGCGGCTGCGGCAGCAACCGCTGCCCTGCTCGGGCCGCTTGCCGGGCGACTCCAAGGGCAGCGTGTCGGCGTGATCGTCTGCGGCGCCAATATCGACATTGCCGGGTTCGCCGCCCATGTCGAAGCCGGAAGGACGGCTACCGGCCTGCAATAGCGCGACCGGACCTATCCATTTGGCTAAGTTTGGACAGGCAGGCCCTTCCATCCATTCTTTCGGCTGCCCTCAGCCAGCAAAGAACGATTTGACTGGCGGCCGAGGATGGCGACCATATCGCACATGGCCAAAAGGCCGGCGAAGGAGGGCGCGCGACGATGAATGATCCGGTTCCCGCACCTTCGGCGACGGGCTATTTCCTGCCCGCAACGATCGCCGAAGCCGGCGACCTGTTTCTTCGCCACAAAGGCGGGGCGCGGTTGCTCGCCGGCGGCCAGACGCTGATCCCCGAGCTCGATAGGCCGGGTAGACCGGCGGACACGCTGATCGACTTGCGCCGGATCGCCGAACTCGGCCGGATCGACTGGAGTTCCGGACGTGTCGACATCGGCGCGATGGTGACGATCGCCGCCGCCCAATCCGGACTGGCCGAGGCCTTTCCCGTAATCGCGGCCTGCTTCGCGCATGTCGCCAACAGCGCGGTGCGCAACCGGGCGACACTGGGCGGCAGCCTTGCTCTAGCCGATCCCGCCTCGGAAATATCGACCTTCCTGCTCGCTTATGATGCGGAGGTAACCCTGATCGGGGGCGAGCGGATATCGGTCGAGCAACTGATCGCGGGACGCGGCGACGGGCCATTCATCAACACGATCCGCCTGCCCCTCCCCGCCGCGCGCGAACGGTCTGGATTCGCGGAGATATTGCGCCGGCGATCGGGCGGCAGATCGCTCGCCATGGCGCTGGTTCGGCTCGACGCCGAACGCGCCCGGCTGACGGTCAGCGGCGGGGCGTGCCAGCCCTTCCGGATCGAAGCCGCGGAAGGCCCCGCTCTCCTCGATGCACTCGTCGCCCGCTCGTCCATATTCGATGGACATTCGACCCGAGCATGGGCGCTAGCCGCAGCACGCCGGGCACTCGCGACGGCGGAGTTGCCATGCTGATCAACTGTAGCCTCAATGGCCGCGACATCTCCGTCGAAGCGAGCGCCACGATCCGCCTTTCCGTTCTGCTGCGCGAGCAACTGGGACTCACCGGAACCCATGTCGCTTGTGACGAAGGCGTATGCGGCGCCTGCACCATATTGCTCGACGGCCGCGCCGCGCGCGCCTGCCTGACGCTGGCAGGCCAGTGTGACGGCGTCACGATCGAAACGGTCGAGGGTGTCGCCTCCACCGAGATCTTCGAAACCATCGCTGACGCCTTCCTGCGGCACAACGCGCTGCAATGCGGATTCTGCACGCCAGGCTTCGTCACCACTGTCGCCGCGCTGCTTCGCGACCATGCATCCGAGCCGCTTAGCGACGCGGAGGTGGAAGCGCGGATATCGTCGGTCGCCTGCCGCTGCACCGGCTATCTGCCGATTGTCGCAGCGGTTCGAGACCTGTTGGGACGCGGCCGATGACCGCAGGCATGCCCGGCTATGCCCGTCCGTCGGCGCGACGTTTCCTTGAAGGGCGCGGCCGTTATGTCGCCGATCTGCATATGCCCGGCATGCTCCATGCGGTCGTTGTACGCAGCGCCCAGGCGCACGCCGATATCACCGTCGATGCGGCCGCGGCCCGGGCCGCCGCCGGAGTCCGCCTGGTGCTGGACGGCGGCGATATTCTTGCCGCGATCCAGCCTCCCCCCGTCATCTGGGACGTGCCGGGACAGCGCCGGTCGGGACTGCGGGCGCTGGCGCATGGCCGGGTCCGCTATGTCGGCGAGCCGATCGCCATCGTCGTGGCCGAAAGCGAGGCGATAGCGCGCGATGCCGCCGCGCTGGTGCGGATCACCTATGCGCCGCGCCCCCTAGTCACCTCGATCGAGGTGGCGTTGGCCACCGATGCGCCCCTGCTCTACGACGAGTGGCCCGACAATATCGTTGCGTCGGCCGAGTGGAGCGGCGGAGAGCCCGACCTGGCCTTCGTGGGCGCGCCGGTTTGCATCTCCGGCCGTTACGTGTCGGGCCGGGTCTCGGCCCATTCGCTGGAGACGCGCGGCGTGCTCGCCGCTTATGATCCGGCACAGGACGGCATCACCCTTCACAGCTCGACCCAGGCCCCCCACCAGGTGCGCGAGGCAATCGCCTGGTGCCTCGACATCGCCGAGCATCGCATCCGGGTGATCGCGCCCGACGTCGGCGGTGCGTTCGGGTCGAAGTCCTGCCCCTATGGCGAGGAGATATTGCTCGCCCACCTCGCACTCCGGCTCCGCGCCACGGTGCGCTGGATCGAAAGCCGATCCGAGTCCTTCGTCGCCTGCGTGCCCGGGCGCGACGAGGTGGTCGACATCGATCTGGCGCTGTCGGAGGACGGACGCATCCTTGGCCTCAAGGCGCTCATCACCCTGGACAAGGGGGCGGAACCGTACGCCGCTTCGGTCGGTGCGGCGTGGGCCGGCGCGATGATGGTCACGGGCGCCTATCGTATCGCCAACGTCCATGTCGCGACCCGGGTCGTCGTGACCAACAAGACGCCGACCGGCGCCTATCGCGGCTATGGCACGCCGGAAGTCAATTTCGCGCTCGAACGCGCTCTGGATGACGCGGCACGCCGGATCGGCATCGACCCGGCCGAGTTGCGCCGTCGCAACCTCGTCCCGCCCGACGCGATGCCGGCGGCCTCCGCGACCGGGTTGCTGCTGCTCGACAGCGGCCGCTACGAGGAGATGCTGGATCTCGCACTCGACGCCTTTGATTATGGAGCGCGAAGAGACCGTGCACGCGCTGCACGGGCGCAGGGACGCGCGGTCGGCGTCGGCCTCGCCTTCTATGTCGAACCGACCAATCTCGGCCCCTCCGCGCTGTGCGGCATGATCGGCATAAACTCCGGCGGCTTCGATATTGCCACGCTCCGCATGGAGCCAAGCGGACAAGTCGTCGTCTTTACCGGCCAGACGCCGATGGGCCAGGGCGTCGAGCGGGTGCTGCAACAGGTCTGCGCCGCCGAACTGACGATGCCCGAGGAGGACGTCACCGTCGTCCATGGCGATACCCGGGCCTGCCCTTATACCGCCTATGGCAGCGGCGGCAGCCGGGGGACAGGGATCGGCGGTTCGGCCGTGATGCTTGCCGCGGGGCGGCTCCGCGAGAAGATCTGCGCGATCGGTGCTCACCTCCTCGGCTCGACGCCCGACGAGGTCGAGCTCAGCCAGGGCGGCGTGCAGGTGACGGGTGACGCCGCGCGCCGCGTGTCGATTGCCCGGGTCGCGCGTGTCGCCTATCTCGCCCACGACCTTCCCGATGGCATGGAACCCGGCCTCGATGCCCGCGCCAGCTTCGATCCCGCCGCGCTCGCCATCACATATGGCGTCGCGCTGGCCGAGGTCGAGGTCGATCGCGAGACCGGGCTGGTCGACGTGCGCGATATAGGATTTGGTCACGATTGCGGGCGGCAGATCAATCCGGCGCTCGTCGAGGCGCAGGTGATCGGCGGGATTGTCCAGGGGATCGGTGCCGCGCTCTACGAGGGGCTCGACCATGACGCGGCCGGCCAGCCCGTCACGCGCTGCATGCGCGACTATCCCCTGCCCTTCGCTGCCGATGTGCCCCCGATCGCGCTCGTCCACCTGGAGACTCCGTCCCCCTTTTTTCCCAACGGTGCGAAAGGCGTCGGCGAAAGCGGCACGATCCCGATACCGGCCGCGATCGCCAACGCGATACGCGACGCACTGGGTGAAGTCGCCGGTGACGCCGTCAACCGACTGCCCATCCGCCCCGAAACCCTTATCCACAGCTGAACGAAAGGAATGCCCCATGGCCGATTATGCGAAGGACGAAGCGCGCATCCGCGAGATCATCGAGCAGATGTTCGAAGCTATCAGCTGGTCTGCCGACAAGGCACCCGATTTCACCGCCTTCGCCGCGGCGGTGCGAAAGGATGCGATCCTCGCGCCCTCCGCCAGGCCGGTCAGCCCCACCGATATCGAAACCTTCGTCGGCCGGATGCGCGGGCAATATGAGAGCGGGGGTATGAAGACCTTCGACGAGCGCGCCAACAAGACGGTCGTCAAGGTGTTCGGCAACCTGGCCGTGGCGATCGGCAGCTATCAGGCGCAGATCGACGGTGGTCCTGTCGGCAGGGGGGCGAACGGCTTCCTGCTCGTTCGCAGCGATGGCGACTGGCAGATCGCTGCGATGGGCTGGGACAGCGAGGGCGAGGACAAGCCGCTGCCCGCCGAGCTGGTCTGATCGATCGAACGAGATGGCGGGCACGATAGAGGCTTTCCGTTCCGCTGCGGGCGGCTAAGTTCTCACGTGCAACAGGCGAGGCCGGGACCATGACGATGAACGCCGGGGATGGCTGGTCCCGACGCATGGACGATCTGGCGCCACGGATCGCCCGCCATCACGTCACGCTGCTCCGCGCTCCGGCCGGCCACGGCAAGAGCGTCGCCCTCGAACGGTTGCGCGCCGCGATAGAGACCAGCGGGGAGCGTTGTGCCGCGCTGCTGATCGACAAGCGCGATGCGGATCTGGCCCGTTTCTTTCGCCGAGTCGCCGAGGCGCTTGGCGTCGAAGCCACTCAATTCGACGCGGCGGGGGTAGCCGAGGCGGCGGACGGAGGGGGCACGGCGGACCGCCCCGCCATGCTGTTCCTCGACGGCATTGACGAGGCCGGTGGCGCCCTGCTTCCGGCTCTGTCCGACCTGATCCTGTTCACTCCGGGCCTGCGCTTCGTGATTGCGTCCCGCGAGGGCAATCTCCCCGGGCTGGCGAAGCTGCGCGCCCAGGATCGGCTTGCGGTGATAGGTCCCGATCAGCTCGCCTTCACCCGCGCGGAGGCACTCGACTTTCTCGGTGGGAGCGAGGACGCCGACATCATGCGGCTCGTCGACCGCTGCGAGGGATGGCCGATCCTGCTGAAGTTCGTGCGCGACGGGCTTGATGCGGGCGATCCGCCATCGCTGGTGGGAGAGGTCGGATCCGTGTCGGCCGACCTCATAGCCGACTTTCTCGACGAACAGATCCTTGCTCCGCTGCTGCCCGAGGACGCCGACTTCCTCGAACGGACGGCGGCGGTGTCGCGCTTCACCCTCGATCTCGCGCGGCTGCTGGCACCCGACGCCGCGGTCGAACAATCGGTCGAACGGCTCGGCCGCGCAGCGGGATTGCTTCAGGCCCGGCGGCTCAACGGTCTGTGGTATCACGTCAATCCGATGCTGCGCGCCACACTGATGCGACGCTTCCAGGCGCGTATCGGATCAGACATCCGCAGGGTCCACCGCGCGATCGAGGCGTGGATGATCGAGCACGACGCGATCGATGAAGCGGTGCTGCATGCCTGCCTTGCCCAGGACTATGACGAATGCGTTCAACTCGTACGGCGCTTTGGCCCCGCCAATCTCTCGATGCGGTACGGGCTGCGCACGCTACGGTCGGTGCTCGCCGCCTTCCCGCGCCATTATCTGGACCATGAGCCTTCGCTGGGCATATCGGAAGCGCTGATCCTGTCCAAGGAGGGGCGCGTGTCGGACGCGCGACGGCTCGTCCATCGCCTGCGCGAACAGGCCGGGAGCCACGCGGTGCGGCCTGCGGCGCTCGGCGATCTGGACCTGCTCGACATCATGCTCGTCTGTCATGCCGATCAGCCGCTCGCGCCGGGCCTGGCCGACCGGCTGTCGGAGGTCGCGGCGACGCTGCCCCATGACGACGTGATCCACCAGGGCTGGATCCAGAATCTTATCTGCCGGGTCCATCTGAGCCTCGGCAACTTCGCCAATGCGGCTGCAGCGGGGATCGCCGCCGAACAATATTATGCCCGTTCGGACTCGCGCTATGGCCAGTTCTTCGTCCACCTCCACCTCGCGTCGACGCGGAGCTGGCAGGGCCATTATGATCAGGCCGGCAGCCATGTGGATAGCGCGGAATCGATCGCCGTCCAGCACTTCCCCGAAGAGCCCACGATGGCGGCGCTCTGCCGGCTGCTGCGCGCCGAATTGCTGTTCGACCAAGGCCATGCAGACCTCGGCATAGATTTGTTGCCCGCCCTGCAGAGCGCCGAGAACAATGATGGCTGGCTCGACCTGTTCGTCAGCGGCTATCGCACGGCGGCGCTGCACGCTTTTCGCGGCAACGGCCTGGATGCCGCGCTCGCGGTCACGCGCCGAGGCGACGAGGCGGCCTTGCGCATCGGCCTGCCACGCCTTTCGCTGGTCATGCAGATACTCCGGGCCGAACTGCTGTCGCTCGCCGGCCATCGCCACCAGGCAGGCACGGCGCTCCGCGCGATCCGCGTGCCGGGCAATGGCGAGGACGACGCGCGATGGCGCGAGCGGCTCGCCCTCGGCATCGCCAACGCCCGTCTGCTGATCCATTCGCGACAGTTCCGCCGCGCGACCGTGCTGCTGGATACGCTGGAGAGCGAATGCGAGCGCCGCGGCATCGGTCGCCTCGTCGCCAAGATAGGCTTGTTGCGGGCACTGCTGCTGGCCTGTTCGGGCAGCCCGCAACGCGCGATCACGACGCTGGTCGGCCTGCTTCAGTCGGGGCAACCGCCGTCGATGCAGGCCTTCCTGGAAGAGGGCGAACTGATGGCCCGCCTCTGCTCGCTGGTAGCGCATCATTCGCAACGCCGTGCCCTTGCGCCGGAAGCGAGCCGCTTCCTTACCGATCTGTCGGAACGACTGGGTCGGAGCTATCAGCATGTAATCGACCAGGACGCCGGCGGCTCCTACCTCAGCGCCCGCGAGCGCGAGATATTGCTTAGCCTCGCCCAGGGCGAATCGAACAAGTCGACGGCGGAACGGCTCAATGTCTCCGAGGCGACCGTGAAATTCCACCTCCAGCGGATCTATCGGAAGCTCGGCGCCCACAACCGCGTCAAGGCGATCGCTGTCGCGCAGCAACAGGGCCTGCTTTACTGACCGACCGAAGCGCCTTCTTTCGCAGATCGACCTATCCGAACGGCCAGAGCGCATCAGCCACGCTGCCCCGCACATACTTTCGACAATATGGGGCGGGCGGCGAGGCGCTTGTCTCCATCCCCCATTCCTCCTCTCATGACGACACATCATCCACAGGGAGAGCGGGATGACATCGCCGGCATGCCCTTTCATCGCCTCGACCGCCTCCCCCCTTCGTCCCCGTCAGAGGAGCAGATCGTGTCGACAAGCATCATGAACCGTCCCACCGCCGGCAATCCGACGAGCCGCGCACAGGGCGAGAAGATCCTGCTCGAGGGCGAGGACGGGCTGTTCACCCAGTCCTGGTTCCCGATCTGCCTGTCGAGCGACGTGCCCGTCGGCACGGTAAAGGGTTATGGCTTCCTCGACGGGCGGATCATCGTGTTCCGAGGCGAAGACGGCGTCGCCAACGTGACCAGCGCCTTCTGCCCGCATCTCGGAGCCGACCTGCGGTCAGGCGATGTCATCGGCAACACGGTGCGTTGCGCCTTCCATCACTGGAACTATGACGGCCAGGGGCGCTGCGTCGCCACCAAGATCGGCGATCCGCCGCCGCCGTCGGCCCGGCTCTACAAGTTCGTCAGTCAGGAAAGATACGGCATCGTCTGGGCCTTCAACGGCGACGAGCCGCATTACGACCTGCCCGACTTCCCCTATCCCGAGGAGGAACTGGTCTTCCGGACGGTGCTCAACGGCGAGCCGAACGGCGTCGATCCGTGGATCCAGTGCGCCAATACCCCCGACATGCAGCACATCAAGGCGCTGCATAACATCACCTTCACTCAGGATGACCCGGAGGATATCGCCTGGACCGACCACTCGATGCTCTACAGCTTCTCGGGCATCCACACCGACGGTTCGCCGGTGGACAATGTAGTCGGCATCTACGGCACCTCGCTCTACTATCAGAGCACCAACTATGCGGGCCGCTGGTTCGGTTTCCTCAACCCGATGGGCATGCCGCAACCGGGCTTCTCGCAGAACTATATGGTCCTGGCGGCACGGCGCGACATGGGCACGCCGGAGGAGATCGAGCGCTTCCTCGACTTCGTCGAGGCGCTCGAGCGCGGGGTAGTGTCCGAGGACCTGATGGTTATGTCGTCGATCAAGTTCCGGCCGGGTACGCTCACCAAGAGCGACAAGACGCTCGCCCGCTTCTTCGACTATATGCGCGACTATCCGCGCGCCCATCCGTCACGCGATTTCATCTGAGCGAGGAACGGCGGCAGCGACCGCCAAAAGGGGACGTGGAAATCATGACAGGGAAATTCAGGATCGGCCGATGGGCCCTTGGAACTGCTGCATTTTCTTTTGCAACGATTGCCATGGCGCAGCAGCCCGAAACGGGCGGGCCGGCTGTCGGGGCGGATGAGGCACTGGACCAGATCGTCGTGACCGGTCGCAAGCGGGAGGAACGGCTCCAGGACGTTCCTGAAGCGATCACAGCCTTCACCTCGGCGGCAATCGAGGCGGCGGCGATCGACAATATCCGCGACGTGGCGCTCAACGTGCCCAATTTCAGCATTTCGTCAGCCGAACAACCAGGCATTGTCCTGATCAACATCCGCGGCGTCGGCCAGGTCCGCAATGGCGAGCCGCCGATCGCGGTCGTGATCGACGGCGTCCAGCTCAACAACGTCAATCAGTTCACCCAGGACCTGTTCGACATCGAACGGATCGAGGTACTGAAAGGGCCGCAGGGGGCGGTCTATGGCCGCAACGCGATCGCGGGAGCGCTCAACATCGTCACCCGCCAGCCCACCAACCAGCTGGAAGGCATGGTGGAGGGCACGATCGGCACCGGCCTCGACCTGCGCGCCCGCGCCGCGATCAGCGGGCCGATCATCGAGGACAAGCTGCTGTTTCGGTTTTCGGGGGCGGTGCGCGACTTCGACGGCGATATCCGGAACGTCACCGTCGGTCGCGACATCAACGACGACAAGTCCTACAGCTTCCGCGGCAGCCTGATCGCCCATCCGAGCGAAGCCCTGACGATCGATATCCGCGGATCGCGGACCGAGAACCACAGCGGCGCCGCGTGGTATTCTTTCGTGCCGCCGGGCGCACGGCGGACCGACCTGCTGCCAATCACGGCCGACATACCCGGCAAGGTCGATCGCTACCTCCACGATGCATCGGTCAAGATCGATTATGAATTCCCAGGCGCCACGTTGACATCGGTCAGCGCCTATACGCGGACCAAATTCCTCCTGAACGAAGATTTCGACTTCCTGCCCTTCGACTTTCTGTCCGGCACGCAAGGGTTCAAGTCGGACGCGTGGAGCCAGGAGCTGCGGCTGGCATCGGACCCTGGCCGGTTCAACTGGATGGCCGGTGCCTATCTGATCAAGACGGACCAGAAGCTGGACAGCGTGCTGTTCGTGCGGCCGGGAGCCGGCGGGGTGCTGTTCCCCTTCCCCATCCCGGCGCCGACCATCTTTACCGCCACCCGATCGACCGACGACAATTTCGCCTACGCCTTCTTCGGGCAGGCCAATTACAGTGCGACCGACGCGCTCGATCTGTCGCTGGGGCTGCGCTACGACATCGACGAGCGCAAACAGACCGACCGGGCGCTGCCCGGCCTGCCCCGCTACAGCAAGACATTCAAGGCGTTTCAGCCCAAGCTTGCCATCACCTACAAGCTGACGTCGGACGCCAATCTCTACGCCTCGGCGGGCAAGGGTTTCCGCAGCGGTGGCTTCAACCCCAATGCCCGCATCACCCGCGTCTACAAGGCCGAGGAGAACTGGAGCTACGAAGCCGGCTTCAAGTCGACCTGGCTCGACCGCAAGATGACCCTCAACGGCGCGCTTTTCTATACGCGCGTCAAGGATCGGCAGATCTACCTGTTCGACCAGCTCACCGGATCGCAGATCATCACCAACCCGATCCCGCGTTCGCGCATCTTCGGCGCCGAGCTGGAGGTGACGGCGCGGCCCGCGGACGGTCTCGACATTTCGTTGTCGGGCGGTTTTCTCGATACCAAGATTACCCGCTACGACACGACGGTGTTCGCTGGGCTGCCGGCCGCCGGCGATTTCAGCGGCAATGATCTTCCACAGGTGCCGCGCTGGTCCTATTCGGCGGCCGTGCAATATCGCATCCCACTGGGCACCGACACCGACCTGACCCCCCGCATCGAAGCGAACGGCAAGGGCGGTCATTATTATTGGGAGGTCGACAATCGGGATCGGCTGAATTTCGTCAATCTGGTCAATGCCCGGCTGTCGCTGCGCAGCGGTCCTGTGACGCTGACCGCCTATGTCGAGAACCTGTTCGACAAGGAATATCTGGTCGATGTGGTCGCGCAGCGCTTCAGCGGCGCCCCGCTCGGTGATTACAACCAGCGAAGCTGGGGCCGGCGCTACGGCCTTACCGGCCGCTTCAACTTCTAACCCATGCAGGCGGCCGTCGTCACGGGGGCGTCGAGCGGCATCGGCCGCGCGACGGCCGCCCTCCTGGTCGAACATGGCTGGCGCGTGTTCGGCACGGTCCGGACCGAGGCACAGGCGGAAGAGCTTTCCACCACGCTCGGTCCGGGCATCATTCCGCTCCGATTTGATCTGCGCGACGGCCCGGCGATAGCCCGGGCAGCTGAACTGGTCGCGGCGGCGCTCGGCGCGGACCGCCTAGCCGGACTGGTCAACAATGCCGGGCTCGCCCATTTCGGTCCGCTCGCTTTGCAGCCGATTGACGATTGGCAAGCGCAGATCGACGTCAACCTGACCGGCACGCTGCGCGTCGTGCAGGCTTTCCTGCCGTTGCTCGGCGCCGATCGGCGACGGAATGGACCTCCGGGCCGGATCGTCAACATCTCCTCGGTCAGCGGGCGGATCACCCTGCCCTTCACGAGCGGCTACGCCGCGTCGAAACATGGGCTCGAGGCGCTGTCCGATGCGATGCGGCGCGAACTGGCGATCTATGGGATCCGGACGATTCTGATCCAGCCCGGTGCGGTACGGACACCGATCTGGGACAAGGTCGACCGGCCGGACGACGAACGCTTCGCGGATGGCGACTTTGGACGGCTTTTTGCGGGGTTCAAAACCGCCTTCGCCGCTGCGGGGGAGAAGGCGCTGCCATCCGGTCGCTTCGCCACGTTGGTCCACCGGGCCCTCACCACCCGCAATCCGCGCCCGCGCTACGCGCTGATGCGCGGGCGGCTGGCGCATTGGACGCTGCCTCGCCTGCTGCCCGACCATCTGCTCGATCGTATCCTGATCCGTCAGTTCGGCCTTTCACGAGGAACCAGATGATCGTCGTCGAGAAAGCCACCCGCATCGCCGCCCCGGCCGATCGGCTGTGGCGCCTCCTGTCGAGCCGCGAGGGGCAATGCCGGCTCGAACGGGGAATCGTCGCATCGATCGAGTTCGAAGGCGATGGCGTCGGCATGATCCGCCATATGCGGCTCGAAGGCCATCCGCCCGAGATCGTGGTCAAGGAACGGCTCGACCTATGCGACGCGGAGGCGCTCGAAATGCGGTTGAGCATCGTCGATACCGGCGACGTGGTGCCCTTCGCCTGCCACAGCGGCCATGCCCGCGTCATCCCCGCCGGGCCGGCGGCATCGATCCTCTATCTGCGGACCAGCTTCGTGCCGGTCGATATGGAGGATGAATCCGCCCGCGCAATAGCCGAGCGGAACCACGACATGCTGATCGCCAACGTCCGCGCCGTGTTGGCCGAAGCCATCTAAGCGAGTTTCAGTAAGCTTGAACCGTTTGTCCCGAGCCCCGCGACTGCCTGCAAGGCTGGCGCTCGAGATGAACTTCGGCCAACGGCCGAAGTCGAGGGACATTGGCTCTCGGCCACGATCCTGCTTCGCACGATCGTCTCGACTTCGCTCGACACGAACGGACAGTTCCCCTCAATCCGAAACCGGCTCTAGGCAGGAACCTTCGCCAGCGCGTCTCGGACAGCGGCCACCGCGTCGGCCGCCTTGTCGCCGTCAGGGCCACCGCCCTGCGCCATATCGGGACGACCGCCGCCGCCCTGCCCGCCCAGCGCCGCCACGGCGGCCTTGACGAGGTCGACCGCGCTGATGCGATCGGTCAGGTCGGCGGTGACGCCCGCCGCCACGCTCGCCCGACCGTCATTGACCGCAACGATCACCGACACGCCCGAGCCGAGCGAAGCCTTGGCGTCGTCGACCAGCCCGCGCAGCCCCTTGGGATCGAGACCTTCGACGACCTGCGGCAGGAATTTCACCCCCGCCACGTCCTCGGGGCCCGCCGCCTCGGTCTTGGACCCGCCGCCCAGCGCCAGCGCCTTCTTCGCTTCGGTCAGCTCACGTTCGAGCTTGCGGCGCTCCTCGACCAGTGCCGCGATGCGCGCGGGCACGTCATCGGGCGCCGTCTTGAGCGCAGCGGCGGCTTCCCTGAGCTTCTCGTCGCGCTGGATCAGCCACAGGCGCGCAGCCTCGCCGGTCAGCGCCTCGATACGGCGCACGCCACTCGACACCGCGCTTTCGGAGATGATCTTGAACAGCGCTATGTCGCCGAGCGCGGAGACATGGGTACCGCCGCACAACTCGACCGAATAGCTCTTCGCCCCGAGGTCGCGGTCGGCCTTGCCCATCGAGAGGACGCGGACCTCGTCGCCATATTTCTCGCCGAACAATGCCATCGCGCCGGCCTCGATCGCGGCGTCGGGGGTCATCAGCCGGGTGGTGACGTCGTCATTCTCGCGGATATGCCGGTTCACCTCGGCCTCGATCGCGGCGATGTCCTCGGGCGTCAGCGCCTTGGGATGCGAGAAGTCGAAGCGGAAGCGGTCGGCCGCGACCAGGCTGCCCTTCTGCGTCACATGGCCGCCGAGCCGGTGGCGCAGTGCCGCATGGAGCAGGTGGGTCGCCGAATGGTTGGCACGGATGCGGGCCCGTCGGTCGCCATCGACGACGAGGTGGAGTGCGTCTCCGGTCCGGACCGACCCGTTCACCACCTTACCACGATGTGCATGAAGGCGGCCGAGCGGCTTGGCGGTATCCTCGACCGCGATCTCCAGGCCGTTGTCGCCGGTGATCCGGCCCGCGTCACCCATCTGGCCCCCGCTCTCGCCATAGAAGGGCGTCTGGTTGGTGACCAGCACCACCTCGTCGCCCGCCTTCGCCTCGGCGACGCGCTGGCCGTCCCTGACGATGGCGAGGAGCTGGCCGTCGCCCTCCTCGCTGACATAGCCGGTGAACTCGGTACCGCCGAACTCCTCGGCGATGTCGAACCAGACCTCGTCCGAAGCCTTCTCGCCCGATCCCTTCCAGGCGGCACGCGCTGCGGCCTTCTGCTCGGCCATCGCCGCATCGAAACCGCTCCGGTCGACACCCAGGTCCTGCGCGCGCAGCGCGTCTTCGGTCAGGTCATAGGGGAAGCCATATGTGTCGTAGAGCTTGAACGCGACCGCACCGGGCAGCACGTCGCCCGGCTTCATTCCTCCGGTCGCCTCGTCGAGCAGGCGCAGGCCGTTGGCGAGCGTCTGGCGGAAGCGGGTCTCCTCGAGCTTCAGCGTCTCCTCGATCAGCGGCTGCGCGCGGACCAGCTCGGGATAGGCGGCGCCCATCTCGGCGACGAGGCTCGGCACCAGACGGTGCATCAGCGGCTCGGCCGCGCCAAGCAGGTGAGCGTGGCGCATCGCGCGGCGCATGATTCGGCGCAGCACATAGCCACGCCCTTCATTGGCCGGCAGCACGCCGTCGGCGACCAGGAAGCCCGAGGCGCGCAGGTGATCGGCAATGACGCGGTGCGACGCCTTGAAGTCGCCATTGGTCGCCGTCCGGGTAAGTTCGCCCGAGGCGGCGATCAGAGCCTTGAAGGTATCGGTGTCGTAATTGTCGTGGACGCCCTGCAGCACCGCCGCGATCCGCTCGAGCCCCATGCCGGTGTCGATCGACGGTCTTGGCAGGTCGATGCGGGTCTCCTTGTCGACCTGCTCATATTGCATGAAGACGAGGTTCCAGATCTCGACGAAGCGGTCGCCGTCCTCGTCCGGGCTGCCGGGAGGGCCGCCGGGGATATGGGCGCCATGATCGTAGAAAATCTCCGAACAGGGGCCACAGGGGCCGGTGTCGCCCATCGACCAGAAATTGTCGGAGGTCGGGATGCGGATGATCCGGCTTTCGGGCATGCCGATCTTCTTCCACAGGTCGAACGCCTCGTCGTCGGTGTGGAAAACCGTGACGGTCAGCCGGTCGGCCGGGATGCCCCACGTGCCGGTGATCAGGCTCCAGGCGAGGCTGATCGCACGTTCCTTGAAATAGTCGCCGAACGAAAAGTTGCCGAGCATCTCGAAGAAGGTGTGATGGCGCGCGGTGTAGCCGACATTGTCGAGGTCATTGTGCTTGCCGCCGGCGCGCACGCATTTCTGCGACGAGGTTGCCGTCGAATAGGGGCGCTTTTCGAGGCCGGTGAAGACATTCTTGAACGGCACCATGCCCGCGTTGACGAACATCAGCGTGGGATCATTATGCGGCACCAGCGGTGCGGACGGCACCATTTCATGCCCCTCCTTCGCGAAATGGTCGAGGAAGGAGCGGCGAATGTCGTTGGTCGATGTCATGGGTGCGACTTAGGCGAGAGCAGGCCGCTTCTCAAGCGCTTCGGCGGACAGTATGGCAGTTCTCCGGTTGCTACGTCCTAATGCGTATGGTCGAAAGCATCGTCATCGGAGCATATGCCCCTCATGATGTCCCGGTCCTTCCAACGATCCGCCGCCGTTCTGCTCGGCCTGTCCTGCCTCTTTGCATCGCAGGCCGCGACCGCCCGTACCGACAAACTGGCCCGCGAAGGCCATGCGCTTGCGGTAAAGCGGTGCGGCGCCTGCCACGCCACAGAGAAGAAGGGAGCGAGCCCCCTTGCCGCGGCTCCGCCCTTCCGCTCGCTGGCCTATCGCTATCCGGTGGAAACGCTTGACGAAGCGCTCGCCGAAGGGATCGTCGTCGGCCATCCCGACATGCCGTCGGACCCGTGGGAGGCGGACGACATCAAGCGCTTCATCGCCTATCTCGAGAAGATCGGACCGAAGCCGGCGAAACCGCGCTGAACCGCAGGATCAGGCATAGGCGTAAGGCCCGCCCTTCGCCAATCCCGCCTGATAGGCCGGGCGTGCGTGGATGCGCTCGAGCCAGGCAACGATCGAGGGGCGGCGGCCGTCGAGTTTGAGGCGCTGGCGGCCGGCCTCGAGCGGGAAGCTCATCATGACGTCGGCCGCGCTGAAGTCGGTACCGGCGAACCAGGGGCGCTGGCTGAGCTCGCTCTCGACATAGTCGATATGGGTCATCGCCATGCGGGTGACGAAGCCCTTGGCTGGCCATCCGAGCGGCCCCATCTTGCCGATCACCAGCGACAGCAGCAGCGGCGGCATCAGCGAGCCTTCGGCATAATCGAGGAAATAGCGCCAGCGCAGCGCTCCGTCGGCATCCTCGGGCGGGCCGAGCCGGCCGCCGGCGATCGCAACCAGATATTCCGGGATTGTCGCGGTTTCAGCGACGACGCGGCCGTCATGCTCGACGACGGGAGCCTTGCCAAGCGGATGGACTTGCTTGAGAGCCGGAGGCGCGAGCATCGTCTTGGGGTTACGTTCGTAGCGGCGGACCTCGTAAGGAAGGCCGAGTTCCTCAAGCATCCAGAGTATGCGCTGCGATCGCGAATTTTCCAGATGATGGACGATGATCGCCATGGCAGCCCCCCGCGAGGCGAGCCGGCGTCTACCGTCAGCCCGGCTCGTTCACATAGACCGCCAGTTCGTTACCCGAAGGCTCGCGGAAGTGGAAGCGGCGGCCGCCCGGGAAGGCGAAGATCGGGCGGGTGACCATCCCGCCCGCCGCCTCGACCGAGGCCAGTGCGGCTTCGAGGCCGTCGGTCTCGATCACCGCCAGCGGCGCGGCAGTGACGTCGCTCGCATCGCCGTTGAGGCCAATGTCGCTGCCCTCCATTCCCGTGGTCGCGGCATAATCGGGACCGAAGGCGGTCAGCGACCAGCCGAACGCCTTTTCGAAGAAGGCCCTGGACGCGGCCGTGTCGCCGACCGGAAGCTCGACATAGTTGAGACGCGCGGTCATGGTCCTCGTTTATCGGTATTCGTCATCCCGACGAAAGCCGGGATATCCCTGCCTTTTCCATCGCCGCCGCCAGCGGCACGAAGGAAAGGGAGATTCCAGCCTTCGCTGGCATGACGAGGGATGGTGCGGACGGGGGGATTCATCTCGCCCCCACCCTGGTCTCAGACGTCGTCGTCCTCGGACGGTCCCGCCATCATCGCCTCGCCGACACCGTCTGCATTTCCGCGGATCGCGGCTTCCAGCTTGGCGGCGACTTCAGGATTTTCACGCAGATAGACCTTCGAATTCTCGCGGCCCTGGCCGATGCGGATCGAATCATAGCTGAACCAGGCACCCGACTTCTCGACGAGGCCGGCCTTGACGCCGAGATCGAGCAGCTCGCCGACCTTCGATACGCCCTCGCCATACATGATGTCGAACTCGACCTGCTTGAACGGCGGGGCGACCTTGTTCTTGACGACCTTGACGCGGGTGGCGTTGCCGACCACCTCGTCGCGATCCTTGATCGCGCCGGTACGGCGGATGTCGAGACGGACCGACGCATAGAATTTCAGCGCGTTGCCGCCGGTCGTCGTCTCCGGCGAACCGTACATCACGCCGATCTTCATGCGGATCTGGTTGATGAAGATGACCAGGCACTTCGACCGGCTGATCGAGCCGGTGATCTTGCGCAGCGCCTGACTCATCAACCGGGCCTGGAGGCCGACATGGCTGTCGCCCATCTCGCCCTCGATCTCGGCGCGGGGAACCAGCGCTGCGACCGAGTCGATCACCAGCACGTCTATCGCGTTCGAGCGGACCAGCGTGTCGGCGATCTCGAGCGCCTGCTCGCCCGTGTCGGGCTGCGACACGATCAACTCGTCGATGTCGACCCCGAGCTTCTTCGCATAGACCGGATCCAGCGCATGCTCGGCGTCGACGAACGCCGCGGTGCCGCCCGCTTTCTGAGCCTCCGCGATCGCGTGCAGCGCGAGCGTGGTCTTGCCCGAGCTTTCGGGCCCGAACACCTCGACGATCCGACCTTTGGGCAAGCCACCAATGCCGAGCGCGATGTCGAGCCCGAGCGAACCGGTCGAGATCGCCTCGACCTGCATCGCTTCACGGCTGCCGAGCTTCATCGCCGAGCCCTTGCCGAAAGCGCGATCGATCTGCGCCAACGCGGCTTCAAGGGCCTTCTGCCTATCCATATTCGCTGCTTCCCTTTCGGATCCGATGAGCTTCAACTGCGCCGACATGTGCGTCACTCCCTCGTAGATCGGGTGGCCCGAAACCTCAAACCGGAAACGTGTGTACCCTTAATGTTCCATTGGAACAAGAGGGGAACTTTATATTCCGTCATGCCGGGGGAGGCCGGCCTCCGCCGGCATGACGGCTCGCGATTACTCCGCCACCGCCTCGCCGCGCGCATGGCCGGCGAGTGCCTCGCGCGCGGCCTGCCCGATCTGCTGGACCGAGAAGGGCTTGGGCAGGAAGCCGATATTGTCGAGGTCGATCGACCGGCGCAGCTGCTCCTCAGCGTAACCGGACATGAAGATGATCGGCAGGTTGGGCCGCTTCGCCCGCGCCGCGCGGGCCATGGAGGGGCCATCCATCGTCGGCATCACCACGTCGGAGATGACGAGATCGATGGGCTCCTCCGCGGTCTCCAGCATTTCCAGCCCTTCTTCGCCATTGGTGGCGGTAAGGATCTTGTAGCCCTGCCGTGCCAACGCACGTTCGGCCACCGCGCGCACCATTGCCTCGTCCTCGACCAACAGGATCGTGCCGGTACCCCACAGCTCGGTGCTCGCTTCCTTGGCCGGTGCGCGCACGGCGGTCCCTGTAGCCGGCGCTTCGTGAACCGGCAGATAGATGACAATACTCGTCCCCTTCCCCACCTCGCTCTCCGCGAAGATGAAGCCGCCGGTCTGCTTGACGATGCCGTAGACGGTCGACAGGCCCAGCCCGGTCCCCTTGCCCACCTCCTTGGTGGTAAAGAAGGGCTCGAATATCTTGTTGAGATTCTCGGCCGAGATGCCGCTGCCGGTATCCGTGACCTTCATCGCGGTATATTCGGTCACCGGCATGATCTCGATACCGAGCCTGCGGACGTCGGCCTGGGAGACGGCATAGGTCTGGATCGTCAGCGTGCCGCCGTCCGGCATCGCGTCGCGCGCGTTGACCGCGAGATTGACGATGACCTGCTCCAGCTGCCCCGGATCGGCCCGGACGGTTCCCAGGTTACGGCCGTGGCTGACCTCGAGCCTGATCGTCTCACCCAGCAGCCGGTTCAACAGGTTGGAGATTTCCGAGATGACGTCGGGAATCTGCAGTATCTGGGGACGGAGCGTCTGCTGCCGCGAGAAGGCCAGCAGCTGCCGGGTCAGCGCCGCCGCTCGGTTCGAATTGTGCTTGATCTGCTGGATGTCGTCATAATCGCTGTCGCCGGGGATGTGGCGCATCGTCATCAGGTCGCAATGGCCGATGATGGCGGTGAGGATATTGTTGAAGTCGTGGGCGACGCCGCCCGCGAGCTGACCGACCGCCTGCATCTTCATCGCCTGGGCTACCTGACGCTTGAGCCGCGACTCCTCGCTATTGTCCTTGAGACTGAGCAGAACGGATGCTTTCCCAAGCCCCTTGGCGGCGGCAATGGTCAACGACACATTCTCTTCTGGTCGTTCCTTCAGGCGTACCGACAGGTCGCTCGCCGATCCCCGCCCTGCGGAGAAGCGCCGCACGGCGTCCGACACGGCGGCCTTGTCCTCTTCAACCACGAGGTCGCTCGGATAGACGATCGTGGCATTGGGCCCGAGCCCCGCGGCTCGGCGGAACGAACTGTTCATGAACAGCACCCGGCCATCGCGCTCGGCGACCGCCAGGCCAATCGGCAACATGCCGAGCAGCGCGTGGAGGTCGCCGGTGGCCACCGCCCGTGCCTCGGCACCCTGGCCGGCCGGCTCGTCCAGAAGCAGGAACAGCGTCGCGTCGGCGCCGCCCTGGTTGTCGAGCGGAATCTGGATCAGGCGCACCGGATTTGCCGTGGCTGGGTCCGCGGCAAGCCGGATCGCGTCGCCGTCGCTGCGTAGCAGTTCGGCAAAGGCCCAGCCCGAACTCGGCGCATCGGCCGAACCCAGCGCGCGTTGCAGGAATACCCGATTGGCCACCAGGCCGATCCCATTGCCGTCGACCAGCGCAGTCATCACGCCCGCGCTGCCGATCCGCCGGCCTATCTCGCTGCCCAGCATGCGCATGATGTCGCCGAGGCCGTCGAACTCGCTGGACCGGTGGAAGCGCCAGACGAGATGATCGTCGCCATTGCCCGCGCGCCGCACCACGACATCGATGAGACCGCGATCGGTCGACAGCCGGGCGATCTGGGCGAGACCATCGCGCCGTGCGGCAAGCGCCGCGGAGGAAAGCTGCATGCGCGCGGGCCCGTCGAGCGGCAGGCCGGGCGGTGTCGGCAGCCCACCGAACCAGGCTTCATATTGGCGGTTGGCGCAGAGAAGCTCGCCGCCGGGCCCGGTAATCGCCACACCCGAGGCCGAATCCTCGATCGTGCCAAGCAGCAATTCTGTATCGAGCAGTCGCTCCGGCCGGCTGTGGATACGCACGCGGAGCATCGCGACCAGCAGGATCATGCCGATGCCCAGGCAGAAGGCGAGCAGAAAGAGGCCGGCGACCAGCAGGTTGTCGGTCGCTCCCCAGATCATTCCCGCCATGCCGATGGAGGCGATGAAGGCGAGCACCGCCAGCAACAGGTTGAGCACGAGGCGGCCCGAACTCGCGGAGATCGGGGCGGCGGAGAACAGCGTGGCCATCCGCGCTTGATCTCCGCCGCCGACCGCTTCGTCAAGCGGCGTCCCTTACCAGATGTGCAGACGATCCGCCGGCGCGAGATACATCTTCTCATCCGCCTTCACGTCATAGGCCTTGTAGAAGGGATCGAGGTTGCGGACGACCCAGGTGCGCTGGATCGACGGGGAGTGCGGATCGGTCAGCAGCCGCTGCCGCAGATTAGCCTCGCGATAGCTGCGGCGCCACACCTGCGCCCAGCCCAGATAGAAGCGCTGGTCGCCGGTGAAACCGTCTATCACCGGCGCCTTCCGTCCCTTCAGGGCCATCTGATAGGCCTCATAGGCCACGGTCAGGCCCGCGAGGTCGGCAATATTCTCTCCCTGGGTCAGCGCGCCCTGAATATGCAGGCCGGGCAGCGGCTCATAGGCATCATATTGCTTCACGATCCGGTCGGTCAGCACGCCGAAGCGCTTGACGTCCTCTGCGGTCCACCAGTCGGACAGACGGCCGTGCATGTCGTATTTCGCACCCTGGTCGTCGAAATGGTGGCTGATCTCATGCCCTATCACCGCCCCGATGCCGCCATAGTTGACCGCCGGGTCCGCATGTGGATCGAAAAAGGGCGGCTGCAGGATCGCCGCCGGGAAGACGATCTCGTTCATCCCAAAATTGGCGTAGGCATTGATCTCCATCGGGGTCATGCCCCATTCGGTCCGGTCGATCGGCTTGCCGAGCTTGTTCAGGTTGCGCAGCCATTCGAAGGCGTTGGCACGCAGCACGTTGCCGAGCAGGTCACCACGGCGGATCTCCAGCGCCGAATAATCGCGCCACTTGCTCGGATAGCCGATCTTCGGGGTGAAGGCGGCAAGCTTGGCGCGTGCCTTCACCTTGGTCTCGGGCGACATCCAGCTCAATCCGTCAATCCGTCGCCCCATCGCGGCGATGACGTTGCGCACCAGCTCGTCTGCCGCGGCCTTGGTCTCGGCGGTGAAATAGAGCTTCACATATTCCTGGCCCAGATCCTCCCCGACCTGCTCCTTGATCAAGGTGACGCCGCGCTTCCAGCGCTCGGCATTCTGCGGAGTCCCGGAAAGAACTGTCTGGTTGAAGGCGAACTCGGCTTCGACGAACGGCCTCGACAGATAGGGTGCTTCGGCGTTGATCGCCGCCAGCAGCAGATAATCCTTGAGCAGTTCGACCGGCGCTGCCCCGATGGCCTTGGCCATGCCGGCAAAGGCGCTGGGCTGGCCAATCAGATAATCCACCTGTCCATCGAGGCCCGCAGCCTTCAGATAGGCATCCCAGTCGAAGCCGGGCGCATTCCGGGCAAAGTCGCCCCGCGCCCATTTATTATAGGTCTTGGTGCTGTCGCGGGAATCCACGCGCGTCCACTGGGCCCTGGCAAGCTCGGTCTCGAAGGCGAGGATTGCGGCCGCCCTCTCCTCGGCTCGAGGCTCGCCGGCCAGAGTCAGAAGCTGCGCGATATAGGCCTGATAGGCCGTGCGCGTCTTCGCCATGTCGGCGTCGGACTTCAGATAATAGTCGCGATCAGGCAGGCCGAGCCCGCCCTGCCGCAGGATCGCGATGTAGCTTTCGGGATTCTTGTCGTCCTGGTCGATGAAGGAACGGAACGGCGTCCGTATGCCGAGCCGCAGATATTCGCCCATCTTGGCCGCGATCGCCGGCCGGCCGTCGAGCGCCTTGACCGCGTCGAGCAGCGGTCTGAGCGGCACGATTCCGGCGGCATCGACGGCTGCCTCATCCATGAAGCTGGCGTAAAAGTCGCCGATCCGCGTGCCCGGCGTTTTCGAGATCCGATCGAGAATGTCGTGGCTGCGCTTCATCGACAGCTCGTCGAGCACGGTGAACATGCCGAAGTTGGATCGGTCCGCGGGAATCGGCGTGTTCCTTGCCCAGCCGCCATTGGCATAGGCATAGAAATCGTCTCCGGGACGCACGCTACGATCCATGCCCGCGGCGTCGAAGCCGAAATCGCCATAGGCGGGTTTGGCGGCCGGACTCGCGGCAGCGGGCGCGGCGGGGGCCGCCACTACAGCCGACGCGGGGGCGAGCATGGTGCTCGCCGCGAGAGCGATCGGGATAATCTTCATGGAAACCTCGGTGTATGATCTGACTATGACGGCTGGCTTACCATCAGCCTTGTCAGGATCAACCCCGCTCTTCCCCCACTCGCTCGGCGCGATGGCGTTCCCGCAGATTCCATTTGTGGGAGATCCAGGCGCGCCAGATGCAGCCTGACAGCAGATAGCCGACGACCGCGGTGATCACCGATATGACGAACAGGCCGACGACGAGCGCGGGCGCCGCAGCGGAGGCGAGCCACGCCGCCCATTCGGCCAGGGTCGCGCCCTGGTTGATCATCGTCATCACGGTGCCGACGTCGACCGCCGAATGGATGAAGCGATTGCCGACGATGATCGAGAGATAGAGGATGAACGGAGTCGTCGCGGGGTTGCTTAGGAAGGTCATCGCCACTGCGATCGGCACGTTGGCCCGGCACGGTAGCGCGAGCAGCGCAGCGCCGATGATCTGCAAGCCCGGAATCATCAGGAAGATGCCGACGATCAAGCCCAGGGCAACGCCGCGCGGGACGGAGCGCCGCGTGAAGCGCCACAAGGCCGGCTCCAGCACGCGATGGGCGAACGGCCGTAGCCAGCGGACCTCCTCCAGCGATTCGCGGGTGGGAGCATTCTTGCGCCACCATCTGCCGATGCTGTCGAACATCCGCCCCGGCTCAGCCCCGATCGCGCAGCAGCCGCTGCTGTTCGCGCTTCCAGTCGCGTTCCTTCTCGGTGTCGCGCTTGTCGTGCAGCTTCTTGCCCTTCGCCAGCGCCAGTTCGACTTTCGCCCTTCCGCGCCCGTTGAAATAGATCGACAGCGGGATCAGCGTCATCCCCTCGCGGGAGACGGCGTTGCGCATTTTGTCGATCTCGCGCGTATGGAGCAAGAGTTTGCGCGGTCGTTTCGGCTCATGGTTGAAGCGGTTGCCATGGCTGAATTCGGGCACGTTCGAGTTGATCAGCCAGACCTGGTCGTCCTTTACCTCGGCATAGCTTTCGGCGATCGATCCCTCGCCGAAGCGTAGCGACTTCACCTCGGTGCCGGTCAGGGCGATGCCGGCTTCGAAGAACTGTTCGAGGAAATAGTCGAAGCGGGCCCGCCGGTTCTCGGCGACGACCTTCTTCTTCTCGAACTCTGCAGGACGCGGGCGGGCCATGGACTCAACTTAACGCAAAAGGATCGATTTCGTCTCCCGGCAAAGGAAGACGACGGAGGATTCAGGCGATGCCGGCATGCGCCAGCGCCGCGTCGACCGCGCCCCGGCTCGCTTCGGACGGCCAGGTCATCGGCAGCCGCAACTCTGCCGGGAAATCCCGGTAGGTGCGGGTGAGCGCATATTTTACAGGGCCCGGTGAAGCGTCGCTGAACAACGCCGCATGCAAGGGGAACAGTTTGTCCTGCAGCGCCAGGGCATCGCCCCAACGCCCCTCGGCACAGGCCTTCTGGAACTGGGCGCACAGGCCCGGCGCAACATTTGCGGTGACCGAGATGCAACCGACGCCGCCCATCGCCATGAAGCCGAGCGCCATGTCGTCATTACCCGAGAGCTGGCAAAAGTCGGGGCCGCAATGCAGTCGCTGCGCCGAGACCCGCTCGACCTTGCCGCTAGCATCCTTGATGCCGACGATCGTCTTGATCCCGGCCAACGTGCCGAGGGTTTCGGGCAGGATGTCCGTGACGGTACGCGCAGGCACGTTGTAGACGATGATGGGCAGGCTGCAATTGTCGGCCAGATGGCGGAAATGCGCGATCAGGCCATCCTGGTTCGGACGATTATAATAGGGCAGCACGACCAGTGCCGCGTCCGCCCCGGCCGCCTGCGCAGCCTTCATATGCTCCAGCGCGACGGCGGTGTCGTTCGATCCGCAGCCGGCAATCACCGGCACGCGCCCCTTCGCCTGCTCGATGCAGACGCGGACGACGTGGTTGTGCTCCTCGATCGACATCGTCGCGCTTTCGCCAGTGGTGCCACAGGGCACGAGCGCGCTCGATCCTTCCGCGATTTGCCAGTCGACAAAGCCGCGGAACAGTTTTTCGTCGAACGCCCCGTCGCGAAACGGCGTCACCAGGGCAGGTATCGACCCACTGAACATCACGCTCTCCCTTCACCTCGGGCGTCGGCCGCGCCATAATGGCGCGATGAAGCTCGTCCGAGAAACGAATGCGCCCAATAGGTTCGGCTACCCTTACCTGTCCAGCCGCTCCCGCCGTCTTTTTACGGGTCTCGCCCTTCTCGCCTCGACCGCGGCAATTGCCGCGACCGTCGCGCCGGAGCCTGCCCCCGCACCCGCGGTCCAGTCGCCCGCACCCGGCGCGCCTGCCTGGCGGACCGATGTGCTGCAGGGTGTCATCGGCGAGTGGCGCAGGCTGCAGCAGAGCGATTCGCTGCCCTTCCAGGACTATGCCGCCTTCCTGATCGCCCATCCGGGATGGCCGGGCGAGAATGCTATGCGGCGTGCGGCGGAACGGCGGATCGATCCCAACAGCTATGATCGTGCGCTGGTCGTCACCTTCTTCACCCGTTTTCAGCCACTGACCGCCGCCGGCCAGGCCCGCTACGCAGAGGCGCTTGCCGCCACCGGCCGCATGGCCGAGGCACGTAGCAACGCCGCCGCCGCCTGGACGACCAAGGGGCTGAGTCAGAGCGACGAGACACGGCTGCTCGCCCGCTTCGGCGCGAGCATGACCCCGGCCGATCACGATCGGCGGATGGAACGGCTCCTGCTCGACCGATCGACGACGGCGGCCGCGCGCCAGCTTGCCAATGTCTCGCCGGCCAGGCGCGCGCTTTATGAGGCGCGGCTCGCGGTGCTGCGCAACGACCCCGATGTCGACGCGCGAATCGCCGCGGCGGGCGATGCGGTGAACCATGATCCGGGCTATATGATCGAACGTGCCCGCTACCTGCGCGATCGCGGCGACAGCATGGGAGCCCGCATCTGGCTGGGCCAGTCGCGCGACCTCTCCAGCCCGCCGTTCGACACGGCTGCTTTTCTCGACGACCTGTTGAGCTTCGCCCGCGCTGCCAATGCCGACAAGCAATATGATCTGGCGCTGGCTATCGCAAAGCACGCCGAACAGGCCTTTCCGCCCGGAACCCGTATCCGCGACCGGCCCTTTGCCGAACGCGACGATTATACCAGCCTTATGTGGTTGGCCGGCACGGCCGCCCTGCAGAAGCTCGGCCGCTACGACGACGCGGTCACCATGTTCGATCGCTATTCGCGCGCCGCCCAGACGCCGGGAACCCAGACCAAGGGCTGGTACTGGGCCGGTCGCGCGGCGGAGCGCGGCGGCAAGCCCGACTGGGCGAAGAGCTACCTCAACCAGGCCGCCGTCCATATCGACCAGTTCTACGGCCAGCTCGCCGCCGAACGGCTGGGGCGCGAACTGGCCATCCCGCCGGAGCCGCCGCGTAATATGGTCCCGCCCACCGAGCGCGCCTCGTTCGAGGCGAGCGAAGTGGTCCGCGCCGCCCGCCTGCTGGGCCAGACCGGCCAGTGGCAGGACCAGACGGCCTTCGTCCGCCTGATCGCCGCCAATGCAAAGACCGACAGCGACCATATTCTCGCGGGCGAACTCGCCAAGTCGATGAATCGCCCCGATCTGGGCGTCATGGTGTCGCGCGCGGCACGCACCAGCGGCACGCCCGATCCGTTACGGATCGGCTTCCCAGAGGTCCCCGTGCCGCCGGCGATGAACAGCCATTGGACACTGATCCACGCGATCAGCCGCCAGGAAAGCCAGTTCGACCGTCAGGCGACGAGCCGCGCGGGCGCGCGCGGGCTGATGCAGCTCATGCCGGCGACGGCACGCGAACAGGCTGGTAAGCTCGGCCTCGCCTATGATCCGGCCCGGCTTGCCGACATCGACTATAACGTCATGCTCGGCTCGGCCTTCTTCGACCGGATGCTGACCTACTATGGCGGCAATTACGTCCTTGCCATCGCCAGCTACAATGCCGGTCCCGGTAATGTGAACAAGTTCATCAAGGCCAATGGCGATCCTCGTATGCCGGGCGTCGACGTCGTGGACTGGATCGAGGCGATCCCCTTCGCCGAGACGCGTGGCTATGTGCAGAAGGTGCTGGAGAACGCGGTCGTCTATGACCTGCTCAATCCCTCCCGTGCGCGGAGCGCTATGAAAAATCGCCTGTCATCCTATCTCGGCAAGGCGAAGCCGGGCTGACCAGGAGATCGTGCCGGCCCGCTCCGGCATGAAGAAATCTCTAGAAAACAATAAGCTGCGCCATGGTGGAACGCCTGGAGGTTCGCCGCGTTCTCATCGACAGGGGGAGCCGTCCGGCAACATATCGCCCTTCCCTTCGCAAAGGCCCTTGTGCAGCGCAGCGAAGCGTTGCACGATCGGCCTGTCGATCAGGACAGACGGAGCGCTATGGCAGGGGCAGACGCTTTCGACGAGATCCGAGGCAAACCGGGGGACCCGGCTGGACGGCCCGAATTCGCGCAGCTTCTCGACTGGATGGAAAATACTCCACCCGCCGAGCTCGATCGACGGCAAAAGGCCGCTGAGGCCGCGTTCCGACAATTGGGCATCACCTTCGCCGTCTATGGCGAGGAGGAATCCGCCGAGCGGATCATCCCCTTTGACATCGTTCCCCGCATTTTCACTGCCCGCGAATGGGCGAGCCTTTCCGAAGGGCTGGTGCAGCGGGTCGAGGCGATCAACGCCTTCCTAGCCGACATCTATGGTCCGCGACGTATCCTCGCCGATGGAATCCTTCCCGAGGAACTGGTCCTCGCCAATCCTCAGTTCCGACCGGTGCTCGCGGGGGCCAAGCCGCCACATGGCGTGTTCGCCCATATCTGCGGTATCGATCTGGTGCGCACCGGCCCGGACGAATTCTGGGTGCTGGAGGATAATGCCCGAACACCGTCTGGCGTCTCCTACATGCTCGAGAATCGCGAGGCGATGCTGCGGCTCTGCCCCGAACTCTTCGAGCAATTCGACGTCGCCCCGATCGATTCCTATCCCGATGCGCTGCTGGAGACGCTGCAATCGGTGTCGCCGCGCGGCCGGGGCTCAGACGCGACCTGCGTCCTGCTGACCCCGGGCCATTTCAACTCAGCCTTCTACGAACACAGCTTCCTTGCCGATTCGATGGGAATCGAACTGGTCGAGGTTGCCGATCTCGAAGTCGACGATGACAAAGTCTGGATGCGAACGATCGAGGGGCGTGTCCAGGTCGACGTGATTTATCGCCGGATCGACGACGACTATCTCGATCCGTTGGTATTCCGTCCCGATTCACTGCTCGGCGTCCCAGGCATCATCGCGGCATATATGGCCGGCAACGTCGCCCTGGTGAACGCACCGGGCACCGGCATCGCCGACGACAAGGCGATCTACAGCTACATGCCCGAGATCGTGAAATATTATTCGGGCAGTGACGCGAAGCTTCCCAATGTCGAAACCTATCGCTGCCGCGAGCCGCAGGCGCTGCGTTACACGCTCGACAATCTAGACAAACTCGTGGTCAAGCTGGTCGACGGATCAGGTGGTTACGGGATGCTTGTCGGCCCCACGGCGACGAAAGCGCAGGTCGAGGAGTTTCGCGCCGCTCTGGTCGCCGAGCCTCACCGCTACATCGCCCAACCCACCCTTGCCCTGTCGACAGTGCCTACACTTACCGAAAAGGGCATAGCGCCACGCCACGTCGATTTCCGGCCATTCGTCCTGTCGGGCGGCAAGGGCATCACGATCACGCCGGGAGGCCTCACCCGCGTCGCGCTCCGCGAAGGATCGCTCGTCGTAAACTCAAGCCAGGGGGGCGGAACCAAGGACAGCCTGATCCTGACCGGCGGGGAGGAGCGCGCCTGATGCTGTCGCGCACCGCCAATTCGCTCTACTGGATCGGCCGCTATGTCGAGCGGGCCGAGTTCACCGCCCGCCTGATCGAGGCGACGATCCGGCTCGACGCGCTCTCCGCCCGCCCCGCCGGCCAGGGAGCGTGGGACAGCGCGCTGCTCGTCGCCGCGGCCGACTACGACTTCGGCCTGACCGGCGAAACGCGCTCGCCACTGGCGATCAGCCGCTACCTGACGCTGGCGGCGGCCAATCCCAATTCGATCCGTTCGTGCCTCGATGCTGCACGCAGCAACGCCAAGTCGGTACGCACCGCGCTCAGCCGTGACGCCTGGGAGGCAATCAACCGTGCCTGGCTGGGACTCCGCGGCCGCGCATCGACCGGAGGGAGCCAGACCACGCTCAGCCTGGTCGAGCAAATCCGGGCAGAGACGCGCGGCTTCGAGGGCGCGCTGCATCGGATGCTGCGCAACGAAGCCTACAGCTTTATCGGCCTGGGCGCCGCGATGGAGCGCGCCGACAACACCGCCCGGCTGATCGACGTCAAATATCATCTGCTGCTGCCGGAGGGGGAGAAGGTGGGCGGACCGATCGACCGCGACCAGTGGACGACGATCCTTCATACCGTTTCGGCAAATACGGCTTATCGCTGGCTCTACAGCCAGGGCCTCAAGCCCTGGCTGGTCGCGGAACTGCTGTGTCTGAAGCCGGAATTGCCTCGATCACTGATCGCTTCCTCGGAAGAGGTCATCATGCACCTCAATGCGATCGGCAAGCGTACCGGCCTGCAGGGCGAGGCGGACAGATTGGCCCGCCTGCGCCACAACGCGCTCGAGCGCACGACGATCGACGCCATCTTCGCTCAGGGTTTGCACGAATGGCTGACCGGGTTCATCTATGAGAATACGCGGATTCACCAGGCCATAGGCCAGCAGTTCCGGTTCGGATGACATGCGGCTCCTGATCCAGCACGAAACCGAATATCGCTACACCGAACCGCAGGCGCGGGTCGTCCAGCTGCTGCGCATGACCCCGTCGAGTCATATCGGTCAGAACATTGTCGACTGGCGGATCGACGTCGATTGCGACGCGCGGCTCAAGCAGTCGACCGACGGCTTCGGCAATATCGTCTCGATGCTGTACCTGGCAGGGCCGGTCGAACGGGTCGGCCTCAGAGTGACAGGCGAGGTGCTCACCGAGGATCGCGCCGGCGCCATATCCGGGGCAATCGATCCCCTCCCCTCCGCCGTCTATCGGCGCGCCACCGAGCTTACGGCGCCATGCGAAGCACTGCTCGACCTGCTGAGCGACCATGATCGCGACAGCGGCGATGCGCTGAGCCGGATGCACGAACTCAACGGTGCGGTCTGCCGGCTTTTCCCTTGCCGGGAGCGCCGCAGCATCGACGTACGCCCCGTCTCCGAGGTGCTGGAGGCACGCTCCGGCTGCAGCATGGACCTTGCCCATGTGCTCATCGCCGGCGCGCGCGCGCTCGGTTTTGCGGCCCGGTTCGTGACCGGCTACATCTATCGCGAGGATCCGGGCTGCGGTCATCGTGAGGCGCCGCATTTCTGGGCCGAGATCGACGTGCCCGAATTCGGCTGGCTCGGCTTCGATCCCGCCAACGACATGTGCCCGAACGACCGCTATGTGCGGGTCGCCAAAGGCTCAGATTTCCGCGATGCTGCGCCGATATCGGGGGCGCGGGTTGGCGGCGGCCATGAAGTGCTGGCAGTCGGCGTCGACGTCAGCCTGTCGCAGAACCAATATCAATCCTGATCGACGCCTGCGGTGGACGGCGAGCCACGGCGTTCCTATCTGTGAGCCACGCAAGCTGGATGTAGTCATTTATGAAGCTGGTTCGGGGGCTCTGGAAACTGCTCGTCGGGATCAAGGACGGGCTCGTCCTGATCGCTATGCTCATCTTCTTCGGGACGCTGTTCCTGGCCCTGTCGATCAAGCCCAACAGCGCGCTGCCCTCGTCGGGCGCGCTCGTGATCGATCTCGACGGCACGCTCGTCGAGCAGCCCGCTGAGACGGACCCGCTGACATTGCTGGCGGGCAATGGCGGCATAGAGCGCGAGACGCGGCTGCGCGACCTCGAACGCGCGTTGCAGGCGGCAGCCACGTCGACCGGGGTCAAAGCGGTCGTGCTCGACCTCGACGGGTTCATCGGCGGCGAACAGGCGACGATAGCTGCCGCCGGCCGCGCGCTCGACAGGGTCCGTGCGGCAGGAAAGCCGATCTTCGCCTATGCGACCGGATATGGCGACGACAGCTATCAACTTGCGTCGCACGCCACGGAGATCTGGCTCAATCCGCTGGGCGGGGTGATCCTCACCGGGCCCGGCGGTTCGCGGCTCTATTACAAGGGACTGATGGACCGGCTTGGCATCACCGCGAAGATCTATCGGGTCGGTGCCTTCAAGTCGGCGGTCGAACCCTATATGCGTTCCGACCAGTCGCCCGAGGCTCGCGAAGCCAACCAGGCGCTTGCCAATGCGCTCTGGTCGAGCTGGACCGCCGAAGTCGGCAAGGCCCGGCCCAAGGCCCAGCTTGCGGCCTATGTCGCCCGGCCGACCGCGATCATCGGCGCGGCTGAAGGGCGCATGTCGCAGGCTGCGATTGACGCGGGGCTGGTCGATCGGCTGGGCGATCGCAACGCCTTCAACTCGCGCGTCGCAGCGATCGCCGGCGCGGCCGGCGGGTCGAGCCTCAACGGCTTCCGCTCGATCCCGCTCGATCGCTGGGCGAGCGCGCATCCCGAGAAGTCGGGCGGGACGCCAATCGGGGTGCTCACCGTCGCAGGCGACATCGTCGACGGCGATGCGCCTCCGGGGGCGGCCGGCGGCACCACCATATCGAACCTGCTGCTCGACGAACTGGGCCGGAAGCGGATCAAGGCGCTGGTCGTGCGGGTCGATTCCCCCGGCGGATCGGTCACGGGGGCGGAGACGATCCGTTCCGCCATTCTCCAGGCGAAGGAGCTCGGCCTTCCCATCGTCGTATCGATGGGCGGCCTCGCGGCAAGCGGCGGCTACTGGATATCGACGCCGGCCGACCGGATCATCGCCGATCCGGCGACGATCACCGGCTCGATCGGGGTGTTCGGCATCCTGCCGACCTTCCAGGGCTCGCTCGCGAAGCTCGGCCTGTCGGCCGACGGCGTCAAGACGACGCCGCTGTCGGGCGAGCCCGACGTGTTCCGCGGCACCTCGCCGCAATTCGACGCGATGATGCAGGGCTCCATCGAGGATGTGTACCGGCGCTTCACCGGGCTGGTCGCGCAGTCGCGCAAGCTGCCGATCGAGAGGGTGCGCGAGATCGCCGAGGGCCGGGTGTGGGCGGGCACCAGCGCGCGCCAGATCGGTCTGGTCGACGGCTTCGGTTCGGTTGATGACGCGGTTGCCGAAGCCGCGAAACTTGCCAAGCTCGACCCCGCCAAGGTGCGCCCGCTCTATATCGAGAAGCCGTTGAATCCCTGGAAAGAGATGATCCGGTCGCTGATCGATCCCGCTGATGACAATGGCGAGCTCCGCAGCCGCACCTTCTGGGGTAGCCTTGCCAACGGCCCGGACCAGGCCGTGGTTGCGGCGCTGTCCCAGGCCGAGCGGGTGCTGACGGGACCTGCTATCCAGATCCGCTGTCTCGAATGCGTGTCCACCGCAACGCCGCCACGCGCCGGCGATATCCGCGCCGCGCGCAGCCTGCTCGCATGGGCGATCCGCTGAACATCCGCGCGGCGCTTCCCGCGGATGCGGAAGCGATCGCTGCGATCTATGCCCATTATGTCCTTGATGGACCGATCACCTTCGAGATCGATCCGCCGTCGCCTGGAGAGATGGCGCGGCGCATCGCCAATATCCTGCCGCACCATCCCTATCTCGTCGCCGAGCGGGACGGCCGCATTGCCGGCTATGCTTATGCGACACGGCTCTACGAACGCGCGGCCTATCGCTGGGCGGTCGAGGCGACGGTCTATGTCGCCCCCGACAACCATCGTCGGGGGATCGGCGCGGCGTTGTACCGCGTCCTGATCGCGGGCCTCCGCGAACAGGGCTTCCGGACGGTGATCGGCAAGATCACCCTCCCCAACCCGGCCAGCGTACGCCTGCATGAAAGCCTCGGCTTCGAGCGGGCGGGCGTTCTGGCAAGGGTCGGCTTCAAGCACGACGCCTGGCACGACGTCGGCATCTACCAGCTTCAGCTCGACGGGCATCCGGTCCCGCCGCCGGAACCCCGGCCGTTCCTCGCCTGAGCGCCAGGGCTCAGGCGAAGCGGCTCCGACATATGCGGACCGTCTCGGCCGGCGCCCCGAGCTTCGTCATCTGGCCGAGCGCGGCCTGCTTCAATTCCAGCGTCCGTTCGTAATCGGAAGCACCACGCGCCTTCAGTTGGCGTCCCACCTTACCGTCAAGCTCCCGGCGCATCCTGGTCAGCTCGGAGAGTCGCTCTTGCGCCTTGGGATCGCTGGTGGTTACCGTCTTCACTAGGAAATCGCCGAGCGAATAGCAGCCCAGTTCGGCGTCGAACCCTCCCTTGGGCAGTTCAATACCGGTTGTCTTCCTCACCTCGGGATAGGCCTGATCGCACGGGGTCACCAACCCCTGCCACTTTCCGTCGGTAACGGCCTTCTCGACCTCGCCCATCCGACCAACCACCTCGGACGCCTTCTTGGCGGAGAAATGGCCGTCCGCCGACGCGGCGAGCATCGCATAATGGAGGATGCGGGTTTGGGCATCGAAGCCGAGATCACCCTTCACATCGGGGGCGTCGGCACGGGCCGATGCCGCGCTCACGACCGCGCAGGTCGCTGCCCTGTCGATCGGGTCGCCCGGCAGGGCGAGTTGCTTGGGACCGCAGCCCGCAACCAGTAACACCAGGGCCGAAGCCGCGAAAATCCCACCACGCATCACCAATACACTCTCCACCTACTGTTCACGAGTCTACGCGCCGTGACGGTCACGGTTCCTTACCCGCCAGGACTGAAGATGACGCGATCGTGAACGGCCGGGCCCGGCGCGCCGATCAGCCGCGATAGCTCGGCAGGGCGAGTCCGCGATGAATGGCCAGCGCCCGGAGCGCGAAGCCCGCCAGCGCGGCGAGGCCCGCCGCAGCGAGCAGCGGAACCCCCAGCAAGGTGAGCAGGATGAAGAGCCCTGCCGACAGCGCCGCCGCCGTGACGTAGAGTTCCGGCCGCAGCAGGATCGAGGGTTCGCCGGCCAGCACGTCGCGGATGATCCCGCCCAGACAGGCCGTGAAAACGCCCATGGCCGCGGCGCTGAGGGGCGGCACGCCATAGGCCAGCGCCTTCCACGACCCGAACACCGCATAGGCGGCGAGCCCGACGCCGTCGAACCACTCGAGTGCCTTGACCGGCCAGATACGCCGCGGCGTCATCCATACCGCGAGCGCCGCGAACAGACAGACCGCGAGCGCGCGATTGTCATGGATCCAGAAGACCGGCGCGCCGATCAGCAGGTCGCGTACAGTGCCTCCACCCGTGCCGGTGACCGCAGCGAAGAAGGTGAAGGTCACGAGCGTCTGCTCGCGACGCGCAGCAGCAAGAGCACCACTGATCGCGAAGATCGCGATCCCGGCGATATCGAGCCAGGGAAGGACGGTACGGACCATCATGAGGTCGGGCAACGGCATCCCCCTCCCTTCCTATGCTTTCCGCACCGGTTCAACCCTTGGCATCGCTGCGTTGCACCTCCCCTTGAAAGCGCGCAGCGAAGGTGGAACATCGTTGCATGTCCGAACCCGCCTCCATCCGGATTCGCCCGGTCCATAGCGATGATCTCGACACGCTGCTCGCGCTGGCGCGCGGCAGCGGGCCCGGCTTCACCAACCTGCCCGCCGATCGTGGCGTACTGCGCGAAAGGATCGAGCGCAGCGATGCTCTGCTGGCCGGCGAGGAGCTGGGCGGGGCCATCATCCTCGGGCTGGAGGTCGACGGGCGGGTTCGCGGCTGCGGCATGGTCTTTCCCCGCATAGGGATCGACTGGCCTTTCTACAGCTACCGGATCAGCTATACGACGCAGCGGTCGAGCATCGACGGCCGGATGGTGCGCTTTCCGGTGCTGACGCTGACGAACGATCTGGAGGATTGCGCCGAGGTCGGTGGCCTGATCGTGGATCCGACACTGCGAGGCGGAGGCTACGGCCGGATGATCGCGCGCAGCCGCTATCTGTTCATCGGTTGCCATCGCGCCGGTTTCGGCAAGCGGGTCATCGCCGATCTCCGGGGCTGGCTCGACCAGGACCGCTCGCCTTTCTGGGATGCGGTTGGAGGCCGCTTCTATGCGATGAGTTTCGCCGAGGCGGACCATATCAACGCCACCACCGGCAACCAGTTCATCGCCGACCTCGGTCCGCGCGCGCCCATCTACGTCAACATGCTGTCGGAGGAAGCGCAGCAGGCGATCGGCCGCGTCCATGACGACGGCCGCGGCGCGCTCGCGCTGCTGCTCGATGAAGGCTTCCGCGACGATGGCTATGTCGATATCTTCGACGCCGGCCCGACGATGATCGCGATGATCGACGACCTCAAGGCGATCCGGAACCTGCACCATGCGACTTATGCGGGCAGCCGCGACGGCGATCCGCTCCACGATCACCTGATCACCTGTGGCAAGGGTGCGGATTTCCGCTGCACGCCCGGATCGATCGAGGCGGCGGGCGGACAGGCGGTGACCGACCCGGCGAGCGCTGCGCTGCTGGGCCTGTCCGAAGGCGACCCGATCGGCTATCTGGCGATATGACCGCTACCGAAATTAATTTCGATGGGCTAATCGGCCCCATGCACAATTATGCCGGGCTTTCTCCCGGCAATATCGCCAGCGCTTCCAATGCCGGCGCCATCTCCCAGCCCCGCGCCGCCGCGCTGCAGGGCCTCGCCAAGATGAAGCGGCTGATGGACCGCGGCCTTGTCCAGGGCTTCATTCCGCCGCCGCGCCGGCCCGCCATCGCCGCACTGCGCGCGCTCGGCTTCGACGGTGACGACCGCTCCGTGCTCGCCCTGGCCGCCGCCGAGGACCCAGTGCTGTTCAACAACGCCTGCTCCGCCTCGGCAATGTGGGCGGCCAATGCGGCGACGGTGATCGCGGGCCCGGACAGTGGCGACGGCCGCGTCCATCTCGTCACCGCCAATCTCGCGACGATGCTGCACCGGAGCTTCGAGGCGTCCGATACCTTCGCGACGCTGCGCACCATCTTCGCCGATCAGCGCCATTTCGCGGTCCACCCGCCCCTCCCCGGCACGCAGCATTTCAGTGACGAGGGTGCGGCGAACCACATGCGCATCACCCCGCGCCACGGCCAACGCGGCCTCAACATCTTCGTCCATGGCGCCGCGCGGGGCAGCCGCTTCCCCGAGCGGCAGGCGAAGCGCGCGGGCGAGGCGGTGGCCCGGCTTTCCGGTGCTGATGCCTTCCACACGCTGCAATCGCAGGCGGCGATCGAGGCTGGCGCCTTCCACAACGACGTGGTCGCCGTCGCCAACGAGCATGTCCTGCTCGCCCACGCCGCCGCGTTCGAGGACCGCGAGGGCCTGTTCGCTGCCGCCGAACGCGCCGCGCCCGACTTCGTCGCGGTCGAGGTCGACAGCATCGGCCTCGACGACGCGATCAGCTCCTATCTGTTCAACTCGCAGCTCCTGACCCTGCCCGAGGGCGGCATGGCCCTGGTCCTGCCGAGCGAGGCGCGCGAGAATCCGCGCGTCTGGACGGCGGTCGAGACCATCCTGGCCGGCAACAACCCGATCAATGAGGCAATCGTCGTCGACGTGCGCGAGAGTATGCGCAACGGCGGCGGCCCCGCCTGCCTGCGGCTGCGTGTGCCGATTGGCGAGGAAGCGATGCGGGCGATCGACTCGCGCTTCCTCCTAGACGAGCGGCGCTGGGAGGAGCTGTGCGCGCTGGTCGACCGGCACTGGCCCGAACGGATCGACGCGGCCGAGTTGGCCGACCCCGCGCTATGGGCGGCGGCGGGCGCCGCGCACGACGCGCTCGACGCGCTGCTCGCACGGGTTTGAACTCGAACCGCTTATGGCGCACAAGATGAAGATGACATCCCGTCTCCAGACCATCGCGCAGACCCGCCGATGCTGATCGTCCGTCCCGCCGGTCCTTCGGATCTCGCTTCGCTCATGGAACTCGCCGTCCTCTCGGGACGCGGCTTCACGAGCCTGCCAGAGGACGAAGCGACCCTGCTCAACCGCCTCACCCTGTCCGAAGCAAGCTTCGGCGGCGCCATCGCACCACGCGAGGCATGGTATACGCTGATGCTCGAGGATAGCGAGACGGGCCGGATCGAGGGGCTCGGCGGCGTCCGCGCCGCGGTCGGCGTCGCACGGCCACACTTTTCGTTCCGGGTTATGACGCTTGCCCAGTTCTCCTCCGCGATCAACACGCGCTTCGACCACAAGGCGCTGGTGCTGGTCAACGAATGCGCGGGCTGGACCGAGGTTGGATCGCTCTACCTGCGGCCGGAACGGCGCTCGGGAGGTGCGGGCAGCCTGCTCGCGCGGTCTCGCTACATGCTGATCGGAACCGAGCGGCAGCGCTTCTCCGAGACCGTCATGGCGGAGCTGCGCGGCTATTTCGCGCCCGATGGCACCTGTCCCTTCTGGGATGGCGTCGCGAGCAAATTCTTCCGCCTGCCGTTCGACGAGGCCGACCATATGGTGATGTCGACCGACGGACAGTTCATCCTCGACCTGGCGCCGCGCCATCCCATCTATGTCGAGCTGATCGACACGGCCGCGCGCGAAGCCATCGGCCGTGTCCATGTCGAAGGTGAAGCGGCCCGAGCGATGCTCGAACATGAAGGCTTCCGCGGATCGGGGCTGGTCGACATCTTCGACGGCGGCCCCACCTATTCGGTGCCGCGCGACAGCATCCGGACGATCGAACGAACCGAGGTGCTGGCGGTGACGAGGGGCGATCCGGCCGAAGCCCCCGAACGGCTCGTCTCTACCGCCTCGATCGCCGGATTCCGGGCGATTCGGGCGGCGGTGCGGATCGACGAGGGAGTGGCGGTGCTCGATGGCGAGGCTATCGACGCACTGCAGCTGAAATCGGGCGAAATGGTGAGGGTGAGGCAATGATGCGCTCGATCGACCCCGCGACCGGAGAGACGGTATGGGAAGGCGAGGAGATCGCCGTTACGGCGATTCCGGGGATGATCGATCGCGCCCGCGCAGCCCTGCCCGAATGGGCGGATCGCCCGGTAGAGGAACGGGTCGCCATCGTTGAGCGCTACGCCGCCCTCCTCAAGGAGCGGACTGAGGACATCGCCCGCGACATGGCGCGCGAAACCGGCAAGCCGCTGTGGGAGACGCGCGCCGAGCTCGGCTCGATGATCAACAAGGTTGCGGTGTCGATTGCGGCGCAGGCCGAGCGCGCCGGATCCCGCCGGGCCGATACCGCGTTCGGCCGTGCGGTGCTGCGCCACAAGCCGCATGGCGTGATGGCTGTGCTCGGTCCCTATAATTTCCCTGGTCACCTGCCCAACGGACATATCGTTCCGGCACTGCTTGCCGGGAATACGGTCCTGTTCAAGCCCTCCGAGGAAGCGCCGCTGACCGGCGAGAACATGGCGCGCGCGCTTCACGACGCCGGCGTGCCCGATACGGTGTTTCAACTCGTGCAGGGCGGACGCGACCAGGGGGCGGCGCTGATCGCCGCCGATATCGACGGGCTGCTGTTCACCGGCGCCGCCAGCACCGGGGCGCATTTCCGTCGCGCGATGATCGATCGCCCGCACGTCATCCTTGCGCTCGAACTGGGCGGCAACAACCCGCTGATCGCCTGGGGCGATGCCGAAACCTCGGCGGCGGCGATCGTCCAGTCGGCCTTCATCACCACCGGCCAGCGCTGCTCCTGCGCGCGCCGCCTGATCCTGCCCGAGGGTAGCGAGGGCGACGCGACGATCGAGACGGTCCACACCCTCGCCGCCCGGCTGCGCATCGGCGCCTGGGACGATCCCGAGGAACCCTATATGGGCCCGCTGATCTCCGCCCGCGCCGCCCAGACCGCGATCGACGCGGTGGCCGGGCTCAAGGCGAAGGGCGCGCGGACCCTGCTGCCGTTCGAGCGGCTCGAACGCAGCGACGCCTTCGTGACGCCGGGCATGTACGACGTGACCGGCCTCGACGTGCCCGATGCCGAAATCTTCGCGCCGGTGCTGCAGGTGATCCGCGTGCCCGATTTCGACGCCGCGATCGCCGCCGCCAACGACACGAGCTTCGGTCTGTCGGCCGGCCTGCTCGCGGACGATCCCGACCTGTGGCGGCGCTTCCTCGCCAGGTCGCGCGCCGGCGTGGTCAACTGGAACCGGCCAACCACCGGCGCCGCCGCCAACATGCCGTTCGGCGGGCTCGGCCAGTCGGGCAACCACCGGCCGAGCGCCTATTATGCCGCCGACTATTGCGCCTATCCGGTCGCCAGCTTCGAAGCCGACACGATCGCCGACCTGACCGGCGAACTGGGCGGGCGGCTGTTGTGACGCCCCTCTCACACCCGTTCGTGTCGAGCGAAGTCGAGACAGGCTTCCGGGAGCCAATGTCCCTCGACTTCAGCCTATGGCTGACGTTCAGCCCGAGCGCCTGCCTTGCGGGCAGTCGAGGGGCTCGGGACGGACGGTGACCCTGGAACAGCATTATCCCGCCCTCGAAGCGGCCGGGGCCGCCCCGATGCTGACGCAGGTGCGGCAATGGAGCCTGGTCAACAGCGGGTCGCGCAACCTCGACGGGCTGGCGGTGCTGGCCGGGCTGCTCGCCGACGCCTTCGCGGCGCTGCCGGGCGAGGTGGTGCTGCGGGACGCGGTGCCAGGCGAGGCGGTCGACGCGGCGGGCAATGTCCAGCCGCTCGACTATGGCCGCAACCTCCATGTCCGCGTCCGGCCGGACGCGCCGGTGCAGATGCTGCTCACCGGCCATATGGACACGGTCTACGCGCCCGATCATCCCTTCCAGACCCTGACCGACATCGATGGCGGCGCGGTGCTCAACGGCCCCGGTGTCGCCGACATGAAGGGCGGGATCGCGCTGATGCTGGCGGCGCTCGCCGCCCTGGAAGTCTCGCCGCTCGGAGCCCGTATCGGCTATGAAGTGGTGATCAACTCGGACGAGGAGATCGCTTCGCCCGGTTCCGCCGCGCTGATCGCGGAGGCCGCGCGCGGCAAGCTCGCCGCGCTCACCTACGAGCCATCGTCGCTGCCCGACGGCACGCTCGCGGGCGCCCGGCCTGGCAGCGGCAATTTCTCGATCATCGTCACCGGTCGCTCGGCCCATGCCGGCCGCAATCCGGAAGACGGCCGCAACGCGATCGTCGCCGCGGCCGATCTCGCGCTGCGCCTGTCGCGTGCGCGGCGTGCCGGCCTCTCGATCAACCCCGCCCGGATCGACGGCGGTGGCCCCAACAACGTCGTGCCCGATCGCGCGATCCTGCGCGTCAACCTGCGCCCTGCCCTGTCCGAGGACCAGGCGATCGCCGAGGCGCTGATCGACCAGCTGGCGAAAGCGGTCGCGGCCGAGCATGAGGTCGCGATCCACGTCCATGGCGGGTTCGGTCGCCCGCCCAAGCCGATCGATGACAAGGCCGCCCGGCTGTTCGCGCTGGTCGAGGAGAGCGCCGCGCTGCTCGGCCGTCCGATCACCCACAAGGCGAGCGGCGGCGTCTGCGACGGCAACAACATCGCCGCCTGCGGCGTGCCCGTCGTCGACACGATGGGCGCGCGCGGCGGCGCGATCCATTCTCCCGACGAATATCTGATCGTCGAGAGCCTGCCCGAACGGGCCCAGCTTTCGACCCTTGTCATGTTGCGGCTGGCGGAGCGGGGCAGCCTTTAATCATCATCCCCAAGTCGTCATCCCAGCGAACGCTGGGACCTCACTTCCTTTTCCTGTCGCCCCGCTTGCGGAACGAAGAACAAGGAGATCCCAGCGTTCGCTGGGATGACGTGTCTATCGCGGCAATCCCAGCGCCTGCACGATGTCGTCCCAGGCAACCAGCTTGAAATTCTGGGCGCCCGCGCCGTTATGGCCATCCTGAGCGACGAACAGGCCCCCGGGAAAGCCGGTGCCGAAATCGCCGGTCATCACCTCGATGCCGTCGGTCTCCTCCGCCCCGCCGACCGTTCCCGCCGCCACCCGGAAGCGACCGACATAGCTGTCGTCGGCGATCCGATAGACCGCATAGGCGTTGTCGCCCTGGCTGGAGACGAGCACATAGCCGTCCTTCTCGCCGACCATGGCGATGGCGACGCCCTCCGCATCGGCGACGATGTTCCTGCCGTCGGCCGCCGCGATCCTGACCGGGCTGGTGCTGCCCGCCGCCTTCGCGTCGAACTTCCAGAGGCCGACATCTTCCTCCGCCACATAAAGCATGCCGGTGCGATCGTCGGCGGCGCAGCCTTCCGACTGGGTACCGAGCTTCATCGTACGGACGATCCGGCCGGTCGGCGTCGCCCCGCTCGCGTCGAGCGCAACCTGGTTGATCGTGCCGTCCTTGAGGACGATGAAGGCGTAAAGGCCTGCCGCGTCGCGATAGAGGCAGACGCCATAGGCCTCCCCCGCCCCCGCCGGCACCGTGCCGAGCGCGGTCAGCTTGGCGGTCCCGGTGTCGAGCCGGAACAGCGCCAGCTTCGCCCGGGCGATGTCGTTGCGGTCGCTGGCGACGACGAGCACGCCCGTCCCGCCATGGATCGCGACCCCGTCCTTCAGGTCGACATTGTTGACCCGGCCCGCATCGAGGAAATCGCGCACCTTGCCGTCGAGGCCGTAGACATAGAGCCCCGCCTTCTTGTCGGTGCCGACGATCAGGCTCGCGGCCGGATCGGCGGCGTTGCGCCAGATCGCGGGATCGTCGGCGGCGTCGGCATTGGCGGTGCCGACCGGCGCAGTCTCGCCGCGCGCCGTCACCGTTGCCGCCGGCGAGGCCAGCGCGATCCGCTGCTCGACCGGCATCTCCTTCGCGGCGCAGGCACCGAGGGAGGCGCATGCCGCGATCGTCAGGACCCGCCGCATCAGAAGTTCGCCGTCACGCCGAACTTCGCGGTCCAGCTATACTCTTCATATTGGAGCAGGCGCCGGCGGCCATCGAGGTTCTGATAGGCGAAATAGGGACGGTCGGTCACGTTCACCCATTCGGCGAAGACACGGATATTGTCGGTGATCCGGTACTTGCCGCTCAGGTCGAGCTGGAAGTGGCTGGAGACGTAGCGGTCCCCGGTCGGGTCGCCGCCCAGTTCGTCGAGATATTTGTCGCGGAACGTGCCGGCGGCGCGCAGGCTGAGCGGACCCTTCTCATAGCCCAGCACCAGGTTGAGCGTGTGCTTCGATGATGCCGGCAGCGGGATGCGGCGCGGATCGGTGGCGTCGCCGTCGGTGAACACCTGGCCCTTGGCGTCGGTATAGGTGTAGTTGACCTGGGTCAGCAGACCGTCGAACGGCGCCGGCAGGAAATCATAGACCTGGCTGTAGCTGAACTCGAAGCCCTTCACCTTGGCCTTGGGGCCGTTGGCATAGGTCGTCGCCTCGTCGAGGATGACGCCGTTATAGGCGACGTCCTGGTTGGTGACCTCGACGACGTAGTTCTTGATGTCCTTGTAGAACAGGCCGGCCGAGATCGCGGCGTTCCGGCCGAAATAATATTCGACGGCCAGGTCGGCGTTCCATGCCTTGTACGGCTTCAGCGCCGGGTTGCCGAACTCGCCCTCATTGTCCTCGATCACCGCGCGCGGCGCGAGGTTCGACAGCTTCGGGCGCACCAGGCTCTTGTAGCCGGCGGCGCGCAGCACGAGATTGCGGACCGGCTCGTAACGGACGGTGAAGCTCGGCAGCCAGTCGGTATAGCTGCGCCTGAAGCTCTGCGGGGTCACGAAGACGGTGTCCTCGTCGACCTCGACGCCGTCATGCTCGTCGCCTTCCTCGACCAGCTCGACCTGGTTGCCGCGGATCTTGTTGCGGGTGTGCTCGACACGGACGCCGCCGATGATGCGGATCTTGTCGCTGTCCCAGCGGCCGAGCAGGTAGCCGGCGCTGATATCCTCGTCGACGCGGAAGTCGGACTCGTTCGACGCCTGGTCGGTGTCGAACTGGTCGAGCTCGAAGTCGGCCATGTTGGTACGGAAGAACGGGCGGAACGATTTCCTGGCGAGCACCGGATCGATCGACGCCAGGCCGTAATCCTGCTTGCCGAGGAAATCGGCCAGGGTCAGGTCGCCGTCATAGCCCTTATAGATGTCGAACTGCGCATTGTAGGTCTTCTTGCGCCAGCGCTGCTTGGCGCCCGCCTGGACGGTGAAGACGCCGCCGTCCATCACGAACTCGCGCGAGACGTCGGCCTTGATCGCGAACTCCTCGTCCCGGGCATCGCTCAGCGTGGTGCGCTCGACCTTGTCGAACTCATATTCGCTCGGGTTGAGGAACAGCGCCTGGCCGGCGGTGACGGCATAGCTGGTGAGCTTCGGGCGGCTATAGTCGAAGGTCACGCCGAACTCGCCCGGATCCTCGAACTTGCGCTCGAAATTGACTGGGTCGATCGAACCGTTCTCACGCTCGGAAGACTTGGCCCAGCTCGCCGAATAGGTCGCCTTCCACGGCCCCGTCGCGGTTTCCCCGCCCAGGACGAGCGAGCGAATCTTCTGCGATTCGAAGCGATCCTTCAGGTCGCGCTGGACGCTGATCTCGCCATCGTCGGACGCGAAGCTGGCGGTGTCGGCGGTGCTGCTGGTCGGCGCCTCGTCCATCTCGAAGGTCAGGCGGCGGCGATATTCCTGGTCGTCGAACTGGCTGTAGAGGCCACGCGCATAGAGCTTGGTGCTCTCGCCCACCTTGAAGTCGAAGGACAGCGAGGCGCTGAGCCGCTTGCGGGTCACGTCATAGTCGCGATACTCGACGGTGTCGGCATAGGCGTTACCATTGTCGTCGATATCCCAACCGTCCATCTCCATATTGTCGGTCGCGAAGCGCCGCCGATAGTAGGACAGGCCGCCCGACACGCCGACCGCGTCGGTGAGCTTGGTCGAGAAGTCGAAGCTGCCCTTGGGCGACAGCTTGTCGGTCAGGTCGTTGTAGCTGCCCTCGGCCGAGACCTTGAACAGGTCCTTCTTGCGGTCGAACGCGCTGGTCGTCTTGATGTCGATCGAGCCGCCGATCGTGTCGGCGTCCATCTCGGGGGTCAGCGACTTGCGGACCTCGATCGATTCGATGATGTCGCTCGAGATCACGTCGAGCGCGACCGAGCGGACGTCGGACTCGGGCGCCGGCAGGCGAACGCCATTGACGGTCGAAGCGTTGAGCTCGGGATCGAGGCCGCGGATAGAGACGAACCGGCCTTCGCCCTGGTCGTTGAGAATGTTGATGCCCGGCAGGCGACGAAGCGACTCCGCCACATTCTGGTCGGGGAACTGACCGATGGCGTCGCGGGTCAGTACGCTCTCGACACCGTCGGCCGCACGCTGGCGCGACAGGGTGCTCGCCTGGTTCGCGGCCTGGCCGATGACGATGATCGAGTTGCTCTCATTCCCGCCCATCGCGATGTCGGCATAGCTGTCGCCGCTCTCGGCTACCTTGACCGTGCTCCGCACCGTGTCGGCGCCGATGTAGCGCGCCTCGACCGTATAGGTCCCGGCGGGCACGTCGGGGAAACGATAGCGGCCGTCGCGCGACGCCTCGACCGTGCGGCCGAGCTCGATGATGCGGACCTCGGCGCTTTCCAGCGCACGGGTACCCGACGCGTCGGACACGGTGCCGACGATCGTCCCGGCCATCGCCGAGGTGGAGAAAAGGAGCCCGAGCGCAATGGCGGCACGGCTCGTACCGGAGAATGTCATGTCTGCCTCCCTGCAGTGGTTGGGAGGCCGACTGACAGCGGCTGATGACAGCAAAGCGACGCATAGGCGTCACTTTCGTTTCAGAATCCTTCGTGACGGCCGCGAACCGGCCGTTTCAGGGTGCGCCGCAGCAATTTATTTTCAGCGAGCCGGGTCGGCGCATCCCCAGGTCGACGGCGCGGCGGCGCATTGCTGCGCATCGGCGCGATAGACCGCGCCCTGCTTCATCACGAAGGCCGGCTTTTCGAGCGCGCGGACATCGGCGAGCGGATCGCCGTCGACCGCGACGATGTCGGCGTAGAAGCCCGGCGCCACCTGTCCCAGGTCCCTGGGACGGCGGATCAGGCCGGCGCCGGTGACGGTCGCGGCCTGGATCGCCTGCATCGGCGTCATGCCGTAGCGGACCATGATCGCGAACTGCTTCGCATTGTCGCCATTGGGATAGACGCCGCCGTCGGTGCCGAAGCTGAGCTTGATGCCCATCTTCACCGCCTTGCGGAAATTCTCGCGCTGGATGTCGCCGACGTCGCGGTCCTTCTGCAGCGATTCCTCGGGCACGCCGTTCTTCTTGCCCTCCGCCTGCGTATAGTCGGTATTGTAGATGTCCATCGACAGGACGGTGCCGGCCGCCTTGGCCATGCGCAGTCCCTCCTCGTCGATCAGGCTGGCATGCTCGACCGAATCGGCGCCGGCGCGAATCGCCACCTTGATGCCGTCGGCGCCATGCGCATGCACCGCGACGGGGCGACCGTGGAGATGCGCCTCGGCGACGATCGCGTTCGCCTCCTCCTGGGTGTATTGCTGCGCGCCAGGTTTGTCCCCGCGAGAGAATACGCCGCCGGTGCCACAATATTTGATGTGGTCGGCACCATATTTGATGTTGCGGCGGACGGCCGCGCGGACCGCGTCGGTGCCGTTCGCCACGCCCTCGCCCTCATGATGATATTCGGGCGCGAGATGGTTGTCGTCGCAATGGCCGCCGGTGATGCCGAGCGCCGGCCCGGAAGCGAAGATGTGCGGCCCGGCGATCTCGCCGGCGTTGATCCCGTCCTTCAGCGCCACGTCGGCATAGCCCGACGAGCCGACGTCGCGAATCGTCGTGAAGCCGGCCAGCAGCGTGCGGCGGGCATTGGCGACGCCCGTCACCGTCTGGCGCGGCACGGAGAGATGATAGGACTCGAACGGGCTGACCGTCGGGTCGCCGGTGATGTGGGTGTGGGTATCGATCAGGCCAGGCAATACCGTCTTGCCGGAAAGGTCGATGAACGTCGCGCCGGCCGGAACGGCGGCTCCGGACGCCGGGCCGACGCTGGTGATCCGATCGCCAGTGACGACGATCAGCTGGTCCGTCAGCACGACGCCGCGCGCAGTGTCGATCAGCCGGCCCGCCTTGATTGCGACCGTACGCTCTTGCGCCTGCGCCTGCGTTGCCACCATCCCGAGCAGCGCCGCCCCGATCATCCATCCCCCGCGCATCCCGCTTCTTCCTCTCGACTGTGTCTTTTCAACAACGATACTGTGCTGCGACATGCTCGCCGACGCAACAGTTGACATCTCTGTTGACACATAGAGAGCGAAGGTTTCTTCTCCGCTGGCATAATGAACCGGGGCGAATAGTGGGTTCAGGCGGACAGGCAGCCACGGCCAATCTCCAGACGGCACTCGACCATGCCCGTAGCCTGCTGACTCGCGATCCGCAGCTTGCCGCCGAACAGGCCGGCGAAATCCTCAAGGTCATTCCCGGACAGACCGACGCCATGCTGCTGCTGGCGCAGGCCCGCAACCGTAGCGGCGACCCGGCCGGGGCGCTCGCGGCCGCGGAACGGCTCGTGGCGGAGGTGCCTCATCATGCCGCCGGCTGGCGGTTCATCGCCAGCTTGCAACGCGCCGCCGGAGATGATCGGGCTGCGCAGGCCGCGACGGCACGTGAGCTGGCGGCCGCCACCAGCGATCCCCGACTGATCCGCGCAGGCCGGGCCCTTGTGACGCACAATATTCCAGAGGCGGAGGCCCTTCTTCGCCAGGCGCTTCGCGAAAAACCGACAGATATCGCGGCCATTCGTATGCTGGCCGAAGTGGCCGGCCGGATAGGCCGCTATCGCGACGCCGAAAAACTGCTCCGCCGAGCACTTGAACTGGCGCCGGAATTCGACGCCGCCCGCCACAATCTGGCGCTGATCCTGTTTCGTCAGGCGCGCCCGGCGGAGGCTCGGGTCGAGGTCGATCATCTGCTGAAGCGCGACCCGTATGACCGAGCCGCCCGAAACCTGCTGGCGGCAGTTCTCAGTCAGTTGGGCGAGCATGATGCGTCGATCGCGCTCTATGAGGAATTGCTGGCCGAGCATGACGGCCATCCCTGGCTCTGGCTAAGCCACGGCCATGGCCTGAAGACGGTGGGACGCACGGCCGAAGCGATCAACGCCTATCGGCGTGCGGTGGCCATTCGGCCGGAGACGGGCGAGGCCTGGTGGAGCCTCGCCAATCTCAAGACCTTCCGTTTCACCGATGAAGATGTAGCCGCGATGCGCTCCGTGCTTGCCCATCCCCGTCTCAATCCGGAAGATCGCGCGCAGCTCGATTTCGCGCTTGGCAAGGCGCATGAGGATCGCGGCGAAGACGACCTTGCTGTCGACCATTATCTAGCCGGCAATGCGATGCGCCGACGCATGGTGCCCTATCACCCCGAGGATACGACCGAGCATGTTGATCGCGCCTCGGCGTTCTTCACTTCCGATTTCTTCGCCGCGCGTGATGGCTGGGGCTGCCCGGCACGCGATCCGATTTTCGTCCTGGGCATGCCGCGATCGGGATCGACGCTGATCGAGCAGATATTGTCCAGCCACAGCTTGGTGGAAGGGACCAGCGAGCTGGCGGACATCGGCGCCATCGCCAAGCGGTTGAGCGGGCATGTCCGGCGGAGCGAGCCTTCGCCCTACCCCGCCAACCTCGCCGATCTGACGCGCGATCAGGTTCGTGCGCTGGGTGAGGAATATATCGAGCGGACCCGCGTGCAGCGCCATAGCGGGCGGCCACGCTTCATCGACAAGATGCCGAACAACTGGGCTCATGTCGGGCTGATCCGGCTGATCCTGCCCAACGCGACAATCATCGATACCCGGCGGCACCCGATCGGCAATTGTTGGTCCGTGTTCAAGCAGAACTTCGCCCGCGGCCAGTCCTACAGCTACGACCTTGCCGACCTGGGCCGCTATTATGCGGATTATGTGCGGCTCATGGCACGGTTCGACGACGAGATGCCCGGCGCGGTGCATCGCGTCTTCTACGAGGCGATGGTCGCCGATAGCGAGCGCGAGATCCGTTCGCTGTTGTCTGCGGCAGGACTCGACTTCGAGCCTGCCTGCCTCGCTTTCCATGAAACCCCGCGGGCGATCCGCACCCCAAGCTCCGAACAGGTTCGACAGCCGATCTTCAAGGATGCGGTCGATCATTGGCAGCGCTTCGCCGATCGGCTGACGCCGCTGCACGTTACATTGGGAAACCTCGTGGAGGGTTATCCCGGCATAAGGGTGGAAAACGTCTGATCAACCAGAAAGGGGGCTTATAATGATGAAAGGGAATAGACATGTGCGACGCGGCATGGAGGGGACACTCGCCGCTATCCTCGCCGCAACGGCGCTGACGCCGGCGCTGGCTCAATCGACGCCGGCCGAAGCGGTCAACGACGACATGGACATCGTCGTCACCGCGCAGAAGCGCGCGGAAAACCTCCAGGACGTGCCGCAGTCGATCCAGGCCTTCGGAACGCAGACCCTCGATCGCTACAATGTGTCGAGCTTCTCGGATGTGCAGAAGCTGGTACCGAGCATGAGCTTTCAAACCTCGCAACCCGGCAGCACCACCGTTTATTTTCGTGGTGTGGCCAGCGGTGGCGACGGCAACCATTCGGGCTCGCTACCTTCCGTCGGCGTGTATCTCGACGAGCAGCCGATCACGACGATCGGTGGCACGCTCGACATCCATGTCTATGACATGGAGCGTATCGAGGCGCTTTCCGGTCCGCAGGGCACGCTGTACGGCGCCTCGTCCCAAGCGGGTACTATCCGCTACATCACCAACAAGCCTGATGCGAGCGCCTTTGCGGCCGGCGTCGACATGGAGGTCAACAAGGTCAAGAAGGGCGGCACGGGCGGCAAGGTCGAAGGATTCGTCAATCAGCCGCTTGGCGAGAACGCTGCGATCCGCCTGGTCGGCTTCTATCGCAAGGACGCCGGTTTTATCGACAATGTCCCCGCAACCCGCAGTTTCACCAGCGGCGTTACGATCAACAATGCCGATGTCGTCGAGAAGAACTATAACGATCTTGAATCCTATGGCGGCCGCGCTTCGTTGCAGATCGATCTGGACGACAATTGGACGGTCACACCGACCTTCCTCTACCAGCGGCAGAAGTCGAACGGCTACTTCGGGACCGATGCCCTGGTTGGCGACCTGAAGGTTCAGCATTTCGGTCAGGAGTATCGCAAGGACGAGTTCTGGCAGGCCGCGCTCACCGTGCAGGGCAAGATCGCCGATTTCGATCTGACTTACGCGGGCGCCTACCTGGATCGCGACATCGACCAGTTCAGCGACTATACCGATTACGCCGTCGCCTACGACATCCTCTATGCGCAGACCGGGGGCAGCTTCTCGAGCTATTTCACGAATAACGCGGGCGCCTACATCGATCCGAGCCAGCACATCCTGGGCGCCGATCGTTACAAGAAGATGAGCCACGAGCTTCGGCTCGCCTCACCATCGGACAAGCCCTTCCGGGTCATCGGCGGGCTGTTCTATCAGCGCCAGACTCATGGCATCCTGCAAGACTACAAGATCTTCGATCTGGCTGCGGGTACCTCTGTCAACGGATTCCCGGGCACGATCTGGCTGACCAATCAAAAACGCGTCGACAAGGACTACGCGGCTTTCGGCGAAGCCTCCCTCGACATCACGTCGCAGCTGACCCTGACGGGAGGCCTGCGCGTGTTTAAATATGACAACTCGCTCTATGGCTTCTTCGGCTTCGGCGATGGCTTCAGCAGCCGGACCGGCGTCGCGGCGTGCTACACCGATGCCAGCGGTAATTTCCTGGGGCCGATCCGTGACGGCTCGCCCTGTACGAACCTCGCCGAAGTGTCGAACGGTAAACTGAAACCGAAGCGGGCCAAGGGAGATGGTCTTACCCATCGCCTCAACCTGTCCTGGAAACCGACGGATGATACGCTGATCTACGCGACCTGGTCACGTGGCTTCCGGCCAGGCGGTATCAACCGTCGTGCGACAGTGCCAGCCTATGACTCCGACTATCTCACCAATTACGAGATCGGCTGGAAGTACACGACATCGGATGGGTCGTTCCGCATCAACGGAGCGATCTTCATGGAGGACTGGAAGAAGTTCCAATATTCCTTCCTTGGAGCGAACAGCTTCACGGAGATCCACAACGGTCCGGACGCCAGGATCAAGGGCGTGGAGTTCGACGTCACGTTGCGACCGATCCGCGGCCTTAATTTCGGCATCGCCGGAACCTATGTCGATGCGAAGACGCGCAAGAATCTCTGCGCGATCGACGATCCCACCGGCGTCTGCGATCCGGCGGCTGGCAACTCCATCGTTTCGCCCAAGGGCACACGCCTGCCGGTCACGCCGAAGTACAAGCTCAACCTGACCGGCCGCTATGACTTCCCGATGGGTGAGTATAAGGCCCATCTGCAAGGCGTTATGGTCTATGCCGACGATGCGACTTCGGATCTGCGGGTGCCGTTCGCAGTAGGCATCGGCAAGCTGCCCTCCTATGTCACGGCGGATTTCGCGGCGGGGATCGATTTCGGTCGGTTCAATGCCGAAGCCTTCATCCGCAATGCATTTGACTCCCGAGGCCAACTCAGCCGCAACATTCCCTGCGGCCAGTGTTTGATCCGGCCTTACGCCTTCATCACGCAACCGCAGACCATCGGCCTGCGGCTTGGGTTCCAATATTGAAGGATGAGCTGAGTTCGGGCGGCGGCATGACCGCCGCCGCCCGACCGCTCGGGCTGGTCATGGCGACGGCGCTGGTCGTCGGCAATATGATCGGCTCGGGCGTCTACATGCTGCCGGCCAGCCTCGCCCCTTATGGTTGGAATGTCATCCCGGCCTGGGGAATCACGATCGCGGGCAGTATTGCCATCGCTGCCGTCTTCGCCGGCCTATGCCGTGCCCACCCGAAGACCGGCGGTCCCTATGTCTATGTACGCGAGGCGTTCGGCCGTGACCTCGCCTTCTATGTCGCCTGGGCCTATTGGATATCGCTGTTCGTCGGCAATGGGGCGATCGCGGTGGCGGCGATCAGCTATCTCTCGGCCTTCGTCCCGGTCTTCGCGACCGACGCCCGGCTCTCGACCGCCGCGACGATCGCGCTGGTCTGGACGATGACCGCGATCAACATCAGCGGTACCCGCAACGCCGGCTGGGTCCAGCTCATCGCCACGGTGCTGAAGGTCATCCCGCTCGCGGCGGTGGTGATGATCGCGGCAATGGCGGCGCCGCACGGCGACCTCGCCTTCCCCGATCCGCATAAGCCCGAGATCGGGCTGGCCGCGATCACCACGGCGGGCACCCTCACCCTCTGGGCCTTCCTCGGCCTCGAATCCGCAACCGTCCCGGCCGGCAAGGTCGATCAGCCGGAGAAGACGATTCCGCGCGCCACGCTCGGCGGCACCGCGCTGACCGGGTTGATCTACCTGCTTGCCTGCAGCGCCGTGGTGCTGCTGCTCGCGCCCGAGGTCGCCGCCCATTCGGCCGCGCCCTTCGCCGAGGTGATCGGCCGCTACTGGGGGCCGGATGCGGCCCATGTCGTCGCCGCCTTCGCGATGATCAGCGCCATCGGCGCGCTCAACGGCTGGGTGCTGCTCCAGGGCGAGATGCCCGCCGCGATGGCGGCCGGCGGCGTCTTTCCCGCCGTGCTGGGCAAGCTCAACGCCAAGGGCGTCCCGGTGCGCGCGCACCTGCTGTCAAGCAGCCTCGTCACCATCCTGTTGCTGCTCAACGCGAGCCGCACCACCGTCAGCCTGTTCACCTTCGTCGCGGTGCTCGCGACGACCGCCTCGCTGGTCATGTACGTGGCGGTTGCGGCGGCGGCGATCAAGCTGCGCGCTGTGCGTCCCTGGATCGCCACAGCGGCCGCCATCTACGCCCTCTGGGCGCTCTATGGCGCCGGCCCCGAAGCCAATCTGTGGGGCGCGGTGCTGATCCTCGCCGGTGTGCCGATATGGTGGATCATGCGCGGGCGGAAGCTCGCCTCATGACGTCATCCCGGCGGAGGCCGGGATCTTAGGAGGCAAGAAGACAAGGTCGAGGCAGGAGGCGCCCAAGATCCCCCGGCTCGCTCTGCGAGCCGATCTCCGGCTGCGGACTGTCCCCGGCAGTCCGCTGACCGCCTACGATCCTCCGCCGGGATGACGCATGGGTGGTTAGCCGAAGAAGCGCCCCAGCCCGCGATCGGCGAGGATCGCCTGGGCGGCATTGTGGCCGGGGGCGCCGGTGACGCCGCCCCCCGGGTGACTGCCCGCGCCGCACATGTAGAGTCCCTCCACCGGCGCGCGATAATCGCCATGGCCGAGGATCGGCCGCGCCGACCAGAGCTGGTCGAGCGACATGTGTCCGTGCATGATGTCACCGCCGACCAGCCCGAAAGTCCGCTCGAGGTCGAGCGGCGACAATATCTGCCGCCCCAGCACCGATCGCGCGAAGCCCGGCGCGTGCGCGTCGACGGTGGCGATGATGTGATCGGCCGCCGCCTCGCGCTCGTCGTCCCAGCTCCGGCCGTCGGGAAGCTCGGGCGCGAATTGCTGGCAGAACAGGCTGGCGACATGCTGGCCCTCGGGCGCGAGGCTGTCGTCGACGGTCGAGGGGATCAGCATCTCGACGATCGGCTGCTTCGACCAGCCATGGGCGCGCGCATCGGTGAAGGCGCGGTCCATATAGTCGAGCGTCGGTGCGATGATGATGCCGCTGCGGTGATGCTCACCCTCCCCCGGCAGTGCCGAGAAGCTGGGCAGCTCGGACAGGGCGACGTTCATCCGGAAGGTGCCCGAGCCGGCCTTGAAACCCTTCATCCGCCGCCTGAAGTCGGCGTCGAGATCGGCCTGGTCGACCAGCTTGCGATAGAGCAGCCCCGGCCCGACATTCGATGCCACCGCGCGGGCCATGTGCTCGGTGCCGTCCTCGGTGCGGACGCCGACCGCGCGGCCGTTGTCGACCAGTACCTTCTCCACCGCCGTATCGGTCTCGATGACGACGCCATAGTCCTCGCAGGCGGCCTTCATCGCCTGGGTGATCGCGCCCATCCCGCCGATCGCGTGGCCCCAGGCGCCTTTCTTGCCGTTCACCTCGCCGAAGACGTGGTGGAGCAGGACATAGGCCGAGCCCGGCGTGTCGGGACTGGCATAGTTGCCGACCACCGCGTCGAAGCCGAAGGCGGCCTTGATCGCGTCATGTTCGAACCAACCGTCAAGGAAGGTCCGCGCACTCTTCACGAACAGATCGAGCATGTCGCGCTGCGCTGGCAGGCCCGCCATTGCGATCTTGCGTCCCTGCGACGCGGCCTTGAACAACTCGGCGATGCCCCCACCCGCATTGGGCGGTATCCTGAGCGCCAGGTCGCGCAGTACGTCGGCGACGCCGTCGAGCGCATCGTAATAGGCGGGCAGCGTCTCGGCATCGCGTGCCGAGAAGCGCCGGAACTCGGCCTGGGTTCGCTCCAGCCCGCCGCCGAGCTTGAGATAGCCGCCGTCCTGGAGAGGCAGGAAGTTCGAGATCGGCCGCTCGACGATCCTGAGGCCGCGCTCATGCAGCTTCATGTCGGCTATCACCCGCGGCTGGAGCAGGCTGACCGTGTAGCTCGCTACCGAATTGCGGAAGCCGGGGTGGAATTCCTCGGTCACTGCCGCGCCGCCGACGACCTTGCGCCGTTCGAGGACACGAACCTTGAGCCCGCGCACCGCCAGGTAGAAGGCGCAGACGAGGCCATTATGTCCGCCGCCGATGATGACGGCGTCCTGTCGTGTCGTCATGCGAGGCGCCCCGCGACGCTCTTGGCGCTCCACCCCGCAGGTGGGCGGGTCGGCAGGCGCGTCTCGGGGATCAGCGTGCGCATCTTGCGGGCGAAGCTCCTGAGGCAGACCTCGCCGGTGCCGAGCGGGCCCTGCGTGTAGCTCTGCGTCGCCATGCCGTCCTGCACCCGGGCGACCAGTTTGGTGTCCTCGGCGTTGACCATGCGGTTGATTCGCCAGTTGAGGTAGCGCGCCGCCTTCATCTCGCGCCGGTCGTCGGGCAGGACATAGGCGATCTCCCGGATCATCGTTTCGGTCGGCGAGATGGGGATGAACTGCATGAAGTCGATCTGGTCGGGATAGATGTCGAACGCCGTGTTCGGCCACAGCTTGAAATAGATCCATAGCCGCTGCCGATCGGCGGGCAGATGCGCCACGTGCGGCAGATATTTGCGGTAGAGCGCCTCGGACGAACTGCCCGGCACGCCTTCGAGCAGCGGCCCCCACATCTTGTCGGCCCAGGTCTCCGCCTCAATCCCGTAGCCGGGGCCGAACAGCCGCTTGAGCCCGGGATGCGCGACCGGGATATGCAGGCCGTCCGAATAATTGTCGGCGATGTTCTTCCAGTTGACGGTGCGCGGGCGCATCACCACGCGGCCGAGCGCCTTCATCTCCTCGAAGCGATAGGGTGCGACCTCCTCCTCATAGGGGGCCATCATCTCCGCGACCGAAGGCCCCTCGCCTTCGATGTTGACGAAGATGAAGCCGCGCCACAGCTCGACGGGGAAGCTGTGGAGACCATAATCGGCCATGTCGAAAGCCGGATAGTCGCGCTTGCCAGGCACGCCCGACAGCCGACCGTCCAGTTCGTAGGTCCAGGCGTGATAGGGACAGATCAGCTTCCTCGCGCACCCCTCGGCACCGTCGACCAGTCGCGCGGCGCGGTGGCGGCAGACATTGGACAGAGCTCGTACGCCGCCATCCTCGCCGCGCACGACGATGATCGATTCATGGCCGATCTCCAGCGACTGCCAGTCGCCTTTGGCAGGAATGTCGTTGAGATGGCAGACGAGCTGCCATGACCGGCGGAAGATCCGCTCCTGCTCCAGCGCGAAAATCTCGGGGTCATGGTAGATCCAGCCCGGCAGGCCGAAATTCGCATCGGGATCGATCGCCGACCCCACTTCCTTCACGACACGCAAGGTCATCGTCCGGCGTTCCCTTACGCGGCTAACGCCGCGAACATCACTGTCAGCAGACTGCCCCGATCGGGGCCAAAGCGCAAATGAAAGCCGTTTCGCAGCCAGTCGCGCCATATCGGTCCACTGGTCGCCCGCCTCTGGCAGAGCCGGTGACGACAGTGCATGGGAGGGCGGCCATCGCAGGGAGCTCCACCGCATGACGATCCGCGAGGTCGCCACCACGCCCTTCCCCGACCAGAAGCCAGGAACCTCAGGGCTTCGCAAGAAGGTCCCCGTCTTCCAGCAAACAGGCTATGCTGAGAATTTCATCCAGTCGATCTTCGACTCGCTCGAAGGCTTCGCCGGCCGGACGCTGGTGATCGGCGGCGACGGACGCTTCCACAACCGGGCGGTGATCCAGACCGCGATCCGCATGGCCGCCGCCAACGGCTTCGGGACGATCCTGGTCGGGCGCGGCGGTATCCTGTCGACGCCGGCCGCGAGCCATGTCATCCGCCTCCATGGCGCTTTCGGCGGCATTATCCTGTCGGCCAGCCACAATCCGGGCGGCCCGACCGAGGATTTCGGAATCAAGTACAACATCGCCAATGGCGGACCCGCGCCGGAGCGGATCACCGACGCGATCTTCGCCCGCAGCAGAACGATCGATCGCTACCGGATCCTCGACGCGGCCGATGTCGACCTCGATTGCGACGGCGAAACCCGGGTCGGCGACGCGATTGTCTGGGTCATCGATCCGGTCGCCGACTATACCGCGCTGATGGAGGAGCTGTTCGATTTCGCCGCGATCCGCGCGCTGATCGGATCGGGCTTCCGCATCGCCTTCGACGCGATGAGCGCGGTGACCGGTCCTTATGCGACAGAGATACTCGAACAGCGCCTCGGTGCGCCGAAGGGGACGGTGCGCAACGGCCTCCCCCTGCCTGACTTCGGCGGTCATCATCCCGATCCCAACCTGGTCCACGCCCGCGCGCTGTACGACGAGATGATGGGCCCTGAGGCGCCCGATTTCGGCGCGGCCTCCGATGGCGACGGCGACCGCAACCTGATCATCGGCAAGGGGATCTTCGTCACGCCGTCGGATTCGCTCGCGATGCTGGCGGCCAACGCCCATCTTGCCCCCGGCTATGCCCGCGGCCTTGCCGGCATCGCCCGGTCGATGCCGACCAGCGGCGCCGCCGACCGGGTCGCAGAGGCGCTGGGTATCCCGCTGTTCGAGACGCCCACCGGCTGGAAATTCTTCGGTAACCTGCTCGACGCCGGCCAGGCGACGATCTGCGGCGAGGAGAGCGCCGGCACCGGATCGAACCATGTCCGCGAGACGGACGGGCTGTGGGCCGTACTGCTCTGGCTCAACATCCTCGCCGCGCGGCGCCAGAGCGTTCAGACGATCGCTACAGAGCATTGGGCGCGCTTCGGCCGCAATTATTATGCCCGCCACGATTATGAGGGCGTCGACACCATCGCCGCCGATGCGGTGATCGCCAGCGTGCGCGGCCGTCTGGCCGACCTGCCCGGTGCGACCATCGACGCGCTCAGGATCGAGGCGGCCGACGACTTCGCCTATCATGATCCGGTCGATGGTTCGCAAAGCCACGGCCAGGGCATTCGCATCCTGTTCGAAGGCGGATCGCGCATCGTCTTCCGCCTGTCCGGAACCGGCACTTCGGGAGCGACGATCCGGGTCTATATCGAGCGCTTCGAACCTGCAGGCGGCGACCTCGGCCGCGCGACCGGCGACGCCATCGCCGATCTGGTGGCCGCTGCCGAGGCTATCGCGGACATCGCCGGGCACACCGGACGGACGGTGCCCGATGTAGTGACCTGACTCATTCCTCCCCGAGCAGGCTCAGGGAGGATTTAGCATCGCAACAATGCCCTTGATATAACATCTCATCGCCGCTAATCCCTGCCACACAAGGTAAGGGAATAGTATATCATGTCATCCAAGGGTCGGCTGTCATTCTCTATCTCCATGCTGGCGCTGGCCTCGTCGCCGGCGTTCGCCAACGAGCGGGACACCGACTTCCATCGCCCCGAAGCCCCCGACATCATCGTCACCGCGCCGATCCAGCGCGACCGGATGGACGTGCTCGCGGGCACCTCGGTGCTGACCGGCGCGCAGCTCACCACAGCGTTGCGCCCGACGATCGGCGAGACGATCGAACATACGCCGGGCGTGTCGGCCACCTCGTTCGGCCCCAACGCCTCGCGCCCGATCCTGCGCGGTCTGCAGGGCGAGCGGGTCCGGGTGCTGACCGACGGCATCGGCTCGGTCGACGTGTCGAACACCAGCGTCGACCATGCCGTCGCGATCAACCCGCTGCTCGCCGAGCGGATCGAAGTGCTGCGCGGCCCCGAGGCCCTGCTCTACGGATCGGCCGCGATCGGCGGCGTCGTCAACGTGATCGACAAGCGCATCCCGCGTGCCGTCCCCGACGAGTCCGTTCATGTCGACGCGATCCTGACCTATGGCAGCGCCGCCAACGAACGGTCGGGCGGCGCCGCGCTCGACGCGCCGATCGGCGGCGGCTTCGTCGCGCATCTCGACGGCAGCTACCAGAAGACCGGCAACCTGCGGATCGGCGGCTATGCGCTAAGCCCCGCCGCCCGCGCCCGGGCGCTCGCCTCCGCGCAGCTTCCCGCCGATCCCGACGCGGAGATCGACTTCGCCGCCAACGCCGCGGTCAAGGGCAAGCTGCCCAACAGCCAGTCGGAGACCTGGGTCGCCGGCGGCGGCTTGTCCTATATCGACGGGGACAGCCATTACGGCATCTCCTACAGCCATTATGACAGCCGCTACGGCGTGCCGATCCGCTTCGCGACCGAACCTGGCGAGGAGCAGGAGGCGCCGCGCATCGACCTCGTCCAGAACCGCTTCGACGCGCGCGCCGAGATCGCGGCGGGCGGACCGGTGATCCAGACAATCCGCGCGCGTCTCGCCTACGCCAAATATCGCCACTTCGAATTGGAGGAGGACGGTTCTGTCGGTACCGCCTTCTACAATAACGGCTTCGAAGGCCGCATCGAACTGGTCCAGGCAGACCATGGCGTGTGGCATGGTGCAACCGGCGCACAGTTCTTCATCCGGGATTTCAACGTCGTCGGCGACGAAGCCTTCCTACCGCGCAACCAGACCCAGCAGATCGGCCTCTTCACGCTTCAGCAGCTCGACTATGGCGTGGTGAAGCTCGAGGGCGGGCTGCGCTACGAGAAGAGCTGGCTGTCGGCCAATCCGTTCGAGGATCAGCCGCAATTCCCCAAGGGCGGCCGCAACTTCGACACGCTGTCTGGTTCGCTCGGCGCCTCCTACCGGGTGAACGATGACTGGCGCCTGGGCATCAACCTGTCGCGGACCGAACGCGCGCCGGCCGCCGAGGAACTGTTCGCGAACGGCCCGCACGCGGGCACCGAAGCATTCGAGATCGGCAATCCCGATTTCAAGACCGAACGGAGTTGGGGCCTGGAGGGCGTCCTGCACGGCAAGGGCCCGGGCTTCACCATCCACGCGTCGGTCTATCACAACTGGTTCGACAACTTCATCTACGACAGCCCGGACGGCGCGCTGGAGGACGGCCTTCCCGTATTCCGCTATGCCCAGGCCAAGGCACGCTTTTACGGCGCGGAGCTGGAGGCGACCGCCGACCTCGCCCAGCTCGGAGACTTCGCGATCAAGGCCGATGCGCTGGGCGACTTCGTCCGCGCCAAGATCATCGGTTTCGGGGCCGCGCCGCGCATCCCCCCGCTGCGGCTGATGGGCGGCCTGAGCGCCGAGAGCGCCAGGCTCGATGGCCGGGTCGAGGTCGAATGGACCGATAAGGCCAAGCACCTCGCGAGCTTCGAGACGCCGACCGCGGGTTATACGCTGGTCAACGCCTCGCTGACCCTGCGCCCGTTCGCTGACCGGCCGGAAACCAGCATCGTGCTGGCCGCGCACAATATCTTCGACGTGAATGCCCGCCGCCATGCGAGCTACCTCAAGGACTTCGCCCCGCTCGCCGGCCGCGATTTCCGCGTCACGGTCCGGGTGGGCTTCTGACGACCGACTTGCAGCGATGCCGCACTGCGTCATAAGCCTGCAACGCTCGGGTCGCAGGGGATGTCCATGTTTTCACGCCGTCAGATTCTCGTGGGGGCCGGTGCCGGCCTGATCGCCGCCCCCGCGATCCTTCGTGCCCAGCAGCTCTTCACGGCCTTCCCGTTCCGGCTCGGCATCGCCTCGGGCGATCCGAGCCATGACGGCTTCGTCATCTGGACCCGCCTCTGCCCCGATCCGGTGGAGGAACATGGCGGCATGCCGATGGGCCCGGTCGAGATCGACTGGTTCGTCTATGAAGACGAGGCGATGAAGCGCGTCGCGCAGAAGGGCAGCGCGATCGCCTGGCCCGAACTCGGCCACTCGGTCCATGTCGAGCTTGCCGGCCTGCAGCCCGACCGCCCTTATTGGTATCGCTTCGCTGTTGGACGAGACAAGACCCAGCTCGGCCGCGCCCGCACCCTTCCCGCTCCCGGGGCCCCGCTCGATCGGCTGCGCTTTGCGGTGGCCGGATGCCAGAATTATGAGGACGGGCTGTTCACCGCCTACGCCCATCTGGCCCGCGAGGACGTCGCCTTCCTCTGGCATTTCGGCGACTATATCTACGAAGACCGTCCGCGGCAGGTGAACTATGAGCGCGACGGTCGACCGCGCGCCCATGTCCGCGACCACGTTGGCACCGACTGCTACACGATTGGCGACTATCGACGTCGCTATGCCCAGTACAAGCTGGACCCCGACCTGCAGGCCGCGCACCTCGCCGCCCCCTGGTTCACGACTTTCGACGATCATGAGGTGGCGGACAACTGGTCCGCGAACGTCACCCCCAATCAGCCCGATCCCGCCCTGTTCGCATTCCGTCGCGCGGCGGCGATGCAGGCCTATTATGAGCATATGCCGCTGCGCAAAGCATCGATGCCGAGCGGCGGCGCGATGCAGCTCTATCGCCGCAGCCGGATCGGCAACCTGATGACCGCCCATTTCCTCGACACGCGCCAATATCGCAGCGCGCAGCCGTGCAAGGGCGGATTCGAGCCGCCCTGCCCGGCCGTCGCCGACCGTCAGCAGACGATGCTCGGCAGCGCGCAGGAGCAATGGCTGGATCGTGGCCTGCGCGACGGCGGCAGCCGCTGGAACCTCATCGGCCAGCAAGTCATGATGATGCCGCTCGATCGCCAGAGCCTGCCCGGCGGCAGCGAGATCCGCAACCTCGACAGTTGGGGAGGCTATGACGCCGCGCGCGAACGCATGGCGGCGAGTTTCGCCGGGCGCGGCGACGTGATCGTGATGACGGGCGACGAGCATCAGAATTTCGCCGGCGAACTGCGCCGCCAGGGCGGTCGGGGCGAGGTCGCCGCGCCGGAGTTCGTCGTCACCTCGATCACGTCGGGCGGCGACGGGTGGGTCAAGCCCGAGGTCCAGGCGCAGCTGCGCGCCCACAACCCCGCGCTGCAATATCTGAGCGACAAGCGCGGTTACGCGATCTGCGAGGTGACGCCCGATCTGTGGCAGACCCGCTTCCGCGGCGTCGACCGTGTCACGACGCCGGGCGGCGCGATCGCAACGCTCGCCACCGCGAGCGTCGAACGCGGCAAGCCGGCGATCAATCTCTCCTGACCGTCCGCTTCCGCAGCCGCTCGATCACCGCGCGTTTCCAGGCGTCATCGGCGCTCGGCCAGGCGACGATCTCCTCGATCGTGCGCCGGCATCCCCGACAATAGCCGCTGCCCGGATCGATCTCACAGACCTTGTTGCATGGGGATTCGACTATCACGGCGCAGCGCGGGAAAGGTCAGGCCGCGAGCGCGGTAAGCGTCGCCGGAGTCAGGAGCTGGGGCAGTGTCTCCTGCCGCCCATCCCTGTCGTAGAACAGGTAGAGCGGCACGCCCGAGCGCCCCTTTGCCTCCAGGAAGCGACCGATCGCGGGATCGCCATTGGTCCAGTCCCCGACCATTACCACGATGCCGGCCCGGTCGAACGCTTCGCGCACCGCGGGGCGTTCGATCGCCGCCTTCTCGTTGACCTTGCAGGTCAGGCACCAGTCGGCGGTGAAATAGAGGAAGACCTGCTTCTTCTGCGCCTGGAGCGCGGCGAGCCGCGCCTCGCTGAACGGTTCTGCCCCATTGGCGCCGGCTTGTGCCGCGGCCGCCGGGCTCCCGCTCGACGGGGTCACGAGCAGCAGCGCCAGCACAGCGACCAGCACTGGCGCGACGGGTATCCAGCTATGCCGCTTGCCCCGGGCCTGCCGTGCGCCGACCCACCACAGAGAGAGACCAAGCAGGAGTGCCGCGCCGATGCCCTGTACCAGGCGATCGACCCCGGCCTGCTGGCCCAGCACCCAGGCGAGTCCCAGCGCCGTCAGGAACATCGGGACCGAGAGGATGCGACGCAGGCGGTCCATCCAGGCGCCGGGCTTCGGCAAGCGGCGGCGCAGCGCCGGCACGAAGCCGACCAGCAGGAACGGTAGCGCCAAGCCCAGGCCCAGGCCCGCGAACACCGCCAGGGCCGCAACCGGAGGCAGCACCAGCGCGGCGCCTACCGCGCCAGCCATGAACGGGCCGCTGCACGGTGTCGCCACCAGCGCGGCGAGCACACCGGTCCAGAACGCCGGGAGCGCACCGCGGCCCTTCGTCATCGCTTCGCCGATACCGATGGCGCGCAGCTCGAACAGGCCGGCCAGGTTGAGGCTGATCGCGGTGACGAGCAGCAGCAGGACGAATACCATCCGCGGGTCCTGCAACTGGAAGCCCCATCCCGCCGCCGCCCCGCTCGCCCGCAGGCCGAGCAGCAAGAGTCCGAGAACGAGGCAGCTCAGCACGATCCCGCCGGTATAGGCGAGGGCCTCGACCCGGGCGTGGCGATCGGTCTCGCCGCTGCGGGCCAGGCTCAGCGCCTTCAGGCTGAGGATCGGAAAGACGCAGGGCATGGCGTTGAGCAGCAACCCGCCTAGCAACGCTCCGCCTAGCGCCAACAGGAAGATACGCCATCCGCTCTCCCCGGCCTCATCGCCCGCGCCGGCGATCGGTACGCCCGCCGCCGGTACCGGGCCGGCGCGCGCCGTCACCGACAGGCCCCGGTCGGGCCCAATCGCGATGAGGCCTTCGATGGTCTTCACCGGCTGCGGATTGCGTGCGCCCTTCAGTTCGACGATCAGGCGGTCGCCGTTGCGGCTGATCGCTTGTGGCGCGGCATAATCGACCACCCCATCGGTGACGGGGTAGAAATAAGGTGCGGAAACCGGCCGATCCCTGGGGAAGGGAATGGCGAGACGCAGCATGCCCTGCTTCGCCTCGAAGCTTGCTGCCTGTCCCAGTGGCATCGGCAGCTTCGCCCTCCACCCGTCGAAACGCGCCCGCGACGCGGGCGTCACCGCGCCATCGCCCACCGTCAGGTCGATCGAGACCGGGCCTTGTTCGGGGACGCAGATGGTCGGCGAGCAGGCGAGCCAGCGGGCCTGTCCGGCGATGCGCAGCGGCGTGCCGGGGGCCAATCCCTTCGGCACCGTCAGTGTCATCAGCAACGCATAGGGTTGCTCATAGACATAGTTCATCAAGCCCTGGACGATCAGCCGCTGCGGCACCGGGTAGCGCAACGGGCCGACCGACGCTCCACGCGGCAGCGTCCAGGCGATACTGGCGGGCGCGCCCGCATCGCCAGGGTTCAGCCAATAGCCGTGCCAGTCGCGCTCGGGCGTCATGCTGAGCGCCAGCGTGATCCGGCTGCCGGCGGCGGGGCGCAGCGTTTCCGCCTCCAGCACCGCCTTGATGTGCGCCGCCGTGGCGGCGCCGGTCCCCGCCACGGCCAGCAACAGGGCGACGAACAGGGGAATCAAGCGACCTATCGATGTCATGCCGGGCTTATGGCCCCATCCGAGGCGCGCGGGAAGCGCCGTCAGATCGAGCGTTCCTCCTCATAGGCATAGCCATCGTCGGCACGCTGGAAACCGTGGGACTGCAATATCTGCTCGACCCGCGGAGCGGCCGGCTTGATGAACAGACGGACCTTGAACTTGGTCGGCGACAGGATCGTCACCTGTTCCTGCTCGCGCCCGCTCGGACTCGCCATGTCGAAGGTGAGCTTGCCGTCGCGGCACAGCGCCGGGCCGCTCATCTCATTCGGCAGGCCGACCATCGGCAGCGCGCCGGACATATAGGCGCGGACCTGGCCGCCCCCGCCCTCGCAATCCCCGCCGGGGAAGCGCGCCTTGAGGCCGTCGACGATCAGGGTGACGTTCCCGATCGGCTGCGGCCCTGCAACCACCGGCATGCCGACGGTGAAATCGTCGATCCCCGCGCCGCCGAGGCCGTAGCTGAACACACCCTTCAGCCGGGAGACCTCGTCCGTCCCTTCGACGTTCAGGCGGATCCGGCCCTTGGCGGCGTCCTCCAGCGACATCCGGCTTGTCACGTCGCCGAGCTGAATCTTCGCAAGGCGGGCGTCGTAGAGCTGCCCCTCCCAGAGATTGCCCTCGACGTGCGCAGCCTCGAAGCCCACGCGGTCGAGCTGCATCAGGCCGATCGCGGCCTTGAGCGGAATGAACGGTATCGCGACGACGGCCGCCGCGACCACCAGCAGAAACAGCAGGATCGTCCTCATGATGCCCCCCTAAGCCCTTCGCCCTTATGCCCCGTCAGCGCCTTCTTGCGAAACCGTGCATCCGCCTCGCCCATTGGAAGCCGATCACCGTGCCCTTTGCCGGCTGGATCATCAGCAGCGCCAGGATCAGCGCCAGCCCCGGCCACAGCGCCATGTCGAGCCACATCGGCAGATCATAGCGCATGTTGACCGCGACCAGGATCGGCACGAGGATATGGCCCAGGATCAGGACGACCAGATAAGCGGGCATGTCGTCGGCGCTATGCACCGTCCAGTCCTGGCCGCAGGACGGGCAATGCGGGACGGGTTTGAGGAAGCGACCGAACAGCTTTGCCTCGCCGCAGGCGGGACATTCGCCGCGCAAGCCGCGCAACAGCGCCGAACGCAGGTCGCGCTCGCCGAACGATGGATGCTGGTTCATGGCCCCCCATAGAGCCTGATCGTTCGAGGCGGAAGCGCTTTGCGTTCACGACGGCTATGTCGTTGACCGATCCGCCCCGGCTGTGGCCAGTGGCGCGAACTGGACGGCTGCAGCTCTTTGGCAGAGCAGAAGGATTGTCTGATCGCGATACCACAAAAAATTGTAAGATTTCATCTCCAATACCTGTCAGGATTTCATTGTAGCATCTTCATTGTACCAATAATCTCAATAATATTACCAAAAGATAAGAGATATAAATCTTAAATTTATTTACATTGATAAGTTAAATTGAACTTTATATCGGCAAATCCAGAATGAATTCCACACTTGCCTAGGCTCAGGACTCGTTGAT
>NZ_LDES01000041.1 GCF_001015195.1 Sphingomonas sp. Y57 | reverse complement strand
CTGGGACGCGATCGGGTCGGAGTTCGCCAGCCGGCACAGCCAGTATGAAATGTTCTACGCTGGCGCGACGTTCGTCACCAAGGGCCACAGCTTTCGCACCTATGACTGGGCGCAGGCGACCGGCCTCGTCGACGGCGTCATGGCAAGCTACTCGATCGGGAGCGACGCCGGGTTGAGCGAAGCCGCAGCCTGACGCTCGACGAGCATCGGACCCAAGCTGAGGCGACAGCGCAGCCGCTCGGTGACCTGAAGCGTTTGATGGAGCCCAGCCACCATGCCGTCATCGACCACGCGGATAACCGCTTTTAGAATGCCTCGGAGGACCTTAAATTGGTCAAGGAGGGTGCTTGCCGACCGGCAGGACCGAAGAGCGGTGTGGCCGTTTGTGGGCCGTGAGCAGCACGTCCGCTTTCAGGATCGCCCCCGACTAAAACAGACCTAGCTTTGGCCAAATGTTTCAACACCGCAGCACCCAGGGGTGCCGGTGCCTCGCTTATGAACGTCGGGTCTTATGAAGTTGTGGACCGGCCTCGTTGACGACGCCAATTCGCCCAATCGATCGATTCAGTAGATTTTATTTCGAGGGAGCCGGGGGAACCACGGTCCATAAACAGAACCAAGTTTGCCGAAGTATGCGGTTCCACACCCGGCTCGGCGTCGATGGCCGATCTTCCAACGCCTCCGGCCCGCCTTCGAGGTAGCGATCATACCAGCGGTAGAATGTCCGACGAGGGATGCCGAGTTGGTCCAGCGTGCGCTTGGCCGACAGGTGCGACTGCTCGACGGTTCTGATGATCTCGAGCTTCTCGGATGCGGGATACCTCATTCGTCGTTGCCCCCATCCGCGACCATGCTTTTTTTGAGCAGAGGTTTTCCAGTGTCAGATCGGCCACGCATTCCTTCAGGGCCCGGGCTTCGCGGCGCAGGTCCTGGACCTCTCCGGTGGTCGCGGCACGGGCGGTGTCGCCGGCCAGGCGGCGCTTGCCAGCTTCCATGAACTCCTTCGACCAGGTGTAATACAGGCTCTGGGCAATGCCTTCCTTGCGGCATAGCTCGGCGATGCTGTCTTCCCCGCGCAGGCCATCCAGCACGACGCGGATCTTGTCCTCGGCCGAAAAGTGGCGCCGGGTCTGTCGGCGGATGTCCTTCACTACCCGCTCTGCTGGGGCCTTGGCGGGCGATTTTACATTGGAGGATCTGGGCTTCATCTTCGTTCCTTCGTCACTACGACGAAGCCCAGATCCTCCTTAAATCACAACCTCAAATCTGTGCCATTGGTGCTGACGGCGGACACTCTCCCGGAATAGCCAGCAGCAGCCATTCAGACGTCACACGTCTAGCTGGAAGCATCAGAACGACTTTGTCGACTTACATTCGCCGCCATAAAAAGACGGTGAGTAGGATCGGCCCAGGATCGATGATGATAAGCATATGTGGGCTGGGAAGAGGCATGCGCAGTCTCCATACGCCTGAAGATTTCCGGTTGGCCGCACGTCGGCGCCTTCCGAAGGGCCTGTTCGATTTCATTGATCGAGGCACGGAGGGTGAGTTCGCGCTCGATCGCAGCCGGCGTGCGTATGATGAAATGACATTGATGCCTCGTGCGCTCATCGATGTCTCGAGACGGCACGTCAGCATAGATCTCTTCGGGAAAAAGATGGCGATGCCACTCGCGATTGCCCCAACCGGGGCCGCGGGTTTGTTATGGCATCAGGGAGAAATCGAACTCGCCCGCGCGGCACGGGCGGAAGGCATTCCATTCTCGGTGGCCACTGGGGCGATAACCAGCCTCGAAGAGATAGCAGAAAAGGCGGGAGGTCGTCTCTGGTTTCAACTCTATATGTGGCCCGATCGTAGCTTATCGCACGAGTTGGTGCATCGAGCCGAAGCAGCCGGATATGAAGCCCTGATCGTAACGGTAGATACCGTCGTTACACCTAACCGCAGCTATAATGCCCGCAACGGTTTCAGCATACCGATGAAAGCCAATCGTCGGGTCGTTGCCGATCTCGCCCGGCGGCCTGGCTGGCTGTTCGGGGTCATGGCCCGATATATGCTGGCAGGCGGCATGCCTCGCCATGAAAATTATCCCGCGGCGCTGCGTGTGCCGATTACCGCCGGCGTCGTCGCAAATCCTAAGAATGAAACATTGGACTGGGCCGATCTGATGCAGTTGCGACGGCTGTGGAAAGGGCCGATGATCGTCAAAGGCATTCTTCATCCGGCCGATGCTCGCAGGGCGGTGGATTGCGGTGCCGATGGGCTGATCGTATCGAACCATGGCGGGCGCAACTTCGACAGCGCCCCGGCGCCGCTCGCTATTCTTCCCCCAATCGTCGATGTCGTGAACAACCGAGCCGCGGTGATGATCGATGGCGGCATTTGCCGCGGCAGCGATATCGCCAAGGCGCTCGCGCTCGGAGCAACATGCGCTCTTGCCGGCCGCTTGCCGCTATGGGGGCTGGCCGCTGGCGGAGAGGCCGGCGTTGCTCGCGTCCTGGCGATGTTTCGAGAGGATTTGAGCCGCACGCTTGCCTTTGTGGGAGTGACGGACCCGTCCTCGCTCCGTGGAGTGGATAGAGGGATCAGCGAATGAAGATCATCGCCAAATCGGAAAAAGGCTTCGGCGCGTCTGTCCGGGGCCTCGATCTCACGAAGGATCCGCAAAAGCATCGCGAAGATCTGGAAGCGGCCCTCGCGATCTTTTCCGTGCTGCACCTGCAGGACCAAGATCTGAGCGATCAAGACCAGCTCACGCTATCTGGCCTGTTCGGCACCCTCAACATATCGTTTCTCGATCCGGAGAAGCGTCGCACCAGCGATCTGCGCCTCAATGAGGTTTCGAACCTGCGCCCCGGCGGCACCGTCCAGCGCGCGGGCGACCCTGCTGATTATGCCGACACCAATTTGCTGTGGCACACCGATCTGTCGTTCAAGCGACCATCGGCGCGGTTGACATTCCTCAACGCGCGGGAACTACCGGGCGTGCCGCCACCGACCGAATATTGCGACATGCGCGCCGCCTGGGACGCCCTGCCCGTGGCGCGGCAGGTCGCCCTCGAAGGTCTCGAAGTCGAACATAGCGCCATCTGGGCGCGCAGTAGAACTGGCTTCACCGAGTTTTCCGACCGGGAACGAGCGAAGGTGCCTCCGGTCCGACATCCGCTGGTCCGAACGCACCATCGGAGCGGGAGAAAGTCGCTCTACCTGTCTTCGTCAGGCTCCCACATCATCGGCTGGCCCGTCGACGAGGGCCGTGCCTTGCTCGAAGACCTCATGCGTTTCGCGACCCAGGACGAATTCCTCTACCGGCACGAGTGGAAGCGGTACGACCTGCTGATCTGGGACGACAGCACCACGGTTCACCGGGCAGTCCCGTTTATGCCGACCGGCGAACGTCGAGTGTTGCGATGGAGCGCTGCCCTTGAGGAGGTGGCCGCCTGATGCCGTCTTTGGATCCCTTCAGCACACGCTATGGCATTGAGACGGAAAGCCCCTCGGAGACTGCCATTACGATCATCGAAGCGATGCTGAATCATCGATCGGTGCGGGCCTATCTGCCGAATAACGTGGATGATGAGGCGTTGCGGGTGCTCATCGCAGCCGCACAGTCCGCGTCGTCGTCGTCAAACGTACAGGCATGGAGCGTGGTTGCGGTGCGTTACGCTGAGCGCAAGCGACGTCTGTCGGTGCTGGCCGGCGATCAGGCCTGGATCAGCGAGGCGCCGCTATTTCTCGTCTGGTTGGGCGACCTTTCGCGCATCTTCTCGGTCGCAAGCGCTTTAGGCGAAGAGGTCGAAGCACCTCATAGCTTGGAAATGATGCTGGTTGCGACGATCGACGCCGCGCTGGCGGCCCAGAATGCAGCGATTGCCGCCGAGGCGATGGGGCTTGGTATCGTCTACATTGGCGGCATTCGTAATCAGCCCGAGGCGGTCGCGGCAGAATTAGGTCTGCCGCCGCATGTCATGCCGCTGTTCGGAATGTGCGTGGGACACCCGGATACGCAGCGCACTACGGCGGTGAAGCCGCGCCTGCCGCAAAGGTTGGTGTTGCATGAGGAGCAATATGCCCCGCTAAACGACATCTCTGCGCTGGACGGCTACGATGATCGGCTCCAGGCCTTCCAAAGAAAGCAGGGACTCCGCGCGACGGGGTGGATCAAACCCTTGATCGATCGACAGAGATCGGTCGCCAATCTGAACGGACGACACCGACTGGCCGAAGCGCTCCGAGCGCTCGGTTTCGAAATGCGCTGACGGACGCACATAAGGATTTCAAGATGATCGAAAGAAAGGGCCAGATGCGCCACTATGTCCTAGGCGTGCTTTGTCTGGTCAGTGTCGTGAACTATATCGATCGGCAGATCCTCACGATCCTGCTCGAGCCGATCAAGAAGGACCTAGCGGTCAGCGACACGGTGATGGGCATGCTGACCGGCACGGCCTTTTCGATCTGTTATGTGCTGGCGAGCTTTCCCATCGCCCGGTGGGCCGACAAGGGGACACGGCGGACCGTGGTGGCGGCCTGTCTTGCCCTGTGGAGCGGCATGACCGCGCTGAGCGGCCTGGCGCAGGGCACTCTCCAGCTGGCCCTGGCGCGGGCCGGTGTCGCGATCGGCGAGGCCGGCGCGGTGCCGGCATCGCAGTCGCTGCTGTCGGACATCTATCCCAGCGAGCGCCGCGCGACCGTTTTCGGAATATTGACCGCGGCCAGCGCCGTGGGCGCGGGCGCCGGTCTGTTCATCGGCGGCTGGATCAACGATCATTTCGACTGGCGGACGGCGTTCTTCGTCGTCGGTTTTCCCGGCCTGATACTGGCGTTGTTCATCCGGTTCACGGTGACCGAGCCTCCCCGGTCGCAGGAGGTCGTCCCCCTCGAGCCCACATCTTCCTCGCGGGGTATCACCCGGACATTGTGGGACAGCGTCTGCTTCCGTTGGCTAGCTGGAATCTGCACCATCACCGGTCTGGTGACCTATGGGGTGCTGGGCTGGGTCCCGACCTTCTTCATGCGGGTCCACGGCATGACGACTGGTGAAGTCGGCCTCTGGGTCGGAATTGCTTCGGTGATCGGCCAGGCCGGCGGCCATGTGATGGCGGGCCTCCTGGCCGACCGGCTGGCCCGGCGCGATTTCCGCTGGTATGCTTGGTTCGCCGGGATCGGTACAGCCCTCTCCGCCCCCGCGGGCGCCTTGTTCGTGCTGAGCGGGGACGTCAGGGTCGCGATCGGCGCCTTCATCCTCTTTCAGATGTTCAAGAGCATGTGGCTGGCGCCCACCTATTCGATCGCCTACCGGATACTTCCGGTCAGGATGCGCGCCACGATCTCCGCAACCTTGACCTCGTGCATCATCCTGGCCGGCCTGGGCCTGGGACCGTTGCTGATCGGTGTGCTCAACGATCTCCTTGCGCCGAGCCTGCATGAAAATGCCGTGCGCTATTCGATCCTCTTGGTCGTCGCGCTCATGCTGCCGGCCGGTGCCGCCTACGCGGCCGTCGCCCGTATTGCCGGGCGCCAGCAGGCGTCGGATGTACTTGTTCCTCGACCGGCCTAGCCAGCTGTGTCATGCCCCATGCGATGGAACTGAGGCATCTGCGATATTTCCTGGCCGTCGCCGATACGCTGAACTTCACGCGCGCAGCGGAGAAGCAACACACCTCGCAGCCCTCGCTCAGCCAGCAGATCCGGGACCTCGAACGCGAGGTTGGCCGGAAGCTGTTCATCCGCAACAGCCGCTCGGTGAAGCTCACCCCCGCGGGCGCGACCTTCGCCGAGTACGCGCGTCGTGCGCTGGAGATCATCGACGACGGGATGGTTGCGGCCCGCGCCGGCGTCGATGAAGCCAATGCCGTACGCATCGGTTTCCTGATCGCGGCGGAGGTGGTGCTCTTTCCGACGCTGCTTCCCCAGGTCAGGGCGCGGGTTCCACGCCTCGATCTCTCGCTGTCCAGCATGAGTTCCCGCCAGCAGCTGGCCGCTTTGCGCACCCATTCGATCGATGTCGCGTTCATGCGCCCACCGATCAATGATCCGAGGATAGCGACCATCCCGATCTTCGAGGAGGAGATCAATGTTATCCTCAGTCGCAACCACCCGCTGATCGCCAAGCCGCTCATCGGCATCGAGGATCTTCGCGCACAGAAGATCATCGGGGTGACCGACAATGTTCCTGGCCTCGAGACCGCCCTGTCGGAATGGTTCGCGCGGCACGATGTGAAACCGCAGATCGTCGAACATGCCGATAATGTGATCGAATATATGTCGATGGCCCGGCTTGGCATCGGGGTCGGGCTCCTGCCGACCTTCGCCAATCACATCCTCCTCGACGGGCTTGAGACCAGACCGATCGCGGCGCCGGGCCCCAGGATCGGCATGGTGATGGCGTTTGCCGCCAAGGGGCTTTCGGAGGCTGCGCAGCAATTCGTCGAAGCCGTTTCCATTCTGGTTGCGGACAGAATGCCGACCATATCAAGACGTCCAACATCTTGAATCAAGCCGTATAAAGATTTTCTCTTCTTCGTTCTCAGCCGCCATTGCTCTCGCAGACAAAGACATGGCGACCCGGATAGCGGGTCCGGAGGCGAGGAGCGTGGGGCGATGGAGCAAGCCGTATTCGATATCGAAGCACGGCGGTGCGCGGCGCTTGTCGCCGGTGATGTCGCGACGCTGGTTGACATCCTGCATCCCGACCTCCGGCACGTGCACGCTACGGGCTATGCCGACGACCTCGAAAGCTATCTGGATGCCGTAAGGCTTCGGCTCGAGGTCGCGTCGGTCGAATGGGACGATAGGGATATCGTCCTGTGGGACGATATAGCGCTACTGAGCGGCACCCTGACCAACAGCGTCCGCCGTCGCGGCGATGCCGACTGGATAACCATGACTTCGCTCGTGACCCAGATCTGGCGCCGCGATGGCGGCCTGTGGCGGCTCTATCGCTACCATGCTTGCCATCGGCGGGACCGGCAGGCCTGACATGTCCGACTGGGATTATCTGATCGTTGGTGGTGGCACCGCGGGTGCGGTGCTGGCGGCCAGGCTCTCCGAAGATCCGGACTGCCGCGTCCTACTTGTCGAAGCCGGGCGCGACTATGCCCCAGGCCAGGAACCGCGGTCGGTCGCCGACCCCTACCCTTCTTCCTATGGCGATCCGCAATTCTCCTGGCCGGGCCTGATCGCCGAGGTCGGCGCGGATCGCGGCGATGGCACGCCGCGCGCATCGCGCGGCTTCGTTCAGGGGCGGCTGATCGGCGGCAGCTCCAGCATCATGGGAATGATGGCCACCCGGGGCGGCCCCGAGGATTATGACGACTGGCGGGACCGCGGCGCGATCGGATGGGGCTGGGACGACGTCCTTCCCTATTTTAGGAAGCTCGAACGGGATCTCGACTTCGACGGTCCGATGCACGGGAAGCACGGGCCGATCCCGATCCGGCGGCACAAACCCGCGCAATGGCCCGGCTTCTCGCGTGCTATGGCACAGGCGCTAGAGCGCCGGGGCTTCCCCTATATCGCCGACTATAATGGAGAGTTCGGCGAAGGGTTTGGCCCGCTGCCGATGAACAATTTCACCGATCGCCGGGTATCGACGGCTACGGGCTATCTGACCGCACCGGTCCGTCAGCGTGCCAATCTGGACATCCGCGCGGAGACCGTGGTCGAACGACTGTGGATCGAGGAATGCCGGGTTCGCGGCGTCGAGCTGCGCGCCGGCGAAAGGATCGGCGCACGCGAAACCATCGTCTGCGCCGGTGCCATCCATTCCCCGACATTGCTGATGCGATCAGGAATCGGCCCCGCGCCGCAGCTTCGGCGGGCCGGCATCCCGCTTGTGCGCGCCAATGATGGCGTCGGCGCCAATCTCGCCAATCATGTGATGATGCCACTGGCTGTCTACCTGCCGGCCGACGCGCGCCAGCCGGCACATCTGAGGTCCTGGCCAACCACCATCCTGCGTTTCTCGTCGAACCTGGCGGGCTGCCCCGTCAACGACCTTCATATCTTCCCCAATAACAAGACCTCCTGGCATATCCTGGGGCGCCATATCGGCGCGCTGGGCATCGGGCTGCGCAAGCCATTCTCGGTCGGGCATGTCACGTTGGCGGCGGAGCCCCTCGCGCCGCCGAAGGTCCGCTTCAATATCCTGGATGATGACCGCGACATGCAGCGGCTGACCATGGCCGTGCGCCTGGGGTGCGAACTGCTGCTCGATCAGGATGTCCGGGCGATGCGGCGCGAGATTTTCCTGCCCGCCGGAGGCCAGGCCAACCGGCTCAATCGACCAAGCCAGGCGAACGCCATCAAGAGCGCGGCCATTGCCGGACTGTTTGGCCTGTCGAGCCAGCTGCGCCGGATGCTGCTGCGTGACTATCTGATCGATCCCGCCGCGCTGCTGGGTGATGACGCGGCATTGCGCGACATCATCCTGCGGCAGGCGGCTCCGGTCCACCACGCCAGCGGCACCTGTCGCATGGGCGATCCGGCCGATCCCGGCGTGGTCGTCGATCCGCGGTGCCGCGTGGTCGGCGTGACCGGGCTGCGCGTGGTCGACGCCTCGATCATGCCCAGCATCGTCAGCGGCAATCCGCACATTCCCGTGGTCATGATGGCGGAACGCGCCGTCGACCTGATCCGGGCCGCTTTGTAAAGAGAAGAGAGGGAGGATTATGGTTCACTACATCCATCGCACCAAGCTGCTGCTGGCCGCCGGTGTTGCCGTCGGCAGCCTCGTTTCCACGGGGGCGCAGGCTCAAGACCAAGCACCCGAGCCGTCGGGCGGTATCGAGGAGATCATCGTCACGGCGCAGCGGACCGGGCAGAACTTGCAGAAGGTGCCGATCGCGATCTCGGCGATTACGTCGTCCATGGCCGAAAATATGGGTGTCCGGGCGTCGCAGGACATCACGATCGCAGCACCCGCCGTCACCTTTTCGGAAACCGGCTCGGGCGCGAACATCAACATCCGCGGCGTCGGTGCGAGCGGGTCGACCGTCGATGAATCGGCCAATGCCCTGTACATCGATGGCGTCTACCAGGCCGCTTCGCCGGGCCTGCTATTTAACCTAAACAATATCGAGCGGATCGAGATCGCCAAAGGCCCGCAGGGCACGCTGTTCGGGCGTAACTCGACAGGCGGCGTGATCCAGATCATCACCAAGGACCCAAGCCAAACCCCGCATGGCGACATCGCGGTCGGCTATGGCAATTACGGGACCGACACCGAAAAGCTGTACCTGACAGGCGGGCTTGCAAATAATCTCGCGGGCGACATCGCCGTCTACCGCGAGCATCAGGCCGATGGCTGGGGCAAGAATGTCTTCAACGGCAAGGACGCCTATCGCGGCCGTTCGCTGGCTATCCGCAGCAAGCTGAAGTTCACGCCCGACGAGGATACCGACATCATCGCCTCGGGTATGTATTCGAAGACCCACCCGGCCGCGGGACAGGGCGGCTCGATCCTGCCGGGCGAGCGCACCACCGGAAACCCGAGCACGGACAATACCGGCTTCTTCAACATAAATTACGATGGGCGGTTCAACAAGGAAGTCGAGCAGAAGCAGGCTTCTTTGACCGTCCGACGCGATCTCGGCTGGGCACGCCTGGTCAACATCGCCGCCTATTCCGAGACCGTGCTCGATCTCGCGCAGGATCGCGACATGGGTCCGGCGTCGACGGTGCAGGTCGATATCCACTATCCGGTGAAGACTTTCTCGGAGGAACTGCAGTTGCTGTCGTCGACCAGTTCCCCGGTCACCTGGGCCGCAGGCCTGTTCTATTTCCGAATCAAGACGGCGCTCGATCCGCTCGTCTATTCGGGCCCCAGCGTGACATCGCGGGCCTTCCCTACCCAGCAGATCGCCGCATCGGCGATCACCAACTCCTACTCGGCCTATGCCCAGGCCACGGTGCCGCTGACCGACCAGCTGCGCGCGACGCTGGGCCTGCGCTATACGATTGATGACAGCTCCTTCTCGGCACTGTCGACGAGTTCGGCGAATGTGACGACGCCTTATTCGGGCGACAAGGTGGATCGCAAGCTGACCAAGCGTGTCGCGCTCGATTACCAGGTCGACCCCAATCTGCTGGTCTATGCCTCCTACACGACCGGTTTCCACAGCGGCCTGTTCAACATCGCTTCACCGTCCCAGTCGCCGGTCGATCCGGAAAATGTGACCGCTTTCGAAGGTGGGTTCAAATCGGACCTGCTCGACAAGAAAGTACGTCTCAACGTTTCCGCCTTCCGCTACAAGTTCAAGGGAATCCAGGTCCGTGCCCTGAACAATCTCGGCGCTGCGGTGCTGATCAATGCCGCGAGCGCCGCCATCAAGGGCATCGACGCCGATCTCTCGATCGCACCCTTTACCGGCTTACGCCTCAACGCGGGGCTTGCGTATCTTGATAGCCGATACGGCAGCTTCGCTGGAGCGCCATATTTTTCAGTGGCTGCAGCCGGCCTCACCCAGACCTTCCAGGACGCGTCTGGCAATCGTACTATCCTCAGTCCCAAATGGGTCGCGACGCTGAGCGCTGACTATAAGGTCGGCCCAGTGAATTTGTTTGTCACCAACGTCTACAATAGCGGCGTGTTCTTCGACCCGCAGAACCGGGTATCTTCGGGTAGCTACAATCTGGTCAACGCAGGTGTGAACTATGAGATTCGCGAAGGAATCGATCTTCGTATCTATAGCAAGAACCTGTTTGATAAGCGATATTACGCCTCCGTCGCGTCCTCGGCACTAGGAGATCAATATTATCCTGGCGCACCGCGAACATATGGTGTCGAGCTTCGGTACAGGTTCTGACCAATGGCGAGCGCCACACAGCAGCTTGCATCCCGAGCGATGGCGATCGGGACGGCCCAGTTGCCGTCCCGAGTAGTTGATCAGGCCAAGGCATGCCTCGTTTACGGCCTGACCATGGCCTGTGCCGGCAATAGCGACGAGCCTGTGTGGCGGACATTGTCGGCAGGAGCGCCCCATGGCCTACTAGCCGCTGGCGGCGGGCGCTCGGTCTCTCAGGCCGCCGCCGCCAACGCGGCGCTGTTCGCATCGCGCGGACAGAATGATTCCCATGGCAGGCTGTCCGGCCATGTCGGTTGCGTTGCGTTGCCTGCGCTCCTAGCCGTTGCCGAGGCGGAAGAACGATCCGGTGATGCCCTGATCCGAGGGATCGTCGCCGCTTATGAGATTGCGATAGCGGCGGCAGATGGCTTTGCAGATAACCTTCGCGAGAAGGGCATGCGGACGACGTCATGGTTCGGCCCAGCGGCCACAGCCGCCGGGATCGCCATCCTTCGAGGCCAGTCTGGCGACATGATCGAAAATGCGATCGCGCTTGGGTTCGACGCCGGCTCGGGCTCCATTCAATGCTGGTCGGACGGCAGCGATGACTGGCGCTGGCAGGCGGGGCGAAGCGCGGCGGCGGGAATCGTCGCGGCAGACCTCGCCGTCGCCGGCGCGCGCGGATCTGCCAATATCCTGGATGGAACAAGCGGGCTTTATCAGTGCTTCGGCACGACGCCCCATAATGGCGGGACAGCTCCCGCCTGGCTGATCACCGAAACCGAATTCAAGCCTTTCCCTGGCTGTTTCATTAATCAGCTGCCTGCAGCAGCTCTCGCAACCCTCATGTCGGAGGCCGGTGTCAGTGCAACTGACGTCGAGCGTCTGATCGTCATGATGAACATTCGAGACGCCAGCTATCCGGGCGTGAGCGACCATGGCCCTTTTTCCAGCGAAGCCGCCGCGATCATGAGCGCGCCGTTCATGCTGGCCGGCACGCTTCGCGACGGTCAGCCCGCCGCGCGTCACTTTCGTGACGAGTATGGCATTGGCGATCTTCACGATCTAGGCGCGCGAATCTCGATCGAGGTCTCGTCGACGATCGATCGCTATGGAGCGACGCTCGACCTGACCTTGAAGGATGGCTGTCAGCTACGATCGGAGACGAAACCCGCCGCTTTTCAGGGCATGAGCTTCGATCGCACGATCGCTCTCATAACGCCGGCGGTCGAAGACTGGCCTTGGCCCGATCGGACCACGCGGTTCCATGATCTGTGCACAGCTGTCGCGGAATTGCCCGCCGGCGATATGGCCCGGCTGCTTCGCCCATCCCGCTAGATTGATCCAGGGAAGACAATGAAGATCGCGACCTACCGCCACGCTGGCAGCACCGCCTTCGGCCTCGTTATCGGGGATTCGGTTCGCGGTCTTTCGAAGGCCTTGCCCGACATAGCCGATCTTCGAGAACTCATCGAAAAAGCCGACGGGGATGTCGCGCGATATCTCCTGGCTCACGATGTCCTTGCGGAGGCTCCGATCGAGCTGTCCGCCGTGGAACTGCTGGCACCCATCCCCCGGCCCGCCAAATTTCTCGGGCTCGGCGGAAACTATCGCGACCATCGCAGCGAAAGCAAGGCCGCCCGATCGAATGGCGACCGCCAAATCTGGTTCAACAAGCAAGTCAGCTGCGTGAACGGCCCGTATCAGCCGGTCCTTAAGCCGGGGGGCTCAGACGAACTCGATTATGAAGGAGAACTCGGGGTCGTGATCGGCAAGCGATGCAGGAACGTCAGGGCTGCTGATGCGCCCGACGTGATCTTCGGCTATCTCATCTGCAACGACATATCGGTGCGCGACTGGCAGACGCGGTCCCCCACCCACACGCTGGGCAAATCCTTCGATACCCACGGCCCCATCGGTCCCTGGATCACCACGTCCGAGGAGGTTGATATCAGTGATCTGGCATTGCGCACCTATGTCAACGGAGTGGTCCGACAGGACGCGCGAACCTCGGATATGATCTTCACGATCGGCGAGATGATCGAGGAGCTCTCCTCGGCCTTCACCCTAGAGCCCGGCGATATCCTCGCGACGGGAACCCCATCCGGGATCGGCAAATATATGACGCCTTCTGGTTATCTGGAAGTTGGCGACACCGTGCGTGTCGAAATTGAAATGCTGGGATTCATTGAAAATCAGGTGATCGCCGAGCGGCGTGCCTGATCATCCTACCTCCGCTATTGTTCAACCTGCTTAGGTTGCGACTGAACATTGATTGATGCACCATCGCCCAATGACGAACGCGGTAGAAAGAGAAGTGCTTTTCGACCGGGCCGATAGAGCCATCGATACACTTGAGAAGGACTGGCCAACGCTCTCCTATCTGCCGTCATTCCGAAAGCAGGTCGCCTACGTGCGAGCGGCGAACGAGGCGAAGAGCAGGATCGTTCGCGTCTGTCTGAAATCAATATCGGCGTGATCACAGCGAAAGACATCGAGGATCGGAATGCCAAGGCAGCGGAAGCGCTGCACGATTTGGCCGACGTCGCACGGCACATGGCAGCGGAACAGCCATAAAGGGCGCAGCCCACCGTGTCACCGGTTATGGGTTCACGACCTAGTTTTGAAAAATACTTGATCGGCTTTTGGTATTATCTCAAAAATGACTGGTAACTTTTGAAGCAAGGACCAAGCGTGGCGCGCATCGCATATTATCGAGTGTCTTCACGGGAGCAGAGCATCTAAGCTCATCGCATCGAACTGGGTGGCAATTTCGACAAGGAGTTCGAGGACAGCGACGTGAGAACGAACCGTCGCTCTGGCGCTGCACATAACCGATTGCGGGCATTGTTCGTCTCCTTGAAAGATCGCCCGAAGCCATTTCCGGGCGATGGGCAGACCAGGGGACGGTCTTGAGGGGGCACCGCGAACCCGAAGGGCCGAAGCGAAGCGAAGGACCGGAGCGGCGGGCTGATTTGGAGCGAAGCGACCGCGAGGAGCCCGCCGAAGCGTGAGCGAAGGCAGGCGGGGAAATCAGTCCGCCGCGATGGTTTTGCGGGGCCGCCGGCCGTCCCAGGTCGCTCGCCAATCGCCTGAAATGGCGTGCGGTGCGTGCCGGCCAAACAGCAGGATGCTCCGCGATCGGCGGCGAAACGGGGGACGGTCGAGGCGTGCGAAGGTGCTGCCGGTCGGGGCGATGCGAGCGGTTCCATCGGCATTTTGCCGTGCCGTGGATGCCCCGCCTATCCGGTGTCGTCGGACGAGGCGACGGAGCGGCAGCGGAGGTGCCGGCGAGGTGATGGAACGACGAACGACCGACATTCGGGAATGGCGGTACAAGGACCGCGCTGCGCGCATCCATGTCGATAGGGCGTGGCGGCGGCAGCCTCGGCGGCGCTGTTCGCATCGGTTCCGGCACAGGCCGAGACCGCCCGCGTCACCTATGGGATCGATGGGGATGGATTCCGGCTGGAAACCGGCGAGCGTATCCGCATCGGGAATATCAATGCCCCCGAAACGCAGAAGGGACAGGCGAAATACCGCGCGGAGATTTCGCGCGAGCCAGCGGCGACGCGCGATGCCCGCGCGCTGCTGGCCGCGCAGAGGGTCACGGTCGAGCGAGTCGGGCGAAGCTATCATCGGACGGTCGCCAAGGTGCGGCTCGGCGACCGTGACGTGGCGACGATGCTGGTCGAACGCGGAATCGTGGCATGATGGCCGCGCGGCCACCGCGCCCCGACTAGCGTGGAAGGTCTGCCCGCTAAGCGGCGGGCGTGTCGGTTTTCTTCGCGCGGCCGCGCTTCGACGCTGCTGTTTTTGGAGCAACTTTCGGAGCGGATTTCGGCTTTGCGGCGCCGCGCCGCGCGGGCTTGTCGACGGGTTTTGCCGGTGCCGATTGCGGCTCGGCAACGGGCGCGGATTCGGGCGCCACGGCCTGAGCGGCGCGCCCCTTGCGGCCGAGGCCGAGCTTCTGCGCGACCTCGCGGCGCTGTGCCGAATAGCTGGCGGCGACCATCGGGTAATCGGATTTCAGGCCATAGCGTTCGCGGTATTCGGCGGGCGTCAGGCCGTGCGAGGACAGGTGACGCTTCAGCGATTTGAGTTTCCGCCCGTCGATCAGGCTGATGAGATAGTCCGGCCTCACCGAGGATCGGACGGGAACGGCGGGTGTATATTCGGGCGTCACATCGGCGGGCGCGGTATCGCTTCCCTTCGACAACGCACCGATGGTCGCATGCATTGATCTGAGGAACGCCGGAACCTCTTCGGCGGTCGCGCGAACATTGGGATTGCCGAGCCAGGCGATGGTGAGTTCGGTCGCAAGTTCGACCGGATTGACGATGCTCTCCGCCTGTTCTTCGGCCATGACCATTCCTCTATGCCAGAAAGCTGCATGGCTAGGCGCTGCGCCAATATTCGTCAAATGGAGAGCGTCGGCGTCCAGGAAAAGGCCGCGCCGCGAGCCGGGAACCGGCGAGCGGCGCGGCGCTGATTTTGGGCGAGGCAAGCAAGGCGGGCGGCGGTTCCCCGCCGCCCGTCCAGTGTCAGGCCGCTTCGCGTTCGGGCTGCTTCTCCCGCTCGGAGCTGACGGGCGCGGGCAGCGCGATGACCGAGCCGGGGCCGGTTGGTTCCGGCTCATGGTCGGCGCGCGCCGCTACGACCTTGGCGTGGGCGCTGACCGTGCCGACGCCGCCGCGCGTCGTGTAGGCGGCCGGCGGAAACACCATCCATTTGGGCACCCATCCGTCGACCTTGGGCCGTCCGTTCGCGCCGTCGAGATGATCGCGGACAATGCGCTTCAAGACCTTGCCCGGCTCCTTTGCGTTGGCGCGGGCCACGTCCTCGCCCGCCACCTCGGCGACGATGGCGGTCAGCACCTCCTTGTCGCGGATCAACTCGAAGAAGGCGTCGTCGGCCTGCCAATAGCGGGCCATATCGACGCCGATCTCGTCGCCCACCGCCTCGACGGCGGCGCTGCCCGCGCCGAGCGTCTCGCCCATGACGATCGTGACCACCTGCATGATGGCATGATCGGACAGGGGCAGAAGCGCGAGGAACAGGCCGACGAGGCCGTGAGGATCGCCATTGCCGCCCGTCACGGTCGGTTCCTCGGCCGAGAAGTTGAGCAAATCCAGCACGGCGCGGCGCTTGGCGTCGAAGTCGGTTTCGCCCTTGCAGGTTTCGACCGACTCCCGCACCTCGTCGTTGCGCGTCGCCTGTTCCTCGATCTTCACGGTCCAGAGCGACGAACCGACGATCGCATGGGCGACCATCAGGCGCAGCCCGACCTTGGGATGACGGTAAAGCGCGGCACGCACGGCGGCGTGGCGGTGCAGGTCGATATAGGTCTGCATCGCGCTCGTCACCTCAGGCCGGGGCACCTTGGGGCCGGAGGCGATCGCCTCACCGCGTTCGAGCCGCTTGGCCTCGGCGATGATGCCGCCCCTGTATTTTTCCACGTCGAACAGCGCATTCTCGACCCTGATTGACGCGCCGCCGAATAGCCAGTCCTTCAACTGGTGGCCGGTCGGGCAATAAGCGTCGGGATCGTCATAAAGGACCAGCCACGCCTTCTGCTGGCTCTTGCTCGCCAAGGTCAGCTGCCTGACGGTCGCGGCGTTGATCTTCTCCTTGCGGTAAAGATCGCGGATGCGCGGGAGCAGATTGCCGAGCGCGAGGATGCGCTTCACGCCCTGCTCGGGAATGCCGAACGTGGCGAAGATATCCTCCACCTCGCGGCCTTCCCTGACCAGCCGCGCGAAGGTTTCCCACCGCGTCACCTCGTCGGGCGCGAGCCGTGCGATGTTCTCGATCAGCGAGGTCTCGATGGCATCGGCGTCGCCGCCATCCTCGAGAATGGCGCACGGCAGCGGGCCGTGGTCGATGTCTTCGGCAAGGACGATGCCGTAGGCGGTCCAGCTCCGCAGGCCCGCGACGATGCCCGAACGGTCGGGCTCGCTGACGGAGGGCCGGACCACAAGCGGCACCATGACGCCGCGCTTGCGCACGGTCGGGAGAAGGTCGGACACGTCGGGCGCCTTCTTGGCGTAGCGCATGTTCGCCTTGTCCGGATACAGCTTGTCATGCTCGATAAATGCGAGTTTCATTGCACGCACTCCATAGGGAGTGCCGGTCCGTCGATTTTTGCGGGATGGGCGGACCGGCTACTCAAGCGGCGAAACGCGCCGCGCGTCATCCGCCTGTGGGCGGAAGCTCGATCCATCGGATGGCGGTCATGCGGCTTCCCTCGCCCCTCGGGCTTCCGCATGACGGGCCAATAGCCAGTCGGCCGCCTTGCTCGCCTGTCCCGCGGCGCGGAAGATCGCGCGGTTGTCCTCGCGGAGCACGGAAAGCCACGACGCCAGATAGTCGGCATGGCGCACGGTCGGCTGGATGCCGAGCGCGGCGCAGAGAAAGGCGCTGCCCATTTCCGCCACCAGTTCCTCGCGGGCATAATCCTTGGTGCCGAAGCTGGTGGCGAACTTGCGCCCCAGCCGCGAGGCATGGCCGGTCGCGTGGGTCAGCTCGTGGAGCGCGGTGCGATAGTAATCGATCTGCTCGAAGAAAGCGGGCTGCGGCGGAACCTGAACATAGTCATGGGTGGGTACATAGAAAGCGCGGTCGCCGCCGATGCGGAAATCCACGCCCGACGCCGCAATGACCTCCTCGGCAATCGGCACGATCTGGCGTTCGGGCAACGGCGCGGGGTCGGTCGCCAAGCCGGGGCGCAGCCCCTCGCACTGTGCGACGTTGAACACCGTGAACCTTTTCAGGAACGGGACGGCGCGGGCCTCCTCGCCGGTCTCGCGGGCGCGCTCCTTCTCGGCTTCGGGGGTGAAGCGGTTAGCATAGACGACCGTGGTGCCGCGCTCGCCCTTGCGGACGTTGCCGCCCGCCTCAAGCGCTTGGCGGAAGGTCAGCCACGATTGCGACGGATAGCCATTCTCGATCACCGCGCCCCACAGGATGAGCACGTTGACGCCGCTGTAGTTGCGCGCCGTGAGCGCGTTGCGCGGCAGGCCGGGCGCAACGCCGACGCTGCGCCCCCAGGGCTGGACCCAAGGGAAGCGGCCCGCCTCAAGCTCGGAAATGATGCGGTTCGTGACCTCATCGTAAAGATTGGCGCGCTCCGCCGGGGGCTTGGTGCTGCGATCCTCTCCGCGCGCGCGACGATTGCCGGTATGAGGCATGGCTATCCTCCAGCACCGCCCCAAAACCCCAGGGCCTCCCCCGGAGCGGGGGTGGGCGGCGAATTGCAACCTGCCGGGCGCGGCCAGGAGGCGGGCCGCACCCGAAGGGCCGGAACGTGAGTGGAGGAGCCGGCGCAGCCGGCTTGCGGGACGCCGGGCCGTGCCCAAAAGGGAGCGCCGCCCACCCGCGCGACGAGGGGAAGGCCCAACACACAACGCCGCCGCGCGACAACGCGGCGACGACAGGCCGGGCGAAGCGCCGGCCCCGCCAGTCCGATCGTCACCGATAGGCCGGGACGCGTGCCGCGCGTCCCGGTGGAGCTTGGCGAGCGCAGCGAACCTAGCGGAATAGAGCGGCGGTCCCGCCGGAGGCGGGAGGCGTCGGAAACCTTGGGTGGATCATTTCATGCAAAGCCAGCGTCGGCCTGGCGCCCAGCTCTGCCGCCAGGACTTGCTATCTCGCACGGTGGCCGATGTCGGTCTCGCCGTGCTCGCGCGGTCGAGGACAGCCAGTCCGTCTGTCAGCCTTGTAGCGAAGATCAGTGATCGCCGAGATGATCGGCTCTCGGCGAGAGGCTCGCCACGGCGGCACCGGCGATGATGACCGCGCCGACCGGCAGCGCCAGAACGGCGAGCTGCAGCATCGTCCATGTGAAGAGTACGATGCCGGTGGCGGAAAGGCCAAGACCGAGCACCATCGGCCAGCTCCTTGACGGGGACATAGCAGAAACACAAGTCGATATGGAGCCTGGATCGGCCCATGCTAGTGACGGCTTGTCGCCGGCGTTTCGGGCGGTCTTGCACGCAACGCGACGAACAGCCCGGCCGGATTGGCGACTTCGCTCCGGCGAATGTCGTTGCCAGTATCGAGAACGAAGAAGATGGCATTGCTCGCGTGTGCCGGCTCGCTCGCCGCGTCGCCGCGCCCGGCGGCGGCGATATTTCCGGCAACGCTCGCGAGATAAGCGCGCGTTTCGCTCGGCAGTCCGCGGCCGCTCCTGACGTGCTCGGCGTAGCGGCCCGGTCCGGCATTATAGGCACCGAACAGGCCGGGATAGCCGAACCGGTCGTACATCAGCCGCAGATAATATGTTCCCGCCATGATATTGTCGCGCGGTGCATGCGGATCGGGGCCGAGCCCAAGCCGGGCGCGCATCTCTGCCCAGGTGCCGGGCATGAGCTGCATCAGTCCCATCGCGCCAGCACGACTGACGATCGACCGTTCGTCGAGCATGGTGTGCCCGCCGCTTTCTGCGCGCATGACGCGCTCGATCCAGTCGATCGGCATGACGAAGCGCTTCGAGGCTTCGGCAACCAAGGGCCGCCAATTGGCGACGGGATCGGCGCGAGCCGGCGCCGCAGCGAAAAGAGGCAGCACGAGCCACGTGAGCTTCAGTGGACCCATAGCGCGTTCGCCCTGCCGATGACGTCGGCCGGCGCGGTCGGTCCGAAATAGCGCCCGTCGAAGGATGCGGGATTATCCATCAGCAAGAACAGTGAGCCGTCGCGCATGACCGCGCAGCCCGACCACCAGGGCATCACCCTGCCCTCGCCGTCCGACGGCAGCCGCTCGGTGATCCAGCGGCCGTTGACGAAGATCTCCAGCCCGAGCGCGCAGACGCTGTCGCCATCCGCTACCGCATGACGGCCGCGAAGCTACCCGCGGTAAAGGACCTCGATGCCTTCGTCTTCGGCGGCACGCCCATCAATGAAGGGCTTGTGCGCTCGCTGCATGGTGGGTCGTTCCTCTTCGGCCGGCGCAATGTCGTGCTGGTCGGGGGCACTAGGACAGGCAAGACGCATCTCGCCATAGCCATCACCGCCAACGTCGTGCGTACCGGCGCCAGGGGCCGCTATTTCAATACCGTCGACCTGGTGAACCCCTCGAGGAAGAGAGCCGTCTCGGCAAAGGTGGGGCGCTCGCCGCCCAGCTCGCCCGCCTCGACCTCGTGCTGCTCGACGAACTCGGATACCTGCCTTTTGCCCGCTCAGGCGGCCAGCTGCTCTTCCATCTCGTCAGCAAGCTCTACGAACGCACATCGGTCGTCGTCACCACCAACCTCGCCTTCGGTGAGTGGCCGAGTGTTTTCGGTGACCCCAAGATGACGACCGCGCTGCTCGACCGCATTACTCACCATTGCGACATCGTCGAGACCGGCAACGACAGTTGGCGCTTCAAAAACCGGAGCTGAAAACCCTTCCCCAGCCCCCCATCCCGGCGGCTGACCCGGTGGGTCCACAGGGACCTCCCACGGCCGTCACCGCCTGCGCTCGTGACAGCGCGCGGCGCCGGCCGTGGGCCCCTCCTATGGGCTACCGGGACAACCGCCAAAGGGGTCCCTTTTGCACGCCTATAGGGGGTCCCGTTTGGACGCCGATTGACACGCCAGGACATCGAAACGCGGAAGCGTCGTGTCGAACTGCATCATGAAACGCCGGCGCAACCGCTTTTCGATCACCGTCGAACAGCTGAGCAGTCGCAGCCAGACGCGAACGTCCATCGGGCCAGGCAGGGCGCCGTCATATTTTTCGCGGATCTGCGATGCCGCCATGTTACCGCGCCCCCTGCTTTACCGGATCATAACCTGCCATCCGCCTGTCCGACCGCCCCCGCTTGCTTTAGGGCTAAAGCATGCTGATAGCGCCAAGCTCGCGGAACGACAACGCTTCCACATCATCGAAATGCAGGACTTGTCCCGGACCGTCGGAGCGGCAGAAGGGCCGGCCGGTCACGGCATCTTGTTCAGCAGGTGATCGGCATATCGATCCCTGAGCTCGTTCTTCCTTATCTTTCCGGTCGCCGTATAAGGCATTTCGTCCACGACGACGATGTCGTCGGGAAGCCACCATTTCGCCACGCGTGGCGCGAGATGCGCGATGATCTCCTCCCGTTCCGCCGACTGGCCGGCGCGGAACCGCAGGAGCATGAGCGGCCGCTCGTCCCATTTCGGGTGACGGACCCCGACCACGGCCGCCTCCCAGACCGCCGGATGGGAAAGGATGGCATTTTCGAGGTCGACCGAACTGATCCATTCGCCGCCCGACTTGATGACGTCCTTGCTGCGATCGGTCAGCTTCAGATACCCGAATGGGTCCAGAAAACCGACATCGCCGGTCGGCAGCCAGCCATCGGCATCGAGCACCCGGCCGCCTTCCCCCTTGTAATAGCCGTTGGCGATCCAGGGGCCGCGACCATAGATGTGGCCCGTGCTGACGCCGTCGCGCGGTTGCCGGACGCCGTCGTCGTCGACGATCTTCAACCTGATGCCGAAGGCGATTCGGCCCTGCTTGCACAGAATCTCGGCACGCGCCGCCGGCTCGAGATCGTCGAGCGCGGCCATGGGGGTCGAAATGGTGGCGATGGGGCTCATTTCGGTCATGCCCCAGAACTGAAGCACCGCTATGCCATGCTTGTCCCACAGATGATCGATCATCACCGGCGGCACGGTGACGCCGGCGATCGCCGCGCGGGCCATGGGCTTGAGCGACAGACCGTTCCGGTCGACATGATCGAGGAGCGCATTCCAGACCGTCGGCACCGCGCAGGCGAAGGTGACGGCCTCCTCGGCGACCAGCGCATGCAGGTTTTCCGCGCTCATGTCGCGGCCGGGAAAAACCAGCTTCGCGCCCGTCAGGGGGCCGACATAGGGGATCGACCAGGCCGTCGCATGATACATCGGCGCGATCACGAGCAGGGCCTCGGACGGGCCGATGCCCAGCACCGAAGGCTGGGCGGCGTGCAGCGCGTGCAGCACGGTCGAGCGATGGCTGTACAGGACGCCCTTTGGATGTCCGGTCGTGCCCGACGTGTAGCACAGGACCGACGCAGCTCTCTCATCGAAGCTCGGCCAGTCGAGCATGTCGCTCTCGTCGCCGATCAGTTCCTCATAGGACAGGGCGTCCGGCAGCGTCGTGACGGGCATTTCGTCCTTCGCGCAGAAGAACACGAAGCTGCGGACGGTTTCCAGGTCGCCGGCGATGCGCTCGACGGTCTCCGCATAAATCGGATCGAGGAAGAGGATCCGGTCCTCGGCATGATTGATGATATAGGTGATCTGGTCGTCGTAGAGCCTGGGATTGACGGTATTGAGCACCAGGCCCAGGCCCGAGACGCCGTAGAAGCATTCGAAATGCCGGAAACTGTTGTTGGCCAGCGTTCCGACCCGGTCCGACATCGCCAGCCCTAGCCTGCGCAGCGCGTTGGCCAGCTTCCTGGATCGGGCGGATGCCGCGGCATAGGTGTAGCGATGCGACGTCCCGTCCGGAAGCCGGCTGACGATCTCACGCGTCCCGTGGTTGCACGCCGCATAGTCCAAAATGGTGGAGATGAGCAGCGGCTCGTCCTGCATGCACCCCAACAACATCCTCGTCCTCCCTTCTCGCGCCGCAAGCGGGCCGGCGGTCGTGATACGCCGCCGGCCTGCCGTTCGCCTCTTTATTCGCCCAGCTCATATTGACGCTCTTCGGCCAGCCGGCGCAGCGTCGTCTCGTCATTGCCGGTCAGTTCGGCGATGAACGATATCGGAATCTGGGTGCCGTTGTCCTCCGCCGCCTTGCGGATGCGGAGCGCGTTGGACGGCGAGACGGCGAAATGCCGGCGGATCTCGGGCCCGACCTCGTCGAGGCCGCGCGAGAACATGTCGCCCGATTTCAACCTCAGCCAAGCCTGGGAATAATCGACGCCCTCGCAGTCGGCGACGACGTTGACGACCGCCGGCTTGCCGCTCTCGAGCGCCCTGCGCATGGCGGGGACAAGCTGATCCGACCGCTCGACATATTCGCCATGCGCGCCGAGCGCCTCGAATGCGAGATCCCAGCGGTTGTTCTTGCCGACCGACCAGTCGATGTTGGGATGGATGTCGTCGCCCATCAGCGAGTTGCCGCCCCAGCTGCTGTTGTTCAGCACGACCACCACGCAGGGCAGCTTGTAGTGGATCATGGTTTCGATATCGGGCGCCGCAATGCCCATCCCGCCGTCCCCGACGAGGGTCACCACCTGCCGGCCCGGACGCGCCACCGCCGCGCCGATCGACATGCCGATCCCCTGGCCAAGGGCGACGCGCGGTCCCGCATCGAGCACCTGACCGGCGAAGCGCGAGCGAACCGCGTCGGTCAGGTAAAGCGATCCGGAATAGCTGTCATAGATGATCGTCGCATCGTCATCGACGACGTTCGCGAGCACGTCCGTGAGCTCATAGGTATGGATCGGCGTCTGATTGGAGAATTTCTGGAGCAGTTCCGCGCGCTTGGCGACGTTGCGGGCCTGCGCCTTGTGAAGATGACCGATCCAGTCGGTCCGTTCCTTCTTCCTGCTGCCGAGCTCCGCCTCGCACATGTCGATCAGCTGCCGGAGAACCAGCTTGCTCGATCCCGCCACGAACACCTCCGTCGGCAGCGCGTGCCATAGTTCGGTGGCTATCTCGTTGATCTGCACATATTTCACGTTCCTGCGCGGCCAGTCGGGCGTCTCGAACCAGGATTCGAACTCGCCCGCACGGATGCCAACCAGCAGGATCAGGTCGGCCTCCGCCAACATGGCGCCGCGGACCGCGCTCGGCACCGCCAGCGGATGGAGCTCCGACAGCGCCCCCCGCGCCGTCCGGCGCGTGTTCGTCGGGATCTGCATGAGCGTGGCCAGCTCTTCGAGATCGGCCATGCCGTCGGACCAGAAGACGCCGTCGCCCGCGACGATCAACGGACGCTTGGCCGCGAGCAGAAGTTCCGCGACCTCGGTCACCGCGGCGGGATCCCCGGCCGTCAGCGGCATCCGCGGCTGCCCCGATCCGGCGAGATATTTCCGCTGCTTCTGCGGGCCGAAATTCCATTGGTTGTTGAGGGGGATCTCAAGGCAGATCGGACCGGGCGGAAAGCTGCACGCCTCGCGGAGGGCCTTCTGGGTCCAATAGGAATTCAATTCCCAGTCGGTCAGCCGCTTGGTCCATTTGGTGACGGTCTTGAAGCAATCGGCGGCATAGCCCTCCTGGAGCGTCTCGAGCCCGTCGCCCGCCGTGCCGTGCTGCCCGACGAGGAGCAGCATCGGACTGAGGGCGCCGATTCCCTGCGACAGCGGCGCCAGATAATTGGACATGCCGCCGGAAGACGAGGCATAGCACACGCCGGCCTGCCGCCGGATGCGGCCATAGGCGTCCGCCGCGAAACCCGCCGACTGCTCATGCCGAAAATGATAATTCTTGATCCCGATCCGAAAAGCCTCCTCGAGCACATTGTTGATGTACCCGTGCACACCGAACATGTGCTCGACGCCATTTTCCGCCAACGTCCGGGCTACCGCACGGCCGCCGGTCAGGCGCAAATCGTTACCGATCATTTCCTTCTCCAGGTAATTTCCGATGAAGCCGGCGCCTGCGCGCCATCACATAACGATCGTTATGTAGACTGGAGATGCATATTGGACAAGCTAAATTATGAATTTGCCGTGATCGGGATCATTGAGCCCTTATTGGCTGGTCCTATGTCGATTATCGCCGGGAATGGATTTGCGACGATGCCGGCCGGATGCCATGCGATCTCGCATTTTTGCTTGGGCGTACCCAAAAGATCATAATAAAGTCCGCTATTCGCACACAACGACGTCCGATGGCTGGCGTTCCTCATCGCCAGCGCGGCGCCAAGCTGCGCCGCGTTCTGACGCTGCGATCAGGATGACGCGTTCAGGCCCGGCGGCCACCGTCCGCCGACCTCGCCGCCTCTTCAGGCAGCCAGTGCCTTCGCCGCGTCGTGAATGGCGGCGCGAATACGGACATAGGTTCCGCAACGACATAGATTCCCGCTCATGGCCAGGTCGATCTCGCGATCGGTCGGGGCGGGATTTTCGCGCAGCAGCGCCACCGCGCTCATCACCTGCCCCGATTGGCAATATCCGCATTGCGGCACGTCATGCGCGATCCAGGCGTCCTGCACGGCCTTCGCCTCCCTGCCGCCGACGGCCTCGATGGTCGTGATCTCGCCGGTAACGCCGGAGACCGGCATGGTGCAGGACCGCAGCGGCTGACCGTCCATATGGATGGTGCAGGCCCCGCACATCGCAATTCCGCAGCCGAATTTGGTTCCCGGCAAATCGAAATCGTCGCGAAGCACCCATAGCAACGGCGTGCTTTCGTCCGCTTCGACGCTCCGATCGGCTCCATTGACTTTCAGAGTAAAGGCCATCGCATCCCTACATGCTCCGGAATCGACAACATCCGATCGGAAAATTATCATCGATATAAGCCATTCCATGGATCCGTAAAAGAGCATAACGACCGTAATGTTCTTTCGGATAGCATCGGCGTCGCATCACAGCGAACGCCCATGCCCTTGAACCATGTCCGTCAATATCGATATCGCAGATGCACCCCGTAGGTCGCGGGCCGTCCAGCGACACGGGACAGCACATCGACCGCGCGGTACACGCTGTCATAATAATATTTGTTCGTGACGTTGCGGCCGTAGAATTGCAGTTCCCAGATGCCGTCGGCGCTCTCCAGGCCGGCCCGCAGATCCAGCAGCGTATAGCCGGCTATGCGGAAATTGGGCAGCTGGGCGAGCGCGGCATAGGCCGCGCTGCGATAGGTCGCCGTGCCGCCGAACGAGAGGTTCAGGCAGGCGGAGAGCGGAAGGCGATATTCGGCGTCCGCGACGCCCTGCCACTTCGGAGTGTTCGGGAACACATTGCCCACGAAGCTGGTCGGATTCCCCAGCGCATCGAAAGCCCTGCTCGGTGCCAGGGGGTCGCTCTGGACCCTGGAATCGACATAGGTGCCGCTGGTCGTGACGCGCAGCCCCCTGAACGGCCGCAGCGTCACCTCCAACTCACCGCCATAGACCCGCGACTTGGGCAGATTCACGAGGCGGTTGAGGTTGCCCGCGAACGGATCCGGCGCCGAAGCCTGCACCTGCTTGTCGCTATAGTCATAATAGAAGGCGGCACCGTTGATCTGGATGGCGCGATCAGCCAGGCCGAGCTTGAAGCCGGCCTCATAGGCAAGCACGGACTCCTGCGTGGCGGGAAAATATTGGCTCGCCTGAACCGCGGGGGCGATGGTGAAGCTGCCGGCTTTGTAGCCCCGCGACACATTGGCATAGAGCAGCGTCGTCGGATTGGGTTTCCAGCTGATATTGCCGCGCCAGGAGAAATTATGCTCGTTCAGCCGGTCATGTATCAGTCCGTTGATCGGCGTGTAATCGGCATTGAGCGTAACGCAGCCGCCGGGAGGAATGGCCGTCGGCGTGAAGCCGGGGGGTTCGAGGATGCCGCGGACCAGGTTGGAGAGGGCCGAAAAGGCGTTCGCGGTGACGCCGTCGCCCGAGTCGACGAAACAGCCTTGGAACTTGCGCCTTTGATCGCTGTAGCGGGCGGAGCCCTGCAATGTGAGGTTGGGTGCGATATCATAGTCGACGCTGCCGAACGCGGAGGCCGTCTTCACGCGCTGATCGTTCACGAAGGTGCCGCTATGGGTGACGATGCCGACGACCGTGCCGCTCATCGTGTTGTAGAAACCGGCCTGATTCTCGCTGCTCTTGTCGCGCTGGTAATTGGCGCCGACCATCCACCGCAGCGGCCGGCTGCCGCCGCTCAGGCGGAGCTCCTGGGAAAAGGAGGAGAGGAGCGCGGCGTTGTCGACGATCGTGTAGTTGGCGAAGGCGCTGCCGTCGACCGCCTGCGCGCCGTTCTGGCGATAGCGCGAATAGGCGGTGATCGACGTGGCGGTGATCGAATCGGTCAGATCCGCCGAGCCGTTCAGGAAGAATTGGTAGAAGCGCTTGTTGTGGGCGAAGTCGACACCGGGTTGCCAGTCGGCTGAGCGGTTGTCGTCGGCGGCTCGCGGCGTCGATGAAAGGCCGTCGAACACATATTGATTGGCCGGGTTGACGGGCACGCCGGGGATGAACGCGATGAACTGCGCCGCTTGCGTGTCCGACCGGTCGCGCCACGCATTGGCACCAAGTTCGAAGCGAAGTCGTTCGGAGGGCTTCCAGTCGATCAGCAGCCGGCTGTTGACGAAGCGCTTCGTGCCGAGCGTGTCGCCCGGGCGGGTAACGCTCTTCTGCCAGCCGTCGGCATATTCCTTGCGCAGCGCCAGCCGCGCCGAGATCGTGTCGGTGATCGGGCCACTCACGAAAGCCTGGGCCTCGACGGCGTTGAAGCGTCCATAGTCGAGGTCGATGCCGGCCCTGAGGGTCTCAGTCGGCTTGGCCGCGACGAAGTTGATCGCGCCGCCGGTCGAATTCTGTCCGAACAGCGTGCCCTGCGGCCCCTTCAGGACCTCGACCCGCTCGAGATCGAAGGTCGCTCCGCGCGTCATCACCGAATAGGGAAGAGGCACCTGGTCGACATAAGCGGTGACGGCGGGTCCCGCACCGACGGAATTGTCGAAGAATCCGATGCCGCGGATGGTGAGGACCGGCGTGCCATATTGGCTGGTCTGATAGGTCAGGCCGGGGACGACCTTGGCGAGTTGATTGGTGTTGGTGATGCCCTGCCGGGTCAACGTATCGCCGCTGGCGGCGGTGATCGACAGCGGCACGTCGTTGACCTTCTCCGAACGCTTTTGCGCGGTCACGACGATGTCTCCAGCGAAGGTGTCCACCCCGGCTTGCGGTGCGCGATCTTGCGCGTGGGCCGCCGATATCTGGAACAAGGCGGCTGAGATGGCCGCGCCCCCGTACAGACGGGCCGTTATATGTTTGCCCATTGCAATGCCTCCCTCTTTGATCGAGCTGCCTTGACGTCGGCGTCGTGAGGATCGCGCGTCGCGATCGTTTTCGGCAGCCGCACGAAGCTTATGATCATCCGTCGCCGCGCGATAATGGGCCGGCGGCGAATCTGCGGATTTCCCCGGAGAATCTGCCGAATTGCGGAGACATCGGAACGGCAGCGCCCCATGGCGCCGCGAGCGGCCTGCGGTCAGACCTGCCAGACCAGCGGAAGCGCCGCCATTCCGCCGACGACGCCGCCGACATAGGTGATCTCGGCGCCGGGCTCGACCAGGAAGTGCGGGATGCGCGCGAGCCACTCCTCGAAGGTGATGATCAGCTCGGTCCGGGCAAGGAAATTGCCGGGACAGCGGTGCGGGCCGTTGCCGAAGGTCGAATGATCGCTGCTGCTGCGATGGAAATCGACCTTGAGCGGATGCTCGTTCACTAGCGCATCGATGCCGTGCAGCGGGCTCGGCAGAGCGATCATGTCGCCCTTTTTCATGATGACCCCCGCATATTCCATGTCGAAGCGCACCTCGCGCCCCAGCGTGAGAACGGGAAATCGACGGAGCAGTTCATCGACCGCTTGCGGGATCAGCCCCGGCTCGTCGAGGAGCAGCCGGCGGTGCTCGGCATGTCTTGCCATGAACAGCATGGCGAAGCACAGGAAGTTGAGCACGGTGTCGAGGCCGCCGAGCAGCACCTGCACGCACAGATCGATCGCCTCCTGCCGGGTCACGATGCGATCGCCGATCCGCCCGCTGACGAGCCTGGTCATGAAATCGGTTCCGCTTCCGTCCCGGCGCCGTTCGATCCAGGGGATCAGATAATCCGCGAAGGCCTGCATCGCATCGCGCGCGTCGTCCACGCTTTTAGGCCGGATCACGCGGGTGGCGATGCTCATCAGGTGCCGGGCGTCGGACAGCGGCAGATCCATCATGTTCAGGAAGATATGGATCGGCAGGATCTCGGCAAAGGCGGTCTTGAAATCGCATCGGCCCTTCTCGCGCACCCCCTCGATCAGGTCCACGGCCAGCGCCCGGATCGACCCGCTGAGGCGAATGACCGCCGCCGGAGACAGGCTGCTGTTCAGAAGCGTGCGATAGTCGCGATGCTGCGGTGGATCGATATTGTTCGGTATGAAGCGCAGCAGTTCGCCCAATTCCTTCGGTACGGCGCCGACGCGGTTCGAAAAGCGCGTATAGTCCGCGAACATCTCGCCGATAAGCTTGCCACGCGTGGGCATCCAGTGGCCGCCGTGCCGCGGCGTCCAGATGAGCTCGGGCAGATTCGCTTCGTGCAATTTATACCACGCCTCGTGGAAATCCGTTTCGAAACCGGCGGGCGCGTACACGTCCACGTCGAACAGCCGGGCGGGGTCGACATGGGCGGGAAGCTCGAACAGGTCGGGATTGGACGTCATGATGGTCTTCCCCATGAGGCAGGCCGATCCCGTATCACGACCGCCGATCGCCGATGCTTCCAGAAGCGCAGTTTGACAGGTGAGGCCGGCAGCTTTCCCCCGCGCCGACATGATCTCGTCGGGTCCGTGCGGCGGCGCCGCTATACCTGCCTGCTCGTCGCCAATGCCGCCGCCGCCGCCTTGCGCAGCAGGTCGTTGTCGCTGCCCAGAAACAGGAACTGGAAGCCTTCGGCGATCCGGGGCCGAGCCTCGCGGGGATCGAGGCAATAGATTCCGCAGGCGACCTTCGCGTCCTTGCAGGCGGCTAGGACGGCCTGCACGGCATCCTCGTGGCGCGGCCCGAAGTCGGGGAATGTGCCGAGGGACAGGGACAGGTCGCCGCTGCCGACGAACACGAGGTCGACCCCCGGCGTCTTCGCGATCGCCGCCGCATTCTCGACTCCCCTTGCCGTCTCGATCATCATGCCGACTAGGATGTCGCGCGAGGCCGTGGCGGCATAGGCGGGGAAATCGAGCAGCGGCCTGATGCCGCCGCCCGAACGGTTGCCGGCGGGAGGATATTTGGCCGCCGCGACGGCTGCGGCGGCCTGATCGGCCGTCTCGATCATCGGCACGATGACACCGAGCGCGCCGCTGTCGAGCGCCCCGCCGACGGCAGCGGGCGAACCGTCGACCGTGCGCACGAGCGGTGTCGCGCGGTCGCGTACGACGGCGATACCGGCGAACAATGTCTGCCGGTCCCAAAGGCCGTGCTGATCGTCGAAGACAAGCGCGGCCGGCCGTGCCGCGGCCATGATCTCGGCCGCCGCGATCGAGCCGGTTACCGACCAGAGGCTCGAGACGCTGCCGCCTCGCCTTAAGGTTTCGAGCAGCGGATTAGGCATGTTCTGATCTCCACGAGCATGGTCGTTGCAATTCTTCTCCGGAGGATGCTTGCGCAAATACTTTAAGTATGAAATTACAAGTTGACGAACTCTTTTCGAGGCTGGTCGATAGAGCTCCCCCCGACATTCACGCCCCGGAGGAAAAGGTGACGCCGCACGATCGCGCAGCACGAGCCGTCAATCTTGATGATATGCGGGCGGTGGCGCGCAAAAGATTGCCCAGGATGTTCTTCGACTTTGTCGATGGCGGCGCCTATTCCGAACGAACCCGGATAGCCAATATGGAGGACTTTTCCCGGTGGGGTCTGAAATCCCGTGTTCTGGTGGATATTGCCCGGCGAGATCTCTCCACGACTGTGTTGGGACAGAGGCTGGCCTTTCCCTTGATATTGGGTCCCGCCGGATTCGCCGGGATGCTCGCCCGGCGCGGGGAGGTGCTGGCGGCGCGCGCGGCGGACGGGGCGGGCATCACCTCCATTCTGTCCACCATGTCGATCTGCGGCATCGACGAGGTGCGGTCGGAGGTCGAGCGGCCCTTCTGGTTCAACTTGTATATGATGAAGGACGCGGCGCTCAACCATGCGCTGATGGACCGGGCGGCCCAGGCGGGATGCCCGGCGCTCGTCGTCACTCTCGACGCCAGCCTCGTCGCCCTTCGTGAGCGCGACGTCCGCAGCCGCTTCATTCGCTCGCCCCGTCTCGGCATCCACCAGGTCATGGATCTGGCGCGGCATCCCGCATGGGCGCTCGACATTGCGGGCGGCCTCAGGCTCGGACTCGGCAATCTGGCGGGGCTTCCCGGCATGACCGGCAATATCTTCCATCAGGTGGCTTTCGTCGCCGGGCAGACGGACCTGAGCCTCGACTGGCGGCATATCG
>NZ_LDES01000040.1:165-187352 GCF_001015195.1 Sphingomonas sp. Y57 | reverse complement strand
CACCAGATCGTCCCAGCTCACACCATCGGGACACCGCGCCGTCCCAGGCTTCACCTGAGGATCACGCTCAGACATCCGACTCTCCGATTTGCCCATCAGAGCAATTAATTATATAATTATATTGCCGTCAACCCAGGTCGATCAGTCGACATATTCGAAAAGCTCGACCATGTTCCCATCGGCGTCCGCTACAAGCGCGAATCGCGCCTTCAGCCGGCCGACGGGCGCCGCGAGTTCCCGGTCCCCTTCGAACAGCCCCGGCTCCGCGAGGACGGTCGCCCCTTTCTCGCGCAGCTTCTCGAACGTCCCGCCGAGATCCCGGAGCGAGAGGGTGAAATAGCTCAGTCCGGCCCGGGTGCCAAAGGCGGCCACGTCGACAGGAGCCCCCTCGCTCATCTTGTAGAGCTTAATCAACGTCTCACCGCATATGTAGACGTGCACCTTGCCGCCCGGCACCGACAGCACACCCGCATAGGGCAACCCCAGCACGTCCCCATAAAAGCCGCGCTGCGCTTCCAAATTCGCCACCACTATACCGACGTCGACTGCCGATTTCGTCAGATCCAGCATACCACTCCCCCTCCGGCATCATCGCGCTTGCGCCTCGGTCGGCAAGCCGATATTACTTATATGATTGATTAGATCGCCTTTAGCGACGCAGTCAATCCCGTATCGGGGAAGTCACGAAAGGAAGGTCGCAATGTCGACAACCGAAAGTTTCGGAGGGGATGCCAGCACTCGCCCACCCAAGGACGTTCTGGTCGAAATCTATCGCAAAATGACGCTGCTCAAGCAGAACGACGAACGCTTCCGTTCGATCATCCAGTCCGGCCGGATCATCGGCAACTACTATTCGGCACGTGGCCAGGAGGCGATCCCGTCTGCAGTGTCCTGCCTGCTCAACCAAGACGACTATGTCTGCACCATCTATCGCGGCATCCATGATTCGCTGGCGAAGGGCGTGCCGATGAAGCAGCTCTGGGCCGAACTGGCGGGCCGTGCGACCGGCACCTGCAAGGGCAAGGGCGGTCCGATGCACATCACCCACCCCGCTTCCGGCGTGATGGTGACGACCGGTATCGTGGGTTCCTCCATGCCGATCGCCAACGGACTGGCGCTGGCGTCGAAGATGCGCGGCGACGGCCGCATCTCGGTCGCCTATTTCGGTGACGGGGCCAGCAATATCGGGGCGTTCCACGAAGCGCTCAACCTCGCCTCGATCTGGAAGTTGCCAGTGGTCTTCGTGTGCCAGAACAACCGCTATGGCGAGCACACCAAATATGAATATGCCACCGCCATCGATCAGATCGCGAAACGCTCGGCCAGCTACACCATGCCCGGCATCCACGTCGACGGGAACGACCCGGTGGCGATGTACGCTGCGGCCAAGGAAGCTGTCGATCGCGCGCGGGGCGGCGGCGGACCGACGCTGATCGAAGCGATGACCTTCCGTTTCCACGGCCACCTGCTGGGCGACATGGATCAATATATGGATCCTGGCGAGAAGGACGGCTGGATGAAGAAGGATCCGGTGCCGGCCTATCGGCGCTGGCTCGTCGCGGAAAGCTACGCGACCGAAGCCGAGCTCGACGCGATCGAGAAGCAGATTCAGGCCGATGTCGAGGAAGCGTCCAGTTTCGCGTTGTCGAGCCCCTATCCGGACGTCGCCGAACTCCGCAAGGATGTGTTTGCGCAGGAGATTGCAGAATGAGCGAGACGATCGAAGCGCCGGCGGAGATGACGAGCCTGCAGGCCATCAACCTCGCGCTGCACGATGCGCTGGAGGCCGACAAGGACGTGTTCCTGCTAGGCGAGGACGTCGCCGACCGCGAGGGCGGCGGTGTCGTGGAACTGACCAAGGGCCTGTCGGGCGTGTTCGGCGAGGAACGGGTGCGCTCCACCCCCATCTCGGAACAGGCAATCATCGGCGCGGCAATCGGCGCGGCTCTAGCCGGGATGAAACCCGTAGCCGAGATCATGCTGATGAACTTTACGACGGTGGCGATGGACATGATCGTCAATCACGCCGCCAAGCTGCGCTTCATGTCGGGCGGACAGACCTCGGTCCCGCTCACCATCCGCATGATGACCGGCGCGGGCTTCGCCAATGGCGGCCAGCACAGTGACTTCCTCGAAGCCTGGTTCGCACACACGCCAGGCCTGAAGGTCGTCATCCCGTCCAATCCGCGCGACGCCTATGGACTGATGCGGGCCTGCATCGAGGATCCCGATCCCTGCATCTTCGTCGAGCCGCTCGGCATCTACTGGGTACCGGGTGCCGCGCCCCAGCGCGGCGAGGTCATCCCGCTCGGAAAGGCGCGCGTCGCGCGCGAGGGCAGCGATGTCAGCGTCATCACCTATGGCAAGCAGGTGAACGACGTGCTCGCGGTGGCGGACAAATTGTCCGACGTCAGCGTCGAGGTGATCGATCTGCGGACCGTGGCGCCGTTCGACGAGGCGGCGGTCCTCGCGTCCGTCGCCAAGACGGGCCGTGCCGTCATCGTCCACGAGGCCGTCAAGCAGTTCGGGGTGGGCGCCGAGATCGCGTCGCGGATCAACGAAAAACTGTTCGGCAAGCTGAAGAGCCCCGTCGCGCGTGTCGGCGGCAAATTTTCGCCGGTACCCTTTTCGCAGCCGCTTGAAAGCGCCTTCGTGCCGACGCCGAGCGAGATCGAGGCCGCCATTCGCGGCACCCTTTCCTGATCACCGGAGATGTGTGAATGAGTATCCCTGTCGTCCTTCCGAAGCTCGGTTTCGCGATGCTGGAAGGGGAAATCGCCGAATGGATCGTCGCGGACGGCGCCTCCGTCAAGGAAGGCGACGTGATCTATTCGATCGAGAGCGAGAAATCGGTGCAGGAGGTCGAATCCCCGGCCACCGGCACGCTTCGCATCATCGAGCCGGCCGGCGGCACCTACCCGGTCGGCACGGTGGTCGGAGAGATCGTCTAGAGCCGGTTTCAGTCAGATTGAACCGTTCGTCCCCAACGAAGTCGAGGGATATGGCTGGGAAGAACGCGTCTCGACTTCGCTCGACACGAACGGGAAGGTCGGCCAATCTGAAACGGACCTAGACCAGATCCTCGCTTCGGCCGCCACCGGTCCGACGGATCAATCTTCGAGGCGGAGGTGCGGCGCGCTTCCGCCTCATCCGTTCGGGCTCTGATCCTCGACATATCGACGCCGGATCTCCGGCTTCACGATCTTGCCGCTGGCGTTGCGCGGCAGCTTCTCGACGAAGACGACGCGGCTCGGTTTCTTATAGGAAGCGAGCCGGGCCCGGCACCAGTCGACGATATCCCCGGCTTCGGCCGCTTCGCCGGGCTTCAGCACCACGATCGCCCAGGGCGTTTCGACCCATTTGGGATGCGGCATCCCGATCACCGCCACTTCCTGCACCGCCGGATGGCTGACGATCGTCGCTTCGAGCTCCGGGCAATAGATGTTCTCGCCGCCCGAAATGATCATGTCCTTCTTGCGATCGACGACATGGAGGAAGCCGTCGGGATCGGCCTGGACGAGGTCGCCCGAATGGAACCAACCGCCGGCGAAGGCATCCGCGGTCGCCTCGGGCAGCTTCCAATAGCCCGCGAAGGTGTTGGGGCCGCGATAGACGATCTCGCCCACCTGCCCCGGCGCGACGTCGTTCATGCCGTCGTCGACCAGCCGCATCTCGACCCCGGGGACGGCCTTGCCGATCGAGCCGTGCGTGTCGGGATAGAGGTCCGCACGCAGGACGCAGGTGATCGGGCTCATCTCGGTCTGCCCGAAGACATTGTACATGCGGGCACCGGGAAAGGTCTCCGCGATCGCGTCCAGCACGGCGCGCGGCGCGATCGATGCGCCCCATGTCACCCGTTCCAGCCCGAAACTCCGTTCGCGCACGCCCGGAAGCGCGCAGATCATCTGCCATTGCGTGGGTACGAAATAACAGGAGGTGATGCGGTCACGCTCCATCACGTCCGCCACGGCGGCGGCATCAAACGCGGTCGAGGACAGGATCGTCGAGGTCCCTCCGACATAGAGGAAGGGCAGCAGCCCGCTGAGCCCGGCGATGTGGAATAGCGGCAGCCCCGCCAGCCAGTTCCGATCCGACGCACCGATCTCCAGCGCCGCGAACATATTCATCGTGTTGGCGATCAGGTTGAGATGGCTGAGCAGGGCGCCCTTGGGCCGTCCGGTGGTGCCGGACGTGTACATCATGAAGGCGATGTCGCTTTCGTCGCGCTCGAGCTCGATCGGATCGGCCGGTGCCGAAGCGATGATATCCTCGAGGCGCACGCCCGCCCCCACCTGGTCGGTCGCGACGATGAGGCGATCATCGCCGCCGCCGCGCGCCATGTCGCGCGTCGCCTCATCGCAGATCACGAAGGCGGGCTCCGCATCGGCGACGAGTTGCGCCACCTCGGCCGCGACGAAGCGGAAATTTACCGGCACGCAGATCGCTCCGGCGCGAACGACGCCCAGATAGGCCTCGACCGTCTCGATACTGTTCTGCATCATCACCGCCACGCGATCGCCACGGCGCACGCCGCGATCATGCAGGGCGTTCGCCAGCCGCCGCACCCGGTCTTCGGCCGCCGCATAACTCCGCGCCACCGCCCCGCACCGGAAAGCGATGGTTTCCGGCGCCTGTCGCGCAGCGCGCGCGAGCAATTCGTCCAGCATGAGCCGCCGCCACGATTCCCGCATTCCAGCTTCCTCTCTGAGATCAGTCGGCGTTCGCCCCGACATCCACCTCGACCTGCCCGTCGACGATCCGGCAACGGTAGACGCGCAGCGCATCGTAGGGCGCATTCACGCACGCCCCATTCCGCAGGTCGAACCGCGCCCCGTGCATCGGACAGGTGATGATCCCCTGCACGACGCGCCCGCGGTCGAGCACCGCCGCCGCATGCGTGCAGAGATCCGATACCGCCATCACCGCCTCGCCTTCCCGCACCAGCACGAAACGGACGCCTTCGGCATCGCGGAGATATGGCTTGCCGGGGACGAGGTCGTCGAACGCCATGACCTTATGGAACATGTGATCAGAACACCGAATATCCGCCGTCGACCACCAGGCTGTCGCCGCTGTGATAGGCACTGGCATTGGACATCAGGTAGACCGCGATCCCTCCCAAATCGTCGGGCGTGCCCCAGCGGCGCAGTGGAATGCGCCGGATGATCTCGTCGTTGACTTGTTCCTGATCGCGATAACGCTTCGACATGTCCGTGTTGATCCAGCCCGGGACCACGGCGTTGGCGCGGACGCCGAACTTGGCCATCTCGACCGCGATGGCACGGATGAGGCTTTCCACCGCGGCCTTCGACGCGGCGTAGCTCTCGATCGTGGGCGCGCCGAACCGGCTGGCGAGCGAGCCGAGCCCGACGATCGATCCGCCGGGACGGCCCGCCCTGGCCTGCCGCTCGAACATCCGGCAGGCTTCGCGCAGCGTCCAGAAACCTCCGTCGAGATTGACGTCGACAACATGCCGATGCTCGGCCGTGGTCGACTGCCGAAAGCAGCTGTCGGGCGGCGCGATTCCCGCCGCAGCGATCACGCCGTCGAGATGCCCGTATTCCGAATGGAAATGCTCCATCCCCTCGACGACCTGATCCTCATGCGCGACGTCGACGAGACGCGTGATCACACGCCGTCCCGTGTCGGACAGGCCATCGGCCGCCGAGGTGAGGCTCTTCGCCTGGTTGGACCACAGCATGAGATCAGCGCCGGCGAGCGCGAGCGCCCGCGCCATGCCGAACCCGATGCCGCGGCTTCCTCCCGTCACCAGGCACGTCTTGCCCGTCAAATCGAAAGCTGCGAACAACCGATGCTCCCCATCTCGTCTCTGGCAGCACCGGAAGGACCGATCCGTCGCGGCGGAGCGCCTCGCTCAACGCTGCCATGACTGATCGGTCTTGTCTCTCGTGCCCTTTATGAAGTCGTCGCCCACAGCATAATGCTCCGTCAACGGCGTTGCACGGGTAAAGTCGCACACGACCCAGCGCTCCGCGACCTTCCAGACGCCGTCGCGACGCTCGAAGCGATCGATATAGCGGCCGAAAAATTCGTTCAGCACCGAGATGTTGTTGTGGATCGAATGCAGCACCGCCTCGGTCCAGGCGGTGTCTCCGTCGAGCTCGATCGAGATGTTGCTGATCCGGTGCTGGTGACCGCCCGGCGTGTTTTGCCGCAGATAGTCGACGACCGTCACCGCGAACTCCTTGCCGCGCAGGTCGAACGGCCCGTGATGGTCGATCGCGTCGTCATGATAGAGGTCCGCGATCAGCTCCGCATCCAGCCGGTCGACGCCACGGGTGTAGCGAATCAACGCGGAGCGGATCTCTTCCTTGTCCAGCATCGCCTGCAGCCGATTTTGGTCCACCATCTCTCTCTCCTGCCTAAAGTCCGTTGCAGTGAATTTATACGCCCAATTACATCCCAGCCGCCACCACCGTTGCGGCACCGTGGCTCAACTAGTTATTTAGTTGATTAGTGAGTTCGGACTCGCTACGCAATCACTACTTCCCGCGGGAAAAGCGGCAGAGAGGGGCACGTGCAGATCAACCTACCCACCACATCCCGGAGCTCCTGGGCGGTGCGCATCGCGCAACCGCATCACTCGATCGAGCGAGACCGTCATATATGAACAAGCCCCGCCCATCCGCCGCCTTTGGCGGTGCCGATCCGGCGGTGGACGCGATCAAGCGCACCAATGGCCGGCTCGACGACAAGGCGCTCGTCGAGATCTTCGAAGTGGCGATGCGCTCGCGCATATTCGAGGCACGGCTCGTCCGCTGGGCGAAGGAGGGCGGAATACCGCCGCTGCTCCACCCCGGTGCCGGACAGGAGATCGCCCAGCTCGCCGCGCTCCACGTGCTGCGTAACAGCGATCCGATGCTCTATGCCCATCGCGGCCTCGCCTACATCATCGGCCGCGGCGTGCCCTTGACCGCGATCCTCGCCGACGCCTCCGGCCGCGAGGGCGGCACCAACAACGGCAAGGGCGGTCTGATGCACACCGTCGACATCGCCCGCGGCGTCTATGGTGAAAGCGGGACGTTGGGCGGCGGGTTCGTGATCGCCACCGGCATGGGCATGGCGATCAAGAAGCAGCGCCGCGACGACGTAATCGTCCACTTCTTCGGCGACGGCACGTCCAATCGCGGCACCTTCCACGAGTCGCTCAACTGGGCGGCGGTCCAGAAGCTGCCGGTGATCTTCATCTGCGAGAATAACGGCTGGGCGGTCTCGGTGCCGACGAGCGTCAGCACCGCGGTCGAGGACATCGCGTCGCGCGCCGCTGGCTATGGCATTCCCGGTGTCGTCGTCGACGGCGGCGACGCGGACGAGGTCGCCGAAGCGGTCGCGGTCGCCGCCGAGCGCGCCCGCGCCGGCGAGGGGCCCACGCTGATCGAGATCAAGGCGGTCCGGCTGCTTGGCCATTTCGCGACCGATATGCAGGAATATCGCGCCGATCGCGACGAGTGCCAGGCGCGCGATCCCATGCTGGCGCTGCGGCGCCGGCTGGTCGAGGCGGGCCTGCTCACCGAGGAACAGATGGCAGAGATGGAACGCCGGATCACGACCGAGGTCGAGGACGCGCTCGACGAAGTGAAAGCGGCGCCGCTCGTCAGCGGCGAGCTCGCCTTCACCGACCTTTATTCATGACAGGACCTGGAATGCGGCAACTGAGTTACGCCCAAGCCATCAACGAAGCCTTGGTGGAGGAGATGGACCGTGACGAGAATGTGATCCTGTACGGGCAGGACGTCGCGGCGTGGGGTGGCATCTTCCGCGTGACGACGGGACTTCTCGACCGTTTCGGCCATGAGCGCGTGTTCGACTCCCCGATCTCGGAGAACGTCATCGTCGGTGCCGGGGTCGGCGCGGCGATCATGGGCATGCGCCCGGTCGCGGAGCTGCAATATGCCGACTTCCTGCTGACCGCGGGCGACGAAATCTTTCTGAAGGCGGGCATGTGGCGCTTCATGCACGGCGGCGCGTTCAAGGTGCCGCTGGTGGTGCGGCTGCCATCGGGGTCGACGAGCGCGGGCCCCGAGCATTCGACCTGTCCGGAAGCCTATATCATGCATTCCCCGGGCCTGCTCTGCGCGGTGCCGTCGACGCCGTCCGATGCGAAGGGCCTGCTCAAGGAAGCGATCCGCAACGACAACCCCGTGATGTATTTCGAGCACCGGCTTCTCTACCAGAAGAAGGGCCCGGTTCCCGACGGCGACGTGACGATCCCCTTCGGGAAGGCCGCGATCCGCAAGGAAGGCAAGATGCTGACCGTCATCGCCTGGCAGCTCATGCTCCAGCGCGCACTTAAGGCGGCGGAAGAGCTCGAGAAGGAAGGAATCTCGGTCGAGGTCATCGATCCGCGCACGCTGACCCCGTTCGATTGGGACACGGTGCTGGAATCGGTGAAGAAGACCGGCGCCTGCCTGGTGATCGAGGAAGGCTATCGCTCGCTAGGCGTCGGCGCGGAAATCGGCGCGACGCTGTTCGAGAAGGCGCTGCCGTGGCTCGACCGGCCGTTTCGCCGCATGGCCACGCCTGACGTGCCGCTCGCGGCTACCCGGCAACTCGTCGATCGGATCTTGCCTTCGTCGGACGGCATCGCCGCCGAAATTCGTGACATGCTGAAGTAGGACTGGATATGGCCGTTGATGTTGTGATGCCTCAACTGGGGCAGGCCATGGTGACTGGCCTAGTCGTGACATGGCATGTCGCGGACGGTGAGGAAGTGCAGGCCGGCGCGCCGCTCATCACCATCGAGTCCGACAAGTCCGCCTTCGATCTCGATGCAGCGGCGTCGGGCATCGTCCGTCATCGCGTCCCCGAGGGCCAGGAAGCGGATGTCGGAGCGGTCCTGGGCACGATCGGCGCGGCCGATACCGTGTCGAGCCCCCCTCCCGCCCTTCCGTCGGCCGCCGACGCCCCTGCCGCGCCGACCACTCTCTCGACGAGCGGCCCGGCGGTGGCGGATCGCGAGGTGAAGGCATCTCCGCGCGCCCGCGCTCTTGCCGAGGGCAAGATCGCCCTTCGCGACGTGGAGGCCCGCGGGGCCGACGGCATCATCACCGCTGGCGACGTCGAAGCCGCCCTCGCCCGGCGAGCTTCGGCTGCTCCCATCGGGGCGCCCCCCTCCGGCGACGGCGCGCGTCATCCGATCAGCGCCACCCATCGCAATGCGATGCGCCGCCTTCAGACATCGTGGAATCAAGCTCCGCATATCGTGCAGATGGTCGAGATCGACGCCACGGCTCTGGCGGCGGCGCAGAAGGCCAATCGCGCGGGCACCTTCGCCGCCACGGTCAACGACATCGTCATCCATGCCGCCGCGCGGACGATGGCCGAGTTCGCGGACATCAACGTTCATATCGACGGCGACACCATCGTCGAGGCAGACCGGGTCGACGTGAGCATCGCGGTCGCGACCGATCGGGGCCTTCGCACGCCCGTCCTGACCGATCTCGGCAATGCCACGCTGGAGCAGGTCGCCACGGCCAGCCGCGAGGCGATCGAGGCGTCCCGGCAAGGCCGCGCCGTCGCCGGGCGGGCAAGCCTGACCATCTCCAATCTCGGCCGGTACGGCATCCGATGCGGCAGCCCGGTGCTCAATCTCGACGAAACCGTGCTGATCTTCATCGGCGCGATCGAGGAGCGTGCCGTAGTGAAGGACGGCGCGGTCGTCGCGCGGCCGGGACTGACCCTGAGCATTGCCTATGACCATCGCGCGGTCGACGGTCTACGCGCGGCGGAGTTCTCATCGGCGATACGCAAGCGACTCGAGACGGTCGAGCTGCCGGGCGAAGCCGCCGTGCCACTCGCGGCCCATCCCGAACGCAAGGCCCACCTGTCGTCTCCGTCGGGCCTGCGCTGCGCGCTCGACAATGGCCGTCATCGCTGGGTGATCGACGAGCCGCCCGCGATCGGCGGTAGCGACAGCGGGCCCGATCCGGTGACGAGCGTGCTCGCGGCCCTGCTGTCCTGCATGACGATCGCATTCAGGCTCGTCGCCACGCGTCGCAAGGTCGCGATCGACCGAATCCAGGGCGCCATCGAAACCTCACCCGAAGGCAAGGTGCAGGAGATCAGAGCCGTATTGGAAGTCTGGAGCAGCGAACCGCCGAAACGGGTCGAGGCGCTGCTGAAGCCCGCCAAGGCGAGCTGCTATGTCCATGACATGCTGCGCCACGACCTGCCGCTCGATATCGAGCTGCGGATCCACTCGGCCGACTAGGCCGGGATCAGGGCGCCGCGATACCGGCGAGGAGGACGCTGGTGGTGTGGGCGATGAGGTCGCGCTTCACATCCTCGTCGAGCTCGTCCTTGCCGAATACGAACTTGAGCGCGAAGCCCGCCGTGAAGAGCTGGTCGCAAGCCCCGATCACCGTGAAGTAGAAGAGCATCGGGTCGACGGGACGAAACTGTCCCTTCGCCAATCCTTCTTCCAGGATCCGGCGTTGCGCGTCGGCCGCAGGCTTCACCAGCCGATCGGAAATCTCCTGCCCCTGTTCGGGCGTGCTTTCTCGCAGCAGCATGAACAGCAGCTTGTTCAGGTAGCGGCTACGGAAATAGGTGTTGATCAGGCCCGCGATGTGGATGCGCATCTTCTCGACCGGCGAGATGTCGCTCTCCACCAGATGCTCGAGCTGGACGAGCGACTTGACGACGTCCCGCTCAATCAGCGCGAGCAGCAGCCCGTGCTTGTTGCCGAAATAATATTTGACGAGCGCCGAGTTCGCCTGTGCCCTCGCCGAAATTTCACCGAGCGAGATGTCGAGGGTGTCCCGCTCGTTCATCAATTCGCCTGCGGCCTGCAGCAGGGAGTCGCGTGCGCTCAGCTTCTGTCCGCTGGCATTCTCCAAACCGGTCGAGCGAACCACCTATCTGGCTTCCATTCCGTTGTCCTTCACGCAATCTTTGCGCTGTCTGTCTTCGCGGTGCAACCGCCCATATAGGCGCGGCGTCATATCTTAGGTAATTGCATCGTTATATCTCTGTCCAGCCCTACTCGCACGATTGTGGTTCAACCGCTTGACAATAATTATATAATTGGGTGATTAATTTTTTACAGGAAACAGGAGGGGTGGTAATGCGGATCAAGGCGGCCGTTGCGCACCGCGGTCGGACGGATTTCGACGTTGCGACGCTGACTCTGGACGATCCGCGCGAAGACGAGATCCTCGTCCGCATCGAAGCCGTCGGACTGTGCCATACCGATATCGTGTTCCGCGACATGGAGACGGCGGTGTCGCTGCCGGCGGTGCTCGGCCATGAGGGCGCCGGGATCGTCGAGCGGGTGGGCGCGAAGGTCACCAAGGTCGGGCCGGGCGACAAGGTGCTGCTGACATTCCGCTCGTGCGGGGGCTGCGACCGCTGCTCGGAGGGACATTCGGCCTATTGCCGTCGCCTGCCCGAACTAAACTTCGTCGGGCAGCGCACCGACGGCAGCAAGGCGCTGCGTGCCGGCGCCGCGCCGGTGTCGAGCAACTTCTTCGGCCAGTCCTCCTTCGCTACGCACGCACTCGCCTATGAGCGCAACGTCGTCAGGATCGCGCCCGAGCTGTCGAGCGTGACCTATGCGCCGCTCGGTTGCGGCGTGCAGACCGGTGCGGGCGCGATCATGAACTCGCTCGACTGCAAGGCAGGCTCCACGCTCGCCGTGATCGGCGCCGGCACCGTCGGCCTGAGCGCTATCATGGCGGCAGCCATTCGCGAATGCGCGCAAATCATCGTGATCGAACCCAAGGCGGAGCGGCGGGCGCTGGCGCTCGAACTCGGCGCGACCCACGCGATCGATCCGCTCGCCGAGGCCGTGGTCGACCGCGTCCGCGCACTCGTGCCCCACGGCGTCGACACTGTGCTCGACACCAGCGGCGTCGTCCCCGCTCTGGAAGCGGCGCTGGGATATCTCGGGTCGCACGGCGTCATCGGGCTGGTCGGCGTTCCGTCAGTCGCCGATGCCGCGATATCGATACCGATCGCCAACGCGATCACCTTCGGCTTCTCGATCAAGGGGATCATCGAAGGCGACAGCGAGCCCGACCACTTCATACCCGAGCTGATCGACCTGCACCGGCAGGGTCGCTTCCCCTTCGACCGGCTGATCAGGAGCTATCGGCTGGACGACATCAACGACGCCGTGCGCGATCAGCATGACGGCGTCTGCGTCAAGGCGGTGCTCGTGCCTGAAGCGGATTTCCAGGAGTAAGCCATGCGCTTCGATGCCGATTACAGCATGACGATCGACGGCCGCGCAGTCGACACCGCCGCCCGGCTCAAGGTGATCGATCCCGCCACCGAACGGTCGATCACCAGCGTTCCGGACGCGGGAGCCGCCGAACTCGACGCGGCGGTCGCCGCCGCCCGGGCCGCCTTCCCCGGCTGGCGCGGGCTGGCGCTCGACGAGCGCCGGGCCCTCCTCAGGGCGATTGCCGGGGCCATTTCCGATAATATCGAGTCGCTGGCGAAGCTGCTGACCGCCGAGCAGGGCAAGCCGCTGGCCGAAGCGCGCGGCGAACTGGAGGGCGCCAGCTACTGGTGCGAATCGATCGCCAGCTTCGATCTGCCGACCATCGTCAGCGAGGACAGCGACGAGCGCCAGCGCGTGACGTACCGCGTTCCGATCGGGGTCGTGGCGGGCATCGTGCCGTGGAACTACCCAATGCTTCTCGGGGTCTGGAAGATCGCACCGGCCCTGCTGGCCGGCAACACCGTCGTGGTGAAGCCGTCGCCCTTCACGCCCCTCACCATGCTCAAGCTCGGCGAACTGCTGCGCGACATCCTGCCGCCGGGCGTGCTGAACGTCGTGACCGGGGGCGATCAACTGGGCCCGCTCATCACCGCCCATCCCGGGATCGACAAGGTCAGCTTCACCGGCTCGACGGCGACCGGCAAGCGGGTGATGGCGAGCTGCGCCGCCAATCTGAAGCGGGTCACACTGGAGTTGGGCGGCAACGACCCGGCCATCGTCATGCCCGACGTCGACGTCGAGGCGGTGGCAGAGCAGCTTTTCTGGGCCGCGTTCAGCAATTCGGGTCAGATCTGCATCGCCACCAAGCGTCTCTACATCCACGAGGCGATCTACGACCGCTTGAAGGCAGCGATCGTCGCGGTCGCGGAAAGGGTCAGGGTCGGGAACGGCACCGATGCCGACGTGCGGTTGGGGCCGGTGCAGAACCGGCAGCAGTATGAACGCGTCAGGGCGCTGATCGCGGACTCGCATGCCAACGGCCATGACTTCCTGATCGGTGGCGACATTTCCGATGGCCCGGGTTTCTTCATCCCCGTGACGATCGTCGACAATCCGCCCGAGAACAGCCGTGTCGTCCAGGAGGAGGCGTTCGGGCCGGTCCTGCCGCTGTTGAAGTTCGCCCATGTCGACGAAGCCATTGCACGCGCGAACGATACGATCTTCGGGCTTGCGGCATCGGTCTGGTCGGCGGACGTCGAGCAGGCCACGGCCATTGCCTCCCAGCTGGAGGCGGGAACGGTGTGGGTCAACGAGGTCCAGAACCTGTCTCCCTTCGCGGTCTTCGGCGGCCACAAGCAATCGGGCCTCGGCGCCGAGAACGGTCTGGAAGGCGTGCTTGAATATACCAATCCGCAGACCATCTCCATCCACAAGGCCGGACGCCAGGTCACGCCGTCCGACGGCGCCGTGCCCGCCTGACCGATGACGATGCACCCGTCACAAGTCGCCGCCCGGACGCCGGACAAACCCGCCCTCATCATGGCGCTGAGCGGCGAGACGACCAGCTACGCGCAGCTCGACGCCCGCTCGAACCAGGGTGCTCACCTGTTCCGCAAGCTGGGCCTGCGGCGCGGCGACATGGTCGCCGTAATGCTGGAGAACCACCCCGCCTTCCTGGAGATCGCCTGGTCGATCCAGCGGGCCGGGCTCTACCTGGTCTGCATCTCATCCCGACTGAAACCCGACGAAGCCGAGTTCATCCTGCGCGACAGCGGCGCGACGGTTTTCGTGAGTTCCGCCGCGCTGGGCAGCGTCGCGTCAGTACTGGCGCAAAATCTCGGCGATGCGATCAGGCCGTACATGCTCGGCGATCCGCTTCCCGGCTTCGGCGACTTCCTCGCGGATCGCGGCGCCATGCCCGTGGAGCCGATTCCCGATGAGACGCATGGCGGCGACATGCTCTATTCCTCGGGCACGACCGGTCGACCGAAGGGCGTCCGCGCACCACTGCCGGAAGGCCCGCTCGACACGCCACCGCCGATCGCTCCCCTCGCCATGGAGCAGTTCGGCTTCGACGAGAACAGCGTCTATCTCTGCCCCGCGCCGCTATATCACGCGGCGCCGCTGCGCTGGTCGATGCTTGTGCAACGCCTGGGCGGCACCGTGATCCTCATGGAGCGCTACGATTCGGAGATCGCGCTCGACCTGATCGAGCGCTACGGCATCACTGCCGGACAGTTTGTGCCCACCCATTTTGTCCGCATGCTAAAGCTGCCGGACGACGTGCGCGAGCGATACGACATCTCGTCACTGCGCGTCGCGATTCATGCCGCCGCGCCTTGCCCGGTTCCGATCAAGCACGCGATGATCGCTTGGTGGGGACCGATCCTATGGGAATATTATGCGGGCACCGAAAGCAATGGACTCACCGCGATCAGCGCCGACGAATGGGTGCGCAAGCCCGGATCGGTTGGCCGCTCGATGGTCGGCTCTGTGCGGATCTGCGGCGACGATGGCTGGCCGCTGCCCGATGGCGAGGAGGGGCTGATCTATTTCGCCGACGGTCCGGCCTTCGAATATCATAACGATGCCGCCAAGACGGCCGAGAGCCGCAACGCGTTGGGCTGGACGACCCTCGGCGACATCGGCCGGCTTGACGAGGAGGGTTACCTCTATCTCACCGACCGGAAGAGCTTCACCATCATCTCGGGCGGAGTGAACATCTACCCCCAGGAGATAGAAAATCTGCTCGTGCTGCATCCGAAGGTGGCGGACGTAGCGGTGATCGGCGCTCCAGACGAGGATATGGGAGAGAAAGTCATCGCTATCGTACAGCCCCTCGACTGGGCTGATGCTGGCCGTAGCCTCGCTGACGAACTCGACCGCTTCGCGCGAGATCATCTTTCTGGAGTAAAAGTCCCACGACAGATCGACTTCCTACGCGATCTACCACGCCATCCTACCGGCAAGCTCTACAAGCGCCTGCTCAGGGAGAAATATTGGGTGAAACCTTAACATCAGCAATATATGAGCAAGCCATTCATAGAACAGACCACTCACCTCAATCCCTTTTCAGACTCCGCACGGAGGCACCCGGCGCGTGGTGCATATCTCCAGGCGCAGGCGGGTCTCGTCTTCGACTTCCAACCTCAATCACCTGGACCGAGGCGCTCGAAAGCTAAGAGCGGACATAGTTGCTGCTTCCGGTCGACGTCGAAGCGCGTATCAACCAACTCTTCAACCGGACCAGCCATCGCGGGCGGTCTGCAAAGGCGGACGCTCCATCCGGCGACAAGTCAAGCAACGGCCTGAGCAGAGTAGTTTACAATCGGCCGAGTTCCGCAGCCGTCAGATAGCCGCCCTCGACCGGAAGACGCGCGCCCGTGATGTAGCTGGCCGCGTCGCTGGCAAGAAACACGACCGGCCACGCCACTTCGCGCGCCTGAGCGGATCGCCCGAACACGGCCGTGAGACGGTCGAACGCGCCCGCTTCCTGCCGTGCCCGTGCCATAGGTCCGCCAGCGCGAAGGAAATCCCTGATCAAGGGAGACTCCGTCATTCCCGGATAGACCAGGTTGATCCGAATGCCGCAGCTCGCATGCTTCAACGCCGCATCGAGCGACCAGACCACGAGCCGATATTTCGAGAAGCCGTAACCGTCTCCGACCTCTTCGGGATGGGCCCGGCAATAATCGATCGCCTCGGACAGGGGCAGATCGATGAACGCCCTCATGGCCGAAAGATCGGCCGGAAGCGGAGGCAGTTGCGTCGCGATCGACACGATCGATCCCCCTGCCGGCATCGATTGCAGGACTTTTTCCGATATGGCCCGCAGCCCGAGGAAATTCGGCCTGAAGGTCGATGAGGAGACCGGCGAGATCCTGAAGGAGGATGGGGTTCCGATAAAAGGTCTGCACGCTGCGGGGCGGTCGGCGGTCGGCATCTGCTCGGTCGGCTATTTCAGTGGCATGTCGCTGGCTGACGGAGCCTTTTCGGGCCGTCGCGCGGGGCGACATGCTGCAGCATCGATCAGTTGCCGGGAGAAGGCCAGTTCCTGAGAATGGCGGCGGCGGCGCGCTTCTCGCTCCACAGGGGGGAGGCGTCGATCGCCATGGTGCGACCGGTTCGCGATGCCGGCGTCGCGGAACCGCATCCGGATTTTATGGAGCGACTGATCAAGCAGGGTTGAAGATTTACCGACGTTGGGCCATCTGACGATGAGCGAAACCCAGCCCGGATGAACGGTCAGCGATGTCGAATACACCTCGTCGAAACCAGGCGGCCAAAACTACCGTCAAAGCACCGACCAGCCGTCCGAGAAAGATCGCAGCCGAACCGTCCGGCAACGTCGTGAAAGCGACGGAGACGAGCCAGAAGAAACGGCAGCGCCGTCCCGTAGAGGTCAGAAACCGTATATTAGAAGCAGCCTTGGAAGGCTTTTCACGCTATGGTTTCGAGGGCACTTCGACAAGGTTGATTGCCGAAGACGCGCACGTATCGCAATCACTGCTCCTCTATCACTTCCAGACCAAGGACCACCTCTGGAAGGCAGTGGCCGAATATGTGAACTCCCACAACACCGCATCGTCGATCCTGCACGACGATATCGACGTCGGAGCCAAATCCGCAGCCGAAAAGCTGCGCGCCGTCATCAGAAACTACGTGATGATGTTTGCCGAACTTCCTGCTCTCCACCGGATGATGGCGCAAGAAGCTCATCAACCGTCAGAGCGCCTTGCTTGGGTGTGCGAGAATTACACACGAAAAGACTTCAACAAGATCGTCGAATTGATAGTGAAGGGACAGGAAGAAGGAAAAGTTCGCAGCGGCAATCCGGCTCGCTTGCGCTACGCGATCATTGCCATGGCCGCGATTCCATTCTCCGTCGCGGCAGAATATCAATACCTCACCAATCGAAACCCGTTCAGTTCGGCCGAAATCGAAAGCGCGGTAGAGTTCATCAATCATCTGGTGTTTGTCGACGGATAGCCTTGTGTCCACTTGACCGGAATGTGCCCGCCAAGGAATTCGGTTTCGACATTCTCCATTCTCGAAGCGACCCCGGCCCTGGAAAGCGGAGAGCGCAGGCCCTTCCGACGCGCAAGCGCACACCGAAAGCAGCGCGACGCTTGTAGTAACTGTCCGATCGATCTATAAGTTCGACGATGTCTGCGGATTTTCTCCGGTGATGGCAGCGTCTCCCAAGCGGGTTTTCACGCGAGTCCTTCATCGTCATCCGCAGCCGACCTGCGATTTCGGGGCCCGCACCTGATGATGCGCGCGGGCCGATCATCAGGATGGGTGGCATGGACCTGCGTCAACTTCGTTATTTTAAAGCCATTGCGGATGCCAGGAGCTTCGCGCGCGGGGCTCACCAGCTTTGTGTCGCACAGCCCGCCCTGAGCCGCTCGATGGCCAGTCTCGAATGCGAGATCGGCCAGCAGGTATTTATCCGGCACAGCAACGGGGTCACCCTGACCGACGCGGGGGTGCAGTTCTACGCGCACGCCGTGGACATTCTGAGCCGGGTGAAGCTGCTGACGGATGACATGTCCGCCAATCTGGGAAAGCCGCATGGCTCGGTCACGCTCGGCGTGCCGCAATCGATGCAGTCGATCATCACGGCGCCGGTTGTCGCCGCGTTCCTCCAGGAATTTCCTGGCGTGACGCTGAACGTCACGGTGAATTCCAGCGCGAACCTCCGTGACGCCCTGATAAACGGTCAGATCGATCTCGCGATCATCACGACATTGACCCCTTCGCGGGGACTCAATCACCGACCGTTGCTGGCGGACGGGATGTGCCTCGTCGAGCGAGCCGACGTTCCTAATCGATTTGGACCGGCGATCGACGTCGAGGACCTGGCCGGGCAGGCCCTGCTGTTGTGCGGCTACCCCAACACCGTCAGGACCTTTTTCGAAGAACAGTTCAACTCCATGCCGGTGCCGCCGACCTTCCGGGTCGAGGTTACCACGGCTTCGCTCGTGATCGACCTGGTGCGCGCCGGCGCCGGCCCCGGCATCGTGCCCAGCGGTGCGGTGGTGCTCCTGGCCGACAGCGACATCCGCGCCACGCCCATCAGGGGTCTGGAAGTATCCTGGACCATCGCCACGTCCTACGAGCGGATCGGATCGGCCTCGGTTACCCAGCTCAGCATGATGCTCCAGCGCCGGGTCGCCGATCTGGTGGAGAGCGGTGCCTGGCCGACCGCGCGAATCCTGGCCGAGGAAATCTCGCCGGAGGACGATGGGCTGAGGATGTCCGCCTGAGGGGTCCTACCCTCGGAAGGGTGGGGCTGGCCTCTCCCCTCCGAGCGCCCCCGACCCACGTCAGCCCTTGAGGAAGGCCGTGATCACTTTCGCATAGCCTTCCGGAAACTGGACAACGCTAGCGTGTCCCGCGTTCGGATAGATTTCCAGTCGCGCGTTGAGGAGCACCTTTTTGGCCATATGCTCGAACGAGTCGCGTGCGACGAGCTGGTCGCGTTCCGCATAGATCGCCAGGGTTTCAGCGCGGATCCGGCTCAGATCAACTTCGTCGAAGGTCTGCAACGCCTGCAAGCGTTGCGCGAAGGACTCTGGCGACGAAGCCGCCTTGATCTCCGCCAAACGGTCCACAAACTCGGGATGCTCGGCCATATATTCGGGCGTGGTGAAGAATTCGGCCACGGACGCCAGCCCGCCAGCGGCGATCCTTCTTCCATGTTCCTGAATCGCCCCGTCCTGCATGGTCGCCTTGAAGGTGGTGAGCGGCGCGGTCGATTCCAGGATCAACTTGTCGATCCGCTGCGGCGAGCGAACCGCCAGCATCTGGGCGACGAGGCCCCCGGCGGAATGACCGAGCACATGCGCTTTCTCATATCCCAGCGCCTCGATAAAGCCGGCGGCGTCGTCCGCGAGATCCTCGAGGCGGTAGTCCGACGTGTCCGTCGTGGTCGTGCCGCCGCAGCCGCGCTGGTCATAGGTGATCGTCAGGAACGACTTAGCGAGGTAGGGCATGATTTCCCGGAACATACCGCTGTCGCCTTCGCCGCCATGGAGCAGGATCAGCGGAGGTCCGTCGCCGGCCGCTTTATAGGCGACCCGGAGCTTGCCCACATCCTTGAACTGGGTCTGAGCCATTTAGATTCCTCCATGAAGCGGGGTGCGCGCGAGATACCGCATCCGGGCGCCGGGTTCGTCAGGTCCAGCAACCTAGATGGCCTAGACCCGGTTCAGCCCCACTATGGCGCCGCGAGCGCGGCAACAAGAACCGACTTTTCATAGCGCTTATTCCTGTCAGGCATTCTTGAAGGCCGGCTGGCGCTTTTCGAGGAATGCCGCGAGCGCCTCCTCATGATCACCGGTGTGATGCGCCAGCGCCTGCTATGCCGCGGAAAGTTCGAGCAGCGGTCCCAGCTTCATGTCCTGCCCTTCCCGCAGCAAGCGTTTGGCCATACGGGTGGCGTGGCCCGGATTGGCCGCGATCCTGGACGCGATTTCGCCCGCCCGAGTCAGCAGTCGATCCGGCGGCACCACTTCACTGACCAGTCCATATTCGAGTGCCGTGGCGGCATCTATGGCGTCACCGGTCAGCGTCATCATCGTGGCTCGAGACAGGCCGACAATGCGCGGCAGCAACCAGCTCCCGCCATCGCCAGGAACCAGGCCAAGCTTCACGAAGCTTTCGGCGAAGATCGCATTGTCCGCGGCGATGCGGATGTCGCACATGCAGGCGAGATCGAGGCCAGCGCCGATGGCGGGGCCGTTAACTGCAGCCACGACCGGTATTTCAAGTTCGTACAGTGCCATCGGGATCGTCTGAATACCGGTACGGTAGCGGTTGCGGAGCTCATAAGGCGACCCGCTGAACATGCCGGCCCTGTCACGCATATGCTTCACATTCCCGCCCGCGCAGAATGCACTTCCCGCGCCAGTCAGGATCAAGGCGCGAACGGAAGCGTCCGCGCCGATCTCGGTACAGAAGCGAGCGATTTCATCGCTGTACGCGACTTCGGTGATGGCGTTGCGCTCATCCGGCCGGTTTAGCGTAACGGTAACCACCGGACCGTCGCGCGCGAGCAGGAGAAATGGTTCCATTACCGGCAGATCCTCCCATTGGCGCAGCGGCATGCCGCGTCAAGACTTCCAATATGGTAGGCAATGACTATTGACTCTAATATTAAAAGTGCTCCGATCGATAGCCAGGAGATATCATGGAACTGCGCTCGCTCCAGTATTTCGTCACCCTGGCGGAGACGTCGAATTTCCACCGCGCCGCGGAACGGCTGCATATTTCGCAGCCGCCGCTCAGCGTGGCGATCCGCAAGCTCGAGCAAGAGCTCGGCGCGCCGCTGTTCGACCGCAACCCGCGCGGCGTTACGTTGACCGCGGCGGGGCAAGCGGCACTCGAGCCGGCTCGTATCGCACTGGCGCATGCCGAGCAGATACGCCAGGCCGTGAAGCAGGGCGTAAGCGGAGAGCGTGGACGACTGGCAATCGGCTTCGTCGGTTCGGCAACTTTCGATCTGTTGCCGCGCCTGATCGAGCCTTTCCGACGGCTATATCCAGCGGTCGAGCTGGTATTGAACGAGGGGAACAGCGCGGAGATCCAGAGTGACGTCGAGGCCGGCTCGCTCGATCTGGGGCTGGTCCGGCTGCCCCTCCAGAAGAAGGCCCGACTTACAACGCGGATGGTGGAACGGGATCACATGGTCGTCGCGCTTCCAAGCTCCAATCCCCTCGCGCGGAAGCGGCGGCTTGACCTGAAGCAACTCGCCGAGCAGCCCTTCGTGGTGTACAGCGAGATCAGCGTATTGCGCGCCACGACCGTCGCCGCATGCCAGAACGCCGGTTTCGTGGCGCATATCGTGCAGGAAGCCGCGCAACTACAAACCATCCTCAGCCTTGTCCAAAGCGGAATCGGCATTGCCCTGGTGCCCGCCAAGGCGCAGCGCTTCACGCCAGATCGCGTGGTGTTGGTTCCGCTCGCCCAATTGATCAACATCGAGCTGGGAGCGATCTACGCGGCCGGGAACAACGCTGTCATCCGCAATTTCCTTCATCTGGCGCGGAACGAGAGCGATAGTTAATCGATATCGATCGGCGGCAATAAAATATTTGAAACACCCAGTCTGCACGCCATTCTACGGCTTCGGGCGGACCGCTCCGATCAGATCGGAAGAAATGGCATGGCCCCGGTTCGGGCCCGGTTTGCCGAGCGGGAACACGCTTCGCCAGCCCGTCAGCCGTTGATTACAGGTGATCGCCGGCATGTCGATCAATAGCCTTCGGGAATCCGGCAGGCTGGTAAGCGGAGTGGACGGAAGAGTGGACAGCACCACGATATCGGCCGTCAACGGCATCGCCCCCCGGATCGCGGCGACGGCCTTCATCGCCCCCGGTTGTCGCATCCTCGGCGATGTCTCTGTCGGCGACGGCGCGAGTATCTGGTATAATTGCGTGATCCGCGGAGACATGAGCCGCATCCGCATCGGCGCCCGCACCAACGTTCAGGATTCCTGCCTGATTCATTGCGACAGCGCCAGGGGCGGCCGACCCGACTATCCGACGCTGATCGGTGACGACTGCATGGTCGGGCATATGTCGCTTCTGCACGGCTGTACCCTGGACGACCGTGCGACCGTGCGACCGTGCGACCGTGGGCATAGGCAGCATCATCTTCAACGGCGCGACAATCGAAAGCGACGGCATGCTCGCCGCCGGCGCGATGCTGACGTCGGGCAAGACGATCAGGTCGGGACAGTTATGGACCGGGCGCCCGGCCCAACATCTCCGCGACCTAACCACCAGCGAGATTGCCTATAATCGAGCAGCCACGGACTTTTACATCGAGAACAGCCGCCGCCATGCCGCAGCGCGGTGCGCCGGCTGATCGCCCCGTGTCCTGCGCCTTCCGCATCCGACATCCTGGAGAGGCCATATGATCGTCATGATGGGATTTTATCATCGCAAGCCGGGGATGAGTCCGGAAGAGTTCCGCCGCTTCTGGTCGGAGGTCTATGGCCCGCTCTACAGCGAATACCCGGAGATCAAGCGGCACATCCGGCGTTACGTCCAACATCCCTTGTCCGCGCCAGCGGCCCCGCCGGGCCAGTCAGTACCATTCGACGGCATCGCGGAAGCCTGGTTCGACACCGCCGAGGATATCGCGAGGATGTGTGAAGAACCGATCTATAAAAAGGTCGTCGGGCCGCTTCTTGCCGAGTTCGTCGACATGGAAGCCTCCAATTTCACCGCCTATGATGATCCGATTTACCAGATAGGTGAACCACCAGTCCCGGTCCGATAGTATAGCCGCGCCGTGGCGCGGCCGAACGCAAGCCTTGGCACCAGCCCGATCTTTCACGGTGCACCGTGCGACCGTCGGAAGAGCCTGAGCCGCCGATCAGGTTCGCCATGCCCTGTCGATCGCCCCTCCGGTCCGAAATCGATGACGTCCTGGCAGAATCGCGCCGTAGATAGGAGAGACTATGAGCATTGCGGCTGGCCCGCTGTGGGCAGACATGGGGGCTCCGGCGTTCCTGGACCCGTACGGGCGTTCGTAGCGATCCCATCGCAGGAGTCCGGCTGCCGGAAGATCAGCCGCTCGGAGTGTAGGGCAAGGAGGTAACGACGCAAGCCTCACCACGATAACGATCTTGTACACATTGGACACGACCGGCCACTTGAAAAGCAAACGGTCGCTTGGTTTTATCCTGCAGATTCGCTAATGAGCGCGAAGACAGCGGGTTAGGGAAAGCAACCTCTGCTGCGCGTGCCGTTCGATAGAAGGGAGGGGTCCGATGGCGTTTCATCCAATAGCAGAGTTGAGTCCGGAGCAGTCCGATGGGCTGACCAGGGATTTGGATGAGCTTGGTTATGCAGTCGTAGAAAACGCGTTGGACGCGGCGACACTGGGCGCCTTGCGCGATCGTCTGGAAAACCAGATGAAAGGCGAAGAAAAGAAAGGCGTCACCTTCTCCGATATCGGCAGCAATCGCCGCATCTTCAACCTTGTGAACAAGGGGCGCATTTTCGAGAATCTCATTCTGCATCCGGCCGGTCTCGCCGCCGCGCGCCATTTGCTGGGCGAGGATTTCATCCTGTCCAGCATCACGGCCAATGTGGTGCAGTCCCCGGGCGAGGCCCAATATCATCACCGCGACCAGTTGGATGACTTCCGATCGGTCGTCGTCGTTCAGATGATGTGGACCCTTGATGATTTCACCAAGGAAAACGGCGCAACCCGGGTGATACGCGGCAGTCATAGGTGGGGGCCCGACATCTCCGCTTTCAGCCAGGATCAGCTGGAGGCGCTGGCCGTGCCGGTCGAAGCTCCGGCGGGCAGCGTCATCATCTTCGGCGGAATGATGGTCCATTCAGCGGGGGCCAATCAGACAGACCGTCCGAGAAGAGGGATTCTTACATATTTTTCAAAGCCCTATTACAGGCAATCCGAGAACTACGCCCTGTCGCTCTCACCGGAGGTCTATGAAAGGGCCTCGCCCGAGCTCCTCGATCTGCTGGGCTTCCGGTCGCATGCCAGTTTCGGCTGGGTCGACGGCCCTCCCGCCGCAACGGGCGAATTCCTGCGGGGAAGCGGCCGCACGGCTCGCCTTTCCGACTATAGCGCGCCGCTGGATGCGGACGGCCACCCCATGGCGGATGCCTGAGCGGAGAAATGGCCATGGCAAATCCATCTGAGAAAATCCGCCGCTTTACCAACCTGATCGGCGGTCGAGCCGTGCCGTCGGTATCGGGAGACTGGCTTGAAAGCGTCGACCCGGCGACGCGAGAGGTGTGGGCACTCATCCCGGCAAGCAATGCCGAGGATGTGGACAATGCCGTCGCTGCGGCTCGGGGCGCTTTCAACGGGCCCTGGCGCGGTTTCAGCGCGGCCCAGCGGGCCGCGCTGCTGCGCCGGATGGCGATATTGGTTTCCGAAAGAGCCCTCGAGTTTGCCGAGATCGAAACCCGCGACAATGGCCGGGTGATATCGGAAACGACGGGAGGCGATCTTCCCGCCATCATCGAAATGTTGAATTATTGGGCCGGAGCCGCCGACAAGATTCACGGCGAAACGGTTTCCGTCAGCCCGAACAGCGTAAATTATACCCTGCGTGAGCCGGTAGGCGTGGTGGGTATCATCGTTCCATGGAACAGCCCGCTTGCCATCTTCATCGCCAAGGCGGGGGCCGCCCTGGCCGCCGGCAACACCGTCGTCGTGAAGCCGCCCGAAACGGCGTCCTGTTCGATCCTCGCCATGGCGGAGTTGTTCGCCGAAGCGGGCTTTCCCGATGGGGTGCTCAATGTCCTCTCCGGGCTGGGCCAGGCGGCCGGCGATGCCATTGCGGGCCATCCGGACATCAACAAGATCAGCTTCACAGGGTCGACCGCCACCGCGCAGGCCATCACCCGCCGCTCTGCCGATGCGATCAAGCCGCTGAGCTTCGAGCTGGGCGGCAAGTCCGCGAACATCATCTTTGCCGATGCGGATCTGGATGCCGCGGCGATCGGCGCAACGACGATGAGTGTGTTCACGGGCGGGGCCGGGCAGGTTTGCATTGCCGGATCGCGCATCCTGGTCCAGCGGCCGATCTACGACGAGATGATCGAGCGCATGTGCACGATCGCGCGCGGCGTGCGGCTGGGCGACCCCATGGACCGCACGACGCAGATGGGGCCGATCGCGTTCGACAAGCAGTTCGAAAAGGTCGCGGCTTATCTCGACATCGGCCGGCGGGAAGGCGCGGAGGTCATCGTCGGCGGCGGGATCGGTGCTGCCGCGCTCCCCGCCGGGTCGCCTTTCGCCAATGGCTATTTCATCCAGCCGACCCTGTTCGCAGGCGCGAACAACCAGATGCGGATTTGCCGGGAGGAGATTTTTGGCCCGGTAGGCTGCGTCATACCGTTCGACGAGGCGGAAGAAGCCATCGAGATCGCCAATGACTCCGTTTACGGCCTGGCCTGCGGCGTGTGGACCAACAGCCTGAAACGGGCTCACCGGCTCGCAGCGGCCATCAACGTCGGCGCCGTCTGGATCAACACTTATCGACGCATCCACTGGGCGGTGCCGTTCGGGGGCGTCAAGGCAAGCGGCTACGGGCGTGATAGCGGCATGGAAAGCATGCGCGGCTATCAGCAGACAAAATCGGTCTGGGTCGATCTCGCCTGACGGGAAGAGACCGCCGGCACCGGCTCAGCAGCCGGGATAAGCGAATGCGAAAAGGCCGATCGCCCGCTGGTGGGGGCCAGACGGACGATCGACCATTTCCCATGCCCGACGCGCCGATCATCCCGTTGGGGGTAGGACTTTCGACGCGACGCGGCGATGGAGCGCAGCGAACTGCGGTGACAATCAATCCCAGCCAGCCTGCGCCGGGCAGTGTCTCTCCGTCTCTGTAACCGTTACAGTCGCGATAAGGAGCCGCCTTCAATCTGCGAATGACTTGCCTCGATTTTCACGCTATCGCCTTTCCAGCATGAGTGACGCTCGCGAGGTTACCGCTGATCGGGACGAAGGGGCACCGGCCGGCCGGCCGGCGAATCCCGCGTCGAGCGATGCGGAACTGATGCGGCAGGAACTCGACGCCGTCATCGCGTCACCCGATTTCGCACGCGCTCCCATCATGAAGCGGCTGCTCTCCTTCCTGGTGGGCGAAACCGCCGCCGGCCGTGGCGACCAGCTCAAGGCCTATTCGGTGGCGGTCGATGGCCTCGGCCGCGCCCCCGACTACGATGCCCGGGCCGACAGCTATCCGCGCGTACAGGTCGGCCGGCTCCGGCGGATGCTCGACAATCATTACCGGAGCAACCAGCCGGTCAACGGCCTGCGCCTGACGGTCCCCAGCGGCCGCTATCGGGTCGCATTGCAGCCTGCGGAGGAGCCAGCCGGTCCGGATGAGGCGGCCGCTTCCCCCGCCCTGCCGCAGCGCCCTTTCCAGTTCGGCTGGCACATCGCCATCTTGCTGGTTCTGGTCGGGCTGGCGGTGGCGCTCACGCTTCACCTCCTGCCGATGCGAACGACACCGCCCAATGCCGGGCGCGAGCGGCCGGTCCTGGAGATCGGCGGGACGGCGATGGCCCAGGACGGCCCTCTCGGCAAGCTCGTCCGGGTGACGTTGATCAACGGGCTGGGCCGCAGCGACATGTTCGACGTGCGACCGCTGCGCCGATCGTCCGCCCCGGGGACGCCCGCCACCGCGGCGGCCCCCGCCCCGCCGGCGATGCCGCAGGCGCGCTATCGGCTGGGCGGAGATCTGATCGGCGGTGAACATCCACGCCTGTTCCTGCGCCTTATGCGCCTCGCCCCCGATCGACTGATCTGGTCGGGCGACATCAGCCTGGGCGACGCCAGCCGACTCAATGGCGAGATGCTGGAACAGCGGCTGGCGCCGATGATCGCGACCATCGGCCGGGTCAACGGCCTGATTGCGACCCATGAGCTGCAGGAAAATGGTGGCATCGAGGCGGCAGGCTACAGCTGCCTGCTGCTCTATCATCGCTATCGCAAGGAACGGACGGCCGAGGAGCTGCGCCATGTTCAGGCCTGCGTCGAGAAAAGCCTGAAGCGCGACCCCGACAATGCCCAGTTGCAAGCTGCAGCCGCCCAGCTCGCGATAGAGAAGATGGTCAGTTCGGACACCGATCCGCGCGACCGGCCCGCGTTGCTGCTGACCGCCCAGCGCCATGCCCATATCGCCGGTTCGATCGATCCCCTCGATGCCTGGGGCAATGCTGCCCGCGCACGGGTCGCCGTGGCGCGCAACGCCTGCGCGCAGGCCACGGGCTTCGCGATCAGGGCAAGCGAACTTCAGCCTTATGACCCGGCGCTGCTTGCCGATGCCGGGGTCTACCTGCTCGACTGCGACGATCCGCGCGCCGAAGCGATGATCAGGCGCGCGATAGCGCTCGACGACGATCCCGAAGGCCGGTTCTACGGACCGCTGCTGCTGCTCGCCATCGCCCGCGACGACGCGGCGATAGCGCGCGAGGCACTGGCGCATATGGCGCCCCCGGTGATGGGACGGCACGGAGTGTTCTTCCTGACCAGTGCGGTCGGCTACGCGATGGTCGGCGATGTCGCCCGCGCTCGCGCCGCATGGACTCAGCTCGAAGAAGGCAGCGGCCAGGTCGCGCGCGACCCAAGAGGCTTCCTCGAACGCATGGGCTATGCCGCCAAGGTCCGCGAGAGGGCTTTGACCCATCTGCGCAACGCGCGCCTGATCACCGGGTGAGGAAGGATGCGCTATCGGCGGAATGTCTTTCGCTCCGCCCGATTGACGGATAATATGGCGATCGCCGTAGGGCAAACGGCGTCATTCGGGCTTCGGTCCGGATAAATGGGAGCAGGAGCGATATCCGCGATCCTCGATCTTCCGCACCGGCTGGCCGGGCGGAAACCCGATCTGGTGACCGACGTCGTGGTGGCGACGGCGGGCGTCGGCCTGGCCGTGGCCGGCCGCCTGGTCGTCGACATCTTGGCGCCGGGCGTCCTCGCCTATTCCTTCGTCTTCCCCGCGGTAATCTTCTCCTGTCTCATCGCCGGCCTGCGATCAGGCCTGATGGTGACAATGGCTTGCCAGGCACTGATCTGGTATTTCGTGATTCCGCCAACACGGGCCTTCACGATCGACTTTCCCCACGGCGTCGGCCTGGTCGTAGCGACGGCGTCGCTTCTGCTGACCGCCTGGGTCGTCGCTTCCTTCCGCAGTGCCGCCTTCCGATTGCGCGAGGAGCAGCAGCGCCGTGTCGAGCTGCTGTCGCTGGCGCTTCGCGAAGTCGATCATCGGACCCGCAACAATTTCCAGATCGCCGCTTCGCTGCTGCTGTCGCGTGCGGCAGGACAACAGAACCCCGAGCTGCGCGGCGAATTGCAGGCGGCGGCCGGGCGGCTCCAGTCGCTCGCCTCGGTCTATTCGAACCTCGCGCTCAGCAGCAGCGACCTGTCGACGGTGATGCTGCACGAGCATCTGCGCGAGATCTGCGAGCGCATTCGCGACGGCATGTTACCCGCAGGCGTGACCCTGACCGTCGATGCGGAGCCGATTGAAGTGCCGGCGCAGGTCGCCGTATCGATCGCGTTGATCGTCAACGAATGTCTGACCAATGCGGCCAAGCATGCCTTTCCGGACGGGGTAGGCGCGGTGGCGGTCTGGCTGCGGCCGGATGCGGACGGTAATATCCTCGTCACGATCGAGGATGACGGCGCAGGTCACAATCCGGACCGGAGCGGCGGCACGGGATCGAAGCTGATGGACATGCTGGCCCGGTCGCTCAATGCAGACCTCCAGATCAGCAGTGCCACCACCATCGACCGCGGTACCCGCTGCGAGCTGAAGGTGCCGCGCGGCAGCCTCGTCCACAGCTGACGCCGTTCAGCTTCGTTCCGGCTGGTGCCTGCCCCGCTCGTCATTCCGCGAAGGCGGAAAGAACGGGCGATAAGCTCCTAGCCGAAGCGCCCCGTCACATAGTCGCGGGTGCGCTGCCCGCGCGGGTTGGCGAACAGTTCCTCGGTCGGCTGGAATTCCATCATCCGGCCCAGATACATGAAGCCGGTATAGTTGGAGATGCGGGCCGCCTGCTGGAGATTGTGGGTCACGATCACGATCGTGAAGTCCCGGCGCAGTTCGATCAGCGTCTCTTCCAGCTTGGCGGTGGATACCGGATCCAGCGCCGAGGCCGGCTCGTCGAGCAGCAGCACGTCGGGCTCCACCGCGATGCCCCGCGCGACGCACAGGCGCTGTTGCTGGCCGCCGGACAGACCGAGACCCGAGGAATGGAGCTTGTCCTTCACCTCGTCCCACAGCGCCGCGCGGCGCAGCGACTTTTCGACGATCTGGTCCATCTCCGACCGGCTCTTGCGCTGGTAGAGGCGCACGCCGAACGCGACATTGTCGTAGATCGACATCGGAAAAGGCGTCGGTTTCTGGAAAACCATGCCGACCCGCGCGCGCAGGCCCGCCACGTCCACCGGCGAACGAACCATCGTCGTGTCGTTCCCGCCACCGTCACGCTCGCGCAGACGCTGCAGGCTCCTGCGGTCGGCAAGCACATCATGCCCGTCCAGCAGGATGCGGCCGACGGCATGCTGCTTCGGATAGAGATCGTAGATCCGGTTGAGCGCGCGCAGCAGGGTCGACTTGCCGCAACCCGACGGTCCGATCAGCGCGGTGATCTTGTTCCGCTCCACCGGCAGGTCGACGCCATAGAGCGCCTGCGTCTTGCCGTAGAAGAAATCGAGCTTGCGCGCCTCGATCGCCAGCGCGTCGCGCGGGGGAAAGGCGAGATGAACTTCCTCGGACAGGTGCGACGGAAGGTCGGTCATGAACGGCGGGCCTCCCGGGCGACGATACGCCCGATGATGTTGATGGAGAGAACGGCGACGGCGATCAGCAGCGCCCCCACCCAGGCTAGGCGCTGCCAGTCATCATAGGCGGACAGCGCGAACTGGAAGATGGTGGTGGGCAGGCTGGCCATCGGCTGGGTCAGCTGGGTGGAGAAGAACTGGTTGCCGAGCGCCGTGAACAGCAGCGGCGCGGTCTCGCCGCTGATCCGGGCGAAGCCGAGCAGCGCGCCGGTAACAAGGCCGGCGCGAGCCGATTTCCAGACGATCTTGCGGATCACGAAGGCGCGGCTGGCGCCGAGCGCCATGCCCGCCTCGCGCAGTGCGCTCGGCTGGAGGCTCAGTATGTCCTCGGTCGTGCGGGTCACGATCGGCATGGCCAGGATGGCGAGGGCGACAGCGCCGGCCCAGGCCGAGAAGCCGTGAAAGGGTCGAACCAATATCTCATAGACGAACAGGCCGATCAGGATCGACGGCGCCGACAGCAGCACGTCGTTGAGGAAGCGGACGACCTGCCCGTAGCGGGTATTGCCGCCATATTCGGACAGCCACGTACCCGCGAGCACGCCGACGACGACGGCGATCGCCAGGCCGATGCCGCACATGATCAGAGATCCCATGATAGCGTTCGACAGGCCGCCTTCGGAGCCCGGGGCGGGCTGGGTCATGGTGAAGATCTTCGTATCCAGCCCGCCGATGCCCTTGCTGAGCAACGACCAGAGGATCAGCGCCAGTGCGGTGAGCGCGATGAGCGTCGCGATCGCGGTCAGCACCACGAAGGCGATGTTGGAAATACGGCGAACGAGGGCGCGGTCCATCCTGCTCCCCTTAATGACGCTGGCTGCCGAGGAGCGCGCGGGCGATCGCGAGCACCCCGAAGGTGATCAGGAAGAGGACGAGGCCGAGCGCGACCAGCGCGGCACCATGCATGTCGCTGCTTGCCTCGGCGAACTCGTTGGCGATCGTCGAAGCGATGGTCGAGCCCGAGGCGAAGATCGAATCGGGGAAGCCATGGGCATTGCCTATGATGAAGGTGACCGCCATCGTTTCGCCCAACGCGCGGCCCAGGCCAAGCATGATCACACCAACCATGCCACGCCGGACATAGGGGATGACGACCGCGCGGATCACCTCGAACGGCGTGCAGCCGAGGCCGTAGGCCGCTTCGCGCAGCTGCGCCGGGACGGTCATGAACAACTCGCGGAACACCGCCGCCATATAGGGCAGGATCATGATCGCGAGGATCACCGAGGCGGTGAAGATATTGGCGCCGTTGGGGATGCCGGCGAACAGCGTCTCCTGCCACGACCCGGGCTCGGCTTCCATCATCAGCGGAAGCTGGACATGTTCGGCAAACCAGGGGGCAAGGACGAACAGGCCCCACATGCCGTAAACGATCGAGGGAATACCGGCGAGCAGCTCGACCGCGATCGCCACCGGCTGGGCCACCGGGCGAGGGCAGAATTCGACCAGGAAGACCGCCACGCCGATCGCCAGCGGCAATGCTATCGCCAGCGCCAGCAAGGCCGTGACCAGCGTGCCGACCACCGGCCCCGCCGCACCGTAGACCTCGGTGACGGGATTCCATTCGCTGGAGGTGAGAAAGCCAAAGCCGAAATGCTCGATAGCCGGCCATCCGCCGATCGCGAGGCTGACCACCACCCCGCCCAGCGTGACGAGCAGCAAGGTCGCCGCCCCGAAGCAAGCGGCATGGAAGAGGGTTTCCCCTGCCGAGCCGGACGTGCCGAACCGTGCGGTGTCAGGTGGAGCAGCGCTTGCCATGTTTCCCTTTCAAGGCAACGGGGACGATCCTGTCGCTCCCGTTCCCGCAACTACGGCGCCGGTGATGGTTCAGCGCGGAACATAGACGGGCTTGCGGCCCGCCGTCACGCTGGTCAACCACTGCTTGCGGACCAGGGCCTTCACCGCGGCCGGCAGGGGCACATAATCGAGCCGTGCAGCCGAGGCGTCGCCCGCCTTATAAGCCCAGTCGAAGAATTTCAGGACTCCGGCACCCGTCACCGGGTTGGTCTGGTTCCGGCGAACGAGGATGAAGGTCGCGCCGGTGATCGGCCAGGCCTTCGGGCTCGGCTGGTCGAGCAGCAGGACATAATTGCCCGGCGCCTTGTCCCATTGCGCACCAGCCGCCGCCGCCGCGAAGTTGGCGGCCGCCGGCGCGACGAACTGGCCCGCCTTGTTCTGCAGCAGGACGGAGGTCGCCCGGTTCTGCTTGGCATAGGCATATTCGACATAGCCGATCGATCCCATCGTCTGCTTGACGAAGGCAGAAACGCCGTCATTGCCCTTTCCGCCGATGCCGGTGGGCCACGACACAGCGTCGCTCGCGCCGACCTTCTTCGCCCAGACCGGGTTCTTCATCGACAGATAGGTGGTGAAGAGGAAGGAGGTGCCCGAACCGTCCGAGCGGTGGACGACGGTGATCGGTATCGGCATCAGCTTCACGCCGGGGTTGAGCCGGGCGATCCGCGGGTCGTTCCACTTGCGGATCCCGCCCATGAAGATGTCGGCGAGCACGGCGCCGGTCAGCTTGATCTGACCAGCCTTCACGCCGGGCAGGTTGACGATCGGCACCACCCCGCCCATCACGGTCGGGAATTGATAGAGGCCGGCGGCGGCAAGCTCGGCGGGCTTCAGCGGCTTGTCAGACGCGCCGAAGTCGACGGTCTTCGCCTTGATCTGCTTGATGCCGCCGCCCGAACCGATCGCCTGATAATTGAGCCCGATGCCGGTGGTCGCCTTGTAGGTTTCCGCCCATTTTGCATAAAGCGGCGCGGGAAAGGTCGCCCCCGCGCCCGAAATATTGGCGGCCTGGGCGGACGAAGCCGCGCCCGAGGCGAAGATCAGGGCCGCGCTCAGCGAGGCGACGAAATGCTTGAGCATGAAGAATCTCCGATGCCGGAGTCCCTCCGGCGCGAGGCCCGCTTAATCCCCGGCTGTTACAGCAATGTTACAGCGGATCGCCTTCTGCGACCGCAGCGACGGCGATCCTGGCCCGACATCGTCATCGAACTGACATAAAAATGTAGCACCAGCCGGACGGCCACGTGGAGCGGGATGCCAGGCTGGAAACCGGCCGTCGAACAGGACGAACAGCGCGTCGGTATCCTGCGGTCATGCGGACGCCCCGGTGCCGAACGCCCCCCCCAATCAATCATGGGCCCCTATCGCGGAGCTGCGAATTTCGCCGCGTGGGCCTCGAGCCTGGCATCGATCTCCCGCCGGGGATACCAGCGGCCGCGCACCATTACCCCTTCGATGCGGTCAATATTGTTGATGTCGTCGAGGGGATTTGCCGCGAGAAGCACCAGATCGGCGCTTGCTCCGGGGACGATGGTTCCGAACTGCCCGACGCGATCGAGATAGCGTGCAGGTTCGGCGGTTGAGGCGGCCAGAGCCTGATAGGGCGTCAGCCCCGCCTCGACGAAATCCTTGAGCTCGCCGTGCAGAGCGAAACCGGGCACGACCACCAGGGCCGGTGTATCGGTGCCCGTAAGCAACGGCGCGCCGGCGTCGCTCAACGCCTTGACGATGGCCAGCCGAACCGATCGGCTGCCTTCCAGGGTCGCCCGGTGCCGCGCGTCAAACACCTGGTTGAAGAGCTTATCATCGCGCAGCTCAGGCGGAAGATACTTGCTCTCCGGCAGGTGCTGGCGCTTCTCGCGATCGAGTTCGTTGGTCAGGTGATCGTAGACGACAAGCGTCGGATCGTTCCAGACGCCAGCCTCCTTCACCTTCGCCACGAGCGCCTCGATCTTTGCCTCCGTGCCAAAGGCGAAGCCGGTGTAGAGATCGGGAATGCCGGGTGAGACCTTCGACGGATCCGGCCACAATGCCACATCGAAACCGGACAGATGCTCGATCGACCGCATGCCCTGCAAGCCGTGGTCGAAGGTGACGCGCTGGGGCAGATGGCCTGTAACGGGAAGCTTCCGCTTCCGGGCCTCGTCGACGATGGCTTCGAAGGCATCGCTTCTCAGCGTCGAATAGACCTTGATGAAATCAAACCCCTTCTGCGCCGACCATCGGACATAGGCCCGCGCAGCGTCCGGCTTGCCGAACGGCGTCGTGTAGGAGATGAGCGGGGGGGCACCATCCATGATCGCCGATGCCGTGAAGATACGCGGCCCTTCCCTTTTCCCGGCATTGATCGCATTCCGGAGCTTAAGGTGAGCCTCGACACCCGCCATGTTCCGCACTGTCGTAACGCCATTGGCGATGAAGAGGTCGAGAAAGGCGGCGCTGGCATCCGGGGAGAGGCTCCCCTCGGCCGCCCCATCGACGGTCGGACCGCCGACCGGGATGTGGACATGCATGTCGCTCAAGCCCGGGATGACATAGCGGCCACGGCCATCGATAAGCCGGACGCCCTTTGGCAGCGCCATCGAGGCGGCCGGGCCATAGCTGAGAACTCGGCCGTCATGGACGAGGAGCGTCTGATCGGAAATCACCCGCTCCCGATCCATCGGCACGACAGAGACATGGGTGATCGCGAAATCCTCGGCGCGGGCTTGCACGCTTGCAATAGCCAGTGAAAGCACCAAGGCCACACCGGCTTCCGCTGCTCGAAGCAGATTTGTTCTTTTCGCCGAATTGCGCATTTACCTCCCCTTTTCGATGCCCCTCGCCGTACCGCAGGGAAGCTCGTGACATGAGTCACGACAGGGCCATTGGTCCATAATATGGACCTTTATCAAGGTCTGCAACAGATATTGTTTCGGAAATCTACCGTATGGAATTCCGCGGCCGGTTCAGCCTTTCTGTCAGGGGTGACAGAATAAGTTTTCGCCGATGGCCTGCGCGATCTTGACGAAGATGTAACCGAACGGTACGCCACCTTTCATACAACGTACCGATCTGTCACATTTTGTCAGGGGACACAACGCCATGGCCTATCTGGGCTTCTCCCCCCTCGATGGGGAAACCAGGACGGCAACGGCCTCCGATGCGGGGCTTTTCTCGTCCACTGAACTCCGCGTGATCAGTCTCGCCGAACGTGTCGACGCGACGCGGGAGATTGCGCCCAACAGCCGCTTCGGTCGCTTCGTCGAATGGGCGCTGGGCATCCGCCTTGCCCGGCCACTCGCCGATCCGCGGCTGGAAAGCCTGCGCCGCTTCGCCTCGCTGGCGAGACACCATGCCGAAGACCTCGGCGCGGACGACGTCGGCAGCTTCCTCGCGTCCGGCTATTCGCGTGGGCAGGCACAAGGCCTGCTCGCCTATCTCGGTAGCGAGCGACGGCGCGGCCGGCTCGCCTGAACAGGACTCCCCGCCGAATCCCTGCGGCGGGGCGGGGGTGGGCACACTGCCCCGTGACGCGATCCGGCTCCCCCCCATTGGCCGTGGATCGCAGCCCACCCCCAACCGCTTTAACGGGAAGGGACGGACTCAGATACGCTTCGCCAGCGCCTCAAGCTGGTCGGTCGCGATGCCCCAGCCTTCATGGAAGCCCATCGCCTCGTGCTGAGCCTTGTCCTCGGCGGTCCAGTGACGGACCGTCGCGGTGTACCGGGTCTTGCAGTCTTCGTCAGCGAAGGTGAGGATGCCGGTCATGAACGGCTTCTCCGATGGCTCCCAGGCGCGGGTGAAGGCGTCGGTGAAGACAAGCTTCTCGTTCGGGATCACTTCCAGATAGACGCCGGGGTTCGGCATCTCCTGTCCCTCCGGGCCGCGCATCACGATCAGACAGGAACCGCCGGCCCGCAGGTCGACCTCGGCCTTCGACACGCCCCAGGGCGGCGGGCAGAACCATAGCGGGATGAGTTCCGGATCGGTCCAGCAGCGAAACAGCTTCTCGCGCGGCGCATCAATCAGGCGGGTCAGGATCAAGTCGTGCATCTATCGTCTCCTATCGTCTGCGTCGGTACGACGACGGCGGCACGTCCGATCCGACAGTCCTCTCCCCGTTTATTTGGGCTGCGATAACCGATCGAGCTGCTGACGGATATAGGCGGCCTCCGCCGCCGAGCCGGCCAGGCCGATCGCCCGGCCGAAGGCAGCGCGCGCCTCCTCCACCCGGCCAAGCTGGTCGAGAAAGGCGCCGCGCGCGCCATGATAATAGAAATAGCCGTCAAGCCGTTCGTCGAGCGGCGCGAGCAGGGCGAGCGCGGCTTCCGGGCCTGACAGCCGGCCGACCGCGACGGCGCGGTTGAGCGTTACCACCGGCGAGGGCTGCATCCGTTCAAGGGTCGCGTAAAGCCGTTCGATCCCGGCCCAATCCGTATCGGCCGCGACCTTCGCTCGCGCATGAAGGGCAGCTATCGCGGCTTGTACCTGATAGGGGCCGGGCCGGCGGTGCCGCATCGCCTTGTCGAGCAATGCCAATCCCTCGGCGATCATCGTGCCGTCCCATTGGCCGCGGTCCTGATCCTCGAGCAGGACGACCTGCCCTTCCCCGTCGAGCCGAGCGGCACTGCGCGCATGCTGGAGCAGCATCAGCGCGGTGAGTGCAAGGATTTCGGGCTCGGACGGGAAGAGTCGCAGTAGCAACCGGGCGAGCCGGATCGCCTCGCGACACAGCGGTCCGCGCGCGCCGGCCTCGGCGCCGCTCGCCGAATAGCCTTCGTTGAAGATCAGATAGACCATCGCGGCGACCGCCCCCAGCCGCTCGGCCCGCTCGATCGGCCCCGGCGTCTCGAAGGGGATACCGCTGCCGGCGATGCGCGCCTTGGCGCGGGTGATGCGCTGCTCCATCGCCTTCTCGCCGACCAGGAAGGCGCGGGCGATCTGCGCGACGGTCAGCCCCGAGACGATGCGCAGCGCCAGCGCGATGGCGCCGGTGGCCGGCAGGTCGGGATGGCAGCAGACAAACAGCAGTCGCAATATGTCGTCGCGATACTGGCCCTCGTCGAGCCGGTCGGCGATCCCCGCCTCGGCATCGTCGAGGTCGGAAAGCTGCTCCTCGGGCGGCAGCGCCTCGTTCCGAGCCGACTTGCGCACGGCGTCAATCCCGCTGTTTCGGCCGACCAGGATCAGCCAGGCCGCGGGATCGCGCGGCGCCCCTTGTTCCGGCCAGCGCGCCAGCGCCCGCAGGCAAGCCTCCTGATAGGCTTCCTCGGCCAGGTCCATATCGCGGAAATAGCGGAGAAGCGCCGCCACTGCACGGGGCCGGGCCGACGCCAGTGCCGCGTCGATCCAGGCGAGGTCCGTCACGAAGGCTCCGCCTCGCCGGGCCGGAAGAGCATCAGAGGCCGCACCTCATGCGCCCCGGCCGAACCACTTGCCCGGCCCAGTTCGGCCGCAACCTCGAGCGCAGCGTCGAGGCTGTCGCAATCGACGATGTAGAAGCCGAGGAGCTGCTCCTTGGTTTCGGCGAAGGGACCGTCGAGCACCAGCGGCTCGGCCCCCTTGCGCACGGTAGTCGCCGCAGTCGTCGGCATCAGCCGGGCGACAGGGCCCAGCCGTCCCTCGGCGCGGAGCCGGTCCTGCACCGCACCCAGCCGCGCCATCACGGCCGTCTCGGTTTCCGCGCTCCATGCGCCGACCACCTCTTCGGAATCATAGCAGAGGATTGCGTACAACATGCCCATCTCCTTGTCCGACCGGCCACCCTATACCGCGCAACCGCCCGTACCTAAGACGCAGAACTCACCCGCTATCCGACAGGAACCGCAACGCCCTGGTAAAAATCCTTCGTCGTCCTCTGGCATAGAAGGCGCACTACCGCTGCCGACGAGCGGATGTCGCGCCCATCGTACCGCAGATGGACAGGATCGCGCGGCGGAGTATGTCGGCACCGCCGCCTGACGACGAGCCCGGCCTGACCTGGCCGATCACATCCCCATCGACTGCCGCAGGAAGGTGTCGCTATCACGAAGCATCCGCGCGCGCATCGCGCCGTCCTCGATCTGATGGTCCCGGTTTTCGAAGATCACCGTCCTATGCAGCACGCCGGCGGCGGTCAGCGCCCGGTCCATCACCCGCGTCTGCTCGACATTGACGTTGCGGTCCATCGTGCCGTGGAACAGCATGACCGGGGCCTTGATCTGCGCCGCGTTGCGGGCGGGCGATCCCTGCAGCACCTGCGCCCCCGATCCGATGAAATCGCTGACGAGGCGATAATTGCTCCACCAGCGCGACTGTTCCTTGAGCAGAGGCAGATCGGTCACCGGGGCGATCGCGACGATCGCCTTGAACAAGGCCGGGTCGACCACCGCCGATTGGAGCGCGGCATAGCCGCCATAGGACCAGCCGACCGCGGCGAGCTTCTTCGGATCGGCGATCCCCTGCTTGATCATCCAGCGCGCGCCGTCGCCGATGTCGGAAACCGCCGTCGGCCAGGACTTGAAGCCGTTTTGCAGATACCAGTCTTCGCCATAGCCAGTTGAGCCGCGGAAATTGGGCTGGAGCACGGCAAAACCGCGCGCCGCATAATATTGCGCCAGCCAGTCGAAGCCCCACTCGTCCCGCGCGCCGGGGCCGCCATGCGGCATGACGATCGCAGGGAGGTTCTTGCCCGCGCCGCCGACCGGCAGGGTCAGATAGCCTGGAATCATCGTGCCGTCGGCGGCCGGATAGGACACCGGCTTCATCTCGGCGAGTTGGACTCCTTCGAGCTGCGGCCGGTTCGGCTGGAAGGTCGCCATCTGCTTGGTCGTCCGGTCGAGGATATAATAGACGCCCGGATCCTTGTCGCTGCCCGCCCAGATCAGCAGCTTCTTCTCGTCCATGCTCGAATCGACGATGCGGACCATCGGCTGCCCCGGCAACGCCTTGGCCAGCGAATCCCGGAGCTTGGCAAGGTCGGGGTCGAAATAGACGGTCTGGCGGATATCGGTGGCGTAGCTCGCGCCGATCACGCGGTTGCGCCGGCCAATATGGATCAGGCCGTCGACGTCGACGTCGAGCCGCGAATAGACCAGCTCTTCCTTGAGCGACCCGTCGAGCGCGATGCGATAGACGGCCTTGAGGCCGTTCTTCTTGCGGAAGCCATAGACCGCGTTGCGCTCATAATCGACCGAGTCCGGCTCGAACCCTTCTTCGGCGACGCTGTCATACTCGGACAGCGGCTCCCATTTCTTGCTGCCCGTCTGGCGGTAATAATAGCGGGTCACGCCGCTGTCGCGGCCGCCCTCATTCTGCCAGATCGCCTTGATCCGCAGCGTACCGTGGCCATCGCTGATATAGGAGAGGACATCCTGCTGGACGCTTTCCACGCGCGAGGAGCTGAGCGTGCGGGTATCGACCTTGTCGACCGTCATGCCCTCCTCGCTCTTGCCCAGGCGCGTGCCCAGGCGGGAGTCGGGAAGCTGATTGCGGGTCATCAGGACCTTGCCGTCCTCCTCCGGCAGCCAGTCGATCACCTCGCCACCGCGCAGGTTGTAACCGCGGGAATTGCTGTTGTGCATCGCGCTGAGCATGCGCGGATTGCCGCCACCAGCATCGATCGCGACGACCCGCGAATAGGGGATGATGCCCGCGTTGGCCAATTCGGCGGGCTGGGCGAGACCCCATATCCCGCACACCAACCGATCATTGGCGATCCAGTTGCAGTCCGACAGGCGATCGGGCTCGCCGTTCATGGCGAAGGCGACCTTGGGCTCCTTGTCGACACCGGGCGCGAAGGTCAGCAGCGCGGAGCCCTGCCCTGCGGTCGGGACGACATAGGCCAGCCGCGTTCCGTCAGGCGACAGGCTGATCTGCTCGATCTGTTCGCGCGCGCCGAAAGCGGTCGCGAGATCAGTCTGCGCCGCCGCTCCCGTCGCGGCCAGCGCCGTCACGGCCGCAATCCATCTGACAGTCATAAGCCCTCCCTGCAGGCTGCCTTGTTTAGGCGCGCCGGCGGGCCGGGCAAGCGCGATCCGGTCCATAATCGAACAACTTACCCGGTCGGCCCGGCCATGGCGGCTATCCAGACGCCCCAGGCTCCAAGCGCCAGGAAGGGACCGAAGGGCAATCTCGACGTCGCACCGAGTCGTCGCCCCACGAGCGACAGCAGCAATGCCGTCGCCAGCCCGGCCAAGGCCGAACCGAGCAATACGATCGGCAACAGGCGCCAGCCCAGCCACAGGCCGATCGCGCCGAACAGCTTGGGGTCGCCGCCACCCATACCATCGCGGCCGCGCAGCCAGCGATAGCCGCGGCGGACCACCTCCAGCAGGAGGAATCCGACCACGCCGCCGATGAGCCGATCGAGAAGATCGGGCGGCAATCCGGCCAGTCCGACGCCCAGCCCGGCCAGCGTCAGAGCGGCCGTCAGACGGTTGGGCAGCCAGAAATGACGGAGATCGAGCAGTGCAAGGGTGAGCAGCACCCAGCCGAACAACGCACCGGCGATCGCCTGCGGCAGATCGGGGGCTGCGGCGATAGCCAGGGCGCCGATCATCCCCCCAAGCAGCTCGGCGAGCGGATGAACGGGGTCGATCCGGCCGTTGCAGCAAGCCGCGCGGCCGCGTTGGATCGCATAGCTGAAGACCGGTACCAGCCGCGCCGGACCGAGCGCCGCGCCGCACCCGTCGCAGGCCGAACGACCGCGCACCGCCGACCGGCCCCGCGGCCAGCGGACGACGATCGTCGCAATGAAGCTGCCGAAGATCACCCCAAGCAGCGCCCCTGCCGCGATCAGCATTGCGGTTCCGATCCCCTGACGCCCGCTGTCATGGGGCCGTCATCCATTCATGCAATAGCGGCGGGCGGAAGGATAGTGGTCACCGCCTATGCGTAACATCGGAAGCTGTCAGTGGAGCCTGCTCGGCCGGTTGCTGATGTTCGCCACCCGCAACGCGACCGCGCCTACCCCGCACAGGCTGTTTGGAAATACGCGTAAGGGCGCATTTCGAGGCGCCGGCAGACACCTTCTCCCGCAGGCGCTCAGAGATTGAGCAAGGCCGGGTCGCCGCCCTGCGCGGTGATGTTCACCGACAAGGCCCGCTCGGTCGCATAGCGCAGCAGCGCGTGCGGTCCGCCGGCCTTCGGGCCAGTGCCCGACAGCCCCTCCCCACCGAACGGCTGGACGCCGACCACCGCGCCGATGATCGAGCGGTTCACATAGACATTGCCGGCGGGCACCAGGGCGCGGACCTCCTCGGCGAAGCGTTCGATCCGACTGTGGACACCCAGCGTCAGGCCATAGCCGCGCGCCGCGAGCCGCCCCGCGACCTTGGCGAGGTCGGCCGGATCGTAGCGGACGACGTGGAGGATCGGGCCGAACACCTCGCGCTCCAGGAAGTCGGCGGCGGGAACCTCGGCCATCAGCGGCGCGAAGAAGTCGCCGCCCTCGGGCGCCGCGCATTCGTGAAGGATCACCGCCTCGCGCGACAAGCGCTCGCGATGCGCCGCGAGCGCCGCCTTTGCCTCGGCATCGATCACCGGGCCGACATCGGTCGCGGGATCGGCCGGATCGCCTATCACCAGCGCCTCCATCGCGCCCTTCAGCGTTGCGATCAGTTCGTCGGCACTGTCATGCGGTACGAACAGCAGCCGCAATGCCGAACAGCGCTGGCCCGCCGATCCGAATGCGGAGAGCATGACGTCGTCCACCACCTGCTCGCGCAACGCCGTGGTGTCGACGAACATGCCGTTGAGGCCGCCGGTCTCGGCGATGAAGGGAATGATCGGCCCGTTGCGCGCCGCGAGCTGACGGTTGATCGCCCAGGCGGTCTCGGTGCCGCCCGTGAAGGCGACGCCGTCGATCCCCGGATGGTTTACGATCGCCCCGCCGACGATGGCGCCGTCACCCGGCAGCAGCGCCAACAGGTCGGGATCCAGACCCGCCTTGTGGAACAGGCGGACGGCGCGCGCCGCGACCAGCGGGGTCTGCTCGGCCGGCTTCGCGAGCACGGCGTTGCCGGCCGCCAGCGCCGCCGCGATCTGGCCGATGAAGATGGCGAGCGGAAAATTCCACGGGCTGATGCAGGCGAACACCCCACGGCCGGCCAGTTCGAGCTGGTTGGTCTCCCCCACCGGTCCCGGCAGGATCGTCGCCGACCCGAACTGTCGCTCCGCCAGGTCGGCATAATAGCGGCAGAAGTCGACGGCCTCGCGAACTTCGGCGACGCCATCGTTGAGCGACTTGCCCGCCTCCAGCGAAAGCAATGCGATCAGCGGGTCCATTTCCGCCTCCAGCGCGTCGCCCATCGCGCGCAGCACGGCGGCGCGGCCGCCGCCGCCCATCCGGTCCCAGCCGGGCTGCGCGCCACGCGCGGCGGCGATCGCGCGATCGATGTCGGCGGGGGTCGCGGTCGAGGCATAGCCGATCACGCGGCCGCGATCGGCGGGGCTCGTCACCGGATCGGCGGCGGCCGCGATCAGCCGGCCCTGGACGATCGCGCCGGATGTCTCGCGCTCGCCCGCGGTCAGTACGGTGGTCTTCGCCGCCAGCGCGCGCGCCTCGACCAGGGAATAATCGCGACCGAGCGGATTGCGGCGCGACGGGCCATAGATGTCGGCTGGCAGCGCGATCCGCGCATGGCGCTGCGGATGCGCCTCAACCGCGGTAATCGGGTCGGCGACCACCAACTCGGCTGGCACCCGCTCGTCGAGCAGGGCGTGGACGAAGCTGGTGTTGGCGCCGTTCTCCAGCAGGCGGCGGACCAGATAGGGGAGCAGTTCCTCATGCCCGCCGACCGGCGCATAAGCGCGCAGGCGCAGCTCGCCATAGCGCTTCCCGGCGGCGGCATAGAGCGCCTCGCCCATGCCGTGGAGGCGCTGATGCTCGATCGTCACGCCTGCGCCGTCGGCCATGCCGCGCACCGCCGCCAGGGTGTGGGCGTTGTGGCTGGCGAATTGCGGATAGAGCGCCGGGCTGGCGTCGATCAGCGCCTTGGCGCAGACCAGATAGGACAGGTCGGTCGCCGCCTTGGTGGTGAAGACCGGATAGTCGGGGCGACCCGCGACCTGCGCCTTCTTGATCTCGCTGTCCCAATAGGCGCCCTTGACGAGCCGGACCATGATCCGCCGCCCGCTGTTCTCGGCCAGCGCGCGGAGCGCCCCGATCACGGCCAGGCCGCGCTTCTGATAGGCCTGGACGACGACGCCGAGGCCTTTCCAGTCGCCCAGCTCAGGCTCCTTCACCAGCCGCTCGATCATCTTCAGCGAAATGACGAGCCGGTCGGCCTCCTCGGCGTCGATCGCGAAGTTGAGGTCGTGGCGGGCGGCAATCAGGGCGAGCCGCTTGACGCGCGGATAGAGCTCCTCCCAGACGCGCGCCTCCTGCACCGCCTCATAGCGGGGGGACAGCGCCGACAGCTTGACCGAGACGCCATGGCCCAGCTCGGGCCCGGCACCGTCGGCCGCCTTGCCGACCGTCTCGATCGCGTCGGCGTAGATGCGCTCGTAGCGCTCGGCGTCGGCGGCGGTGCGGGCGCCCTCGCCCAACATGTCGAACGAGCAAAGATAACCTTCCCGCCTAGCGCGGGCGAGGGCGTCGCCGATGGTGCGGCCGAGCACGAACTGCTCGCCCATCATCTTGACCGCGGCGCCGACCGCCTGGCGGATCACCGGTTCGCCGAGCCGGGCGGTGACACGCTTGAGGAAGCCGCCCAGGTCCTTCTTCGCCTCCTCATCGACGTCGACGAGCCGGCCGGTCAGCATAAGCCCCCAGGTCGAGGCGTTGACGAACAGGCTGTCCGACTGACCGAGATGGCTGGCCCAGTCGGCCGATCCGATCTTCTCGGCGATCAGCCGGTCGCGGGTATCGGCATCGGGGGTGCGCAGCAGCGCCTCGGCCAGGCACATCAGCGCCAGCCCTTCGCGCGTACCGAGCGAGAATTGCTGCAGGAAGCTTTCCACCACACCCTGCTTTTTCGTGGCCCCGCGCGCGCCCTCGACCAGCGCGGCGGCCTCCGCGACGATATCGGCGCGATCCTGTAGGCCAAGCGGCTGGCGCTCGAGCAGGCTGCGCACCACGTCACCCTCGTCGGCATATTTGCCGGCGTCGATCATGTCCCAATTCGAAACCAGGCTGGCCATCACATCCTCCGGCGATCGGCATATATATCCGATACATTTCCATGATATTGCCAATCCCGCCGAAGGTGCTTCATATTATGGCACCAACCCCCGAATGGATTATTGGATAATGGCGGCCGAACCGAAGCATGTTCCGATTGACGATACCGACCGCCGGCTGCTGAGGGCGCTGCAGGAGGACGGCCGAATCACCAACCAGGCGCTGGCGCAGCGTTGCGGCCTGTCGCCAGCGGCCTGTTTCGACCGGGTGAAGCGGCTGCGCGAACGGGGCGTGATCACCGGCTACACCGCGCTGCTCGACCCCGAGAAGCTCGACCAAGCGCTGATGATCTTCATCGAGGTGCTGCTCGACCGCACCACGGACGACGTGTTCAGCGCCTTTTCCGAGCATGTCCGCCGCGTACCGCAGGTGATGGAATGCCATATGGTGGCGGGCGGCTTCGACTATCTGCTCAAGGTCCGCGTGTCGGATATGTCGGCCTATCGCAGTTTCCTGGGCGACATCCTGACGGCGATGCCCGGGGTGCGCGAGACCCGCACCTATGCGGTACTGGAGGAGGTCAAGCTGACCACCCGGCTGGCGGTGTGAGGACAGGCGCCCCGATCGCGACCGCTCATGAAAAAAGCCCGCCGCCTTTCGGCGACGGGCTCCTTCCATCGTTCTAGCGGATCAGAAGCCGATCGACAGGGTCCCGATCACGGTGCGCGGCGCACCGATGTTCGCGAAGGTCGTGCCGGTGTTCGACAGCGTGCCGTCGAAGCCGCCGACATAGAGCTTGTCGAACAGGTTGGTGACGTTGATCTGGAAATAGGTCTTATCGTTCAGGCCCGCCCATTCGAGCGAGATGCGCGCGTCGAGATCGACCAGCGTATAGCCCCTGACCTTGGCTCCGTAGACCTGGACGCCGTTCGCGAAGACCGGCAGGTTCTGGTCGTTGACATAGCGCGAGCCGGTGCGCTTTGCCTGGACGCCGAGCTGGACCGGGCCGAGATTGCCCTGGACGCGGCCGCCGGCGGTATAGATCGGCGCACCCGATTCCCGCTTGCCCTTGGTCAACGCGACCGTGGTCGCGCTCAGCTCGACATTATCCTTGATCTTCGACTTCAGATAGGAGCCGAAGGCGTAGATCGAGAGCTCGGGGATCGGCGTGTAGGAAATGCTGCCGTCGTAGCCGTACTTCGTCACCTTGCCGAGGTTGCGGTAAATGGTGACGTTCAGGTCGCGGTCGTAGGCGGACGCCAGGCGATCCTTGTAGAGGGTGTACCAGAAGGAGCCCTGCGCCTGGATCTTGCCCGAGCGGTAGCGCGCACCAAGGTCGAAATTGTCGGTCGTCTCGGGGACCGGGTTCGCGCTCGGGGTGTTCCGGGCGTAGAAGAAGGAGTTGTACAGGTTGTCCGTGCCCGGAACCTGAATGCCCTTCGAATAGCTGCCGAACGCGCTGATCTTCGACGTCAGGTCATAGACGAAGCCGATGTTCGGCAGGATCTTGTCATATTTGAACGTGCGCTTCTGCGGACCCTGGATCGTCGGGTTGGCCGCCGCATAGGCCGCCTCGCCCGCATCGTTGCCGCTGAAACAGGCGACGTTGCCGGTAGCGGTGAGCGCGAAGCAGTAATTGGTCAGCTTGCGCTTGAAGAAGGGCGCGCGGATGCCAGCGTTGATGACCAGGCTATCGTCCAGGAACTCGCCGCGATATTCGGCGGAGAACTGGTTGAGGATCGCATAGGACAGGCGATCGCGCTTGTTGAGCACGTTGCCGTTGACACCAACCAGCGGGTTGTTGGCCGGGAAAGCCGTTTCCTTGCCGGCATCGTCGAGCAGGCCGGCTTCGCCGGTCTGCCGGTGACGGGCGTAGTCGAGCGAATAGTTGACGCGTACCGTGTGGTCGTCGTTCAGGTCGTAGCGCAGCGAGGAGATCAGGCCGTAGCGATCGGTCCGCGTCTGGCTGGGCGCCTGGATGCGGACATTGTCGAGCGCATCGCCATCATTGTTGAGGTCCTTGCCGAAGAAATAGGACGGCTGCGACGACGACGAGGCCTGCACGAAGCCCGAATAGCCCTGGGCGTTCAGCCTCTCGCTGGCGACGAAGGTGCCGCCGCCATTGGCCTTCACATATTGATAGCTCGGGTCGACGGTCAGGGTCAGCTTGTCCGACAGGGTGAACTTCGAGTTGATGCGGATGTTACCGGTGTTCGACGGGTTGAGGCGATAGTCGAACAGCGAGCCGCAGCTGCTGGCAGCGTCGGCGACCCCGGTCACGCCGGGGGCGACGGTGCAGCGGGGAATCGCGAAGAAGCGCTCGTCCTTGGTGAGCGGGAAGCGGTTGGACGAGTCGGTGCCGACGGTGCGGCCTCCGGTGGTGTCGACGCGGAGTGGCGAGGAGCCGAAGAAGTTGTTGCGGTTCTGGTTATAGTGGCCGGCGATCGAGATGAAGTCGCCATTGTCGCCGATCGGCTGGTAGATCTTGGCGTTATACTGCGACTTGTCGATCTTTCCGTACTTGCCGAAGATCGCGTCGTTGGTCGCGCGGCTGGCCGCGACGAAGGCGCGGGTGCCCCACGGCGTGAATACGCCGGTGTCGACCGAGCCGAAGATACGCATGAAGTCGAAGCGGCCGGCCGACCCCATCAGGTTCACGCCGAAATCCTCGGTTGGGTTGCGGGTGCGGTAGTTGACGGTCGAGCCGGTCGCCGCGGCGGTCGGGCTGTCGACGTCGGTGGTGCCGAGGTTGACGTTGACCTGCTCGATCAGCTCCGGGTCCAGCTGCTGGTTGGAATAGAGCGCATAGCCACCCGTATCGTTCAGCGGAACGCCGTCGAAGGTCTGCGAGATGCGCTGATCGTCGAAGCCGCGGATCGTCAGCGTGCCGCCAGCCGAACCAAAGGGATCGTTATTCTGGAAACTGACGCCCGGAAGCTGGTTGATGACGTCATTGATCGTCTGGCCCGGCGTCTGGTGGGTGATGAACTCCTGGGTCAGCACCGCCTTCGACTTCGACGTGTCGGGCGCAATCACACCCGCGACGCCCCTGTTGATCGACGAGCCGGTGACGACGATGTCGTTTTCGAAGTCGATCGAGCCGGTCGACTGCGCATGAGCACCGGAAACGGCCAGCGCCGAAACGGCGCAGCCAAGCATCAGCTTCTTCATAACTATACCCCTTAGCATCTTCGATAGCAGTTCGGACGGCGGCCACCTGCCGCGCTGATGTGTCACCCGTGCTGATCGTGAATGACATTTTTGTTACAAGCCCGCATGTTGCATCGCAATATGCGAGAAAAGCTGTACGCTACCCAATCCAGGCAACGGCACTTTCTTCCGACATAGTTGTAAATATGTCGCACTGCGTTACGACCCGCTCTACTTCCCCCCCGCGCCGCGGGCCGCTATGGAATAGCATGCTTTATCTCCGCTGGCTGTTCTGGCTCGCCTTGATCGTCGCCCCCCCTGCCCATGCGGCATCGCCGATCACCCTGTGCGAGGGGGTCTGGCTCGACGCCACGCGCAGCCGATCGGTGCCGGTGCGGATCCGTATGCCGGCCGGACGGGAGAAGGTCGGCGTCATCCTGTTCAGCCATGGCCTCGGCGGCTCGCTCGACGCGGGGACAATCTGGGCGCATGCGTGGGCCGAGGGCGGGTTCGCTGTCGTCAACGTCCAGCATGAGGGCAGCGACAGCGCGATCTTCGGCAAGCCGGGATTCAAGTCCGCCCTCAATGGCGAGCAACTCGCGGCCCGCGCGCGCGACATCCAGTTCGTGATCGGCGAGCTCGGCCGACGCCTGCTGGAGGGGCCGTGCGACCTGCAGCGGATCGACCTCAATCGGATCGGTGTCGCCGGCCACAGCTTCGGCGCCCAGACCGTCCAGGCGATCGCGGGGCAGAGCTTCCCAAGCAAGATCGAGCCCCCGCTGAGCGACCCTCGGGTGCGGGCGGCGGTCGGCCTCAGCCCCTCGCCGCCACTCACCGGATCGCCCGAGAGCGCCTTCGCGACGATCCGCATCCCTTTCCTGTCGATCACCGGCACGGCCGACGCTGTACCGTTCGTCACGCCGATCACCGCGCTCCAGCGGCAACAGCCCTTCCGGCTGATGCCGCCAGGCGAGAAATATCTGCTGGTGTTGAAAGACGGCACCCATGAGATGTTCGCGGGCCAGTTGTTCCGCACCACCCTGAACGGCGAGCCTACGCCCCATATCCGCAACACGGTTATCGCGACGACGCTGGCCTTCTGGTACGCGACGCTCGGCCATGACAAGCGGGCGTTGGAATGGCTGCAGAACCCGACCGGCCTGCGCGCCGGCCTGCCGCCGGGCGACTCTTTCGAGAATAAATAGGGATATCGCGCCATGGGCCGGACGGATCAGGCAGGCGTCTCTTTGCGGATCGTCATCGAGCGGCCCGTGATCGGTGTGCTCCACAGCCTGCAAGGCAAGGACGATCTTCCGCTGGACCCAAAAGCGTCGATCGGCGGTGAAGCGCTCGTTTTCGACGTCCCGATCCACGTGGCCCCCGGCCCCAAATTCTTCGGGGAGCAGGTGCGTCGCGAAGGCCCGGTCCGGCGGTTCATCTATATCCGGGTGGGCCAGTTGGCCGGCGATCCGGCGTCTCCATGGTCGCGCCGGATCAAGATCGACATCCACGACATCGAAAATGCGCTGCTGGATTGTGCGATGAAGGGCGATGCCGTCATCGAGACGACAATCGACGGGACCGGTGCGGACGGTACGCCGGCCTGCGCCACGGTGCGGCCCCTGGCCCGGCGCATCGCGCCGCGCTGAGACAGGCATCGTCGATCCCGATCATCAATGGAAATCGCGCGACTTGGGCAGGATGCGGACATTGCGAGGGTGGCTGCCGCGCGGGACATGATCACGTGGCGGCTGGGGATGCTCGAACACGTCGGCCCGTGACAGTTCGATCTCGGCGCGGTGATCCTCCGACAGCCGATCGAGTTCGGCGGTGCGGTCGTGGACGATCGCGCCCATCAGGTGGACGACGCCTTCGGGGCTCTTTTGGATCTCGCCCTCTACCACCATCAGCCGCGACGCCATCACCTGCCGGCGCTGCACCTCGAAGGTCCGCGCCCACAGCAGGACGTTGGTGATCCCGGTCTCGTCTTCCAGGGTAATGAAGATCGCATTGCCCTCGCCCGGCCGCTGGCGAACCAGCACCACTCCCGCCACCTTGGCGCGGCGGCCGTTCCGCCCTTGCGCGACCTCGGCACAGCTCAGCACGCCCTCGCGGCGGAAGACGTCGCGCAGGAACTGCATCGGATGGCCTTTGAGCGACAGCCGGGTCATCTGATAATCGGCGGCGACATGCTCGGACAGCGGCATCGTCGGGAGCATCGCGTCCGGCTCCTCGCCCAGTTCGCGCGCCTTCGCCGCGGCGAACAGCGGCAGTTCGCCGTCGGGGGTGCGGCGCGCCTCCCACAAGGCGGTGCGCCGGTCGAGCCCGAGCGAGCGGAAAGCGTCGGCGTCGGCGAGCAGGCGCAGTGCGCGGCGCGGCAGCTTGGCTCGGCGGGCCAGTTCCTCGATGGCAGCGAAAGGCCCTGAATTCCGTGCCGCGACCATCGCCTCGGCCCAGGCTTCGCGAAACCCCTCGACCTGGCGCAGCCCGATCCGCAGCGCGAGCCGGTCAGACGGTCCTTCGAGGCTGTTGTCCCAGCCGCTGTGGTTGACATCGACCGCGCGCACCTCGACCCCATGTTCGCGTGCATCGCGAACGATCTGCGCGGGGGCGTAGAAACCCATCGGCTGCGAATTGAGCAAAGCGCAGGCGAACACTGCCGGATAGCGGCACTTGAGATAGGAGGAGGCGTAGACGAGCAACGCGAAGGACTGGGCATGGCTTTCGGGAAAGCCATAGCTGCCGAAACCCTTGATCTGGGCGAAGCAACGCTCGGCGAAATCACGCGGATAGCCGCGCGCGACCATCCCTTCGACCATCTTCTTCTCGAAGGTCGGCATGGTACCGACATGGCGGAAGGTCGCCATCGCGCGGCGCAGCTGGTTGGCCTCGCTATCAGTGAACCTGGCCGAGACGATCGCCAGTTTCATCGCCTGTTCCTGGAACAGCGGAACGCCCAGCGTCTTGCTGAGCACATCTTCCAGTTCAGGCGCGCCGTCCGGTCCTTTCGGCCCCGGATAATCGATCACGAGCCGGCCCTCGCGTTCCTCCTTCCGGCGTTTGAGATAGGGATGGACCATGCCACCCTGGATCGGCCCCGGCCGGACGATCGCGACCTGCACCACGAGATCGTAGAGCGTTCGCGGCCGCAGCCGCGGCAGCATGTTGATCTGGGCACGGCTTTCGACCTGAAAGACGCCGATGCTGTCTCCCCGGCACAGCATGTCGTAAACGTCCGGCTGTTCGGGCGGAATCGTCGCCAATGCATATTGCTTCCCGATATGCGTATCGATCAGCGCGAAGGCCTTGCGGATGCAGGTCAGCATACCGAGCGCGAGCACATCGACCTTCATCAACCCGAGCGCGTCGATGTCGTCCTTGTCCCATTCGATGAAGGTGCGATCGTCCATCGCGGCATTGTGGATCGGCACCGTTTCGTCGAGCCGATCCTCGGTCAGCACGAAGCCGCCGACATGCTGCGACAGATGGCGCGGGAAGGTCAGCAATTGCCCGACGAGCATGTTGAGGCGGCCGATCTCTACATTGCCGGGATCGAAGCCGGTCTCGTGGAAGCGCTTGTCCTCCATCTTCGCGGCATAGCTGCCCCAGATGGTCGAAGTCAGCTTGGCCGCGACATCCTCACTGAGGCCCAGCACCTTGGCGATCTCGCGCACCGCGCTGCGCGGACGGTAATGGATGACGGTGGCGGCGATGCCGGCGCGATGGCGGCCATAGCGCTCATAGATATATTGCATCACCTCCTCGCGCCGCTCATGTTCGAAATCGACATCGATGTCGGGCGGCTCGTTGCGATCCTCGGAGATGAAGCGCGAGAAGAGCAGCTTGTTTTCGACCGGATCGACCTCGGTGATGCCGAGGACGTAGCAGATCACCGAATTGGCCGCCGACCCCCGCCCCTGACAGAGAATCTCCTGGCTGCGCGCAAAAGCGACCACGTCATGGACGGTCAGGAAATAATAAGCATAGCGCGCGGTACGGACGAGCTTCAACTCGGTCTCGACCAGTTCGCGCACCTTCCTGTCGGGATTCGGACCATAGCGCCAGACTATGCCTTTCTCGACCAGATGCTCGAGCCAGCCCTGCGGGGTCCAGCCCTCCGGGACCGGCTCGTGCGGATATTCATATTTCAATTGCTCGAGGTCGAAATCGATCCGGTCGAGCAGTGCGACGCTTTCGGCGACGGCCTGCGGATGATCGGCGAACAGCCGTGCCATCTCATGTCCGGGCTTGAGATGGCGTTCGCCATTGGCCGCGAGCCGCGTCCCCGCCTCGTCGAGCGTGAGGCCGAGGCGGATGCAGGTGACGACGTCGTGGAGCGGCCGCTGGCCGGGCGCGGCGTAGAGCACATCGTTGGTGGCGAGAGACGGGACCGAAAGATCGGCGGCGATCCGAGACAATTTCGCAATCCGCCGCCGGTCGCTTCCCGAATAGGGCATCGACAAGCCCAGCCAGAGCCGATCGGGCGCTACGCGTTTGAGGACGGAAAGCGTCCTCTTCACCGCGTCATCCCAGCCCCTCGGCGGCCTGCAAGGCAGGCGTTCAGGATAAATTTCGGCCTTTGGCCGAAAGCTGGGACCCATGCCTGTTCTCGCGCGCGATGCCGCCGGGGATGGATCGTCCTCCACCTGAACGCCATCGACCGTGGCGAGAGACATGGAGCCCAGCCTTCGCTGGGGCGACGGCCAGGAGGAAGCCTCCCATGTCGGATGCGGCCGCGCGCCCTCCTCCCCCAGTACCATCCCCTCGCCGCCCGGCATCACGATCAGCAGCAGGTCGTCGAGATGGCCGAGCAGATCATCGAGGAACAGAATGCAGTCGCCCTTGATCGCGCGGCGGTTGCCGGTGGTCAGCAGCCGGGTCAGCCGGCCCCAGCCGCGCCGCGTCGCGGGATAGGCGACGATATCGGGCGTCCCGTCGACGAAGACCAGCCGCGCGCCGGTCGCCAGCTTGAAGGGGAACTCGGGAAACCCTGTTTCCCCGCCCCCCGCGCGTATCTTGCGGAGCGCGTCCCACGCCCGCACCACCCCGGCGACGCTGTTGCGGTCGGCGATGCCGATGCCGGCATGGCCCGCCTCCATCGCCGCCATGACCATGTCCTCCGCAGGCGAGGCACCGCGCAGGAAGCTGTAGTTGGTCGCCGCGACCATCTCGGCAAAGGGGACGGCCTCGACGCTCATGCGAACAGGCCGTGGATGTACCAGGCGGGCTTTTCCGCCTCACGCCCGTAGAGGCCCAGCCGGAACAGCCAGAAGCGCCGCCCCTTGCCGTCCTCGACCCGGTAATAGTCACGGCTGAGACCGGCATTGTCGGCGCGCCGCCACCACAGCGCCCCGATCCGCTCCGGCCCCTCGGCCAGCGTCACCTCGTGCAGCTCGCGACGCCAGCGGAAACGGCTCGGCGGACCGTCGGGGACACCCGCCATCACCTCGATCGGCTGTGGCGGATCGAACAAATGGGTCGGGCGTAGCGGGGGCTCGCCGAATTCCGGTTCAGGCCAGCCGCCCGCCGGGCCGCCCTCGATCGCAGGAAAGGCGAACGCCGCCTGCTCGGGAACATGACTGTCATATGGAGCCAGCCGCCGCACCCGGTGGCGGCCGAGCCGGGTCGACAGCCGGTCGAGCAACTGCGCCAGCTCGCCTTCCGCCAGCGCGCCGCCTTCGAGCGGGAGCTGGAGCGGTGCGAGCGGCTCGAACAGCGGCACCGACAGGCGCACCAGATCGAAGCCGAAGCCGGGATCGACCGGATCGGCGAGCGCCGCCAGCCGCTCGTCGAACAACCGCATGACGACCCGGGCATCGCGTACCGGCAACCCCGTCTCGATCCGCAGCGCGCGCACCAGGCCGTCGGTTCTGAAGAGCTGCGCCTCGAACCGGCGGCCGCCGCGATGCGCCTCTTCCATCCGCCGCGCCGCCTGGCCGACCAGTTCGCCAATCGAGGCGAGTGCCCCCTCGGTGCGGCCGATCGGTTCGGCAAAGCGCCGTTCGAGCATCAGCGCGGGTTCGGGCCGCCGCGGAGTGATCCGGACATCGCGCTCGCCCACGATGCAGCGCAGCCGGTCGGGCGTCGCCTCGCCGAAGCGCGCCGCGATCAGCCGGGAAGGTCGCGCATCGAGATCGCCGAGCCGCCTGAACCCCGCCCGGCGCAGCCCGACCGTCTCTTCCCCGTCGAGGCCGAGCGCTTCGACGGGCAAGGCCCCAAGCGTCGCTCCGGCGGGATTTAAGCGATAGCGCGCCAGCGCATGGGCAGCGTCGGGCGTGCCGGCCAGCGCGCTCAGCACCTCCAGCCCCAGCCGGCCGAGCCGCGCCGCGAGGTCGTCGCGCAGCGCCGCCTCACCGCCAAACAGATGCGCGCAGCCGCTGATGTCGAGCAGCAGCCCGTCGGGCGGGTCGAGCGCGACCATCGGGGTGTAGCGATCGCAACCGTCGGCGATGCGTTCGAGGAAGCGGGCATCGGCCCGGGGATCATGATCGGCGATGCCGAGATCGGGCAGGCGCGACCGGGCGTCTGCAAGGCTGAGGCCCGGGGTCATGCCCAGCGCCAGCGCGGCACGGTTGACCGCGGCGAGGCATATCGCCCCCTTGCGCTTCTCGACCAGCGCGAAGGGCGCGTCAGGCGGAAAGCCGTTCCGGCGCCGCGCTGCCCGCGCCAGCCGGTCGGCCGGCAGGAAGGGGAAGAACAGCGCCAGATAGCGGCGCCTGTTCGAAACTATGCTCGTCACGGTTCCACTCCAGCCACGCGCTCAGGCCATCCAGCCCCCCGCGATGACGCAGCAATTCTATTCCGATCGCCGGATGGCCCGGCGCTCCCGCTTCCAGTGCCGCCGACGCGCGCGATCGCACCCGCCAGCGGCTATAGGCGGCGCTCGGCCCCGGCTCCGCCTCGGCGCGAAGCAGCAGCACCGTCACCCCGGATTTCTCCGCCGCGACCGCGAGCCGGCGACTGGCCGTCAGGTCGAGACCGCGCGCCGCCTTCCACGGCTCGATCAGCAGCGCGCCGACCTGCGGGCAGCGGACCGCGTCGCCCGCCGCGCGCAGCAGCGCCGGCTCGTCCGGCGCGACGACCTCGATCAGGCGCCCCGGATCGAAGCCGAGATCGGCGAGCCCCGGTCCATAGAGCGCGCCCGCAGCCTTTACCGCGCCTTCCTGCCGCAGCCAGAGCAGCGGTGGCGATCCCCCCTCTCCTCCGGCCCGCATCGCCAGCATCAGCGCGGCGCCAGCCAGCGCCGCCCGATCGTCCGCCTCGGCAGCGAACAATTCGTGCAGGCGCCCCTTCGGCAGGCCGCCGCCGAGCTGCGCGTCGAGCTCCGCCGCGCCCAGGGCGAACAGCGCGCCTTCGGCAGGCCTCGCCCCTTCGATCGCGCCAATACGCGCGCGAAGAGCGGCCAGGAGGGATGGCGACTCACGCATGTTCTACTTTTGTTCTTATACTCTCCTCACCTGGGAAGGAGTCAAGAGGAGGGTCCGTCTCAGCCGTCGTCGAAGGCAGTCAGGATCGGGCACGGCCCGTCCTGTGTCGAGGCGCAGGCGCCCGCCATCCGGCGGAGCGCTTCACGCGCTTGCTGCAGCTTCGCGATCTCGGCATCGATCGCCCCGATCCGCCTCTCGGCCAGTTCATGGGCACGCTCCCGATCCTGCCCTGCATCGAGCGCGAGCAATTCAGCGATTTCGCTCAGGGTGAAGCCCGCCGCCTGTGCCGAACGGATGAAGCGCAGCCGCCGAACGTCTTCCGCGCCATAGCGGCGGATTCCGCCCGCCATACCCGATCCGCGCGGTCTCTGCGGCTCCGCGAGCAAGCCGCGCCGCTGATAATAGCGGATCGTCTCCACTCCGACGCCGCCGGCACCGGCCAGTCCCGAGATCGTTAGGTCCGCAGTCATCGGCACCCTCTTGCAACCGTACCATGGTACAGCTCCTAGATAGGGGACATCGCCGTCCGTTCAACCGAAGGAAAGCCCCATGGATACCGCCGATCGGCCCACCGCCATCCTCTATCGCATGGTGATGCCGGACCATGTCTGTCCCTATGGCCTGAAGGCGCTGCACCTGCTGCGCAGCCGGGGCTATGCGGTCGACGACCGCTGGCTGCGCACGCGCGAGGAGACCGACGCGTTCAAGACCGAGCACGACGTCAAGACGACGCCGCAGATCTTCATCGACGGCCGGCGGATCGGCGGCCATGACGACCTGCGCCGCCATCTGGGCCTGAAGGTCGCCGAGCCCGGCGTGACCAGCTATCGCCCGGTCGCTGTCCTGTTCGCGATGACCGCGCTGATGGCGGTGGGGGCCAGCATGGCCGCGTTCGGATCGCCCTTCACCATCCAGGCAGGGCAATGGTTCATCGCTTTCAGCATGTGCGCGCTGGCGCTGCTCAAGCTTCAGGACGTCGATCGCTTCGCGACGATGTTCCTCAACTACGACCTGCTGGCGCGCCGCTGGGTACCCTATGGCACCGTCTATCCCTATGCCGAGGGACTGGCCGGCGTGCTGATGGTGGCGGGCGTGCTGACCTGGCTGTCGGCGCCGATCGCATTGTTCATCGGCGGGATCGGCGCGGTGTCGGTGTTCAAGGCGGTCTATATCGACAAGCGATCGATCAAATGCGCCTGCGTCGGCGGATCGTCTAACGTGCCGCTCGGCTTCGTATCGATGCTCGAGAACGTCATGATGGTGGCGATGGCGGTGTGGATGCTCGCGATGTGAGGACCAGGCGGGCGGCACGCGGCCACAGCATGTTGAGCGCGAGCCCGCCGATCACCAGCGCGGCCGCGGCGATCTTCCAGGCGGGCAGCGCCTCCCCGAGCACGATGGCGGAAGTGGCCATGCCGACGACCGGCACCAGCATGGCCGTCGGCGTGATCGCCGCCGCCGGATGGCGCGCGAGAAGCCAGCCCCAGGCGGCATAGCCGAACATGGTGTTGCCAACCGACTGCCACAGCACCGCCGCCCAGGCGGTCGGCCCGGCATGGGCAATCGCGCCGGCGATCGCCGGCCATCCCTCCGCCACCAGCGCGAAGAGGAAGAGCGGCGGCACAGCGAACAGGCTGGCCCAGACGACGAAGCCGAGCATGTCGGTCGCGCCGCTCGCCTTGGCGACGTGGTTGCCGATGCCCCAGCACAGGGCCGCGACCAGCGTGAGAGCGAGCCCGAACAAGGTCGCGCTGGCATCGCCATGCTCGATGATCAGCGCGATCCCCAGCACCGACAATGACAGCGCCACGATCTGGAAGGGCCGCAGCGCCTCTCCGGAGAACAGCATGGCCAGGACGATGGTGAAGAAGACGTGGCTCTGCACCACCAGCGACGCCAGCCCCGGAGAGATGAAGCCGTCCATCGCGATGTAGAGCAGGCCGAACTGGCCGACGCCGATCAATATGCCATAGGCCGCCAGCGACCGCCACGACACCGCCGGACGGCGGATGAAGAAGGCGGCCGGCACAAGCGCGAAGAAGAAGCGCAACGCGGCGAACAGCAGCGGCGGCAGTTCGTCGAGCGCGACCCGGATGACCGTGAAATTGGTCCCCCAGACGAGCACGACGCCCAGCGCCAGCAGCAGGTGGGACAAGGGAACGCGATGATGGCCGGCATCGTTCATGGCGCCAGGCCTATCGGCCGGTATCCCGGCTGACCATCCAGACAATCGGCATTTATTGTCACTATTCCAGAGAGAGGGAGACGCTCTATGTAGAGGCACAAGGCCAGATGGCAGGGTAGATTTCCATCGGGTCTCGATCGTTTTCAAGCCGACGAGGCTGAAAAGTGAATCAGGGAACCGACATATGATAGTAGCGATTCACGTTGTTGATGAAGGCGTATAGGACGCTTCCATCTCAAAACGATCAGGTCCAGGGGGGATTCTTCGCGATATGTATGGTTTCTTCGCGCTGCTCATCCATGGCGTAATCTACTCGATGGTCATGGGGGCGGTTTTCAGGACGAGGCGTGCCACCGGGCTGGGCGTCTTCTTCTGTTTGCTCGGCACGATGCACTTCCTCGAAACCTATCTGGCGGCGACCTTCTTCATCGAGCTGCCGTTCGGCCTGATCTCACCCGGCTCGACGGTGATGTTCACGGGCAAGCTCGCCTTCTTCCTCCTGCTCTACATCAAGGAGGACGCCGAGATGATGAGGCAGCCGATCTACGGCCTGCTTGCCGGCAACGTCCTGATGATCGCGTTGGGGCTGATCCTGCGCCTCTATGGCCAGACCGCCGACCTGCCGGGCTACAATCCCGATTTCAACTTCGTCGACCAGATGGGCCTGCTCATGGTGGTAGGGTCGGTCCTGCTGTTCATCGACCTGATCGCGCTCGTCATCATCTATGAGAGGCTGGGGCGGTCGATCGCGAAAACCGTTCCGATACGCATGTTCATCAGCCTGTCGCTCGTCCTGAGCTTCGACCAGCTGTTCTTCTACCTCGGTCTCCATTTCCTTGCGGGGGTGCCGCCCTCGGCCTTCTACGGGGGCTGGATCGCCAAGGTCGCCGCAGCCGCGTTCTTCAGTCTCGTGATGACAGTCTATCTGCACGCCTTCGAACGGGAACCGCTTGCCGCGCGGGCGCGAAGCGCGGTCGACGTGTTCGATCGCCTGACCTACCGGCACCGGTACGAAAAGCTGGTGGAACGGGTCGGCCGGGACGCGCTGACGGGGCTTTTGGACCGGGGACAGCTCGATGCCAAAGGTGTGGCGATGCTGCAGGCCGCTTCACGGTCGAACGCGTCGCTCAGCCTGATGATGATCGACATCGACCATTTCAAGTCGATCAACGACAGCCACGGGCATGTCGTCGGCGACGGCGTGATCCGCACGATTGCCGAAACGATCGCCGCCGCGAAGGGCGAGGGGGCCGAGCTGTTCCGTTATGGCGGGGAGGAATTCGCCTTGCTGTGTCCCCGAACGCTCTCCGACGCCATGGCTCTGGCGGAACGTATCCGGGTGGCGGTGGCCGATAGCCGTCATCCGGAGCTGGAAGGGGCGATGACGGTGAGCATCGGCGTCGCGGCGTTTCCGGCACAGGCCAGGACATTCTGGAAACTGATCGAGAAGGCGGACGAAGCCCTGTACCAGGCGAAGGCAGCCGGGAGGAACAGGGTCGTCCATGCCGATGCCGCCGGCGCACCGACTCCCGCGGCATCCATCGATTGAGGCCCGGCCCGGGTCAGCCCCGCGCTTCCTTCCTCAACAGGGCACGCTTGCGTTCGACGCCCCAGCGATAGCCGCGATCCGAGCCGTCGCTGTGGACAACGCGGTGGCAGGGGATGGCGATAGCGATCTTGTTGGCGGCGCAAGCGGCGGCGACGGCACGGGCAGCACGCGGTTCTCCCATGGCGCGAGCAACGCCAGCATAGCTCAGCGTCTCACCGGCCGGGATGGCTTGCAACGCCTGCCAGACGCGGCGCTGAAAGGCGGTGCCGCGGATGTCGAGCGGCAGCGAAAGGCCCCGCTCGGGCTCCTCGACCAGCGCCACCACCGCATCGATGGTCGACTGGAAGTCCGCGTCGGCCTCGATCGTCCGCGCATTGGGAAAGCGGCGGCCGAGATCGGCGACCAGTTCGGCATCGTCGTCGCCCAGCATGATCGAACAGATTCCCCGCTCGCTCGCCGCCGCGAGCACCCGGCCGAGCGAGCTGTCGCCGATACCGTACCGGATTCCCGCCGCCGCCCCGCCTTTACGGTAGGCGCCGGGCAACATGCCCAACGCACCGTCGGCGGCGGCGTAGAAGCGACCGCTCGATCCAAAGCCGGCATCATAGAGCGCCTCGGTCACTTGTGCGCCCTTGCCCAGCGCGTCGCGGACCCTCCGCGCTCGATGGGCATCGGCATAGCCCTTGGGCGTCAGCCCGGTGACCGCCTTGAACATGCGGTGGAAATGATGCGGGCTGAGCCCGGCGCCATCCGCCAGTTCGCCGAGCGACAAGGGCTCCTCGGCCGCCTCGATCCGTCGGCAGGCCGCCGCGACGATCGCCGCCTGACGCTCGGCGAGCGGCGGCTCGGTAGGGCGGCAGCGCTTGCACGGCCGGAAGCCCGCCGCCTCTGCCGCCGCCGGATCGGCGTGAAAGGCGACGTTGCGCGGATTTGGGGTTCGCGCGGGGCAGCTTGGCCGGCAATAGACGCCGGTCGTCGCCACCGAATAGACGAAACTGCCGTCGGCGTCCGCATCGCGGGTGACGAGTTTCATCCAGCGCGGGTCGTTGACGGTGGTGTCCATCAGCATCTCATGACCTTTCCCAAATCATATGGTGGGATAATCATGGCGATGCCAGCGAGACGGCGCTTCCCGCCCCTTGCTTTCGAATCGGGGGATCAGGCTGCGGCGCGCCGTTCCGCCTCGACAGCGCCCCGTTCGCAATCGGGGCACGGACCGACATGCGGATAGGCGGCGTCAGCCTCGTGCCAATGGCCGACCTGCGCCTCGAAGATGTCGATGCCTTCGCCATAGCCCAGGCCGCGCAGCACGTCGTTGGTCAGCAGATCGATCGCGCGATGAGCGGCGTGGCCACGCATCGTCGCGACGATCTCGCGTGCGCGATCGGCAAACTCCTGGGCGGTCATCAGGGGCGCGGGCTTGGTCATGGTCGCGCCCCTAGCCCCGAAAACCGGCTAATTCAAGGCCGCGCGGCGGGCCCTGTGGCCGGTTGAGCCGCCGGCTGGGCGGCGGGATCCCCGCTCGGCTTCGCGGCGGCATCGTCGCGGCAGAAACCCTCGCCCTGCTGGATCATCAGGCAATTGGTCTTGCCCGCCAGCCATTTAAGGCCGGTCTGGTCGCCGGTCGCCGCACGGACACTTTCGGGGCGCCCGTTGCGCGTGAAGCGGATCATGTCCCCCTCGGCGACGCCCTCATAGCTCTTGGTACCGTCGAGCAGGGTCACGCTCAGCATGTAATGGCCGCGGTCGCCCGTCGGCTGGATGTCGAGGACCAGCCCCTCAACCCCGATCCACTTGCCGATCCAGCCATCGGTCGGCAGGCTCGCCCCCGCCGCATTCTCGGCGGGGACGACGTCGTCGATCGCATCGTCGGCGACATTGTCGGCGACCGTGGCGTTCTCGATAGGGCGAGCGTCCTCGCCACGTGCGCAAGCGACCATCAGCAGCATGGCCGCCAGGCCGGCACCGGTGCGGATCTTCATCGAACGTCTCCTCCTCGCCACGGAAATGCCTGCCGCATCAAGGATATCCCGCCGGTCGGGTCAACCCGAAAAGCTCAGCCGCGTCGACCTTCATGATCGGGACGGCGGTGCATGCGGCATTGCGGTATCGGCCCATCGCTCCTAGAGAGCGGCCAACAGCCGACTCACCAGCACGGGAAATGGATATGGCCGAGACCATCGCCATCGCATCCGATCATGCCGCTTTCGATATGAAGGCAGCGCTCGCCGAATGGCTGCGTGCCGAAGGCCATGAGGTCCTCGACCTTGGTCCGGACAGCGCCGCATCGGTCGACTATCCGGATTATGGTTATCGCCTGGCGGAGGCGATCGCCGCGGGTGAGGCGGTTCGCGGGATCGCGCTATGCGGCTCGGGCATCGGCATCTCGATCGCGGCCAACCGTCACCCCGCCGCGCGCTGCGCGCTGGTGAACGAGGTGCTGTCGGCGCAGCTCAGCCGCGAGCATAACGATGCCAACATCATCGCGCTCGGCGCCCGACTGATCGGCATTGAGCAGGCCAAGGCCTGCATTTCAACCTTCCTGGCGACGGGCTTCACGGGCGACCGCCACCAACGCCGCGTCGACAAGCTATCCCACCCCCGCTTCCACAAGGAGCACGCATGAGCAGCAACCCCGCCGCCACCCTGTCCGACGTCCAGCCCGACGGCTTCTTCACCCGCGGCCTCGCCGATGCCGACCCGGCGGTGTTCGGCGGCCTGACCCAGGAAATCGCGCGCGAGAAGAAGCAGATCGAGCTGATCGCCTCGGAGAACATCGTCTCCAAGGCGGTGCTGGAGGCGCAGGGTTCGGTCTTCACCAACAAATATGCCGAGGGTTACCCGGGCAAGCGCTATTATCAGGGCTGCCATCCTTCGGACGTTGTCGAGCAGCTCGCCATCGACCGCGCCAAGCAGCTGTTCAACTGCGGTTTCGCCAATGTTCAGCCGCATTCGGGTGCGCAGGCGAACGGCGCCGTCATGTTGGCGCTGACCCAGCCTGGTGACACGATCATGGGCCTCAGCCTCGACGCTGGCGGCCACCTGACCCACGGCGCCAAGGCAGCACTGTCGGGCAAGTGGTACAATGCCGTCCAGTACGGCGTCCGCCCCGACGACCACCGGATCGACTTCGATCAGGTCGAGGCGCTGGCTCGGGAGCATAAACCGAAGCTGATCATCACCGGCGGCTCGGCCTATCCGCGCCATATCGACTTCGCCCGCTTCCGCGCGATCGCGGATGAGGTCGGGGCCTATTTCATGGTCGACATGGCGCATTTCGCCGGCCTGGTCGCCGGCGGCGTCCACCCGACGCCGTTCGGCCATGCCCATGTCGTCACCACGACGACCCACAAGACGCTACGCGGCCCGCGCGGCGGCATGGTGCTCACTGATGACGAGGCCATCGCCAAGAAGATCAACTCGGCGGTCTTCCCCGGCCTGCAGGGCGGCCCGCTGATGCACGTCGTCGCCGCCAAGGCGGTCGCGTTCGGCGAGGCTCTCCGCCCCGAATTCAAGGCCTATGCCGCCGCCGTCGTCGAGAACGCCAAGGTGCTCGCCGCTCGCCTCAAGGAGCGCGGCGCCGATCTCGTCTCGGGGGGCACCGACACCCATCTGGCGCTGGTCGACCTGCGCCCGATCGGCGTCACCGGCCGCGATGCGGACGAGGCGCTCGAGCGCGCGGGCATCACCTGCAACAAGAATGGCGTGCCGAACGATCCGCTGCCGCCGGTCAAGACCTCGGGCATCCGCGTCGGCTCGCCGGCCGGCACGACCCGCGGCTTCGGTCCCGCCGAATTCCGCGAGATCGCTGACATGATCGCCGATGTGCTCGACGGCCTCGCTAAGAATGGCCCGGAAGGCAACGGCCAGACGGAGGCACACGTCAAGGCGCGCGTCGAGGCGCTCTGCGACCGCTTCCCCATCTACCCGGAGCTTTGATGGTGATCCGCTCACGCGGATGCGGCATCGGCCCGCGTGCCCGTAGGGCACGATAGTGCGCTGCCCCTTCTGCGCCCATGACGACAGCCAGGTGAAGGACAGCCGCCCCACCGACGACGGGGCGGCGATCCGGCGGCGGCGGCAATGCGAAGGGTGCGGCGCGCGCTTCACCACCTTCGAGCGGATACAGCTCCGCGAGATGACGGTGGTGAAGAGCGACGGCCGGCGCGAGGTGTTCGACCGCTCGAAACTCGAAAGGTCGATCAGCGTCGCCTGCCGCAAACGGCCTGTCGATCCCGCACGGATCGAGCGTCTCGCCACCGCGATCCAGCGCCAGATCGAAACGAGCGGCGACAGCGAGATCCCCGCCGCCTCGGTCGGCGGTATGGTGATGGACGGGCTCAAGGCGCTCGACAGCGTCGCCTATATCCGCTTCGCGAGCGTCTATAAGGATTTCCGCGAAGCCAAGGACTTCGAGGATTTCGCCGGCGCGGTGAGCGAAGCCGGGCGGGACGGTTGACCACGGACACCCCTCGTCAGGATCAGAGGACAGGGAACGGGATCGCTCCGCCCCCCGTCATCGTCCTCGTGCGTCCGCAGCTCGGCGAGAATATTGGCAAGGCGGCGCGGGCGATGCTCAATTTCGGGCTGACCGAGATGCGCCTGGTCACGCCGCGCGACGGCTGGCCCAACCCGCAGGCCGGGCCGGCCGCCTCGGGCGCCGACATCGTCCTGGAAGGCGCCCGCGTGTTCGACAGCGTGGCGGAGGCGACCGCCGATTGCGCGCATGTCTACGCCACCACCGTCCGCAAGCGCGGCGTGACCAAGCCGGTGATGACGCCCGAGGAGGCTGCGCGCGGCATCCATGGCGAGCCCGGCCGATCCGCCATCCTGTTCGGCCCCGAACGGTCGGGACTGGAGACCGACGACGTCGCGGTCGCGCGGACGATCGTGACGGTCCCGATCAACCCGGAGTTCGGCAGCCTCAACCTCGCCCAGGCGGTGATCCTGGTCGCCTATGAATGGTCGAAGGGGATGGCGCTCGCCTCGCCGCCGTCGGTCGAACTCGACCCGCCGGCACCGCAAACGGAGCTCGAAGGCCTGATCAGCCATCTCGATCGGCTGCTCGACGAATCGGGTTATTATTTTCCGCCCGATCGCGTGCCCGCGACGCGCCGGACGCTGCGCGGTCTGCTCACCAAGCCTGCCTGGAATGCCCAGGAGATACGGACGCTGCGAGGCGTGCTGAGCGCACTGGAGAAGCCTCGTCATCGATAAAAATGGCGAGGATGTGCGCTTTTAGGACCAATAGTCGAAGCTGGCACATTGTAAACTCGGTGTAAACCGCAAAAATCTGCGGAATCTTGTCTTCAACCGCGATTCATCGTACAGAAGTCCCCGTGCGTATTGTGTCGGGGGTCAAAGAGTGATGCGTGTCAAGCTACTCGCGTTGCTGACAGCGTTGTTTGGCTGCGTGGCCGGGGGGGAACTCCAGGCGACCAACCTGCTCGTCAATGGTGACTTCGAGATGGTCACCATGACCAACGGCAATCCGCTCCATTCGACGATATTCGGCAATGCGCTCGACAATGCCGCCCTCGGCGCCTCGCTGAAGAACCTGCCGACCGTCACCGGCTGGACGACGCGCGGCTATAATTTCGTCTTCGTCAACAATCCCAGCTACAATGGCGGTTCTCCCGCCACGCAGACGGGTGCCGACGATTTCGGCAGCGGCGCCTGCCTGTATGGCAATTGCGACCCTGGTGCCCGGCTGTCGCTGTGGGGCCCCGATATCGGGGCGAACAACGGCCTGACGAACAGCCCTACCGGCGGCAATTTCGTCGGCGCCGACGGCGCCTATGGCAATGCTCCCATCGAGCAGACGATATCGGGCCTGCAGGTGGGCAAGATCTACAAGCTAACCTTCTGGTGGGCGGCCGCCCAGCAGAGCACCTATCACGGCGCTACCCAGGATGCCTGGCAGATCTGCTTCGGCGTGTGCGATTATTCGATCAGCCCCGATGCGCCTATCTTCCTCGACTATCGCGACGGCCATTCGACCTACAACCTCGCCCCCGGCGATCAGCTCCTGACCACCGCGACGGTGAACAATCCGAACCACGGCTTCGTACCCTGGCAGTACGAGACGATGTATTTCACCGCCAACGACACCACGCAGAAGCTGTCGCTGCTTGCCTATGGCCTGCCGATCGGGCAGCCGCCTTTCGCGCTGATCGATGGTCTCAACCTCGAAGCGGTGCCGGAACCGTCGACCTGGGCGATGATGCTGATCGGTTTCGGCCTGGTCGGAGGCATCATGCGCAGCAACCGGCGCTCGCCGGTCTGCCGCGAGGTGGTCAGGGCCCAGATCGTCTGACGGTGCCCGCGACCGGGCCCGTGCGCTGCGGGCTGTGCAGCGCCCCGATAGAATCCGACGACAGCACCCGTTGCGGCGAATGCGGCCTGGCCTGGACCGGCTCAACGCCCCCCATGCACGACGATCCCCGTTTCGCGGCGCTCGCCGCCAGCCGCCGTCTGCCTTTCCGTGACGGGTATGTCCGCGCCGATGGTCTCGTGCTGGGGTTCGAGACGCTGCGCACGCTGGCAAGCCGCTTCGATCGCACGGCGACCCTCGGCCCGCTGGCAAGTCGCCTGCTCGGCCGCGTTCCGGTGCGATTGTTGCCATCGACCGTCACCCTCGCCAGTCTTGAAAAAACGGAGCCGGGCCCGGCCGACGTAGCTCTCGGTTGCATCGCCCGGACCGCCGACCTGCCGGCACTGGTCGCGCTGGCCACCACGCACGGGACCTGCTTCAGGACGATCGCGGTGATGGTCGACGGCGGCCCCGAGGATGCCGATCGGGTGCGCGCGGCCCTGGCGGCGGTGCCGGGCCTGCCGCGGCTCGCCATCGATGCCGCCCCCCTCAATGGCGACTTCGGCGCCCAGCGGAACCGTGTCCAGCAGCTTGCCGGTGCGCGGTGGATTCTCCACCTGGACACCGATGAAGCGCCCGACACGCGGCTCGCCGCCAATCTCGCCGCGATCGTAGCCGACGCCGATCGCCATGCCGACAAGGTGGTCGGCTTCGCCCGCCTGAATCTCGTCGACGACCGGCCTTCTGCCTTCTATCCCGATACCCAGTACCGGCTCGTGCGGTCCGATGTGCGTTTCCACCGCAAGGTCCATGAGAGCCCGCTCCCCGGTCTCGACTGGCGCGCTGTCCACCGATCGCTCGGCGGTGCGCTGGTCCATCGATTATCGCGCGACCGCGTCCGCGCCCGTTCGATCCAGTATGAGGCGATCGCCGAGGGGGCCGGTCGCCCGCACGACGAACATATGCTGCTCGACGACTGGCCCGATATCCCGGCGGAGCTTATCGCAGGGCGAAAGCCGGCATAGAACCACCGCCCGACGCGCAGATTGCATAGCCGCCGTCGCGGTAGAGCGTCCGCGCCGCGCCGCAGCCGCCGATATCCTCGGGCAAGACGATGTAGGGAATGTCGTTGGCCGCGGCGTAGGCCAGGAACTCGTCGGGCCGCTTCAATCTTTCCACCGCCGCATAGCGCTGCGACCAGCGCGGGTAGAAAGCGGGTTCCCACATCACCACTGCCCCCTGCTTCCAATCGACCCAGACCGGACGCAACGCCTTAAGCTGGAAATTGTCGAACAGGTCGCGATGCGGCTTATCGACGGGAACGAGGAAGGGGCCGGCGAGCGCGCTCCGGCGGACCCAGTCGGTCATATGTTCGAACGGTGCCTCCACCGCCAGTCGCTGCACTAGGCCGTCCTTGCGCCACTTGACGAAGGTGGCGACGTTGAACAGCGCGATGCCGATCGCGACCGTAACGGAGAGCACGCGCCATCCGCGCAGCACGCTTCCGCCAAGCGCGATCAGCAATACGAGACGCAGCAGGACATTCGGCGACCATGTCGCGGCGGCCGAGAATTGCACGACGAGGACCAGGACAACCACGGCGACATAAGCGGTGGCCAGCAGCGGGATCGACAGTCCCGTCGCGCGGCGTCGCCAAAGCAGCATGACGGCGAGCAGAAGGTCGACCGCGAGAAGCTGGAAGACCTGCCGATCGGGGTGGACCAGTTCGGCAAGGATCAGACAGGCGGCAAGCCGTTCCCAGAGCTGCGGCCCGTCGTCGATGATCGTCCGCACCGCCGTAAGGATCACCAGCCCGAAGCCGATAAACTGGACGAAGCCTACCGAACGGATCGCGTTGAGATTGAACAACAGCTTGCTATCGACGAGATAGGGCCCTGTTGCACCGATAACGAACAGCAACGACCAGCCCGCCAGCACCAGCATCCAGAATCGCGGCGCGGGCGACAGCAGCGCCGCCAGGGCATAGGCGGTCAGGATCAGGGCGAATTCGACCAGCTCGGTGGCCGGTGCGGCATCGATCAGCGAATGGTCGGGAAAATAAAGCCGCAGATAGGCTGCATAGTCGAACGGCAGCGCGGTCCTGGTCTCCAGCAGGGTCGACACGACCCAGCCGATCACCGGCGACGCGACGACCAGGAAGATGACCAATGCCCTGCCGACCGCCGCCGGGCGGATCGGCGCGATCGGTGCGAGCCGGCTGAGGAAGCCGGGAAGCGGCCAGCCACGAACCGAGGTCAGCACCGGCAACGCGATCGCCGCGAGAAGCCACAGCCCGACGAAGAAGTTGAGGCAGAAGGTGATACCGCAGAGCAGTCCGGCGAGGCCTAGACGCCGCTGCTGGACAGCAACCAGCGCGCCGAGCAGCGGCCCCCAGCTCAGCTCAGAATGGGTGAAATAGCCGATGAACAGGCCATGGCCGCCGATCACCGAGAGCTGCGCCAGCCAGGGCGTCCCCGCGACAATGGCCAGCGCTGCAGCCGGTGCCCACCTGCCGACCAGAGCGTTGGACCGGAAGAAGGCGAGCAGCGCGGCGAAGGCCGCTAACCGGCCGAGAATCAGCCCTGCCAGGAATACGGCCCGGACATTGGTCTCGGTGGTGACGAGACGCACCGCCGGCCAGGCCAGCGAGACGAATTTATCGAGCGACCGATAGACCGGATCATCGCGGAACTGAGGGAGGCTCGCATAGTCGAGCACATAAGGAATATGGAAGACGTTGTTGTTGACGCCGAAACGGAAGCCGGTGGCGGCCATCGACAGCGCCGTTGCCGCTATGACCAGTGTCGCGAACAGCACCCGGTCGACCCAGGGCCGCCGCCCGCCCGACTTATCCATGCAACACCACGACGTGCACGAAGCGGGCGGCAATCATCACCGTGATGATGCCGGCCAGGGCGATGCGGCTGCCCCGATCCTTGAACGAATAGACGATCGGGTCGTCGTGCATCTCTCCGCGCGAGGTTTTCACCCACATCCGGCCTAGCCAGTAGATCAACCCGAACGCGGCGAGCCAGAGAAGCTGCGGGCTGGCATAACGGCCGGCCGTCTCGGGCGAGCTGATGAAAAGCCCGAAGATCACGACCGAGCAAAGCGCACTGCCCGCCCCGAGCGGCCACAATACGGCAAGGTCGGTCGTACGATAATCCCGGCCCCTTAGCGCGGCCCGACCGCTCTCCTGCGCCACCAGCAATTCAGTGCACCGCTTGATCAGTGCGAGGCTGAGGAACACGAACACCGAGAAGGCGAGCAGCCAGGAGCTCAGCTGGACGTCGATCGCGACGGCACCCGCCATGATCCGCCAGCTATAAAGGAGCGACAGGGTGAGCACGTCGATCAGCACATATTGCTTGAGCGTCCAGCTATAGGCGCTGGTCAGCGCGAGATAGGACAGCAGCATGAAGACGAAGGCCCAGGATATCGCCGTCGCGACCAGTACGCCGACGACGAGACCGGCCAGCGCGACCGCTATTCCGTAGAGCAGCGGCAGCCGCCCGCTCGCAAATGGACGCCCGCTCTTGCGGGGATGTGCCCGGTCATTCCCCAGATCGACGATATCGTTCAGAACATAACCGGCCGATGCGACCAGGCAGAAGGCGACGAAGGCGAGGAGCACGTCGATCGTCCTGGCGATCTCCAGAAAGGAGAAGGCCGTCAGCAGCGGCACGAACAGCAACGCGTTCTTGGTCCATTGATGTACGCGCAGCGCGCGCAGCCAGAGGCGAAAACGGGGCTCCTCCGACCGGAATTCGCGCTCGATCGGCATCGTAGCGCGGAGCTTGCGGAGCTGTCCGGCCGGCACGTCCACCGCCACCGCGACATCCGCTCCCGCCCAGACATCCATGTCGGGTCCGCCATTGCCGACATAGGCGAAGCGGTCGCCGATGGCCGCGCGGATCGCCGCCAGCTTCGCACGGCCCTTCATATTCTCGCCATCCGCCGTCGATATGAGAAGGTCGAACAGGCCCAGATGCTTCTGGACCTGCCCGGCGATGCTGCTGTGCGCGGCGGTCGCCAGGACGAGGGTGCGGCCGCGCGCTTTCTCCTCGCGCAGCCAGGCGAGCAGCGGCCCGTTATACGGCAGGGTCGCACCATCGACCGCCACGTGGAGGGCTACCGCGCGCTTGAAATTCGCCCGCCCGCCAAACAACCAGAAGAACAGCCTGAACAGGTTCAGCGGTGATTTCCGGAGGAGGGCTACAATCGACTCGACCAGCGTGTCGGCCGGCGTCAGGGTGCCGTCGAGATCGACGACCAGCGGCAGCGCATCCCGGTCAGCCATCGCGATGGCCGCGCCCGTCGGCCGTTCCGGATCTGATCATAACCCCCCATCGACGATGGCCTCCGACGGCCTTTCGCCGCGCCATCGATCGCCCGATTCCGCCGGGATTGCAAGGTTCGCGACGGCCCTGCGGACAGCAGCGGCCAAATTGAAATCGCTCCCCTTTCCTGCCATAGGTCGCACGACATGCTGACATTGTTCGCAAGCCTGCCCCTCATCGGCAAGGTGGTGGTCAGCCAGATCATCTGGCTCTTCCTGCTCATCGCCCTGTTCGTCCCGCTCGAGCGGCTGGCGGGCGTCCATCGCCAGTCGGTCCGTCGGCCGCAGATTCTCGTCGACGTCGGCTATTTCTTCCTGTCCGGGCTGATCCCGGTGTTCGTCCTGTCCATACCGCTCGGAACGGTGGCTGCGCTATCGCGCCACGCGCTTCCGGAAAGCTATCATCTCTGGGTCGCGGCGCTGCCGGTCTGGGCCCAGGTCAGCCTCGCGATCCTGATCGGGGAGTTCGGATTCTACTGGGGCCACCGGATCATGCACCAGGTTCCCTGGCTGTGGCGCTTCCACGCGATCCATCATGAGCCGGTGCGGATGGACTGGCTGATCAACACCCGCACCCATCCGATCGACCTCGTTTTCACCCGCATGTTCGGTCTGGCCCTGGTCTATATGGTCGGGCTCGGAACGCCCGGATCGGGATCGGGCAGCATCATCCCGCTGATCGTCCTGCTCGTCGGGACATTCTGGGGCTTCTTCATCCATTCCAACCTGAACGTACAACTCGGCCTGCTCGAACATGTCCTGTCGTCGCCGCGCTTCCATCACTGGCACCATTCGCGGGTCGATCATGTGAACCGCAACTATGCGTCGACGCTGCCGATCTACGACCGGCTGTTCGGCACCCATCACCTGCCCGCCCGGCAATGGCCGCCAAGCTACGGCATCGCGCCGGAGAACCGCCCGGAAATACTGATCGCCGCCCGACATGCGGAGGCGGACGAGCCTCCGTCCGCCCCGATCAAGGACCCCGCCCCCGCTCAGGAATGATCGCGGGCGTCGAACACGTCGAATTCGTGCGCGATCGATCCCTCGACCAGCATGTCGTAGAGCCGATAGGCGAGCTTCGGCGGAAAACCGCGATCGTTGGCGACCTTGACGGCATGGGCGACGACCTCCGCCTTGCGCACTTCGTCGCGCACGGTATCGCGGTTGGCCTTGATGCGCGCCGCCGCCTCGATATAGCGCATCCGCTCGGCGAGCAGGCTGACGATCAGCGTGTCGAGGCCGTCGATCGCGGCGCGGACCTGCGCCATGTCGGTGCATTCGGCGGCGGGGATGGCTTTGGTTGCGGTGGTGTGGGTCATGCGGGCGGCCTTAGCCGAGGCGCGCGGGCTTGACTATCCGCCTCTTCGCCGTCATAGGCGCGCCTTCGCAATCGGCCCCGCACCCCGGTGAAGCGGTGGCCCTGCCGGTCCTCTGAGGTCCGGCAGCGCGGAATACCGGGATCGATCCCGCCCCGCTCCGGCGACGGCGGGCAACGTTGTAGCGATTGAAGGAAGACATCATGTCGAAGCGCACCAGCGCCAAGTACAAGCTCGACCGCCGCATGGGCGAGAACATCTGGGGTCGCCCGAAGAGCCCGGTCAACAAGCGTGAATATGGCCCGGGCCAGCACGGCCAGCGCCGCAAGGGCAAGATGTCCGACTACGGCATCCAGCTCAAGGCAAAGCAGAAGCTCAAGGGCTATTACGGCGACGTCACCGAGAAGCAGTTCAAGCGGAACTACACCGAAGCGTCGCGGATGAAGGGCGACACCTCGCAGAACCTGATCGGCCTGCTCGAGCGTCGCCTCGACGCGGTTGTCTATCGCGCCAAGTTCGCGCCGACGATCTTCGCCGCGCGCCAGCTCGTCAGCCATGGCCACATTCGCGTCAACGGCGTGAAGTGCAACATCGCGTCGCGCCAGGTGAAGCCGGGCGACGAAATCTCGCTGGGTGCGAAGGCGCAGGAAATGGCGCTGGTCCTCGAGGCGCAGGGCCTCTCGGAGCGCGACGTTCCGGAATATATCGCCCAGGACGGCGGCGCGAAGGTCACCTTCGTCCGCGTGCCGACCCTCGACGAAGTGCCCTATCCGGTTAAGATGGAACCGAACCTGGTCGTCGAGTTCTACTCGCGCTGATCGGTCTCCTTACGGGAACGAGCGAAGGGCGGCCCCAGGGCCGCCCTTTTCTTTTGGAGCTTTTCTGTGGGGCACGACCAAGGCCTCCACGCCGCATTCGGCAATCGCACGGCTCCTAGGCCCCGATCAGGTAGCGGCTCCGCCGCCGGCCGACGAGCGCCTGCACCATAAAGCACAACGCCATCGACAACGCCGTTACGACGGCGACCTTCACCAGCAGATAGATGATCCGAGCAAGAAGCGGATTTCCGACCAGTTCGAGCAGGGCTGCGTCGCTGTAAGCCAGCCGCAGCAGGTTGATCGCATAACCGTGCAGGAAATAGATCGGGAAGGCGAGGGTCGCGATCCGCTTGAGAATATTGCCCAACAGCGTGCCGGAGCCATAGTCGTCGAAGATCCTTATCAGAAGGATGACGAGGGCCACCTTCTGTATCCAGAGCACGTGGATATCGAATCGGTTCCACACGAAATAGGCTGCTGAAATGGCCGTTACCAGAAACAGGCTGATCAGGGTCGGAACCCGTCCGACCCTGTAGCCATTGGCCACATAATAATTACAGAAATACATGCCGATCAGGTAGGACGGCAGGATGAAGATCGCCTTTCCGACGGCTGAGAAGGCGCCATAGATGCTGTCGCGCCCCAGCACGGTCGCCGCCACGGCGGCGAGCGGAATGATCCAGCCATAGAGCTTCTTCCGATCCACGAAACGAAAGCACCATGACAGCAGGATGAAAAGGCTGATCGCCGGAATATACCAGAGATAGGCGATGTGCTTTCCGGTAATCAGGAAGATCACGGCCTGCCCGATCAGGGGCATTTCATAAACCCACGGCCAGACGTCCGCCCGCTTGTGGACGAAGAAGATGACGAACAGGATGGGCGCGGAGATCACCAGATAGGCGCTCCATATATGGACTAGCCGCTGCGTGGCGTAACGCCTGATCGGCTGGTCGGAGCGCTGCGTGATATAATTGAACATGAAACCGGAAATGAACACCAGCAGCACGGTGCTGCTCCGGAAGTACAACGGCATCATCTCCGCCTCGGCCGCCGTCCAGGGTATGTCTGGCCAGCAATGGGTAGCGACGATCAGCACGATTCCGACCGCGCGCGCGAGATCGATCGACAACAGATAACGTCGGCCACCCCGCCGCTCGGCCTGCCCGACCGCCTGCCCCCCAAGATCGAGCTTCATCGTCCCCCCAGTGCCAGCGCGACGCTCCCGAAGCGCGCCCGCGGACAGAGACGATCCGTCGCCATCACCCCCGGCGATGGATCCCCCTGCCTGCCCCTTCCTGGATCGATACGCGACTATCGGCTTTCAGGGAATAGTCGCGAGAATCCGAGCCGGCCCTCATTCAGGGGCATAGGCGCGAAGCAGAAAATCGACCGCCGTGTCCGCGGTCGCCGCGATCCGCTCGGCGTCGACCCGTTGGACGAGCCCCAGCAACAGCTGCTGGTGATCGCCCTGCAGGCACAGGGCCAGCAGCAGCTTCGCGACATTCACCGGATCATCCGTCCGCAGCTTGCCGCGCGCCATGCCCAGCTCGATGAAATCGCCGAGCAAGCGGATCATCGTGTTCGGGCCGCGTCGGTAGAACATCTCCCCGATTTCGGGAAAACGCCCCGCCTCCGCCACGATCAGCCGGTGGAGCGCGATCGACTCGGGGTTCGTCACCTTTTCGAGAAAATGGCGACAGAAGCTGCGAAGCGTGGTTTCAAAGTCCGCCTCGGGGACGAGAACGGAGACGATCCGCTCGCGAAAACGCGTGGTCGCGCGATCAAGCACCGCCTCGAACAGGGCTTCCTTGGACGGGAAATAGCTCCACAAGGTCGCCTTCGACCCGCCGATCGTGGCGGCGATGCCCGACATCGCCGTCGCCGCATAGCCATGCTCGAGGAAATAGGCACGAGCGACGTCGATGATCGCTTCGCGGCGATCGAGCCGCTTCGTCTCACGACGGCCGGGCCTGGTGCTCTGGCGGGTCATCTCAATGCTGTACTATATGGTACGGTTTTGCGTTGACAAGAGGCGATCCTCGTCGCACATCGCCTGGTCATACCAGTTAGTGCGGTTCCCCCATGCTCCCGAGTCGTGCGCCTTTCCTTCGCCTCGTTTCCGCGCTGGGTCTTTCGCTCGCGCTGGCCGCCTGCGCGTCCGTGCCAGATCTCGGCGCTCGCCCGGAGCTGCGTAGCCCCGCCAGCGTTGCGGCCAGCCAGAGCCTCGACGGGCGGACCGGGGCCGATTGGCCGGTGGACGCGTGGTGGCGGACCTATGGCGATCCCCAGCTCGCCCAGCTTATCGAAGAAGGGCTGCGCGCCTCCCCAGACGCGGCGATCGCCGTTGCTCGCTTCCGCCAGGCCCAAGGCATGGCACAGGCCGCCGGCGCGCCGTTGCTTCCGTCGGTGGGCGCCAGCGCCAGCGCGGGGCTCGAGAAACAGAGCTACAATGTCGGCATCCCCGCGCAGTTCGTGCCCAAGGGGTGGCAGGATGTCGGCCAGGCCTCGATCGACCTGTCGTTCGATCCCGATCTGTGGGGCCGTAATCGCGCTGCGCTCGCAGCCGCCACCTCCGAGGCCGAAGCGGCGCGGATCGAGCAGGACCAGGCCCGGCTCATGCTCGCGACCGGCATTGCGTCGGCCTATGCCGATCTGGCGCGGCTCCACGCCGAACGCGACGTGCTCGCCGCGGCTGTCGAACTCCGCGACGCGACGCGCAGGCTGGTCGCCGATAGGGTCCGTAACGGCCTCGACACCCGCGCGGAGCTGAAGCAGGCCGACGCGGCGCTGCCCGCCGCCCGCGCCGAGCTCGCGGCCACCGACGAGGCGATCGCGCTGATCCGCAACCAGATCGCCGCGCTGGTCGGCGCCGGCCCCGACCGTGGCCTGGCCATCGAGCGTCCCATCCTTGCAGCGCTCCATTCCTCCGGCCTGCCGATGCAGGTGAACACCGACCTGATCGGCCGCCGGCCCGATATCGCCGCCGCGCGGGCGCGGGCCGAGGCGGCCGCGAACCGGATCAAGGTCGCCCGGGCCGATTTCTTCCCCGCCGTCCGCCTCGGCGCACTGATAGGGGTCCGTTCGCTCGGGCTCGACCAGCTGACCGACAGCGGATCGACCTATGGCAACGTCACCCCGGCGATCAGCCTGCCGATTTTCCGCGGCGGAGCACTCGGCGGCGAGTATCGCGGGGCGCGGGGCCGCTATGACGAGGCCGTCGCGCTCTACAATCGCACGGTGATCACCGCCTATCGCGAAGTCGCCGACGCGGTGACCAGCCAAAGCGCCGCTACCGAGCGCCTGGCTCTGTCGCGCCAGGCTCTGACCGATTCCGAGGAGGCCTATGCGATCGCCCGCAAGCGCTATGAAGGCGGCCTTTCCACCTATCTCAACGTGCTGAGCTCCGAAGAGACGCTGCTGCAGGCTCGCCGGGCGGTTGCCGATCTCGATGCCCGGATGTTCGCGCTTGACGTCGCCCTCGTTCGCGCGCTTGGCGGCGGTTTCACCGCTCCGCCCCCTGCCCCCGCCAAGGACGATCCTCATGGCTGACGCCGATCCCCCGATCACCAGCGCCAACTCCGCCGACGATGCCGATGGTGAGGCTCGTCGGCAGGCCCGGCTCCGCACGCGCAAGACCTGGCTCATACGCTTCGCATCGGGGCTGGCCGTCGTCGGCCTGCTGTTCGGCGCCTGGTACATGCTGATCGGACGGAACCATGTCAGCACCGACAATGCCTATGTGAATGCCGAGGTGGCGCAGGTCACGCCGCTGATCTCGGCCCAGGTCGTCGAGGTGCGGGTGAGCGACACGCAGGCGGTGAAGCGCGGCGCCATCCTCGTCCGCCTCGACGACAGCAACATGCGGATCGCGCTGGCTCAGGCCGAGGCTGATCTGGCGCGGGCCCGGCGGATGTTTCGCCAGGGGACCGCAACCAGCGCCGCGCTGGCCGCCCAGGTCAGTGCGCGCGAGGCCGACATTGTCACCGCCCAGTCGGACTATGACAAGGCGCGCATCGACCTCGACCGCCGCCTCGCCCTCCAGCCCTCGGGCGCGGTCTCGGGCGACGAGCTGACCGCCGCGCGCAACGCCTTTAACGCCGCCCGGGGCAAGCTGGCCCAGGCCCGCGCCAACCAGGGCGCCGCCGCCGGCGAGTTGGCCGCGAACCAGGCGCTGGTCGCCGGATCGACGGTCGAAACCGATCCGATGGTGCTCGCCGCCAAGGCGAAGCTCGACGCTGCCCGTCTCGATTTGGAGCGCGCAGTGATCCGCGCGCCGATCGACGGCGTCGTCACCCGCCGACAGGTCCAGGTGGGACAGCGGGTGACGCAGGGCAACCCGATCATGATGATTGTCCCGGTGTCGCAGGTCTATGTCGATGCCAATTTCAAGGAACGCCAGCTCCGCCGGGTGAAGCCCGGCCAGTCTGCCAAGGTCACCGCGGACATCTATGGCGGCGACGTCGTCTACCATGGCAAGGTCGTCGGCTTCTCCGGCGGCACCGGCTCGGCCTTCGCCCTGATCCCGGCGCAGAACGCCACCGGCAACTGGATCAAGGTGGTCCAGCGCCTGCCCGTCCGCATCGAGCTCGACCCCCGGGAACTGGCCGAGCATCCGCTGCGAGTGGGCCTGTCGATGGAAGTCGACATCGACGTCTCGGGCAACTGAGCTCATGGCGGGTACCGCCTCCTACGATCTCGTCACCGGTCGGCGGCGCCTCGTCGCGGGGATAGCGCTGGCGTCGGTCAACCTGATGGTCGTGCTGGACATGACCATCGCCAATGTCTCGGTCCCGCACATCTCGGGCAATCTGGGCATCTCACCGAGCCAGGGCACATGGGTGATCACGTCCTATGCGGTCGCGGAGGCGATCTGCGTGCCGCTGACCGGCTGGCTGGCACAGCGCTTCGGATCGGTCCGGGTCTTCATCTTCAGCATCCTCGGCTTCGGGCTCTTCTCCGTGCTGTGCGGCCTGTCGACGACGCTGGGCATGCTGGTCGCCTGCCGTATCGGCCAGGGCCTGTCAGGCGGACCGCTGATCCCCCTTACCCAGACGCTGCTGATGCGCATCTTCCCGCCGGAAAAGCGCGCCCGCGCGATGGGCCTTTGGGCGATGACGACCCTGATCGGGCCGGCGCTGGGTCCCATCCTGGGCGGCTGGATCAGTGACAATTGGAGCTGGCACTGGATTTTCTTTATCAACGTGCCGGTGGTGCTGTTCAGCGCCGGCATCAGCTACTCCTTCCTCCGCGTCGTCGAGACGCCGGTCGAGACGGTGCCGATCGATCGCATCGGCCTCGCACTGATGGTCCTGTGGATCGGCGCGCTGCAGATCATGCTCGATATCGGCCGCGAGCATGACTGGTTCGCCGATACGACTGTGTTGGCGCTCGCGCTGTTCGCAGCGATCGTCTTCGTCGTCTTCGTCATATGGGAGCTGACCGAGGAGCACCCGGTCGTCGATCTGCGCGTATTCCGCCATCGCGGCTTCACGATCAATGCGCTGACCATCTGCTTCGGCTTCGGCACCTATTTCGCCGGCATCGTCGTGATTCCGCAATGGATGCAGGTCACCCTGGGCTTCACCGCTACCTGGGCGGGGCTCGCCACCGCGTTCACCGGCATGGCAGGCCTGCTCGTCGGACGGACCGCGCCGATCCTGATCACCAAGATCGACCCCCGCATCGTCCTGTCGGGGGCACTGCTCTGGGCGGGCGGTGCGACGCTGCTGCGTACCAACTGGACAAGCGGGGCCGATTTCTGGACGCTCGGCCTGCCGCAATTCATCATGGGCCTGGGCATGCCCTTCTTCTTCGTGACGGCGACCTCGATGTCGCTGAGTTCGGTCCCGGCCAAGGAGCTCGCTTCAGCCGCCGGCCTTCAGAATTTCCTGAGGATCATGGGGATCGCGATATCGACCTCGGTCGTCATGACCTATTGGAACGACCAGGCGCGGGTGGCCGGCAGCGAGCTGGCCGGCCGGCTCAACCCCGACACGCCCAGCGGAACGATCGCCGGCTTTTCGGTCGAACAGTCACGCGCTCTGATGGCGCAGCTGGTCGACCGCGAGGCGCTCACCATCGCGACCGACAAGATATTCCTCGTCGCCGGGCTGCTGATGTGGCTGATCGCTGCGTTCGTCTGGCTGGCGCCGAAACCCAAGCGCATGGCCGACCCGATGGCCGGGGGTCATTGAGGACCGGCCTTCCGCCGGTCCCCCCTCATCCCGCGGCGGCATCCGCCGGGAGCGGATCGAGTCCGTGCTCCATCGCGTCTTCGACCTTCTCCAGCCAGACGAACTCAAGCTTCTCACGCGCATTGGCGGGAATGTCGTCATAGTCGCGGCGATTGCGCGCGGGCAGCATGACGCGGGTTATCCCGGCACCTGCCGCGGCGACCACCTTCTCCTTGATCCCGCCGACCGGCAGCACCAGCCCCCGCAACGAAATCTCGCCCGTCATCGCGGTGTCGCTGCGCACCGTCCGCCCGGTCAGCAAGGACGTCAGCGCCAGATACATGGCCACGCCCGCGCTCGGCCCGTCCTTCGGCGTGGCGCCCGCGGGGACGTGGACGTGGATGTCGCTGCGTTCGAACGAAGCGGTGTCGATGCCGAGCGCCGCCGCACGGCTCTTGACCAGGCTGAGCGCCGCCTGCGCGCTTTCCTTCATCACGTCGCCGAGCTGGCCGGTCAGGATCAGCCGCCCGCTGCCAGGCATCCTGGTCGCCTCGATGAACAATATGCCGCCGCCGACCGGGGTCCAGGCGAGCCCGGTCGATACACCGGGCACGCTGGTGCGCTGCGCCACCTCATCCTCGAAGATGCGGCCGCCGAGAACCTCGGTCACGTCCGCGTCCCCGATCGCGACATGCGTCGCGCTACCCTCGGCGATCCGCACCGCGGCATGGCGGATCACCTTGCCGATCTCCCGCTCGAGATTCCGCACGCCCGCTTCACGCGTATAGTAGCTGATGATCGCCTGAAGCGCGGCATCATCGATCTCGACCTGCGCCTCGGTCACGCCGTTCGCTTCAAGCTGGCGACGAACCAGGTAACGCTGGGCAATGTGGAGTTTCTCCTCCTCGGTATAGCCGGGAAGGGAGATCACCTCCATGCGGTCGCGCAGGGGGCCGGGGATGGTGTCGAGCATGTTCGCCGTCGCGATGAACACGACGCGGCTGAGGTCGAACGGCACGCCGAGATAATTATCACGGAAGGTGCCGTTCTGCTCGGGGTCGAGCACCTCAAGCATCGCCGCCGACGGATCGCCCTGGATACCGCGGCCCAGCTTGTCGATCTCATCGAGCATCATCACGCAGTCGCGCGTGCCCGCCTTGCGGATCGCCTGGATGATATTGCCCGGCAGCGCGCCGATATAGGTGCGTCGGTGGCCGCGAACCTCTGCCTCGTCATGGACGCCGCCCAGGCTGACGCGCACGAATTCCCGTCCCATCGCCTTGGCGATCGACTGGCCGAGCGAGGTCTTGCCCACGCCCGGAGGGCCGGCAAAGCACAGGATCGGCGCCTTGCCCTCAGGCGCGAGCTTGCGGACCGCGAGATATTCGATGATCCGCGTCTTGATCTTCTCCAGCCCGTAATGATCGGCGTCGAGCTGCGCGCGCGCCTGGGCGATGTCGATCTCCTTGTGCTCGGGCAGCTTCCACGGCAGCTCGGTCAGCCAGTCGAGATAGGTGCGGATGATGCCGTGCTCGGCCGCGCCATCGGGCATACGTTCCAGCCGACGCAGTTCCTTCGTCGCCTGCTTCTCGACCTCCTCGGGCATGCCCGCCTTGGCAATCGCCTCCTTGAGCTCGGCGATCTCGGCCGAATTCCCATCGTCCTCGCCAAGCTGCCGCTGGATCTCCGCCATCTGTTCGCGCAGCAAATGCTCGCGCTGGCGATTCCCCAGCTTCTCCTGCACGCCCTTGCCGATCTCGGCCGAAAGGCGGAGCACCTCCAGCCGCTGGGCGAGCAGCGTCATCACCCTGTCGAGCCGCGGCTGCAGCGCGATCGTCTCCAATATGCCCTGCTTGTCGTCGGTACCGATGTCGAGATAGGCAGCCGTCAGGTCGGCAAGCGCCCCCGGCGCTGCGATCGTGCGGATCGCGTCGGCCAGGCCCTGCGGCGCCTGCGGCAGCAGGCTCACCGTCTCCAGCGCCTGGTTCCGCAGGTTGATAAAGCGCGCCTCGACCTCGGCTCCCTCGGGCGCCGGCTCCTCGATCCGCTCGATCCGCGCGACAAGAAACGGCCAGCCGTCGAGGAATTCGACGATCCGGAAACGGGCCTCGCCCTGGACGATCAGGTGATGGGTCTCGTCGGGACCGGTGATGTAGCGCAACACGTTCGCGATCGTGCCGGTGCGGTGCATGTCGAGCGGGCCGGGCTCCTTCGCCTCGGCATCGCGCTGGGTGAGCACGCCGACCGGCAGGCTTTCGCGCACCGCCGCCTGCGCGGCGTTGATCGAAACCGGACGGCCGATGGCGAGCGGCATCACCACTTCCGGAAACATCACGAAATTGCGGACCGGGACGATGATCAACGCGTCTGCGGGCAAATCGGGCAGGCGGGGGCCCGTCGCCGCCGGGGCCTCTCCGGTATCGATCATCTTGCTATCGGCCAGATCGGTCATCGCCGCGGCCCTCCATTCACCTTGTTCAACGTCACGAGCAGGCATCCGTTCACGCCCGCCCGCCGAACCGAATCATAGCGCCCCGCCGGCAGCGGCAGACGTCGTTCGAAATGCCCCTGCGGCAATTCGAGCCTATGTATCCTGGCGGTCCGCAGCTCCGGCGGCAGTATCCGGTAGCCGCGCACGACCAGCACGCCGTCCTCGATGAACGCCTGTGTCTGGTCGAGATCGACTCCCGGCAAGGCGACGAGGACCAGCAGTTCATGCTCGGTCTCCAGCATGTCGGCGGGCGGCTCCCAGGCAGGCGTGCCGCCGCTCGCGCGCGACGGAGCGAAGGCACGTTGATGCAAGCGCTGCACCCGGTCGATCAGTTCGACCGCCTCGGCCCACATCCAGTCCCGTGATCGGCCAGAATTCATGTAACGTCCTCTCTCGGCGGCAGGGATGACGCCCTCGGGCGCCGCCGCTCCCCCTAATAAGGAAAGCCGGCCCCCCGATTTCAAGCGGCGCCCGAAACGAACCCGGCCCTCCCCTCCCCGACGCCGGGGAGCGGCCGAAGTTCCGACAGGTGGACGGGCAGCAGGAAGGAAAGTGGGACGCCACCATGCAATGTCCCGTGGAATGATACGTATATCCGGTAGGACAGAACGGAAATTCACAGGAGATTGTGATGTCTGAGGCGATCGTCGAGACGACCGCGGGAAAGGTGCGAGGCATATGCCAGGACGGCATCCGCAGCTTCCTCGGCATCCCTTACGCGGCGGCCCCGACCGGAACGCGCCGCTTCGCCGCCCCCGAGCCAGCCCAGCCCTGGGAGGGAACCCGCGACGCCACCCGTCCCGGCCCCAGCGCGCCCCAGCGAATGAAGGATTTCCCCGGTCTCGACATAACCCCGCTGATCGGCGGCGGCTGGGTCCATGGCGATGAATATCTCTCCGCCAATGTCTGGACGCCGGGGGTCGATGCGGAAGAGTCCGGGGGGCGACCCGTGATGGTCTGGATCCACGGCGGCGGTTTCGTGATCGGCAGCAAGGACGCACCGATCAGCGACGGCAGCGCATTCGCCCGCAAAGGCCTCATTTGTTTCGCGATCAACTACCGCCTCGGCGTCGATGGTTTCCTGCCGATCCCGGGCGTGCCCACCAATCTGGGCCTGCGCGACATGATCGCCGCACTCCGCTGGATACGTGCCAACGCCGTGGCCTTCGGAGGCGATCCGGACAACATCACCCTGTTCGGCGAGTCGGCGGGCGCGATGGCGATCGCCGACCTGATCACCTCGCCGCTGACGAAAGGCTTGTTCCGCCGGGCGATCATCCAGAGCGGCCATGCCGCGATGACCCGAGAAATCACGGTGATGCAGCGGCTCGTCAAGAAACTCGCCAAGCTGCTGCGGGTCAGTCCGGACAAGGCGGGCTTTGAAAGCGTTCCCCTCGATGCGCTGCTCGACGCGGTGGAGCGCATATCGCTCCCGACCGCCAAGATCGATCTTCGCGACTCCAACGGCCGGGAGCCGGTGTTCGGGATCAGCCGCTTCACCCCCGTCCATGGCGACGACGTGCTGCCGCTTCAGCCGCTAGAGGCCTTGAAGCAGGGCGCGGGCGCCGAGATCGATGTGCTGATCGGCACTAATGCGGAGGAGATGAACCTCTATCTGGTGCCCTCCGGAATCCGCGACAAGATCGGCGGCCTGCTCGCCACCTTCATGCTCAGCCGTTCACAACCCAAGGCCCGCAAGGTGCTAAAGGCCTATGGGCTAGGCCAGCGCGACATATCGGCGGGCCAGGCACTCACCGACGCGATGAACGATCTGGTCTTCCGCTGGCCCGCCCGCCGCTTCGCAGAGGAGCATCGGGGGCGCACGCACATGTATCAGTTCGACTGGCGCTCGCCCGCCTTGCGACGCGAACTCGGCGCCTGCCACGGGCTGGAGTTGCCCTTCATCTTCGACACGCTCGCGGCCGCTACGGGCCCGCAGGGGCTGGTTGGCGAAGATCCGCCGCAGGAACTCGCCGATCACGCCCATCGCATCTGGGCCGGCTTCGCGCGCGACGGCAGCCTGCCCTGGGCACCGTTCGATCGCGACAAGCGCCTCGTCTATTCGCTGGTCGACGGACTGGCGCGGCCCGAGCCCATGATGCCGGCACAGGCCTTCCTGCCCTGAGCGGCACGGACCTTTCTGAAAGGTCAGCTATCTGATAGGTCCCGCCGCACGACTCAGTTCAGGGAGAGCATCGGATGACCGCGCCGTTCAACGCCCAGGGCCGCAAGCCGCTGCCACCCGGCTTCCTCGACGCCGTCCGGGCGGCGATTGGCGAGCGGCTCGGTACCGGCGAGGCGATCCGCCTTCAGCACGGGTCGAGCGAGACCCATTTCGATCCGGTGCTGCCCGACGCGGTTGCGTTCGTCCATTCGACCGAGGAGGTGGCAGAGCTGGTCAGGCTCTGCGTCGCCGCCGATGTGCCGGTGGTCGCTTTCGGCGCGGGCACCTCACTGGAGGGCAATATCACGCCGGTCAGAGGTGGCCTGACCATCGACCTGTCGGAGATGAACGCGATCCTCGCGGTCCATCCCGCGGACCTGGACTGCACCGTCCAGGCCGGGGTACGGCGCGAGCAGCTCAACGAATATCTACGCGATCAGGGGCTGTTCTTCCCGATCGATCCCGGCGCCAACGCCACGATCGGCGGTATGGCCTCGACCCGCGCCTCGGGCACCAACGCCGTCCGCTACGGCACGATGCGCGACGCGGTGCTGTCGCTGCGAGTGGTGACGCCCGACGGCAAAATCGTCCGCACCGCCCGGCGTGCGCGCAAGTCGGCGGCGGGCTACGACCTTACCCGGCTGATGATCGGCGCCGAGGGAACGCTCGGCATCATCACCGAAATCACGTTGCGCCTGCACGGTATACCAGAGGCGATCTCCGCGGCGGTTTGCGCGTTCGAGACACTGCAGGGCGCGGTCGATACCGTCGTGCAGTCGATCCAGATCGGTGTGCCGGTAGCCCGCATCGAACTCCTCGACGCAGCGCAGATGAAGGCGTGCAACGCCTATTCGAAGCTCGACTATCCCGAGCAGCCCACCCTGTTGTTCGAGTTTCACGGATCGGAGCGCCATGTCGAAGAGCAGGTCGCGACGGTGCGCGAGATCGCCGGCGACAATGGGGGCGGCGAGTTCCTCTGGTCGAACCGGACCGAGGATCGCAGCCGGCTGTGGAAGGCGCGGCACGAAGCCTTTTATGCCGCAATGAGCCAGCGCCCCGGCGCGATAGGCTGGACCACCGATGTCTGCGTACCGATCAGCCGCCTCGTCGAATGCATCGTCGAGACGCAGGCTGACCTGGCACGCTCCAGTATCCCGGCAACGATCGTCGGCCATGTCGGCGACGGCAATTTCCACGTCGTCTTCGCAATCGACCCCGCGGCCCCGCAGGAGATGAAGGAGGTCGAGACGCTCAACGAACGTATCGTCGCCCGCGCGCTGGCGATGGACGGCACCTGCACCGGCGAGCACGGCATCGGCCTCGGCAAGCAACAATTCCTGGTCGACGAACTGGGTGACGCAGTCGACCTGATGCGGCTGGTCAAGCGGGCGATCGACCCGAAGGGCCTGTTCAACCCGGGGAAGATATTCCAGCCGTGACCGATGGGTCACTGGTCCAGCGGTCGACGCAGGCCGTCCGGGACCATATCCGCGGCAAGGGGCTGCGGGTCGGCGACGCGCTGCCGGGCGAGGGGCATTTCGCCGACCTGTTGGGGGTGAGCCGGGCAGTGATGCGCGAGGCGTTCGGCGCGCTCGCCGCGCTACGGGTGATCGACGTGGCCAATGGACGTCGCGCCCGCGTCGGCGCGATCGACGGCGCGGTGATCGCCACCTCGCTCGATCATGCTGTCGACACCGCGCAGGTCTCGATCATCGAGATCTGGGATGTCCGCCGGACGATGGAGGCTCGGACCGCCGAGCTCGCGGCCTGGAACCGCTCCGATGAGGAGGCCGCGCTGATCGTCGCGCTGGCCGAGGCGATCGCTGAAGCGGGCGACGATCGGGATCGCGTGGTCGCGGCCGACATCGCGCTGCACGAGGCGATCGCGCGTGCCAGCCACAATCCGCTGTTCCTCCAGGTCATCCGCTCCTTTGCGCCGATGATGCAGCGGGTCGTTCCCGCGGCCTGGCGGACTCGGACCACCGCGGACGACCGTGCCGACGTGATCGCCCGCCATCGCGCGCTCGCCCGGGCTATCGCCGATCGCGATCCCCGGGCCGCCCGCGAGGCGATGGACCGCCATTTCGACCGGACGATCGACGACATGTTCCGGCTCGATCAGGCGCGGTAAGCCCGCCTGCTTCATCCTGAAATCGGTTCCCCACCGATTTCTTCCAACGCCCATAGTTATTTTTGCATGCGAGCAGGCAGCCTTCGCACTTGCAATATATGTAACCGATCGGTACTTGGCATTGATACGTACCGTTCTGTTACATTTGCTCATGCAGGGACACGCAACATGTACCTCTCCGAACTCAAGGGCGATCCGGCCCAGCTACCCGAGCACGAGCAGCAGCCGGCGCAGGCCCCCCGCTTCACCCGCAAGCGCGCCGCTTATGCCGCACTGCCCGTCGCGGGCCTTATCCTGTTCGGCGCCTATGGCCTGGTCGGTCACGACAAGGCACAGGCGGATACCCAGCCGTTGCCCACCGTCACGGTCAGCCAGCCGATCGAACGCTCGATCGTCGAATGGGACGATTATGTCGGCCGCTTCGAGGCAAGCCAGGCGGTCGAGATCCGGCCGCGGGTGTCGGGTGCCCTCACCGGCATCCATTTCAGGGACGGACAGATCGTCCGCAAGGGCCAGCTGCTGTTCACCATAGACCCGCGCCCCTTCGCGGCGGCGCTGGCCGAGGCACGCGCCCGCGCAGCGAGCGCCGCGACAGCACTGTCGCTGGCCCATGCCGACCTCGCCCGCGCCAATCGGCTGATCGCCGATCAGGCGGTGAGCGCCGAGGAAGTCGACTCGTTGCGCGCCCGGGTCCAGTCGGCCGAGGCCGCGCTGGCGGCGGCGCGCGCGCAGGTTCAGGCACGCCGTCTCGACGTTGAGTTCACCCAGGTCCGCGCTCCGATCTCCGGCCGGGTCTCCGACCGGCGGGTCGACATCGGCAACCTCGTCTCGGGCGATGCGGCGGCCAGCGCGACCGTGCTGACCACCGTCAACGCGCTCGACCCGATCTATTTCAGCTTCGACGGTTCGGAGTCCCTGTACCTCAAGCAGCGGCGCCAGAAGGACGGCAGCGACCGGGTCGAAATCCGCCTGCAGGACGAGCCCGATTATCGTTGGAAAGGCAAGGTCGACTTCACCGACAATGCGCTCGACGACGGATCGGGGACGATCCGGGGCCGAGCCGTGATCGACAACCCGAACTATTTCCTGACGCCGGGCATGTTCGGCAACATGCGGCTGGCGGCCGGCGGCGCGCACAAGGCGCTGCTCGTCCCCGACGCCGCGGTGGTCAGCGACCAGGCCCGCAAGGTGGTCTATGTAGTTACCGGCAAGGACGGCAGCGTCGAGGCCCGCCCGGTCGAAGCCGGCCCGCTGATCAACGGCCTTCGGGTGATCCGCGCGGGGCTCAAGCCGAAGGACCGGGTCGTGATCTCCGGCGTCCAGTTCGCCGCCAGCGCACCGAAGGTCCAGACCATCGCCGGCCGCATCGAGGCCACCAAAGTCGCGGCGGCCCCGGCCGTCCCGGCACCGATATCGTCACAGGCGACGCTGGCGGCAGCGCGCTGAACCAGTCGACAACCGCCCGCGCGGCGGCCTGACGCCCTTTCCGCACGGAAGGGCGAACGGCCCCGTTCGCGCCGGCGCCACAGGGGAACGGGGCCATGCGCCTGAGCCATATCTTCATCAAGCGGCCGATTTTCGCCGGCGTCATCGCCGTGGTGATCACCATCGTCGGCGCACTCGCCTTCTTCGGGCTGCCGATCTCGCAATATCCCGACGTCGTGCCGCCCACCGTCACGGTCAGTGCCACCTATCCGGGCGCGTCGGCCGAGACGATCGCCGACACCGTCGCATCCCCGCTGGAACAGGAGATCAACGGCGTCGACGACATGCTCTACATGTCGAGCCAGGCGACCAGCGACGGTCGGCTGACGATCACCGTCACCTTCAAACTGGGCACCGACCTCGACGAGGCGCAGGTGCTGGTCCAGAACCGGGTCGCGCTGGCGGAGCCGCGCCTGCCCGAGGATGTCCGGCGCCAGGGCGTGGTGACGCGCAAGACCTCTCCCGACTTCATCCTCGTCGCCAACCTGATCTCGCCGGACAATTCGCTCGATCGCGGCTATGTCTCCAACTATGCGCTCACCCAGATGCGCGACCGGCTCGCCCGCATCGAGGGCGTAGGCGAGGTCCGACTGTTCGGCGCGCGCGATTATGCGATGCGGATCTGGATCGATCCGGGCCGCGCCGCCGCGCGCAACATGACCGCGGGCGAGATCGTCGCCGCGCTGCGCGCCCAGAACGTCCAGGTCGCGGCCGGTGCGATCGGCAAGCCGCCCGAGGCGAGCAGCGCCTATGAGCTGAACGTCGAGACGCAGGGCCGCCTCTCCACCCCGCAGCAGTTCGCCGATATCGTCATCAAGTCCGACGCCGAGGGCCACCTGACCCGGCTCAAGGACGTCGCACGGGTCGAACTGGGCGCAGAGGACTATGGCATCAACATGTATCTGAGCGGCCAGCCGTCGCTCGGCATCGCGGTGTTCCAGCGGCCCGGATCGAACGCGCTCGCCACCGCCGACGCAGTGCTCGCCGAGCTCAAGCTGATGTCGGAGAAATTCCCGCGTGGGCTCGACTATCGGGTGATCTACAACCCGACCAACTTCATCCGCGAGTCGGTCAACGCCGTGCAGCACACCCTGCTCGAAGCAGTGGTGCTGGTCGTCATCGTCATCCTCATATTCCTGCAAAGCTGGCGTGCGGCGATCATCCCGGTGATCGCGATCCCGGTCTCGCTGATCGGCACTTTCGCGGTGCTCGCGGCGATGGGCTACTCGCTCAACAACCTGTCGCTGTTCGGCCTGGTCCTGGCGATCGGCATCGTCGTCGACGACGCGATCGTCGTCGTCGAGAATGTCGAGCGCAACCTGGAACATGGGCTGAGCCCGATGCAGGCGTCGTTCCGATCGATGGACGAGGTGTCGACCGCGCTGGTCGCAATCGTTCTGGTGCTGTGCGCGGTCTTCGTGCCGACGATGTTCCTGACCGGCCTGACCGGCGAATTCTATCGCCAGTTCGCGGTCACCATTTCGTCGGCGACGATCATCTCGCTGATCCTGTCGCTCACCCTGTCCCCAGCGCTTGCGGCCAGGCTCCTCAAGCCGAAGGCAGAGCACCTGCCCGCAAGCGGTTGGCGACGGATGGCCGCACTGGGCGCCCAGCGCTTCAACGCCGGCTTCGACAAGCTGAGCGCCTTCTATGCCGCGAGCACGCGCAAGTTGCTCGCCCGGCCCAAGCGGGTGCTGTTCTCCTATGCAGGGCTGCTGGCGCTGACCGCCGCACTGTTCGGCGCGACCCCGGTCGGCTTCATCCCGTCGCAGGACCAGGGCTATCTGATGACCGCGATCTTCACCCCGCCCGGCACCTCGCTCGCGTCGACCGACGCGACGATGCAGGCGGTCGCCAAGAAGATGCTGAAGGTTCCGGGCGTAAAGGGCGCGGTGATGCTGGCTGGCTATCACGGGCCGAGCGGCACCACCGCCTCCAATGCGGCCGTCGCCTTCCTCGTCTTCGACAGCTTCGAGGAGCGCGCGAAGAACGGCCTGACCGAGGAGAAGATCCTCGCCGAGGCGAACAAGGCCGCGCACGGCTTCGACCAGGCGCGTATCTATGTACTGAAGCCGCCGCTGATCCGCGGCATCGGCACCGGCGGCGGGTTCAAGATGATCCTGCAGGACCGCTCGGGCCAGGGGCTGGAGAAGCTCAACCAGGCTGCCTGGGCCATGATCGCCGAGGCGAACAAGGACCCCAATCTGAAGATGGTCTACACCAACTTCGAATATGGCGTGCCGCGCCTCTACGCCGATGTCGACCGCGCCAAGGCCGACATGATGGGCGTGCCCCCGAGCCGGGTGTTCGAGGCCCTGCAGGTCTATCTGGGATCGGCCTATGTCAACGACTTCAACCTGCTCGGCCGCACCTACCGCGTGACCGCGCAGGCCGATCTGCCCTTCCGGGACGACGCGAACGACATCCAGCAGCTCAAGACCCGGTCAGATCGGGGCGGGATGGTGCCGCTGGGCGCGGTCGCGACCGTCGAGGACCGCAACGGCGCCTATCGCGTGGTGCGTTACAACCTCTATCCGTCGATCGAGGTCGAGGGTGACGTGGCCCCCGGCCACAGCAGCGGTCAGGCGCTGGCGGCGATGGAGTCGCTGGCCGCCAAGCTGCCCGCGGGCGTCGGCACCGAATGGACCGAGGTCGCCTATCAGCAGAAGCTGGCCGGCAGCGCCGCGATGATCGTCTTCGCCGCGGCGGTGCTGTTCGTCTTCCTGGTGCTGGCGGCCCAGTTCGAAAGCCTGATGCTGCCGCTGGCGATCATCCTGATCGTGCCGATGACGCTGCTCGCCGCGATGACCGGCGTGAACCTGCGCGGGATGGACAATAACATCCTGACGCAGATCGGCCTGGTCGTGCTGATCGGCCTGGCCGCCAAGAATGCGATCCTGATCGTCGAGTTCGCCAAGCAGGCCGAGGAGGAAGGGCTGTCGCCTGTCGAGGCGGCGGTGCGGGCGGCGAAGGACCGGCTGCGGCCGATCCTGATGACGAGCTTCGCCTTCATCCTGGGCGTGGTGCCGCTGGTGATCGCGACCGGGCCGGGCGCCGAGCTGCGCCAGGCCCTCGGCACGGCGGTCTTCTCCGGCATGCTGGGCGTGACCTTCTTCGGGCTCGTCTTCACGCCGACCTTCTACGTCGCCACCCGCAGCCTCGCCGACCGCTTCGCGAAGCGGTTCGGCCGGCCCGCGAACGGCCGGGACGATGACGGCGCCACCGCCGTCCCTGCCGAATGAGGGAGGAAAACATGCTGAGAAAATTGCTGCTCGCTGGTTCGGCCCTGCTGACCGTCGCCGCCGCCGGACCCAATTATGTCCGCCCGGCGGACCCGGCCGGCGCCGATGGCCCGTTCATCAAGGCTCCGGCCGCGCCCGTCACCTCCGCCGAGCCCGACCAGGCGTGGTGGCGGCTCTACCAGGATCCGGTGCTCGACCGGCTGATCGCCGACGCCTTCGCGGCGAATACCGATCTCCGCATCGCGGTCGCCAATCTGGACAAGGCGCGGGCGATGCTGCGCGAAAGCCGGGCCGGCCGCCTGCCCCAGACCGACCTCGCCGCCGGGGCCAGCTATGGCCGCCTGCCCGCGACCCAGCGTCCGACCGGTGCACAGCGCGAGGACTGGTCGTTCGATGCCGGGCTGTCGGTCTCCTATGAGGTCGACCTGTTTGGCCGGGTCGGGCGATCGATCGAGGCCGCGCGGGGCGACGCGCAGGCGGCGGAGGCGGCACGCGATGTGGTCAAGGTGGCAATCGCGGCCGAGACGGCGCGTGCCTATGCAGATGCCTCCTCGGCGGTCGAGCGGCTGGCGGTGGCCGAACGCACGCTCGGCCTGCTCGATCAGGTCGTCGACCTGACCGCCAAGCGTTTCGAGGCCGGCCGCACGTCGAAGCTCGACCTGTCACGCGCCTCGGCGCTCCGCGAGCAGCAGAGGGCGACGCTCTCGCCGCTGCGCGCCCAGCGCGACGCGGCGCTGTTCCGGCTGGCGACGCTGACCGGCCGGACGCCGGCCGAACTGCCGCCCGAGGTGGGCGCGCGCACGCTGACGCTACGGCTCGACCGGCCGATCCCCGTCGGCGACGGACGCGGCCTGCTTGCCCGGCGCCCCGACATCCGCGAGGCCGAGCGCAGGCTGGCGGCGGAGACCGCGCGGATCGGCATCGCCACCGCCGATCTTTATCCGCGCATCTCGCTCGGCGGATCGGTCGGATCGACCGGGCCCTCGCTCGGCGACATGTTCGGCGGCGGCCCACTGCGCTGGCTGCTCGGCCCGTTGCTGAGCTGGAACTTCCCCAACCAGGAGGTCGGCCGCGCGAAGATCGCCCAGGCCAAGGCATCGACCCGGGCGGCGCTCGCCGGCTTCGACGGAACAGTGCTGCGCGCGCTGGAGGAAACCGAGACCGCGCTGTCCGCCTATGGTCACGAGCTGGAACGCCGCGAGGCACTGCGCGAGGCGGCGGCCCAGGCGCAGACCGCCGCGACGATCAGCCGCGCCCAGCTGCGCGAGGGCCGCGTCGACTTCCTGACCGTGCTCGATGCCGAACGGACCTCGGCCAGCGCCGATGCCGACCTGGCGGAATCCGACGCGCGCGTGACCAACGCCCAGGTCGACCTGTTCCGCGCGCTCGGTGGCGGCTGGCAGATGGAGGACGGAAAGCTGGCGTCGCGCTGATCCGCAGTTTTGCGGAGGGTGCACAAGACCAGACCGATGATCTAACGTTGTGCGCGAGAGGCTGTCGGACGACCCCATGCGCATAGCGACGATTACCAACTGGGCCTACGGCGCTACGCTGCTGCTGACCTTCGGCTCTGGCGCAGCCTTCATGGCATCGGTCCGGGCAGATGGCGACGAGCGGATCGCCGTCGAGCGCCGCTCCGATTATATCCGGATCGCCGACGACATCGAACTGATCGTCGAGCGGATGACCGACCAGGCACGGCTCTACGCCATGCGCGGCGAGGCCAGGCACAAGAATGCGTGGCTGCACGACCGCGACGATGTCGGCGTGGTCGACCGCGTCGTCGGCCGGCTGGGCGCGCTGGGCATCCCGCGCCACGAATATGCCGAGTTGCTGACCGCGGACCGCGATCTCGACCGGATCGAGGCGATCGAGCAGCGCGCCATCGCCGCCGTCGACCGCGGCGACCAGGCGGAGGCGCAGCGACTGCTCTACGGCCCCGACTATCTGGTGCTCGACGCCGAGATCGACCGGTCGCTGGGTGCGTTCAAGCAGGCGCTGAAGGCGCGCGCCGAACGCGACCTCCAGCGCGCCCGCGAACGCGCCGACCGCTGGGATGACATTGCCCGGCTCCTGCTGGCGCTCACGGGGCTGCTGTTCCTGGCCGTACTCTACTTCATTCTGTCCCGACGGGTGGCGCGGCCCCTCGCGCATATGAGCGACGTCGTCGTCCGCATGGCCGATCACGATTTCGACGCCGACCTGCCGGACGACCGGCGTCACGACGAAATCGGCGAGGTCACGCGCGCACTCCGGCTGTTCCGCCGCAACAGCATCGAGCGCGAGCGGCTCGAGCATGAGCGCGACGAGGACCGCCGGATCAAGGACCTGATCGCGCGGATGATGCACCGCATGCAGGGTTGCGACGTCGAGGCCGAGCTGGCCGACGTGGTGGTGTGCTACGCGTCCCAGATATTCCCGGACCTCGCCGGACACATCTTCGTCTATGATCACGGCCGCGGACGACTGGCGACGATCGGCCGGTGGCAGGACCCGAAGCTCACCATCGCGGATTTCGCCCCCTCCTTCTGCTGGGGTCTGCGGCGGGGCCACGCGCATCGCAGCAACGCGAACGGCGAGGACATCTGCTGCCAGCATATCGGCGACATCGACGGCCAGGATTGCCTGTGTGTGCCGCTGATGGCGCAGGGCGGCACGGTCGGGATGCTCTATTTCGAATCCCCGGGCGGCGACGGCCGTTATGCGGAGCGGGCGATCTACCTCGACCTGATGTCGGAGAATATCGGCCTGGCCCTGGCCAACATCCAGCTGCGGGCGACGCTCGGCGCGCTCGCCACCCGCGATCCATTGACCGGGCTTTCCAACCGTCGCCATCTCGACGAAGTGTTCAATACCGAGCGCGCGCTGGCCGAGAGCCAGCAAACACCGCTCGGCTGCCTGCTGGTCGACATCGACCATTTCAAACGGTTCAACGACGCATTCGGCCATGATGCCGGCGACCTCGTCATGCAGCACGTCGCCCAGGTGCTGAAGAGCCACGCCCGGGAGCGCGACCTCGCCTGCCGTTATGGCGGCGAGGAATTCGTCATGTTGATGCCCGGCCGCGACAGCGCCGCCGCTGCCGAACGGGCCGAGGAGATCCGCCAGACGATCCGCAAGGTCTCGCTCGCCTATCGCGGACGCCCGCTACCGCCGGTCACAGTGTCGATCGGCGTCGCTGCCTTCCCGGCGGAAACCGACGCCGCGAGCCTGATCAGCGTCGCCGACGGCGCCCTGCTCCTCGCCAAGGAGAACGGGCGCGATCGGGTGGTGATCGCCGGCCAGACGCCGCCGGGGCCGAAGCATCGGGTCCGGGCCGCATCCTGACCGCTCCACCGTGCGGCTTGCCAGGTGTATTACTCGACTATATGACCTTGGCATTCCATTCGAAGGGGGTTCCATGAAGAAGCTGCTTGCCGCCGTTGCCCTGGCCGCGCTGTCCGTTCCCCTCTGCGCTGCACCGGTGGCGGAGCCGGTGCCGCTCGGTCTTCTCTCCGACGCCGTAACGCCCCTCGCCTATCGCCTCGACCTCACGATCGTGCCCGATCGGGAACGCTTCTCCGGCCATGCCGAGATCGATGCGACGCTGAACGGCGAGACGCAGTCGCTCTACCTCCATGGCCGCTCGCTGAAGGTCGCGAGCGTTGTCGCCAGGGCCGGCGGCCGCTTGGTAAAGGCAAGCTACAGCGAAGTCGACGCATCGGGCGTCGCCCGGCTCGACTTCGCCAGCCCGCTGCCTGCCGGCAGGGTGACGCTGGTCTTCGACTATGATGCTGCGTTCGGCGATGGCGCGTCGGGCCTCTACCGGGTCAAGGTCGCCGACCAATGGTATGCGTGGACTCAGTTCCAATCGATCGACGCGCGCGCCGCCTTCCCCAGCTTCGACCAACCCGGCTACAAGACGCCCTTCACCGTCTCGCTGACCACCAGGCCGGGCGAGGTGGCGATCGGGAACAGCCGTGAGGTCCGCACCGCCAAGGTCGGCGATCTCGTCCGCCACGAGTTCGAGGCGACGAAGCCGCTGCCCACCTATCTGGTGGCCTTCGCCGTCGGCCCCTTCGCCACCGTCACCGGCGCTGTTCCGCCGACGGCCGAGCGCAAGGAGCCGTTGCCGATCGGTATCGTCGGCACCCAGCCCTACAAGGACAAGCTGGATTATGCGCTGGAGAATACCGGTCCGATCGTGACGCTGCTGGAGAAATATTTCGGCACCGCCTTCCCCTTCCCCAAGCTCGACCAGATCGGCTCGCCGGTGATGCCGGGCGCGATGGAGAACGCCGGCGCCGACATCTATGGCGACACCATCCTGCTGCTCGACCGGGGCGCGTCGACCGACCAGAAGAAGACCTTCGGTATGGTCGTCGCGCACGAGCTGTCGCACCAGTGGTTCGGCGATCTCGTCACTCCGGCCTGGTGGGACGACCTGTGGCTCAACGAGAGCTTCGCCAACTGGATGGGCTATCGCATCGGCAATGAATGGCGTCCCGATCTGAAGATCGGGGCGGGCGCGATCGACGAGGCGTTCGGGGCGATGAACGTCGATGCGCTGAAGGCGGGCCGGCCGATCCACCAGCCGATCAAGACGAACGGCGAGATCGACAGCGCCTTCGATCAGGTCACTTATGGCAAGGGCGGGCAGGTCGTGGCCATGATCGCCGCCTATCTTGGCGACGAGAAATTCCGCGACGGCGTCCGCCTCCACCTCGACCGCTACGCCTATCGCAATGCGACGACGGACCAGTTCTTCGGATCGCTCGCCGACGCATCGCACGATCCGCGCGTGCTCGAATCGCTCAAGAGCTTCGTGGACAAGCAGGGTGTGCCCGTGATCCGCGTCGAGCGGACCGCGAAGGGCCTGTCCGTTGCGCAGAAGCGCTATGCGCTGCTTGGTACCGAGCTGCCGCAGCAGAGCTGGATCATCCCGCTGTGCATAAGGGTCGGCGAGATGCGTGATTGCACCTTGCTCGACAAGCCGTCGGGCACGGTGCCGATCACCGCGAAAGGCGCGATCATCCCCAATGCCGGCGGCACCGGCTATTACCGTTTTTCGCTGCCGGAGGCCGAATGGAAGGCGCTGATCGCCGAGGCGGCAAGCCTGCCGCCCGGCGAGGCGCTGGCGCTGACTGACAGCCTCTGGGCGGGATTCCGTGCCGGTGAGGTAGCCCCACCGCTGCTGCTCGATGCCGCAAGGGCGATGGTCGCGAACGACTATTCGGTAGCAGCCGTCGACGGCGGCCTGCGACTGGCGGGCCTGCGCCAGCGCGGCATGATCGCCGGCACGGCGCTCCAGGGCTATCGCACCTTCATGGCCGACATCTACCGGCCCAAGCTCACCGCGATCGGCTTCGATCCGCGCGCGGGCGTCTATGCCTCCGACGATGGCGACCGGCAGAAACTGCGCGCCGACCTCGTCACCCTCGTCGCGGGCGAAGCCGGCGACAAAGGACTGATCGCACAGCTCAGCATCGCAGCCAGGGCCTGGCTCGGTGGCGACAAGGCAGCGCTCGATCAGGCCTTCTTCGGCGCCGGGTTGGGCGCCTATCTGGCAGATGGCGGCGACGCAGCGGTCGCGGCACTGTTCGAGAAGGCGGTGACCAGCGACGACACCCTGTTCCGCGACAGTGCGATCGCCGCGCTCGCCAGCACCGACAGCGCCTCGGCTGGCCGCTGGCTGCTCGATCATCTCGGCGACAAGCGGCTGCGCAGTGGCGATCGCACCGCGCTGATCCAATATATGGCGCTCGAACCGTCGACCCGTGACATGGCTTATCAATGGATGATCGGCCATTATGGCGAACTGGTGAAAAACGCCGGCATCTTCGCCGCCTCCCAACTCCCGTCGGTCCCGGTCCGCTATTGCTCGGCCGACATGGCGGCCGCTGTCGAAGCGGCGCTGCGGCCCGAGATCGTCCGCTACCAGCGCGGCGCGCTGGCGCTCGACCGCACCGTCGAGCAGATCAATAGCTGCGGCGTACTGGAAGCGAAGCGCGGCAGCGAGATCGCGGCGATGTTCGGGGGCAAGTGATCGGCGCCCAAACGCCGTTCTGACCGAGCGAATTCCCGTTCGTGTCGAGCGAAGTCGGACGCGTTCCGAGAGCCAACGTCCCTCGACTTCGCTCGGGACGAACCGCTCGCTGCACGCAAGCTCGTTTAGCTGAACACCACCGTCGTCGCGCCGTTCATCAGGACGCGGTCCTCCAGCACGGCGCGGACCGCGCTGGCAAGGACGCGGCGTTCGATATCGCGGCCCTTGCGCACCAGGTCGTCGGGCGTGTCGCGATGGCTGACCCGCTCGGTGTCCTGCTCGATGATCGGCCCTTCGTCGAGGTCGGCCGTCACGAAATGCGCGGTCGCGCCGATCAGCTTGACGCCACGCGCATGCGCCTGGTGATAGGGCTTGGCGCCCTTGAAGCCCGGCAGGAAGCTGTGGTGGATGTTGATGCAGCGCCCGGCCAGGAAAGCGGCGAGATCGTCAGACAAAATCTGCATGTAGCGTGCGAGGACGACGAGATCGGCGCCCGTTTGCTCGACGATCGCCTTGATCCGCGCCTCCTGCTCGGCCTTGCTGTCGCGGCTGACCGGCAAGAAGTGGAAGGGAATGTCGCCGAAGTCGAGATGCGCATAGGTTTCGCGCGGATGATTGGAGATGATGCCCACCGGCTCCATCGCCAGTTCCCCGATCTTCCAGCGGTAGAGCAGATCGGCGAGGCAATGGTCGAACTTGCTGGCGAGCAGCAGCACCTTCTTGCGCTCGGCCGATGCCCGGAAGCTGTGATCGAGGCCGTGGTCGGCCGCGACCGGCGCGAAACCCGCCGCGAGCTGCCCGATCGTGGCGCCGCCGACCAGCGCGAATTCGACCCGCATGAAGAAGCGCCCGGTCAACAGGTCGTCGAACTGCTGCGCCTCCAGGATATTGGCGCCGTACCGCGCCAGCGAGGTCGACACGGCGGCGACGATGCCCGGATGGTCGACGCAGGACAGGGTGAGAATATGGGTTTCGGCCACTGCTGCTTCCTTGCGCGGCCGACTTGCCGCGCCTGCCGCTTGGCCGTCACCGCCGGGCCGGTCAAGTCCCTCCGCGGGGGCGACGGCGTCAACCAGGCGCCGATCCTTTTCCCCGGGAGATCGCCTCGATGGTCAGCGCGCGGACGGTAGGCCATGCGGCGAGGTCATCCTGCAGCGACAGCCAGGCCGCACTGAGCGTCGGAAAGCCAAGCGTACCGGTCAGTCCCCCGATGCGGTGGCCGATCGGCCGTGCATCCGCTCCCCCATCGATCTGGGCGACCGCTTCGGCAAGGCTGTCATGCAACCGCCCGATCATCGATGCCGCCCCGTCCGCCCCCAGCAGCGCAGCCAGTTGCCCGCCTTCGGGCGGTGCGTCGGGCGACGCTACTCCGTCGCCGAGCCAGCGGCACACCGCCGCGACCAGCGCACTTCCCTCGAACGGCTTGGCGATCCAGCCGTCAAAGCCAAGATCGGTGAAATAGCGCTCGCCTTCTGCCGGGTCGAGGCTGGTGAAAGCCAGGATGGGGCAGTCCACCCCGCGCAATTCCGCGGCCACATCCCGCCCGTCGTCGCGGCCGAGCTGTATATCGACGAGAATCAGGTCGTAGCGCCGCGTGGCCAGTCGGCCGAACGCCGACGCACGGTCCGCCGCATGATCGACCTCGACAGGCAGCGACCGCAACAAGGCGGTCACGATCGCAAGGTAGGCCGGCTCGTCATCGACCAGGAGAATCCCGTAATTTTCCCGCATACTCGCCAAGCCCAAAAAATTATAATAACCAACGATCATCCTGCGTTCCATCGGCCTTTCGGGCGAGCCGGAAAGCCGGGCGACAAGGGGCCGTTCCGGCCGAAGCATGTCGGGGAGGAGGCGTGACGATCGGGAGGATATTGATCGCGGACGATCATCCGCTGATCCGCGAGGGCATCCAGCTTTCCATCAGGGCGCGGCATCCGGGCCATGTCGTCGATGTCGCCGGCTCGATCGCCGAAGCCGAGGCGCTGATCCAGCGCAACGGCGTCTATAAGCTGCTGCTGCTCGACTATGAACTGCCCGATGCCAACGGCTTCGGAGGCTTTTTCCGCCTTCAGCATCTGCTTGGCCGCACCCCGATCGCGATCATATCCGCCCATGACGGCGAACAGATGGTGACAACGGCGCAGGCGGTCGGCGCGGCGGGCTTCCTGTCGAAGCGCCAGCCGCTCGACGCCACCATTGCTGCGATCGAGATCATTCTCGGCGGCGGCCGGTTCTTCCCTTCCACGCCGACGCCCGATGCGCACATCGACATGCTGCGCAAACGGCTCGATAGCCTTTCCGGCGCGCAGCGGCGGGTTCTCCTCGCCCTGGCAGGAGGCGACCTCAACAAGCAGATCGCCGCCGATCTCGGCGTTTCGGAAGCGACGATCAAGGCGCACCTGTCCGCGATCTTCCGCAAGTTGGAGGTGACCAACCGCACCCAGGCGATCCTGATGATGCGCCCTCTCCTCCAGCCCGCATGACGCTGACCACCCCGCGCCAGCATCGGATCCGGCCCAGCTGGCTGCAGATCGCCCTGATCACCGCGATCGGGCCGCTCCTCCTCGCCGCCATGGCGATCTGGTTCGGAGGCGAGAGCCGCCGCGGCGAGGCCACACGCCATGCCCTGCAGGCGAGCTTCGTCTACCAGCGCGAGATCGAGCGCCTGTTCTCGCTGGTCAAGGATGCGGAAACCGGACAGCGAGGCTATCTGGTCAGCGGCTTGCCGGCCTTCCTCGACCCCTATGACGACGCCCGTGCGAAGATCGATGCGCAGCTGCGCCGGGTGGAGCGCCTGCGCCCCGACTATACCGAGGACATGCAGTTCGCGCGGCTGAAACAACTCGTCTTCGGCAAATTCGCGGAGATGCGCGAGGTCATCCAGATGCGCGACCGGATCGGTCCCGATGCTGCCGCCATCCGGCTGCGGCAGGGGCTGGGTAAGCGTCAGATGGACGACATCCGCTCGATCATCGGGCAAATGCAGGCCCAGGCCGACCGCGAAGTTGCGCAACTGCAACGGCACCAGGCGGAACGGCTGGCCCACAATCGGACGATCATCTGGAGCGCTATCGCCTTCATCGCCGTGATCGCCGGTGTCCTCGGCTTCCTGCTCGGCCGCGGACGGCGCACGAACAACCGCCTGGCGTACGAGCATCGCGAGGCGGCGGCGCGCCAGCGCGCGATCTTCGACAGTGCCACCGACGGCATCATCCTGATCAACCCGAGCGGGAGCATCGAAACCATCAATCCCGCCGCGGAACGCATGTTCGGCTATAGCGCGGACCAGCTGCTGCGGAGGGACATCTCGACCCTGGTCGATATCGCCCCGGGCAATGGAGCCTTTCTCGAACGGCTCGGTGTCCGCGACGGACAGCTGCAGAAGACCGAACTGATCGACCTTACCGGCCGGGACAGGCAGGGCGAGCCGGTTCCCGTGGACGTCGTTCTCGGCACCATGTCCCTGCCCGACGGCATCCACGTCGTCGCGGCCCTGCGCGATGCGGCCGGCCGCAAGGAAATCGACCGGCTCAAGGACGACTTCATCTCGACCGTCAGCCATGAGCTGCGCACGCCGCTGACCTCGGTGGTCGGTTCGCTGACGCTGTTGCGCAGCGGTGCCGCCGGGCAGTTGCCGGCGGAGGCGCAGCGTCTCGCCGAGATCGCCGAAACCAACAGCCAGCGGCTGATCCGCCTGATCAACGACATCCTGGACATCGATCAGATCCGCAAGGGGCGGATGGCTTTCGATTATGCGGTGATCGACCTGCGCGACGTGATGGCCAAGGCCGCCCACGCGATGCAGGGCCTGGCCGACCGCCGCTCGATCCGGATCGAGACGCTGGTGCCATCGACGCCGGTGATGGCCTGCGCCGATGCCGACCGGCTGATCCAGGTGGCGGGGAACCTGCTGTCGAACGCCGTCAAATTCTCGCCCGAGGAATCGACCGTCCGCTTCGAACTGATCGAGGGAGGCGACGACCACGTCATCCAGATCACCGACAGCGGCCCCGGCATCCCCCCGGAATTCGCCAAGAACATCTTCCACCGCTTCGCACGCGGGAGCCACCCCGCGCGGCAGATCATCGCCGGCACCGGCCTCGGTCTCGCCATTTCGCGGGAGATCGTTCGCAGCCATGGCGGCGAGATATCGTTCGAGAATCGCAGCGAAGGCGGCGCCCGCTTCGCCTTCAGCATCCCGCGCGACACGACCCAGGCGTCCGAGGCGATCGAGATGGGATCGGCGCGGCTGCTGATCTGCGAGGACGATGCCGATGCGGGCCGGACCGTGCAGTCGATCCTGACCGCGCACGGCTATGCCAGCGACCATGTCACGACGATGCGCGAGGCGATCGCCCATGCCCGGTCACAGCGCTATGCGGCGATCCTGCTCGACATGACGCTGGCCGACGCCGACGGCTCCGACGTGATCCGGGCGATCAGCAGCGATCCCGGTACGGGCAAGCCCCCGATCATCGTCATCTCCGGAATCGCACCGCCCGCCGACATCGATCATCAGCCCTATGCCGGCTGGCTGCAGAAGCCGTTCGATCCGCGGCGGCTGATCCAGCTCATCCAGCGCGCCATCCGCCGCCAGGGTCAGAACAAGGCGGTCATTCTCCACATCGACGACGATGGCGACACGCGGGAGCTGTTCGCGGCGGCGCTGGCGGGACGCGGTCTCCTGCTCAATGCCACCAGCCTGGCATCTGCCCGCACGATCCTGGACGAGCGCCGTCCCGACGCCATCGTGCTCGACCTCGGCCTGCCGGACGGATCGGGTCTTGCGCTGCTTTCCGAAATCAAGTCCTGGGACAAGCCCTTGCCCGTCATCGTCTATTCGGCCCAGGAGATGGACGAGGAAACCCGGAGGCTCGCCGATGCGGTACTGGTCAAGTCGCGCCGCGCGCTGCCGAAGCTGACCTCGACGGTGCTCGACATCGTGGACCGTCATGGTGGACCTCAATGACCGATCAGACCCATATCCTCTATGTCGACGATGAACCGGATATCCGGCTGATCGTGGAGATGGCCCTTCGCATCCGACCGGGGTTCGAAGTGCGCACCGCTGATTCAGGTGAGGCGGCGCTGGAAATACTGCACGCCGGCGATTGGCGACCCGACCTGACGATGGTCGACGTGATGATGCCCGGACTGACCGGGCCCGACGTGCTGGCAGCGATGCTCGCCGATCCGGAGCTGGCGAAGATTCCCGTGATTTTTGTTACTGCCCGGGCCCGTCCGCAGGACGTCCGCACCTATATTGAGCAGGGCGCCAAGGGTGTGATCACCAAACCCTTCGACCCGCTCACCCTGGCCGACCAGGTACTGGCGCTGATCGGCTAGGGCATTCCATCTTTTCGTCATTCCCGTTTTCATGGGGAGGGCCGAGCATCCGACAGTGATGAAAATCACTGGTCTTGCCGCAGTATCTGCCACAAGCTGCGCAGCGAGGGAGAGTATATGCGTGGCGTCCTTAAACGGCTTGCTCCGGTCCTCCTGCTGCTCGCCTCCGTCGCCTCCTCCCAGGGTGGTGGCCCCAGTGTGCTGTCGGCGAATCCCGGCAACGACCTGGGGGGGATCCGCAGCTTCCAGATCCGCTTCTCGGCGCCGATGGTCGCACTCGGCGAGCCGCGTGCGCGCGGACCGTTCGACGTCAACTGCCCCGTCGCAGGCAGCGGCCGCTGGTCCGACCAGCAGAGCTACAGCTATGAGTTCGCCACCGCGCTGCCCGGCGGGTCGCGCTGCACACTGACCCTGCGGCCTGGCCTCGCCGGGCTCGACGGAACGCCGCTGGTCGGCGAGCGCGTCACCTATGTCCTGGACAGCAGCGGACCCGATGCCCGCGCCGTACTTCCCGCACGCTACGGCGGATCTATCCAACAGGACCAGACCTTCCTCGTCGCGACCAACGTTCCCGCCGATCGAGGCTCGATCGCTGGCGAGGCCTATTGCGCGGTCGACGGGATCGGCGAGAAGCTCCCGGTCGACGTGCTGCCCGCCGACGTGCCACGCAAGCTGATCGAGGGTCTTCCCAACAATTACCAGCTCAGCAACTTCCTCGAAGAGGCCGGGTTGACCATCGAACGCGCCCGCGCGCCCGGAGGCCTGCGCAATCTGGTCGCGCTGCGCTGCCGTCGGCCGCTGCCGCCGGGCCGCGACATGGCTCTGGTCTGGCCGAACACGATCAGCGGCGGGGGCCGCACCGCCATCGAGACGCGCCGGTTCGACTACCGCGTGATCGACGAGTTCACCGCGCGCTTCGAATGCACCCGCACCAACCCGCGCGCCGGCTGCAACCCGGTCGAGCCGGCCTATGTCCGCTTCACCGCCCCCGTGCCGCGCGGCACGGCGGCAGCGGTGCGCATCCGCCTGCCCGACGGCACCAGCATCGCGCCGACCGGCTTCGACGATGGCGACGAGAGCGCCACCCCCTCGCCCACCGTGCAGAGCGTGAAGTTCGAACTGGCAGCCGATCGCCCGGCGACCGCCGCGACGCTGCTGCTGCCGGCTCGGGTGCTCGACGAGAATGAGCGGCCGCTCGCCAATGCGCGCCGCTTTCCGCTGCCGATCCGCTTCGACGCCGCGCCGCCGCTGGCTAAGTTCGCCGCGACCTTCGGCATTCTCGAGGCGAGCGAGGGCGGCATGTTACCGCTCACCGTCCGCGCGATCGAGCCCAAGCTGTCGACAAAGGCGCTTCCGATCGACGGCAAGACGCTGCGGCTTGGAGCCTCGGACGGCGAGGTAGCGGCATGGCTGCGTCGCCTCGACGATGCCGAGGACAGCAACTTCGTCGACGAGAAGCGCGGTAATGAGACCATCGCCGTCAACCGCACCCGCGATACACCGCTACTCGCCCGCCAGCCGGGCCTGAAGCCGACCAGTATCCCGCTGCCCGGCAAGGGCAAGGCGTTCGAGGTCGTCGGCATCCCGCTCGGCAAGCCCGGCTTCTACGTGGTCGAGGTGGCGAGCCCGACGCTCGGCCGCGCCCTGCTCGGCCGCAACGCGGTCCGCTATGTCGCGACCGGCGCGCTCGTCACCGACATGGCGGTCCATTTCAAATGGGGCAACGCCAGCTCGCTCGCCTGGGTGACGCGCCTCGCCAGCGGCGATCCCGTCGCCGGCGCCGCGATCCAGGTCAGCGACAGCTGCACCGGCAAGCCGATCGCGCGCGGCACTACCGACGCGTCCGGCCGGCTGCTGATCCGCGACAAGCTGCCCCAGCCGCAGACCTATGGATGGTGCGACGGCGATTCCCATCCGCTGATGGTATCGGCGCGCAAGGACGGCGACTTCAGCTTCACGCTGACGAGCTGGAGCAAGGGCCTCAGCCCCTATGATTTCGACATGCCGTTCCAATATGAAGAACGGCCGCTGATCTTCCACACGGTGTTCGACCGCACGCTGATGCGCGCGGGCGAGACGGTGCACATGAAGCACCTGCTGCGCCGTCCGATCGCGACGGGCTTCGCGCCGATGGCGGCAAAGGGCACGCTGACGCTGCGCCATCGCGGGTCCGACACCAAATATGAGATCCCGCTGACGATCGGCCGCGACGGCATCGCTCTGAGCGAATGGAGCGCCCCCAAGGGCACGCCGCAGGGCGACTATGACCTGTCGCTCCAGATCGGCAAGGACGAGGTCGGGGCCAGCCAGTCGGTGCGGGTCGACGAATATCGCCTGCCGACGATGCGCGCGACCGTGACCGGGCCGAAACAGGCGCTGGTGCGACCGAAGACCGTGCCGGTGAACCTCTATGTCGGCTATCTGTCGGGCGGCGGAGCGGCCAACCTGCCGGTTGCCGTCCGCACCAGTTTCGACCAAGCGACGCCGAGCCCGAAGGGCTGGGACGGCTGGAGCTTCGGCGGGCTGCCGCTGAAGGAAGGCGTCACCCCGCTCGACGACGACAATCGCGACCTCGCGGCGCCGCTGCCGGGCGTCCAACTCCTCGCGCTCAACCTCGACCGGCAAGGCGCGGGCCGCACCAGCATCGCCATTCCGGAGACGGCGCGCGACGGCGCGACGCTGACCGTCGAGATGGACTATCCCGACGCCAATGGCGAGACACTGACCGCGACCCAGCGGATGGTGGTCAATCCCGCCTCGCTCCAGCTCGGCATCCGCACCGATGGCTGGCTGATGAAGAAGGACGACCTGCGCCTCAAACTGGTCGCGCTCGACCTCGACGGCAAGCCCGTCCAGGGGCGAAGCGTCTCGGTCAAGCTCTACAGCCGCGAGATATTGTCATCACGGCGGCGGCTGGTCGGCGGCTTCTACGCCTATGAGAACAATGCGAAGGTCACCCGGCTGAAGCAGGGCTGCACCGTCTTCACCGACGCCAAGGGACTCGCCTCGTGCAAGCTCGATCCCGGCATATCGGGCGAGGTCTATGCAGTGGCGACGGTGCGGGACGGATCGGGCAACGAGGCACGGGCGGTGACGTCGGTCTGGCTGGCCGGCGGCGACTGGTGGTTCGGCGGCGACAATGGCGACCGCATGGACGTCATTCCCGAGCAACGCGAATATCGCGCGGCCGACACCGCCCGTTTCCAGGTGCGGATGCCGTTCCGCTCGGCGACCGCGCTGGTGACGGTCGAGCGCGAAGGCGTGTTGTCGAGCTTCGTGACGAAGCTGTCGGGCAAGGACCCGGTCGTAGAGGTGCCCTTGCAGGGCGCCTATGCGCCCGACGTCTATGTCTCGGTGCTGGCGGTGCGCGGGCGGGTCGCGGGCTGGCGGTTGTGGCTCGCCGATTTCGCCCGGCGCTGGCACCTGCCTTTCTTCCAGGACCTCGCCGCGAAGCCGACCGCTTTGGTCGATCTCGCCAAGCCGAGCTTCCGGCTCGGCGTCGCGAAGATCAATGTCGGCTGGGACCGCCATCGCCTCGCCGTCGACGTGCAGGCCGACCGCGCCAAATATCATGTCCGGGACCGGGCCCAGGTCGCGGTGCGGGTGACCGGCCCCGACGGCAAGCCGCCGCGCGCCGCCGAGATCGCCTTCGTCGCGGTCGACGAAGCGTTGCTGGCGCTGTCGCCGAACGAGAGCTGGAAGCTGCTCGACGCGATGATGGGCGAACGGCCGCTCGGCGTGCTCACCTCGACCGCGCAGATGCAGGTGGTCGGCAAGCGCCACTACGGCCGTAAGGCCGTGGCGGCCGGCGGCGGTGGCGGCGGCGACCTGACCCAGGTCAACCGCGAGGATTTCCGCCCCGTGCTGCTGTGGAAGGGCCGCGTCCCGCTCGACGCATCCGGCATGGCGCGGGTGGCGGTGCCGCTGTCCGACGCGCTCTCATCCTTCCGCCTCGTCGCGATCGCCAATGCCGGCGCCGGCAGCTTCGGCACCGGCAGCACGACGGTCCGCACCCAGCAGGACCTGAGCATCTATTCGAGCATCGCGCCGCTGATGCGATCGGGCGACCGCTACGGCGCCAGCTTCGTCCTGCGCAACGGATCAGAGAAACCGATGACGGTGACCGCGCGGGTCGCCGCCAACCCGTCGATCGTCAAGGGGCCGCCGCTGACCGTGTCGCTGCCCGCCGGCGGGGCGAAGTCGGTCACCTGGTGGCTGACCGCGCCGGCCGGCCTCGACAAGCTGGGCTGGACGGTGACGGCGCGCTCGGCCGACGGCCGCTCCAGCGACCGGCTGACCGTCGCCCAGATGATCGTCCCCGCCGTCCCCGTAGACATCTGGGCGGCGACCTTGCTGCGCGTCGGGCCGCAATCGCTGGTGCCGCTGACCCCGCCGATGGGCGCGCTGCCCGGCCGCGGCGGGATCGAGGTGCGGCTGAGCGACAGCATCGCGCCGCCGCTCGACGGTGTGCGGCGCTACATGCGCGACTATCTGTTCAACTGCTTCGAGCAGCGGCTGTCCAAGGCGATCGTCGCGGGCGACATCGCCGCATGGAACGGGCTCGCCGCTGACATGCCCGCCTATCTCGATCGCGACGGGCTGCTCCGTTACTTCCCCGACGACCGGATGGAAGGATCGGTCGCGCTGACCGCCTATGTCCTGTCGATCACCGCCGAGGCGGGACTGGCGCTGCCCGAGGCGGAACGGACCCGGATGGTCGCGGCAATGCGGTCGGTGGTCGAAGGGCAGCTCAACCGCGACGTGCCCTGGTCCTATGATCCGCGCGCCGAGAAGCTGGCGGCGCTCGTCGCGCTCGCCCGCAACGGCGGATCAGATTCCAGCCTGTTCGGCCAGATCGGCATGGCCGCGCACGACATGCAGACCTCCGCGCTGCTCGACTGGCTCGGCGCGCTGCTCCGTACCCCTGGCGCCGATCCGCGCGCGATCGCCGAGGCGGAGGCGGTGCTGCGCGGACGGATCGCCTATGAGGGCTCGCGGCTCGACTTCGTCGACAGCGGCACCGCGCCCTGGTGGATGATGAGCTCGGGCGACGAGATCGCCAACCGCGCGGTCGCAACCCTCGCCGGTCGCCCGGGCTGGCAGGACGAGTTGCCGCGCCTGCTGGTGGGCGCGGCGCTTCGCCAGCAGCGCGGCCATTGGGACACGACCACCGCCAACGCCTGGGGCGTGGTCGCGACGCGGCGCTTCACCAGCCTCTATCCGCCCGCCGCGGTCGCCGGCACCACCCAGGTCGACCTGCTCGGCCTGTCGCGGATGGCGCGCTGGCCGTCCGCCGAGCCGGCGGTGCTGCGCTTCCCGCTGCCCGCGCAGCCGACGCCGATCCGCCTGTCGCATCCGGGCGAGGCCGGTCCCTGGGCGCAGATCCAGGTCTCGGCGGCGGTGCCGATGAAGCAGCCCTTCTTCGCGGGCTATCGCGTCAGCCGGCAGGTCGAGTTCATCCAGCGCCGCGACCCGAAGAAGATGAGCAAGGGCGACGTGCTGCGCATCCGCCTGACCGTCGATGCCGGGGCCGAGCGTAACTGGGTGGTGGTCAGCGACCCGATCCCGGCGGACGCGACGATCGTCGGCGACCTGGGCGGCCAGTCGGCGACGCTCGCGGCGCAGGCGTCGGGCGGCGACGGCGTGGGCCCCTCCTATGTGGAGCGCGGTCAGGATGCGTGGCGCGGCTATTATCAATGGGTGCCGCGCGGCCGCTTCACCGTCGAATATGCGGTGCGGCTCAACGCCCCCGGCCGTTTCCAGATGCCGCCGACCCGGGTGCAGGCGATGTATTCCCCTGAGATCCGCGCCGCGCTGCCCAATCAGCTGGTGACGGTCTTCCCGCAGTGAAGCGCCCGTCTCGCCGGGCGTGGCGGCGGGCGGCGCTGTTCGGCCCGCTCGCGCTGCTGCTGGCACTGTTCGTCCTCACCCTGCCCCCGGCGATGCCAGCGCCCGCCATGGTGAAGGCGGCGTGGCGCCCGACCGAGAGCTGGCTCTACGACCGCAACGGCCAGCTGCTCGAAAGCGTTCGGATCGATTTCACCCGGCGGCGGCTCGCCTGGGTCCCGCTCGACCGCATGGCTCCCACGCTGCCGCGCGCGGTAATCGCGGCCGAGGATCACCGCTTCGCCTCCCATGGCGGAGTCGACTGGCTGGCGCTGGCCGGATCGGTCCGCGACGGCCTGTCGGGCCGGCGGCCGCGCGGGGCGTCGACGATCACCATGCAGCTCGCCGGCTTCCTCGCCCCGGAGCTTGCGCGGCCGGGCGCCCGCTCGATCCGGCAGAAGGTGCGGCAGATGCGCGCCGCTATGGTGCTGGAGAGAGGCTGGTCGAAGGATGAGATTCTCGAAGCCTATCTCAACCTTGCCGGCCTCCGGGGCGAGGCGCAGGGCGTGATGGCGGCGAGCCGGCAAATGTTCGGCAAGATACCCGATCGGCTGTCGGGCGACGAGGCGCTGCTGCTGACCGCGCTCCTGCCCGATCCGCAGGCCCCGCACGAGCGGGTCGCACGCCGCGCCTGCGCCATGAAGCCCGCCGACTGCCCGGCGCTGACCGTGATCGCCGCGCGATCGCTCGGCACCGCCCGTCGCCAGCGGACCGACCCCGGCTTGGCGCCGCACCTCGCGCGCCGGCTCATCGACCGGGCGGGGATGCGGGTGACAACGACCGTCGACGGTGCCGTCCAGCGCGTCGCGATCACCGCCCTCTCGCGTCAGCTCATCGGCCTGGGCGATCAGCGCGCCCGCGACGGCGCAGTGATCGTGCTCGACAATGCGAATGGTGACACGCTCGCCTATGTGGGCGGGGTCGGCGGCGCGTCGACGGCAGCGGCGGTCGATGGCGCGGCGGCGCCGCGCCAGGCCGGTTCGACGCTGAAGCCCTTCCTCTATGCGGCGGCGATCGAGCGGGGCTACCTGACCGCCGGGTCCATCCTCGACGACAGGCCGGTCCAGCTCGACACCGCATCGGGCCTCTACGTGCCACAGAATTACGACCGCAGCTTCCGGGGCCCGGTCTCCGCCCGCTCGGCGCTGGCCGCCTCGCTCAACGTGCCGGCGGTACGGACCCTGCTTCTGGTCGGCGTCAACGCCTTCCGCGACCGGCTATGGGACCTCGGCTATCGCGGGCTGACCGAGGACGGCGACTATTACGGCTTTTCGCTTGCGCTCGGATCGGCCGAGGTGACGCTCGCCGAACAGGCCAACGCCTTCCGCGCGCTCGCCAATGCCGGCCGCTGGTCGCCCGCGCGGCTGCGCGCCGAGGATCGCCGTGAGGGGCCCCGCCCCGTCATCTCGCCCGCCGCAGCCTGGATCACCGCCGACATCCTGTCCGATCCGGGCGCGCGGGCGGGAACCTTCGGGCTCGACAGCGCGCTGCGCCTGCCCTTCTGGGCTGCGGCCAAGACCGGCACCTCCAAGGCGATGCGCGACAATTGGTGCGTCGGCTTTTCGAGCCGCTACACCGTCGCCGTCTGGATCGGCAACCTGGAGGGGGACTCGATGCGGGCCGTCTCCGGAACCAGCGGCGCGGCGCCGGTGTGGCGCGAGGTGATGCTGGCACTCCACCGCCAGTCACCGCCGCCCCGCCCTGCCCGTCCGGCCGACGTCGAGAGCCGTACGATCAGCTTCGCGGGCGGGGTCGAGCCGCCGCGCACCGAATATTTCCTGCGCGGCACCGGCCAGCCGCTGTTCGGCCCCGCCCCGCCCGAAGCGCGCCGCGCGCGGATCACCAGCCCGGTGTCCGGCAGCATCTATGCGCTCGATCCCGACATCCCCGGCGATCGCCAGCGCATCCGCATCCTCGTCACCGGCGCGGTGGCCGGCCACCGCCTGGTCCTCGATCGCAGGGACATCGGCCCGGCCGAGACGCAACCACTCGTCCTGCCCGGCCCCGGCGCGCACCGGCTCCAACTCCGGCGCCCGGACGGCGATGTCGCCGACCAGATATTGTTCACGGTGCGGTAGTCCCCGTCATGCCGGCGGAGGCCGGCATCTCGGGAGGTTTGGGGACAAGGTCGAGGCAGGAGCCTCCTGAGATGCCGGCCTCCGCCGGCATGACGCCTGAAGTCAGCGACCCGACAACGCCTCCAGCGCCTCGAGGATCGTCGCGCGCGCATCGGCGTCGCGGGTGATCTCGAGCATTGCGCTGAGGCTGCCGCGCGCGTCCTCTCCCCGGCCATCGGCGAGCTGCAGGCGCGCGAGATCCCACCAGCCCTGCGCGTGGGAGGGCGCGACCTCGACGATGCGTTCATGGATGGTGATCGCGCGGGCGGTATCCCCCGCCTGTTCGGCGCGGGTTGCCTGGTTGAGCAGCAGCCGGACCAGCACCAGCCGGTTGGGCAGCGGCGCGACATGCTCGGGCTCTATCCGCGCCGTCGGCCCCAACGATCGCCGCAGCAGCTTGCCGAGCGTTTCGTCACCGATCGGCAAGCCGTCATGGAACGGATCGATCAGGATCGGCGAGTCGAGCGGTCCGATCCGCACCAGCACGTGCGACGGCGTGTTGAGCGCTTCTGCGATCCAGCCCAGCCGACGGGCGAGCGCGACATAGAGGATCGACAGGCTGACGGGCAGCCCGCGGCGCCGGTCGAGTACACGGATCATGTCGGCATTGAGCGGCGCGTCATAGCTGGCGCTGTCGCCCGCGAAGCCATGGCGGCCTGCCAGCAGCCGGGCCAGCGCGCCGGCCTGTTCCTCGCTGGTCTCGGCGTCGGCGCCCTCGTCGCGCAACTCGGCCTCGAGCGCGTCGATCTGCTCATGATAGGGCGTGAGGTCGACGCCGGGATGGTCGAGCGCGCTCAGTTCGAGCGCGGCGATGTCGAGTTCGATTTCCTCGTCGTCGAGCAGGCCGAGATAGGCGATGGATGCGATCATGCGTCCGTCTTATCGACGGGGAGCGCCGTGCGATAGACGACGGGGCGCAAGGCGAAGCTCGAAACCACCTGCGACACGCCGGCGATCCGGGTCAATTTCTGCCGCAGGAAATCCTCGAACGCAGCGAGCGAGGCGACGAGAACCCGGAGCTGATAGTCGCTCTCGCCCGTCATCAGATAGCATTCCATCACCTCGGGGAAGCCCGCGACCTCCTTCTCGAAGGCGGCGAGGTGACGGTCGTCCTGCCCGTCCAGCCTGACGCGGACGAACGCCGTCACCGGCAGGCCGAGCGCCGCCGGATCGACCAGCCCCACATAGTTGCTGATCACCCCCGCCTCCTCCAGCTGGCGAACGCGCCGCAGGCACGGGCTCGGCGAGAGCCCGACCCGTGCCGCAAGATCCTGGTTGGTGATCCGGCCATCCGACTGGAGCTCAGCCAGTATCCTGCGATCTATCGCATCAAGAGGGTATTGTGAAATAATCCGCTTCCTTTTTGAGTAACAATGACAGTTTATGCCAATTTCCTCTTGTAGCGCCAGCCAATTCGCAAGGACCGGCGGCCCCGTGATCAGCTATCAGGGCCCAACGCCGGACGGACCGGCGTAGTTGCCGGAGACGCCTTCGATGCTGCATGAGGTGAAGCCCCAGGACCCCGCCACGATCGCGGCGATCGAAGCGCTGGAAGTCCGGCTCCGCTGGCTGTCGTCGTGGACGATCCACAACGCCAATCATCTGCGCGAGAGCCGCGACGGCCTGAAGGTCGGCGGACACCAGGCAAGCTGCGCGTCGATCACCGCGATCATGGCGGCGCTTTACTTCAACGCGCTGCGCCCCAACGACCGGGTGGCGGTCAAGCCGCATGCCGGGCCGGTCCTGCACGCGATCCACTATCTGCTCGGCAACCAGAGCCTCGACCAGCTCCAGCGCTTCCGTGGCCTCGGCGGCGCGCAAAGCTATCCGAGCCGCACCAAGGACAAGATACCGGTTGATTTTTCGACCGGATCGGTAGGCCTCGGCGTCGCCATCACGGCTTTCGCCAGCCTGGTGCAGGACTATCTGATCGCGCACGGCAACCTCGCCGAAGCCGATGCCGGCCGGATGATCGCGCTGATGGGTGACGCCGAACTCGACGAGGGCAACATCTACGAGGCGCTGATCGAGGGTTATAAGCACGATATCCGCAACTGCTGGTGGATCGTCGACTATAACCGCCAGTCGCTCGACGCGACGACCGCGGACCGGATGTTCAACCGGTTCGACGACATCTTCCGCACCTGCGGCTGGCGGGTGCTGACCCTCAAGCACGGCAAACGCCAGCGCGAGGCGTTCCGCAAGCCCGGCGGCAAGGCGATCGCCGCGTGGATCGACAACTGCCCGAACGCCGACTACGCCGCGCTCACCTACCAGGGTGGAGCGGCCTGGCGCGCCCGGCTGACCGCCGACCTCGCGGCCGACGCCAAGGCGCTCAAGCTGATCGAAGCCTTCGATGACGAAGGGCTGGCGGCGCTGATGACCAATCTCGGCGGCCATTGCATCGAGACGCTGCTCGACGCCTTCGCCCAGGCCGACGACGACAAGCCGACTATGTTCATCGCCTATACGGTGAAGGGCTATGGCCTCCCCTTCGCCGGTCATAAGGACAACCATGCCGGGCTGATGAACCCGACCCAGATCGACGGGTTGCGCCGGAGCCTGGGCATCACCGAGGGCGACGAATGGGCGCCCTATGGCGGGCTGGGCGATAACAGTGCGGCGATGCTGCGCCAGTTCGTCGCCGGATCGCCGCTTGCCCGGGGCCGGGCCTCCGTCGCGATCGAGCCGGTACCGGTTCCCGCGACGCTGCCGGTGCCCGAGGGCGCCGAGCAATCGACCCAGGCCGCCTTCGGCCGCATCCTGCTCGACCTCTCCAAATCCGGCCACCCTCTCGCCGACCGGATCGTCACCACTTCGCCCGATGTGACGGTGTCGACCAACCTTGGCGCCTTCGTGAACCAGCGCGGGCTATTCCGCCGGCAGGAGCTGAAGGACGTCTTCCAGGCCGCGAAGATCCCATCGGCGCAGAAATGGTCGGGCCATGGCGCGGGCCAGCATATCGAGCTGGGCATCGCCGAACATAATCTGTTCCTGATGCTCGCCGCGCTCGGTCTGTCGGCGCCCACCTTCGGGACACGGCTGCTGCCGATCGGGACGGTCTACGACCCCTTCATCGCCCGCGGTCTCGATGCGCTCAACTATGGCTGCTACCAGAATGCCCGCTTCCTGCTGGTGGCGACGCCGTCCGGCGTGACCTTGGGGCCGGAGGGCGGCGCGCATCAGTCGATCAACTCGCCGCTGATCGGCATGGGCCAGCCCGGCCTCACCTATTTCGAGCCGGCCTTCGCCGACGAACTGGCGCTGACGATGCGCTGGGCGTTCGAGCATATGCAGGCCGAGGACGGCGGCTCGGTCTATCTTCGCCTCACCACCCGCGCGATCGAGCAGGTCGAACGTGCCGACGACGGGTGGCAGGAAGACGCGCTGAAGGGCGGGTATTGGTTGATGCGACCTGCCCCCGGCGCGGAGGCGGCGATCGTCTTCACCGGCGCGATCGCGCCCGAGGCGATCGCCGCCTGGCATGAACTGAAGGAGGATGTTCCCGGGCTCGGCCTGCTCAACGTCACCTCGCCCGACCTGCTGCATCGCGGCTGGTCCGCGCGCCATGCCGCGCGCTGGCAGGGCGGCGACACGAGGCGCGCTCATGTCGAGACGCTGCTGCGCGATCTGTCGCCGACGGCGGGGCTGGTCACGATCATCGACGGCAGCCCGTCGGCGCTCTCCTGGCTGGGCGGCGTACGCGGCCAGAAGGTCAGCGCCCTCGGCCTCGACCGCTTCGGTCAGACCGGCGACCTGCCCGATCTCTACCGCACCTATCGCCTCGACAGCGATGCGATCGTGGATGCGACAGCGGAGTTGTTCCTGGACCGCTGACCGGCCGGCCGCCCGAACGGGAAACGAGACCTTCCTCCACAGCGTCTGACCGGTTCGCTTCCGCCTTCCCGGAACCGGCACCGAGAGCACCCGTCCGGACGCCGCGAGACTGTGCGCGTCCGCACCCGATCACGCGCATCCAATGCACATGGCATCCGTTTTCCGGCGACCGCACTCCCGACTATCCGAAAAACGCGAGAAATCGGCAAACGACTTTCCTTTTGCGCCTGCGAAGAGGGACGCGGGCTTGTCAGCCATGACAATCTTGTGACTAGTTATCACGCCCGTACGCACTGGAGGGACTCGACGCCTGTGACATCGGCCCGAAGCTACGCTAGTGAACCGCCGCCGCCTCGCGCCCATCATCCATTAGCGGGCTTCGCGCCGACGACATTGCGTTCCAACCGGGTTTTCGAGTCCAACGACGTCGAATATACGCGCGACCAGATTTCCATCATCCTCCAGCCCCACCTGCTCTCTCCGAAAGGAAACTGGCAGGGAACAAGATGCTATGTCGACCACTTCTCTATCGGGCGCGTGGGACTGGGCACCATACATTTCGGCAACATGCAGGTGCATGTCCCCTCCTATGAACATTATCTGGTCGCCTTATGCTTGCGGGGCAATGCCACTATCCTGGCCGACCGGAAGGAATATTCCATGGGCGGCAGTGCGGCGCACATTCTGATCCCCGGCGAGGAGATGCTCGGTACATTCTCGGCCGACTGCGAACAGTTCTTCGTCCGGATCAGCACGGAAGCGGTGCGCGCGCATACGGGCTTTCGCCACCTCGTCTTCCGCAAGGAACTCGACCTCACCTCCCCTGCCGTGATGCCCTGGCTTCAACAGGTCGCCTTGATCGCAGCCAATCCGCGGATGGCGCAGATGATCAGCAATCACCCGCTTCTCAGCAGCGATTACGAGCGCCTTCTGCTCAACCTTCTGCTGGCCCGGCAGGCTCATTGCGAACGGAAGGATGCTCCCGGCCATATCGCTCCGGCCAGCGTGCGGCGGGCAGAGGCCTATATCCACGCCCATGCGGCCGATCCGATCAGCTTGTCCGATATCGCGGCAGCCGCGGGCGTTCCCGCCAGGACCCTGCTGGATAGCTTCAAGCATTTTCGTCAGACCAGCCCGATCCGTTATTTGAAGGACGTGCGGCTGAACAACGCCCGGGACAGGCTGCTGCAGGCAGGCGAGGATACCATAGCGGAAATCGCGCTGGAGGCCGGCTTCGCCCATCTCGGCCGCTTTGCCGCCGACTATTACAAGCGATTTGGCGAACTGCCGTCAAACACCCAGCGCAGGCGCTAGAAGGCCGCCCTCGACCGGAACGACCGGGACAATCGCGACGCTGGACGGAAGCGAACCCTGCCTTCTCAAAATAGTCCGCAATTTTCGGCTATGACCGGCCGCGGCCGCTCAAAGTGGATTTAGGCTTCGCATCGACCACGTCAATCTATCCGAGACAGAGAAGTCGATAGTCCCGAATCGGATAGGTACCACATGACCAAAGCCATAGAAGTCGGAGTATTCATTCCTACCGTTCGCAGCGGCTGGGTTCATTCGTCCAATGTTCCCTACAGCCCTGGCTCTTTCAAACACGCGCTTCTGGTTACTCAGCTGGCCGAGTTTCTGGGGTTCGACTTCGTCCTCAGTCCCCAGAACTGGCGCGGGACCCAGGGCCCTTCCCGCTTTTGGGGAGACACCGTCGAATCGATAACGACGACCGCGGCGCTGCTACAGGCAACCGATCGGATCAAAGTCTGGTGCACTACCCACGCCAATGTCTATCCGCCGGCCGCGATCTCCAAGATGGTGTCCACCCTGTCGGAGATCGGCAACGGCCGCGTCGGGATGAATGTCGTCACCGGCGGGCACCGGTCCAGTTTCGAGCCCCTCGGGCTTTGGGACGACAGCCTCTCGCATGATGAGCGCTACGACTATGCGGAAGAGTGGCTTCAGGTCATCAAGAAGCTGTGGACCGAGGAGCGAGCGTCCCATGAGGGCAAGTTCTTCCGTCTCGACGACGCAATATTGAGTCCGCGCCCACGACGGATGCCGACGATCGTCAACGCCGGCGCGTCGGGAAGAGGATTGCGCTTTGCCGTATCGAGTTGCGACGTCGCCTTTCTGCTGGGGGGTGGCGAAGCGGGCTACATCGAATCCGCGAAACAGGCGAAGCAGATAGCCAGGGAACTGAACAAGCCCGATTTCAAGGTCTACGGGCTGGTCACGCTCATTCCCGGCGACAGCGATCGGGACGCCCAGGCGCTGATGGATCATCTCGAGGAAGGCGTCGATCTCGCCGGCCTTGAGGATCTGGCACGCGGCTATGAACAGAACACCAAGGGCGTCAAGCAACTCAGCAGTTCATCGCTCGCCCCTCTCGGCGGGCCTAAATATAAATCGGTCATGCCGGGAACCTTCATCGGCTCATATGAAAGCCTAGCCTCCCAACTGTCTCAGCAGGTCATCGACGCGGATCTGGATGGCCTGCTTGTCATAGTGCCAGATTACATAAACAACCTGAAGGAGGTAGCCATGAGAACTTTCCCGCTGCTGGAAAGCCACGGCATTCATTGCAATGTCGGCGCGGCCCTGTAGCAATCCCGGCTTCCTCCCGGGGGATGGATAGGGGCCTGCCGGCGTCGCCATTATCGTCCCCTGATATCCATCAGCCCGGACGAAAACTGCGCGAATTGGATAGACGGCGTTTCAGCCGCGATAATCGAGTTGGCGGCGCGGAAAGTCCGCGACTTTAATGTGTCATTAGCCGGACTGCTTAAGGCGGCGCTCGCCATCAGAGCCGCGCTGCGACGAGCAATAGATAGATATCGGCGACCAGAATGAGGGGTCTGGAAGTTGAATGGCTCAGGGAGAAAAGCAGTGACACATCGGCTCCGTCCGAGAAGGACAACATCGAATTTGCTCGTCTTGCTGGGGGTGTCTTACGCATCATTGGCGCACGGACAGATGACCACGCCAGCCGATACGACGGTGGTCGAGACCGACGGTTCGGACATCGTGGTCACCGCAAACAAGCGCGAGCAGCGGATCACCGACGTCGGCCTGACGATCACTGCCTATTCCGGAAACACGCTGAAGACGCAGCAGGTCGACTCTCTGGCGGAGATTGCGCAGATCGTGCCCGGTCTGTCCTATACGCCGTCACAGACGGCGACCCCGGTCTATACGCTGCGCGGGGTCGGCTTCTACGAATCCTCCCTGGCGAACTACCCGACCACCAGCGTCTACGTCGATCAGATCCCGCTGCCGTTTCCCGTCCTGACCACGCACGCGGCCTATGATCTGGAGCGTGTCGAGATACTCAAGGGGCCGCAGGGGACGCTGTTCGGCCAGAATTCGACCGGAGGCGCCATCAATTTCATTCCTGCGAAACCCACGGCGACATTCGCCACCGGCGGCGACCTCAGCTACGGCCGCTTCAATCGCATCGATGCCAACGGCTATATCAGCGGGCCGATCGCCGAAGGGCTGAGAGGCCGCCTCTCCTTCAACGCCGCGCATGCCGATGACTGGCAGAAAAGCTATCTTCGCAACGACAAGCTGGGCGAGGTCGAATATTATGCCGGCCGACTGTTGCTCGACTGGACCCCATCAGACAGGCTCACGCTCAATCTCAACGTCAATGCCTGGAAGGATAAAAGCGATCCCCAGGCGCCCCAGTTCTTCGGCCTGCAGAGCCAGGCGCCGGCCACGCTGCCGCCGCTGATCGCGGCGCAGCCGTTCACGCCCCACGATGCGCGCCTCGCGGAATGGACCCCGGGCGCCAACCGTCCGCGTGCCAATAACAGGTTCGCGCAAGCCGCCCTGCGCTTCGATTGGGAAGCGGCCGACGACATAATCGTCACCGGCATATCCAGCTATATCCATTACAAGCACTTCCAGGTCGTGGACCAGGACGGCACGGAATTGCGCGACTCCGACGTGGCCGAAGACAGCGGAACCATAAAATCCTTCAGTCAGGAGCTCCGTATCGCAAACGCCGAATCCAGGCCGCTTCGCTGGGTCCTCGGCGCCAACTACGAACGCAGCACGGTCAACGAATATGCACGGTACGATTTTCCCGATGAAAGCACGTCTGCGCTCTTCGGTTTCACCGGAGACCAGAACACTTCCGACCAGAAGCTGCGCAACTATGCGGTATTCGCAAATGCGGAATATGATCTTTCGCCGGGGCTGACCCTCAAGGCCGGCGCCCGTTATACCAAGGCCAAGCGCCGGGCTGTCCAATGCACCTTCGACAATGGCGACGGCACTTTTGCCAGGGCGATCGACACAGTGGTGCAGCTCATCCACCTGGGCATCATTCCGGTGCCGGGCTTCACGCCGTCGGGCGTCGTTCCACCTTCAGTCGGATCGGGCTGCACGGCGCTCGACAATCTCACCAATGACGGCACGCCAGCGACCTATCTACCCGGCGCCTATACGCGCTCGCTGAACGAGGACAATCTGTCCTGGCGGCTGGGGCTGGACTACAAGGTCACGCCTAACCTTCTCCTCTACGCCAATATATCGAGAGGCTATAAGGCCGGAAGCATGCCGATATCGTCGGCGGCCACGTTCGAAAACTATATCGAAGTGAAGCAGGAATCGCTGCTTGCCTATGAGGCAGGCTATAAATTTGCGAGCGCTGACGGCCATTTCCGCTTGAACGGTGCGGCCTTCTATTACGACTACAAGGACAAGCAGATACGCGGCGCGATCGTCGATCCCGTCTTCGGCAACCTCCAGGCGTTGGACAACATCCCGAAATCGCGAATCTATGGCGCTGAGGCGGAACTGAATTTCATACCGTTCGACGGGCTCACCTTCGGTGGCTCCGCCACATATATCAACAGCAAGATCACCGATTATGTGAACTTCAGCGCCTCCAATCAGGTCACGGACTTCTCGGGTTCGAGGATTCCCTTCACCCCGAAATGGTCGGGTTCCTTCACCGCCGACTATCGCTGGACCATCGGATCGGTTTCGCCGTTCATTGGAGCATCCGTATCGGCAAGGTCGGGGGCCATCGCCAATATCGGCGGTGACCGCGGCTATATACCGCCGCCCGGCGCCGTCCGGCAGGAAGTGCCGCTGGGGCGGACGTTCGATATAGACGGCTACCTGCTGGTCGACCTGCTTCCCGACGGGCCGACAATGCCCTCAATATCAAGGAGGCCAGGTTTGAGGTCCGCAAGTCGCTGCTTTCGCGGAATTCGCTATGGAACGGCCGATCGCTTCCAACCGGCCGAGATTCTTGCGTTCGACGGCTCGGTCGGGCGCGGCGAGCGCGGACCGGTATCGCCTCAAGATCCCTCCCGGCTCGATATGATCATGGGGCCCGCGGCTCCATTGGCCCAGAGCGAACATTGCCAGATTTTGTCCATCTTCACCCCATCCGTAGACGGACGACGCCCGGTGATGGTCTGGCTTCATGGGGGAGCTTTCGTCTCCGGCGGCGGCGAATTGCCATGGTATGATGGCGAGCGCCTGGCCATCGAACAGGACGTCGTCGTCGTCTCGGTAAGCTATCGCCTGGGCGCCTTCGGTTTTCTCCAGCTTCCCGACTCGACGGGTCCGAGCCCCGGAACGACCGACCAGATCATCGCGCTGCAATGGGTCCAGCGCTACATCGAACAGTTTGGCGGCGACCCGGGCAACGTGACCTTGTTCGGGCACTCGGCCGGCGGAGCCTCGATCGAGGCGATTTTCCAATGGGGGCATGCGGCCCTGGCCCGCCGCGCTATCCTGCAGAGCGGCAACGCCCGCACGTACAGGCGTTCCCGCGAGGAAGCCGACGCCGTCGCCGCGCGGTTCATCGCTCTCGCCGGCACCGACCCCCGCCTGTTGGCCGAGGATGAGATATTGCCGATCCAGCGGGAATTCTCGCGCGGCCGCCATTTCGCATTCGACTGGTGGCTGACATCACCCGAGGCGCCCGCCGAATTCGTATTGGACATCATGGCCGGGTGGACCCGGGACGACAGCCTGCCCTTCCTGCTGCTTGCCGATCAGGCACGGGCCGTACCCGACACGCTCTCATCCTATTCCGCGCGGATCGGCGAAGCTAACGCCATGTTCAGCGTCGGCAGCCACGCGGCTGCACAGGCCGCCGTCGCAGCGGGGCGGCAGGCATGGCTCTATCGCTTTGACTGGGAGGCGCCGGCGTCGCATTTGGGCGCACCCCACTGCATCGAACTGCCCTTCCTGCTGGGTGATGCCGCAGCCTGGGCCGCGACGCCGATGCTGGCTGGGGCGGCCTGGTCCGACGTCGACGCGCTGGGCAGAGGCCTCAGATCGGCCTGGGCGTCCTTCGCACGAGGAAATGGGCCCGGGGAAGCCTGGCGAGCCTGTTCCGATGTCGAACAACCGCTCAACGTCCTGCCGGGCGAGGGCGGGCCGCGCCAGGGATAGCGGAAGGCTTCCCAGCACTCCCTTTACCGAAAGGAACACTCCATGAAGCCGCACATCGCACCGATCCCGCTCCACTGGGATTGGGAAAGGGATATCCCTCCAGCACCCGGATTGATCGTCAACCAGACGATCTATCTGTCCGGGCAATGCGCCTTCGATCCCCAGGGGCATGTCGTCGCGCCCTACGACATGGTTGCCCAGGCCGATCGATGCTTCTCGAACATCCAGCATATTCTGGCCCGGGCCGGAGCTTCGATGGCCGACATAGTGAAACTGACCACCTATTTCACCGAACCGCTCTCGCGGGAACTCGCAGAACAATATTGGGATGTCCGCCGCCGATATTTTGGCGATTACCGGCCCGCCAGCACGGGCGTCCAGGTAGCCTCGCTAATATTGCCTGAGCTTGTGATCGAGATAGAGGCGATCGCCTGCCTTCCCGGGCAGGGATGACAACCGCACGAAGCCGGGCCAGGTCTCGCCAGGCGTATCGATAGACCCCATCGCCACGGCGGGCGGGCCGTTCGCCGTCCGCGGAACGCCCCCCGCGCCGCTTCCAATTTTCCTGTCGGGCGCCGCCGCAGCGGAAGAATTGTCGATCATGAGGAGGCGGCGCGCTGTGGCAATATGCTTGTCATATCCGGCCTCTATGGGGCGCGGCCATGGCATCGCCGACATCCCTCCTGCAGACGCAACGATCGGAGTTGCTGGACTATGTCGGCCGGCGTGTCCGCGACTCCTCAGTGAGCGAGGACATCGTCCAGGAGGCCTATCTTCGCCTGCTTGCCTTCGAAGCGAAGCCCGGCGCCAAGGTGGCCAACGCGCCGGCCCTGCTCCGGCGTATATCGCTGAACCTGGTATGGGACCATTTCCGACGTAGCGCGCGCATCTCGGTCATCGAGCTCTCCGAGACCCTGCCCTGTCCAGTGCCCACTGCGGATCAGCAGATCGAGCGCCGGCAACTCATCCAGCTGGTGGCGGATATCCTGCGGAAGATGCCCCGCCTTCGCCGGGAGGTCTTCATCCGCCGCCGCGTGCACGGGCAATCGGCCGCGGAAGTGGTGGCCGCCACCGGACTGTCTTCCAGCGCGGTCAGCCATCACATGGCTCGGGCCATCGTCGATCTTCACCTGGCGATCGAGAAGATCGAGAAGCGAGGCGGCCCTGTCCGAGGCTAGCTCCATCGAGTTCCAGGCGGCGCACTGGATCGATCGTCGGACGGGCGGGGAGCCGTTCGACGAGGCTGATTTCGCGGACTGGCTTGCAGGGGATCCCCGGCGCCGCGCCGTGTTCGAGGCGATGTGGCAGCGCATCATGGGCGCCGATATGGACATGGCGTTGCACCAATATGGGCGGGGCGGCACGTCCCGGCGGGTTCTGCTGGCCGGCGTCGGCGCCGCCCTGGCGGCCCTCGCCCTCATTCCCGCGCTGCCTTCGATTGAATTGCTGCTGACCGCCCCGGCCCGCTTTACCGTAGCCGAGGGCATGGTGCGGAACGTCAGGCTGACGGATGGGACGCAAATCACATTGGCGAAGGGCGCCGATATGGAGGTCCGCTACACCCGCCGCGATCGGGTGATCGAACTGAAACAGGGGGCGATATATGCGAATGTCGCGCACGACCAGGCCCGCCCGTTTTGCATCGATGCCGGCAACGCCCGCATTGTCGACATCGGCACTGCCTTCGAAGTGGTAAGCCGGCCCGGGAACGTGCGCGTCGCGGTATCGGCAGGAGAGGTCCGGTTCGGCCGGCAAAGCTGGTTCGGCGCGCCGATAACGCTGACCGTCAATCAGGCGGCGGTGCTCGACGAAGCCGGTCTCAAGCGGATTCCGGATATTCGCTCAAGCGACATCGCCCTTTGGCGCAATGACTGGGTAGAATATGACAACACGCCGCTGCGCCGGGTGATCGCCGACCTGCAGCCGCTGTCGCCCCTGCGTCTGGTGATTGCCGATCGGGAACTCGCGGAACGATCCGTAGGTGGCCGGATAAGACTGACCGACCCGGCCGGCCAATTGGAGAATCTGTCGATCGTTCATGGATTCCGCATTCGGCGCACGGGCGACACCCTCGTTATCTCGAAGAAATGATTCTCAGTCCTCGCGACGGATTGAAATATTTCTGCAACAAAAATCTTTGGCAAAATTCCATCTATCCTACGTCATTCCCCTGAACGCATCTTATTTACTTAGGGGAACGGGAATGAAGACCGTACAATCCATTCTTAGAGCAGGCGCTGCTATAATCTCCATCACGACCAGCGCAGCCTATGCGGCGTCGCCCGCACCGGCCCGGAGCGCGATAACGCTCGCACCCGCCACTCTCGAACAGTCGTTGAATGCGCTCTCCCGTCAGTCCGGCGTGCAGATCCTGTATGATCCGGCCTTGCTGCGCGGCAAGAAGGCTCCCGCGGTCAAAGGTGCCGCATCACTGGAAGGCGCACTGACGACGCTTCTTCGGCCGGCCGGCCTCAGCTGGCAGAAACGCGGCAATGCCGTTCTGATCGTGCAAGGCGGGTCGGCCGGCAATCTGGCCGCGAACGAAACACCGCCGGAGCGGCGGACGGGCGCGTCCACCGACACGGTCGCTCAGACCGACGAAGCCACCGCTGAAGCCATCGTCGTCACGGGATCGCGTATCGCGCGACCCGAGCTTGAATCCCCCATGCCGGTTACGGTGACCGATTTCGCCGAAGCCCGCCGCTTCGGTCGGAACAGCGTCATCGACGCGCTACAGCTGGTGCCGGCGATCGCCCCCGGATCGAGCAACTACGACACCGGTGGAGCGAGCAAGACGGGCTACGGAATCGACGCCATCAACCTGCGCAATCTGGGCACGAACCGCAGCCTCGCTCTGCTGGACGATCAACGTCGCGTGTCCGGCGCGGCGGCCAGTTCCACGGTCAATATGAAGATGATCCCGGCGGCGATGATCGACCGCATCGAAGTCGTCACGGGCGGCGCGGCGGCGATCTATGGCGCAGACGCTGTCACGGGCGCCGTCAACGTCATCACCAGGAAGGATTTCAAGGGGCTCAACATTTCCGCCTACCAGGGAATTTCCCAATATGGCGACGCCCCGGAGCGTAACATCTCCCTGGTCACCGGCGGAAAAAGTGCGGACGGCCGCGCGCGGTTCATTCTGGGCGGCACCTACAGCAAGATCGGAGCCGTCACCGCCGAAGATCGCGATTTCTCGCGTAAGCGATTGAACTACCTTGCCAATCCCGCGAATAAGGGACCATCCGACGGCGTTCCCGATCAGCTGCTGGTCCGCGATTTCGTTTCGAATTTCACGTCCAACGCGCCGACATTCTACATTGCCAACAACAAGACCTCGTACGTCTATTGCGATAACAAGCTATCGCCGATCACATATCTGAGGCCCTTCGGAGCGCCATCGGCGAGCAGCGGCGGCGACGGATCGACGAGCGTTTGCAACAAGAACCTGCTGTCCACCGCTGTCCTGCGGAACAAGGACGAGACGTTCAGCGCGATCGGCAAGTTCGAATATGATGTGTCGGACTCGATCACCTATACCGCGCGGCTGGAATATGGACGGATCAAGGCGTTCAGTCAGGAAACCGCCTATCGCGACGATTATCGCACCATCTTCGTGGCGCCCTATGGCGGGCCGGTCGGCTATACCGACAATCCCTATATGCCGGCCAGCATCCGCGACCTGTTGGGCAGCTTCGGGCTCAAGTCGATCAACATCGATCAGGTCTATTCCAACTGGCCCCCTCTCGTCCGCGAGGAAGACCGCGAAAGCATCACCATCGGACAGAACCTGTCGGGCAAGATAACCCCGGCGATAAACTGGAAGGCCTTTTATCAGTGGGGCCGGGCTACAGATGATATCACGATCTTCAACTATCCGCTCCGCACCCAGCTGAGGGCCGCCCGCGATGACATTGCGGACCCGGTGACCGGCCAGCCGATATGCCGCGATGCAGCGGCGCGGGCCGCAGGCTGCGTGCCCATCAACATGTTCAGCCGCGATCCGCTGTCCGCCGAGCAGAAGGCCTATATCCTCGCCAACCGGCGCGGGCGGGAAATCACGAAGCAGCAGATCTTCGGCGGCAGCATGAACGGCAAGATCGTCACGCTGCCAGGAGGCGACGCCTTTTTCGCCATCGGCGCGGAGCATCGCAAGGAGTCCGCCCAGCGCATCGAGGATCCGCTCGCACTCAATGGCGAGCTGTCCCACAGCGCCGCACAATGGCCGGTATCCGCGCCGTTCAAGGCAACGATCAAGGTCACCGAAGCCTATGGCGAGCTCGTCGTACCGATCATCCGCGACAAGCCGCTTCTCCGCCGCCTGGAGGTCGAAGGAGCGTATCGCTACTCGAAATATTCGACCTTCGGGTCCACCGACACATGGAAGGTCGGTGCGAGCTGGTCGCCCTTCGCCGGCATGACCATCCGGGGGGTGCGCTCGCGGAGCGTCCGCGTCCCGAACTTCGGCGAGCTATATGCGCCGATCACATCCAGCGGCAGCGGCTCTCAGGGCGACCCTTGCCTTGACGGCAACTACAACAACAACCCGATCCGCGCGGCCAACTGCGCCGCGCTGGGTATAACCACCCCGCTGCCCTATTACACCAACAGCCTGGTCGTCACCGGCGGCGGCAATCCGAACCTGAAGCCGGAGACGTCGAACAGCTACACGATCGGCATGGTGTTGCAGCCCAGATTCCTGCCCAGGTTCGACCTGACCCTGGATTATTGGAACATCGACATCAAGAACATCATCACGTCCTACAGCGTGTCGCAGACCGCCAATCTCTGCGTCGACCTTCCCAGCCTGGATAACCAGTTCTGCCCCCTGATCACGCGCGACGCCCAGCATCAGATCGTCGCGATCTCCACGCAGTTGCTCAACGCCGCGCTCATGCAGACCGATGGTCTCGACATCGGGCTCAATTACCGCATTCCACTCGGCGATGGTCAGCTCCGCTTCGGGGTCAACGCCAGCTATCTGCTCCGGCGCAAGATCCAGAATATTCCCGGCGTCGCAAGCAGCATCGTCAAATATGCCGGCGGTTATACCGATCCGCATTTCCGGGGTTCGCTGGTTACGGGCTACAGCAACGGCGGATTCGACATCTCGTTGCTGACGCGCTTCGTCGGGGCCGCGAAATATGATCCGAACGCCGCAACCTCTGAGACCTACGAGGTCAACAAGGTTCCGGCCATGGTCTACAACGATATCGCCATTTCGCGCACTTTCGATGCGGGGCTGGAGATGAGTGCAGGCATCAAGAACGTACTCAATACCAAGCCACCACTCTTCCCGGAGATCTATACCGGCGCCAGCGGCCGTTACGACACGATCGGTCGATCGTTCTTCGTGAAGGTCGCCAAGACCTTCTGATCTCGCGAGAAATGGAGACATCGGAAGATGAAAAGGATTCTGTTCGCATTTCTCGTGATCCTGGGGGTAGCACCGTCGGCGGCACCGGCAGCTCCCGTTATTCTGATCACGATCGATGGTTTGCTTCCCGACGACATATTGGCCGCAGAGGAGAAAGGCGTTGCCGTTCCCCATCTGCGCCGTTTCCTCAAGGAGGGAGCGTTCGCTCGCGGCGTCGAGGGCGTGTTGCCGACACTCACTCTACCGAGCCACACGTCGCTCATCACCGGGGTTGCCCCTGCCCGACATGGCATCGTCGCGAACAACCGTTTCGACCCCAGGGAATTCGATAAGGCCGGGCTTTATCTGGACGGTTCGGAAATCAAAGCCGAAACGCTGTGGAATGCCGCGGCCAAAGCGGGGCTCACCACCGCCAATATCAACTGGCCGGTAAGCGACCATGCGGCGGGGATCCGATGGAATTTGACCGGCTTCAGCGGAGCACACAACTCCGGCGCCGCGGCGGAGCTGAAGGCTGAACTCGAGCGGGCGGTCGGCACGGCGTTCGACGATCCGGTCTTTGCCGGCGACCTCGGACGGGATCTGCGCTCCGTTCGCTTTGCCGCCGCGATGATGGCCCTCCACAGGCCGGATTTCCTGACGGTCTATCTGACGGCCCTGGACAATGAAGAACATCGCAAGGGGCCGGACGCGCCCGACTCCCTCGCGGTGCTGGAACGGATCGACGCGCTTGTCGGCGATCTGCTCGTCGCGGTCCGCGAAAATTATCGTGATGCCGCCGTCGCCGTCGTTAGCGATCATGGGATGCAGAAGGTCAATACCGATCGCGCCGGGGTAAATCTGTACCGGCCCTTCGTCGACGCCGGACTGATCGAGATCGACGGCGCCGGGAAGGTGACGGGCTGGACAGCGATGCCATGGTTCACCGGCGGATCGGCGGCAATCGTCCTGGCGCGAACGGATGACGGCGTCCTCGTCTCCAGGGTCAGAAAGCTGCTGAAAGCCGTGGCGGCCGATCCCGGCAACGGGATCGCGCATGTGGCCGAGAAGGACGAGATCGATCGCCTGGGCGGAAACCCGGCAGCCACCTTCTATGTGGATCTCGTGCCCGGCTATGTCACGGACGTGTCGCGAGGGCCGATGGCTCCGCTGGTGGGCCCACCGCCCATCCGCGAAAAGCGTGCTCCGCTCGGCGGAATGCACGGCTATTTTCCGGCTCTGCCAGCAATGCGTTCCACCTTCATGGTGATGGGGCCCGATATTGCCGCGGGCAAGGATCTCGGCACGATCGACATCCGTTCCGTGGCACCGACCCTGGCGAAGCTTCTCGACGTCTCCATGCCGGCCGCCGAAGCCCCGGCCGTCGATCTCCGATAAGCCGGAAGCAAGCCCCCGTCCTTCGGGGAGGACGATCGACGCCGTGTCCAGATACCGATGGAACCGGTGCTGGACAGGACGGTTCCTAACGCCGACCGCCCCCACCGAGCGGTCGTTCTGGAGGCGGGCCCGCAGGTTTCTATCGCTTCCCCGGAGACCTGCGGGCCCTTGCCTGCGGGCCTCGCCTCAGCCATGGCATGCGCCGAAACGCCGGGGCGGGCGAACCCGCCCCGCGCTGATCAGAGGTTGTCGACGCTCTTGCTGACCAGGATGTTCACGGCGACGCGACGGTTCTGGGCCTTGCCTTCGGGCGTGTCGTTGCTCGCCGCCGGGTCCGCCTTGGCCATGCCGGTCGGGGTCAGCATGCGATACGGCTTCCACCCGCAGGCCTGCTGCAGATAGTTGATGACCCGGCTGGCCCGCTTTTCGCTGAGTTCCTGGTTGAACTCGTCGCTGCCGGTCGAATCGGTGTAGCCGACGACCAGCATCAGGGCGTTCTCGGTCGCCTGCGCCGCACTGGCCGTGCTGCAGAGATTGGCCTTGTCCTCGGGCGACAGTTCCGCCTTGCCGACATCGAAGTGCACGTTGGTCGTGCTCTTGATGTTATATTTGTCGATGTCGCCCATACGGCCGCGCAGCGCCTCGGTCGCCGCGGTCTGCTCCTCGAACCGCTGGTCGGTTGCATTGCGGATCATCGTCGCGGTCTTGAGGTCGCTGTTACGGAAACTGACCTGGCTGGCCACCAACATCCCATATTGGCCTTCCGCCGGCTGCATCGTCTTGACCGTGACCGGAAGCCCGTTGAGCAGCGCGTCGGCGGTCAATTTGTTGCGATTGCTGCCGAACAGCCCCGCTGCCGCCTTGATCTGGGTGGCATCGCTGATGCCGATGACAGTGCTGCTGCCGTCGGCTGTCGTGACCTTGATCCGGTTGCCGTTGCGGGCGGAAATGACACCCTTGACCTCAGGCCCCTTGGTCATGGTCGAGGGGTCGGGAATGGGCACGCCATCCACGACGATGTTGGGATCGTGCAAGTTCTGCTGCTGGGCCGACAGGCTACCCGAAGCGGAGACGGCCAGCATCATGAGCAGGAATCGAATCTTTGGGCTCTTGGAATTAACACACATCGTGCGGCTCCTTCATCCTCCCCCATTTTCTTTCCCCCATCGCACTTGCCTGTTCAGATCGACCTGTCTGCCAGATGAACGCGGGGCGCCGGGCGGGCGGCCTAGCCGTCCGTTCGAGTGCGGCGTGCGACGAACCGTTGTGGAGCGAACCGGCGTGCGCCCTACACGGCTGACCGGACGATCGGTGCCGGCCGGTTGATGAAGGACTTGAGCGCAAAGCTGCTCTGGATGTGCGCGACGCCGGGGATACGGGTGAGGTCGTCGAGCAGGTGGCGGTAATGATCGAGGTCGCGGACGACGGCGCGGAGCAGATAGTCCGCCCCGCCGGTCATCAGGAAGCCGCTCATGATCTCGGGCAGCGCGCTCACCCGTTCCTCGAAGCTTTCGAGGATGTCGCGCACCTGCCGTTCGAGGGTGACCGAGATGAAAACGATCATCGCCCCCGCCAGCCGTCTCTCGTCCAGTCCAGCGAAATAGCCGGTGATATAGCCCGCCTCCTCGAGCAGGCGGACGCGCCGCAGGGTCGGCGTCAGAGACAGCCCGATCTCCACCGCCAGATCCCGCCAGGTGATGCGGCCGTCCTCGGCCAGCCGCCGCAGGATGCGGGCATCATAGGAATCGAGCGAACCATCCGCGTTCATATGCACCACCAGCAGAAATAATCGTGGTTATATGGACTAATATTGGCACATTACAAAGCGCAGTTTGGTGACCTTTCCTAGCGAGCTTGGATTATCCTTCGCGGGGAGGATCAACCAATGCACCACGACCGGATCGTCAGCCTCGAGAGCATCTACGGCGCCGAGGAGGGGCCGAGCTTCATGACCGGCATCCAGGCGCTGGTGCGGCTGCCGATGATGCAGCGGCGGCTCGACCGCCGAAACGGACTGAACACCGCCGGTCTGGTCACCGGCTATCGCGGTTCGCCGCTCGGCGCCTATGACCAGCAGCTCTGGAAGGCCTCCAAATATCTCGCCGCGCACGATGTCGTCTTCCAGCCCGGGCTGAACGAGGACCTCGCCGCGACCGCCCTGTGGGGCGCGCAGATGCACAAGGCGTTCGGCAAGACCCGCACCGATGGCGTGTTCGGTATCTGGTACGGCAAGGGCAACGGCGTCGACCGCACCGGCGACGTTTTCCGCAACGCAAATGTGCTGGGTACCTCCCCGCTCGGAGGGGTGCTGGCGATCGGTGGCGACGATCATGCCGCGCAATCGTCGATGTTCCCGCACCAGACCGATGGCATTTTCCAGTCGGTGATGATGCCGGTGATTCAGCCCGCGACGGTCGGCGAGATCTTGTCGCTCGGCCTCGCCGGCTTCGCGCTATCGCGCTTCTCCGGCCTGTGGGTGGCGATGAAGACGATCGCCGAGGTGGTCGAAAGCGCCGCATCATTCGAGCTGCCCGACAGCTATCCGCGCTTCCTGTCCCCGGCGGAGGCAGTACCGTCGCACGGGCTCAACTGGGATCCGCGCGTCGCATGGCCGGCGCAGCGCACCGAGCTCGAACGGCGGATGATCGAGGAGCGACTTCCCGCCGCCATAGCCTGGGCACGCGCCAACCGGCTCGACCAGCCGGTGCTCCAGGGGGGCGGGCGGCGGCTATGCATCGTCACTGTCGGCAAGGCGCACCAGGACGTGATGCAGGCGCTCGCCAATCTCGGCGTGGACGAACACGGCGCTCGGGCGATCGGGCTGTCGGTCTACAAGGTCGCGATGAGCTGGCCGCTCGACAGCGCGAGCCTGCTCGCCTTCGCAGAAGGCTTCGAGGAGATACTGGTCGTCGAGGAGAAGCGCCCGGTCGTCGAGGAACAGGTCAAGGTCGCGCTGTTCAATCGCAGTGGCGCCCGGCCGCGCGTCACCGGCAAGACCGACGTCGACGGCCGCGCGCTGCTGCCGCAGACACTGGAATTCGACCCGCTGATGGTGGCGCGGGCGATCGTCGGCCGGCTGCCCGGCACCACCGATCTCGCCGCACGGCTGGCGGCGATCGAGGCCCGGCTGCCGGCGGGCGAGGTCGTACCCTTCCCTGCACGCAAGCCCTTCTTCTGTTCAGGCTGCCCGCACAATAGCTCCACGCGGACGCCCGAAGGGTCGATCGCCGGCGGCGGCATCGGCTGCCACGTCATGGCGCTGTCCCAGCCCCGGCTCAAGACCGCGACCTTCAGCCAGATGGGCGGGGAAGGCCTGCAATGGGTCGGCGCCGCGCCGTTCTCCGAGACCAGCCATATCTTCCAGAATCTGGGTGACGGCACCTATCAGCATTCAGGCCTGCTCGCGATCCGCGCGGCGGTGGCGGCGCAGGCCAACATCACCTTCAAGATCCTCTACAACGACGCGGTGGCGATGACCGGCGGCCAGCCGGCCGAAGGCGCGATCGACCCCGCCCGGATCAGCCGCCAGCTCGCGGCCGAAGGCGTCGGCGATATCCATCTGGTCAGCGACGATCCCGATCGCTGGCGCGCCGCGTCCGACCTGGCCGATGGGGTGACGATCGCGCATCGCGACGACCTCGACCAGGTGCAGCGGCGGCTGCGCGACGTACCCGGCGTCACCGCGATCATCTATGAGCAGACATGCGCGGCCGAGAAGCGCCGCCGCCGCAAGCGCGGCGACTTCCCCGATCCCGACCGGCGCATCTTCATCAACCCGCGCGTCTGCGAGGGCTGTGGCGACTGCTCGGTCCAGTCGAACTGTATCGCGGTAGAGCCGTTGGAAACCGGCTTCGGCCGCAAGCGCCGGATTAACCAGTCGAGCTGCAACAAGGATTTCTCCTGTACCAAGGGCTTCTGCCCGAGCTTCGTCGAGGTCGAGGGCGCGGTGCTGCGCAAGCCGGACGGCGACCGGTTGAAGGCGTTCGAGGCGGAGCGCTTCGCGACGCTGCCGGAACCCGAGCGATCCGCGCAGGACGGCGTCGCCAACATCTACGTCGCCGGCATCGGCGGGCTCGGCGTGCTGACGATTGGCGCGCTGCTCGGCACCGCCGCGCATCTCGACGGGCGCGGCGCCACAGTGCTCGACTTCACCGGACTCGCCCAGAAGAACGGCGCGGTGGTCAGCCAGGTGCGGATCGCACCGCCAGGGGTCCCGATCCATGCCGTCCGCGTCGGCGCGGGCGAGATCGACGTGCTGCTGGGCACCGACATGGTCGTCGCGGCGGGGCAGGACGTGCTGCGCCGGATCGCGGCCGACCGCTCCGTCCTCGTCCTCAACGACGACGAGACGCCGACCGCCGACGTCGTCACCGATCGCGACTTCGCGCTGCCGAGCGCGGCGATGACCGAGACGCTCACGCGCCGTGCCCGGGCCACGCACCGCCTGCGCGCGACGAGCATCGCCGAGGGGTTGTTCGGCAACAATGTCGCCGCCAACACGCTACTGCTCGGCCATGCCTGGCAGAAGGGACTGATCCCGGTCGACGTCGATGCGGTGCGCGGCGCGATCAGGGCCAATGGCGCGGCGGTGTCGCTCAACCTACGCGCGTTCGATTGGGGGCGACTGTCCGCGATCGACCTCGCGCTGGTGGAGGAGATGGCCGGGCTCGCCGCGCCCGCGCCGCAGGCCGAGACGATCGATACGCTGATCGCGCGCCTCACGGCCGAACTCACCGCCTATCAGGACGCGCGCTATGCGGCGCGCTTCACTGCGCTGCTCGCCGATGTTCGCCGTGCCGCCGCCGGGCTCGGCGAAGGCGGAGCGGACTTCGCCGAGGCCGTCGCCCGCAATGCCTACAAGCTGATGGCTTACAAGGACGAATATGAAGTGGCGCGGCTTCATACCGATCCGGCCTTCGCGGCAACGTTGAACGAGCAGCTCTCGGGCCACGGACGGCTTGCGGTCTATCTGGCGCCACCCCTCTTCTCGCGAAGAGACCCCGCGACCGGGCGGCCGCGCAAGCGCAGGTTCGGACCATGGGTCTTCACCGTCTTCCACCTGCTCGCGCGGATGAAGGGGATTCGAGGCAGCTGGGCCGACCCCTTCGGCCATAGTCACGAGCGGCGAACCGAGCGGCGGCTTATCGAGGATTATTTCGAACTCGTCGGCGGTCTGGCGGCGGACCTGTCGCCGGCGACACTGGCGACGGCAATCAAGCTCGCCCGCCTCCCCGACGCGATCCGCGGCTACGGCCACGTAAAGAAGGCGGCAATCGCCGAAGTGGAGGCGCACAAGGCGGCGCTGCTCAAGGAGCTGGCGGAGAACCGCAGCCCGGCGCTGGCCAGCGTCGCCGCCTGAACCTTGCCGGGTGCGGCCCAGCGGATTAGGGCATCGCGCGTGATCATCGCCGCCGCCCCCGCCGAAACCGCCATCCGCCGCGCGCGGGAGGAATCGAACCGACGGATCGCGGCACACGACGCCGACGGCGCGGTCGCGATGATGGCCGACGGGGTACTGGTGATCCCGAGCGGCGGCGGGCCGATCACGGGACGGGCAGCGGTACGCGCTGCCTTCGCGGCCGGCTTCGCCGATCCCGATTTCCTGACCTATGAGCGGCTTCCAGACAGGATCGAGGTCACCGCCGACGGCGCCGGCGCAACCGAAACCGGTCGGTGGCGCGGGTTGTGGAAGCCCCGCAGCAGCCAACCCATGCTGTCGGGGCGCTACACGGCACGCTGGCGGCAGGACGGCGGCCAATGGATCACCCTGTCCGAAATCTTCGAACCCGAGCAAGCCTGATCCGATGCGCGAGCGACACGACTTCTTCTCCGACAATACCGCCGGAATCTGTCCCGAGGCGCTGGCCACCTTCGCCGCCGCCAATGCGGGCTTCGTCCCCAGCTATGGCAGCGATCCGATCACCGCGCGGGCTGCCGACGCGATCCGTACATTGCTCGACGCCGACGCCGAAGTGCGCTTCGTCTCGACCGGTACCGTCGCCAATGCAATTGCCTGTGCGACCCTGTGTCCGCCCGAGGGGGCGGTGCTCGCTTATGAACAGGCGCATATCCTGAATTCCGAGGCCGGCGCACCGCAGTTCTTCGGGGGCGGGCTGGACATCGAGCCGTTGGCGGGGGTCGACAGCCGCATCGAACCCGCCGCCCTCGATCATGCGCTCACCCGTACGCGCGGCGCAGGGGAGCGGCAGCCGGCGACGCTGTCGCTGACCAACGCGACCGAATATGGCACCGTCTATGACGATGCCGCGCTCGCGCTGTTGTGCCGCCGCGCCAGGGAGGCGGGGCTTCGCCTCCATCTCGACGGCGCTCGGCTCGCCAATGCGGTAGCGGCGGGCTTCGATCCACGGACGCTCGCTCGCAGCGGGGTCGACATCGCCATCCTGGGCGGGTCGAAGGCCGGCGCGCCCTTTTCCGAGGCGATCGTGCTGCTCGACAAGCGCCTGGCCGAGGGCTTCGACGAGCGGCTGAAGCGGAGCGGCCAGCTCACCTCGAAGATGCGGCTGCTCGCGGCGCCGTGGATCGGGCTGCTCGACGGCAAGGGCGACGACCGGCCCTGGATCGCCCATGCCCGCCACGCCAATGCGATGGCGCGGCGGCTGGCCGACGGCCTGCCCTTCGCACGCGCCTATCCGGTGGAGTCGAACGCGGTCTTCGTGACGATGGATGCAGCCAGCGAGAGCGCGCTGGTGGCGCGGGGATGGCGCTTCGCCCGGTTCGAGGACGGATCGGCCCGCTTCGTCTGCTCCTGGGCGACAAGCGCGGAAGCGGTCGATGCGCTGATCGCCGACGCCGGGGCTATCGGGTAAAGCCTATCCGCCGAACCCTCCGTCATTCCCGCTTTCGCGGGAATGACGGGAAGACGGAGAATCTACCCCCGCAGCCGCTCCGCGTGCCAGCGGAGGTGGTCCTCCATGAAGGTCGAGATGAAATAATAGCTGTGGTCATAGCCGGGCCGCATGGTCAGCGTCAGATCGATCCCGGCGTCGGCACAGGCCGCGACCAGCAGGCTTGGCTTGAGCTGCTCGGCGAGGAAACCGTCAGCCTCGCCCTGATCGACAAGCAGTTCCTTGACCCGCGCGCCATCCTCGATCAGCGCGACCGCGTCATGGCGACGCCACGCAGCCTGATCGTCGCCCAGATAGCCCGGCAGCGCCTTGCGGCCCCACGGCACCTGTCCCGGCGCGACGATCGGTGCGAAAGCCGAAATCGAGCGAAAACGGTCGGGGAAAGTCAGGCCGATGGTCAACGCGCCATGGCCGCCCATCGAATGGCCGGTGATCGACTGTCGCGCCATGTCGGCCGGAAAATGCTGGGCGACCAGCGCTGGCAATTCCTCGGTAACGTAGCTCCACATCCGGTAGTGCGGCGCGAAGGGAGGCCGGGTCGCATCGACGTAGAAGCCTGCGCCAAGCCCGAAATCATAGGCTCCGTCCGGATCGTCGGCGACGCCCTCGCCGCGCGGTGAGGTGTCGGGCGCGACGAAAATCAGGCCCAGCTCGGCGCAGGCGCGCCGAAACTCGCCCTTCTCGGTGACATTGGCATGGGTGCAGGTGAGCCCCGACAGATACCAGACCACCGGCAACTTCGCGCCGGGCGCGTGCGCCGGGACATAGACCGAGAAGGTCATGTCGGTGCCGGTCGATGACGAGGCGTGCTTGTAGACGCCCTGGACGCCGCCAAAGGACAGGTTGCTGGAGACGGTTTCGAGGCTCATCGTCATTCCTTCAAGGCAAAAGGGCGCAGGCATCGCCCGCGCCCCCGTCAATGCTCCCGATCGATCAGGCGGCGGTGAAGTGGTAGGTGCAGACCTTGTTGCCCGCCGGATCGCGCAGATAGGCCGCATAGGCACCCGGCAGGTGACCGCGCGGCCCCGGCGCGCCTTCGCAGCTTCCGCCGGCGGCGAGGCCGGCCGCGTGGAAGCCGTCGACCTCGGCGGGGCTCGCGGCGGCGAAACCGATCGTCACGCCGTTACCCGAGGGTGCTTCGCCGTTGCCCGGCTTGAGCACGAGGAAAGCCGGCTTGTCCTTGCCATAGAGCATGACGCTGTCGCCGAACGGCCCGAGATTCTTGATTCCCAGCGGCGCCAGCGCGGCGTCGTAGAACTTCGTCGAACCGGCCAGGTCGTTGGCTCCCACACAGGCGTGCGAAAACACGCCGTCACCCGAAATCACTGCCATCTCGTCTCTCCTTCGATGAAAGTTCCGGTTCAGAACACCACGACCGAACGGATCGACTTGCCCTGGTGCATCAGGTCGAACGCCGTGTTGATCTCCTCGAGGCCCATGACGTGGGTGATCATCGGGTCGATCTCGATCTTGCCGGTCATGTACATGTCGACGATCTTGGGAACGTCCGTGCGGCCCTTGGCCCCGCCGAACGCGGTACCGCGCCAGTTGCGGCCAGTGACGAGCTGGAACGGACGGGTCGAGATCTCCTTGCCGGCCTCAGCCACGCCGATAATGATGCTGGTGCCCCAGCCGCGGTGGCAGGCCTCGAGGGCGGTGCGCATCACCTCTGTGTTGCCGGTCGCGTCGAAGGTGTAGTCGGCGCCGCCGTCGGTCATCAGCACGATCTTCGCGACGATGTCCTCGCGGCTCATTCCCTTGCTGTTGAGGAAGTCGGTCATGCCGAACTTGCGGCCCCATTCCTCGCGGTCGGGATTGATGTCGACGCCGATGATCTTGTTCGCGCCGGCCAGCCGCGCGCCCTGAATAACGTTGAGGCCGATGCCGCCCAGGCCGAACACCACGACATTGTCGCCGACCTGCACCTTGGCGGTATTGACCACCGCGCCGACGCCGGTGGTGACCCCGCAACCGATGTAGCAGCTCGTCTGGAACGGGGCATCCTCCCGGATCTTGGCGACAGCGATCTCGGGCAGGACGGTGAAGTTCGAGAAGGTCGAACAGCCCATATAGTGGAAGATGGTCTGGCCCTTGTAGCTGAACCGGCTGGTGCCGTCAGGCATCACGCCCTTGCCCTGCGTCGCGCGGATCGCGGTGCAGAGGTTGGTCTTGCCGCTGAGGCAGCTTTTGCACTGGCGGCATTCGGGAGTGTAGAGCGGAATGACGTGATCGCCGGGAATAACGCTCGTCACGCCGGCGCCGACCTCACGGACGACACCCGCGCCCTCATGACCCAGGATCGACGGGAAGATGCCCTCGCTGTCGAAACCGTCGAGCGTATAGGCGTCGGTATGGCAGATTCCGGTCGCCATGATCTCGACCAGCACTTCGCCGGCCTTCGGTCCTTCAAGGTCGACCTCGACGATCTCCAGCGGCTTCTTGGCTTCGAACGCAACGGCGGCGCGAGTCTTCATGGCGGCGTGTCTCCTTTTGGGAGCGCCTTATCATTGGTGCAAATCCGGGATAAATAGCGAATAATGCAAGCGACTATTTCAATAGGGCAATAATCATGGCGGGCTGGGATGGGCTGGAGGAGATCGTGGCAATCGCCGATACAGGCAGCTTCGTCGGTGCGGCCCGACGACTGCGTGTGTCGGCATCTCAGATCAGCCGGGCGGTGCAACGGCTCGAGCACCGACTACGCGCCGAACTCTTCATCCGCACCACCCGCTCGGTCCAGCTCACCGAAGCCGGACGCACGCTGGTGGAGCAGTGCCGCCGCATCATCGACGAGCGCGACGAGGCGCTCCAGCTCGCGCGCGGACAGGGCGAGATGCAGGGCGAGGTGCGGCTGACCTGCTCGACAGCGCTCGGCGAGCGCTTCGTCGCGCCGATCGTGCGCCGCTTCCTCGAAACGCATCCACGCCTCTCGATCCGGCTCGAGCTCACCAACCGGCTGGTCGATCTGGTCAGCGAGGGGTTCGACGTGGCGATCCGCACAGGCCATCCGACCGACCATCGCCTCGCCGCGCGGCAGATCGCGGCGCGGCCGGCGGAGGTCTGCGCGTCACCCGCCTATCTCGCCCGCGCCGGCCATCCGCGCACATTGGCCGATCTCGACCGGCACGAATGCCTGATCGGAAACAGCGTGAACTGGCATTTCCTGGAGAATGGGCAGCGGCGCAGCTTCGTGCCCGGCGGCCGCTGGCGCTGCAACAGCGGCAACGCCGTCGTCGACGCGGCGCTGGCGGGGATGGGCATCTGCCAGCTCCCCAGCTTCTACGTGCGCGACCATATTGCCACCGGCCGGCTGGCGCCGTTGCTGGAGGAATATCGCGACCGGCCGGAGCCCGTCTGGGCGGTCTATCCGCAGCGCCGCGCGCTGCTTCCGAAGATCCAGCAGGTCATCGCCGCTCTGGAGCAGGAGCTGGACGAGGCGATGAATGCACCCTCACCCTGTTCCGTCATGCCGGCTGAGGCCGGCATCTCAGCGGGCACCTGCGACAGCCTCGCCACGACTCTCCCGAGATCCCGGCCTCCGCCGGGATGACGAGAGAGTCGGAAAGGCTTGCCTAGTGGTTGATCGCCTTGACGATTTCCTCGACCATCTTCTTGGCGTCGCCGAGGAGCATCATGGTGTTGTCCATGTAGAAGACGTCATTGTCGACACCGGCATAACCGACCCCACCCATCGAGCGCTTCACGAACAGCACGGTCTTGGCCTTCTCGACATCGAGGATCGGCATGCCGTAGATCGGCGACGACTTGTCGGTCTTGGCGGCCGGGTTGGTGACGTCGTTGGCGCCGATGACGAAGGCGACGTCGGTCTGGGAGAACTCGCTGTTGATGTCCTCCAGCTCGAACACCTCGTCATAGGGGACGTTCGCCTCGGCCAGCAGCACGTTCATGTGGCCGGGCATGCGGCCCGCGACCGGGTGGATAGCGTACTTCACCCGCACGCCGGCTTCCTTGAGCAGGTCGCCCATCTCGCGCAGCACATGCTGCGCCTGGCTGACGGCCATGCCGTAGCCGGGGACGATGATCACCTGCTCCGCCTGGCCCATCAGGAAGGCGGCGTCCTCGGCCGAACCCCGCTTCCACGGGCGATCGACCTTCTGGCCGCCCGCCGTTGCGCCGCCGCTGTCACCGCCGAAGCCGCCGGCGATGACGCTGATGAAGCTGCGGTTCATCGCCTTGCACATGATGTAGCTGAGGATCGCGCCGGAGCTACCCACCAGCGCGCCGGTGACGATCATCGCCGTATTGTGGAGAGTGAAGCCCATCGCGGCCGCGGCCCAGCCCGAATAGCTGTTCAGCATCGACACGACGACCGGCATGTCGGCGCCGCCGATCGGGATGATCAGCAGAAAACCGATGACGAAGCTCAGCGCCGTGATGGTGAAGAACACCCATTGCGCGTCGTCGGTCAGGAAATAGCCGATCAGGCCGATGATCGCCGCGAGCATGCCGAGGTTGATGACGTGCCGGCCAGGCAGCATGATCGGCGCGCCCGACATGTTGCCGTTGAGCTTCAGGAAGGCGATGACCGATCCCGAGAAGGTGATCGCACCGATCGCGACGCCCAGTCCCATCTCAATCCGGCTGATCTGGTGGATATGGCCGGTGACGAGATCGAGGATGCCGAAGGCGCCCGGGTTCAGGAAAGCGGCACCCGCCACCAGAACCGCCGCGAGGCCGACCAGCGAGTGGAAGGCGGCAACGAGCTGCGGCATCGCGGTCATCGCGATCCGCTGCGCGATGATGTATCCGATCGCGCCGCCGATCGCGATCGCGATGGCGATCTCGACCAGGCCGGTGCCGTGCAGGATCAGCGTCGTCGCGACCGCGATCAGCATGCCGATCATGCCGAAGCGGTTGCCCCGGCGCGAGCTCGCCGGGCTGGACAGCCCGCGCAGCGCCAGGATGAAGAGGACGCCCGAGATCAGATAGGCGAGCGATGCCCAGGCGGGCGTGGCAGCGAGTTCATGCATGTTCTTTCCCCCTGCCCCGGCCTCAGCCCTTGCGGTCTTTCTTTTTATACATGGCGAGCATCCGCTCGGTGACCGCGAAGCCCCCGAAGATATTGATGCTGGCGAAGACGACCGCGACCAGACCCAGATATTTTCCGAGTACGCTGCCGCCCGCCGTCGCGCTGGCGATCAGCGCGCCGACGATGATCACCGACGAGATCGCGTTGGTGACCGCCATCAGCGGTGTGTGCAATGCGGGCGTGACCGACCAGACGACATAATAGCCGACGAAGCAGGCCAAGATGAAGATCGACAGGATCGAGATGAAATCCATGGCTTCTATCCTTTTCCCGTGATCAGCCGAGCAGGCGCTGGTTGACGACCTTGCCGCCCTGGGTGAGCCGGATCGCGTCGCCGATCTCCTCGTCGAGGATCGGCTTGTTGGCGTCCTTGTCCCAGAAGGCGCTGAGGAAATTGTAGAGGTTGCGCGAGAAGAGCGCCGAAGCGTCCGCCGAGAGCGTCCCCGCCATGTTCTTCGCGCCAATGATCTTGACGCCATGCCTGACCACGGTCTCGCCGGCGACACAGCCCTCGACATTGCCGCCGCTTTCGGCCGCAAGGTCGACGATCACCGATCCCGCCCGCATCGACGCGATCTGCGCGTCGGAGATGAGCCGCGGCGCGGGACGCCCCGGGATCAGCGCGGTGGTGATGACGATATCCTGCTTGGCGATGTGGCTGGACACCAGTTCGGCCTGGGCCTTCTGATATTCCTCCGACATCTCGGTGGCGTAGCCGCCCGAACCCTCGCCCTCGATACCGGCGACCGATTCAACGAAGATCGGCTTGGCACCAAGCGACTGGATCTGCTCCTTGGTCGCGGAGCGCACGTCGGTCGCGGAGACCTGCGCGCCGAGGCGACGTGCGGTGGCGATCGCCTGGAGACCCGCCACACCGACGCCCATGATGAAGGCGCGCGCGGCGGAAACGGTGCCCGCCGCCGTCATCATCATCGGGAAGGCCCGGCCATATTCGGCCGCTGCCAGCAGTACCGCCTTGTAGCCGGCGAGGTTCGATTGCGAAGACAATATGTCCATCGACTGCGCGCGCGTGATGCGCGGCATGAACTCCATCGCCAGCGCCTCGAAACCCTTGGCGGCGTAGGCGTCGATCCGTGCGCGTTCGACGAACGGATTGAGCCCGGCGACAATCCACGCGCCAGCCTTCGCACCCGTCAGTGCTTCGGGGTCGGGCCCCTGCACGCCGAGCACGATGTCCGCATCCTTGAGAGTGGCGGTGCGATCCCCGACCTTGGCCCCTGCGGCCTCATAGTCGCCGTCCGCGATCGAAGCGCCTTCGCCGGCCCCCCGCTCGACCCCCAGTTCGGCACCCAGAGCGATGAACTTCTTCACCGTCTCAGGTGTGGCAGACACGCGGCTTTCCCCTGCCGCGGCCTCCCTCAGCACCGCGATTTTCAAGGGGTCAGCCCTTGGGCGCGATCAGGAAGACAACGAGCAACCCAATAAGCGCGCTGGCGATCGTTCCGACCTTCAGCAGGGTAATGAAGCCCGAATAGGTCTGGTTATGGCCCTCATAATCCATCGGCGCACCATGATCGTCGGACATGTATCTTCCCCGCTAATGACAGAATTTTCGGGCGCACTTCTAGACGCAGCCCCCGCGCGTCTCAAGCGCAAATGGCCACTGCCTGGTCCGGGCCCATGCCGATTTAAATTTGCTTAGCTTTTCAAGGCTAGATCAGAGGCCGAAAGGAAGCAGCGAATGCGCCGCGACAGCCCGCCCGGGCTCTTGCTGATCGATGCGGAACCGGCGCAGGCCGGGCTGGTGAGCGCGCTGGCGCAGCGGGCCGGCTGGCGCGTGCTCCGCGCCGGCGACGTCACCGAGGCGGTCGAACGCTCGGCCGGCAGTGGCATCCGGCTCAACGCGGCGCTGATCGACCTGTGGTCCCCCGACGATGCGTCGGTACGAGCGATCGCCCGGCTCCGCGAGAATCTGCCACGCCTTCCGATCATCGTCGTCACCGCCCAGGACTCGGTCGATCTCGCGGTGCGCGCCGTCCGGGCGGGGGCGCATGACGTCCTCGTCAAACCCATCGCCCGCCACCGGCTGCTCGCCGCGCTTGATCATGCCATCGCCGACGACGGACTGTCCGGCGAACTGCGGCCGCTGGTCGAGAAATGGTCCGAGGCCCTCGACTTTGCCCAGATCGTCGGATCCGCTCCGTCCTTCCGCCGCGCGCTCGACGTGGCGATGCGCGCCGCCGCAACGCCCGCCACGATCCTGATCGAAGGCGAAAGCGGTGTCGGCAAGGAACTTCTCGCCCAGGCGATCCACCGCGCCTCGGCCTGTCGGAACGGACCGCTGATCACCGTCAACTGCGCGGCGATCCCCGCGAACCTCGTCGAGTCCGAGCTGTTCGGTCATGAGCGCGGAGCCTTCACGGGCGCTTTCGAGCGCCGGCCCGGGCTGTTCGCCAATGCCGATGGCGGAACGATCTTCCTCGATGAGATCGGCGACCTGCCGGGCGACGCACAGGCCAAGCTGCTGCGCGTCCTCCAGTCGGGGGAGATCCGGCCGATCGGCTCCCCGCACCCGCGTCGGGTGTCGGTGCGCATCATCGCCGCAACCAATCGCCGGCTGTCCGACGACGTAGCGCGCGGCCGCTTCCGCGAGGACCTGTTCTACCGGCTCGCGGTCGTGCCGCTAACCCTGCCGCCGCTGCGCGACCGTAAGGGCGACATCGCCTTGCTCGCCGCACATCTGCTCGACCGGATCGCCCGCCAGCTCGGCCTGTCGGGGCTCGCCGTCGATGCGTCGGCGATCGCGCTGCTCGAAGGCTATGATTGGCCCGGCAATGTCCGCCAGCTCCACAATGTCCTGTTCCGCGCCGCGATCTTCTGTGACGGCCGCAGGCTCAAGGCACCCGACCTTCCCCATCTGCGCACCGCCCACGCCGGACCGCAGCCCCCGGCCAATGACGACGCCCCCGTCACCGCCTCACCGGCGGCCGCACCGGCCGGGAGCGTTGCACTGTTCGGAGCGGATGGCCATGTCCGCCCGATCGACGAGATCGAGGCCGACCTGATCCGCCTGGCAATCGGCCATTATCGCGGCCGGATGACCGAGGTCGCCCGCCGCCTGCGCATCGGCCGTTCGACGCTCTACCGCAAGCTCGGTGAGCTGGGGATCGAGCAGGCGGGGTAATTGCCCCTTACCAAGCGTCACCCCGGCGGAGGCCGGGGTCTCAGGCGGCTCCTGCCTCCCCCTCTTCTCCCCTCTCCCGAGACCCCGGCCTCCGCCGGGGTGACGCTTAATTCGGATTGCTCCCTTCCCTCCGCCATGAGACAATCGCGGGATGTCGAGCGTTACGCCGTCATGACCGCCCATATCCACGCCATCGGCACCGCCGTGCCCGACCACGACATCCACCGCACCTTCGTCGACTGGGCAGCGGAACGGCTGGAGGGGCGCGAGCGCGTACTGTTCGAGCGCATGGCCGGGCGCGCGGGGATCGAGCACCGCTTCACCGTGCTGCCGCCGGCTCGCGATGGAAAGCAGACCGATCCGGGCGGCTTCTACGGCGGCGCAATGCCGCCCACATCGACGCGGATGGCCACCTATGCCCGGGAAGCGCCCGAGCTGGCGCTGAAGGCCGTCGAGGACCTGGCGGCCCGCGCGTCGCTCGTCGGGATCAGCCATCTGGTGGTGGCAAGCTGCACCGGTTTCGTCGCCCCGGGAATCGACCAGATCATCGCCCGCCGGCTCGGCCTCGACGGGTCGGTCGAACGGACGCTGGTCGGCTTCATGGGTTGCTACGCGGCGGTCGCGGCGCTGCGCGTCGCACATCATATCGCCCGTTCCGACAGCCAGGCCCGCATCCTGGTCGTCACCGTTGAGCTCTGTTCGCTCCACATGCAGGACACCCCTGCGATCGACTCGCTGCTCGCCCAGCTCCAGTTCGCCGACGGCGCCGCCGCCGCGATCGTCAGCGCCGCGCCCGGCGGGATCGCCATCGACCGCTTTTTCGCCGCGACCTTGCCCGACAGCGCCGAACTGATCCGCTGGGACATCGGCGACGAGGGGTTTCTCATGCACCTGTCCGGGGAGGTACCGGGACGGATCGCCTCGGCGCTCGCCACGCCGGAACTGCGCAGCGCGATCCTGGGCAATCGCGCACCCGACGAAATGCCGCGCTGGGCGGTCCATGCGGGCGGGCGCTCGATCCTCGACGCCGTCGAGCATGGCCTCGGCCTGGGCGCCGCCGCCCTCTCAGCGTCGCGATCGGTGTTGCGGCGCTATGGCAACATGTCCTCGTCGACGCTGATGTTCGTACTGGCCGCGCTGATGGCGGAACCGACGGCGATCGACGGCGTCGCGGTTGCCTTCGGCCCCGGTCTTGCCGCCGAGGGCTTCACGATCACGAGCGCCTGATGCGCTCGCTCGGCAGGCCCGCCCAGCAGCAGGAGCAAATGGATGCGGCCGATCTCGCGCCCGCCACCTACGTGCGCGTCCTGACCGATCTCGCCCAGGTGAACCGTTGGACATTCGCAGCGCGGCCGACGCTCGACTTCGTCGCCCGCGCGGTGAAAGGGCGCCACAGCTTCACCCTGCTCGACGTGGGTTTCGGCGACGGAGACCTGCTCCGCGCGATCGCCCGCTGGGCGCGCAGGCGTGGCATCCGCGCGAGGCTCACAGGTGTCGACCTCAATCCGCGAAGCGCCGCGATCGCGGCGGCGGCGACGCCACGCGACCTGTCGATCGACTATCTGACCGGCGACTATCGCGCCCATATCGAGGCGGCTGAAGCAAATGGCAGCGGTTTCGACCTGATCGTCAGCAGCCTCGTCGCCCATCACATGACCCCGGCCGAATTGTACGATTTCCTGCGCGTGATGGACCGCCACGCCCGGATCGGCTGGCAGATCAACGACCTGCACCGGCACCGCTTCGCGTATCTCGGTTTCCCGCTGCTCGCCCGCGTGATGCGCTGGCACCGCATCGTTCGCGAGGACGGCCGGCTTTCGATAGCACGCGCTTTCCGCCCCGGCGAATGGCGGCCGGTACTGGCCGAGGCAGGAATAGGGCCCGAGGCTAGGATCCGCCGCCGCTTTCCCTTCCGTATATGCGTCGAACGGCTGCGCTGATCGCGGGCGGGGGCCCGGCCGGAGCCGCCGCGGCCACCCTCTTGGTTCGTGGCGGGGTGATGCCGCTGCTGATCGAGCGCCACACCGAACCGCGCGACGTCGTTTGCGGCGGGTTCCTCGCCGCCGACGCCATCGCGACCCTGGCACGGATCGGCATCGACATTTTCGCGCTGGGGGCACATCCGATCGGGCGAACGCGGCTCGTTGCGGGCCGCCGGCGCGCCGAGGCCGAACTGCCCTTCGCCGCCGCCGGCCTGTCGCGCAACCGGCTCGACGCGAGCCTGCTCGGGCAGGCGATCAGCCGGGGCGTGGCGGTCGAACGGGGCGTGGCGATCCGCCGGATCGACCCGGCGGCGCGCTGCGTCGATCTCGCCGACGGCACGCGGATTGCCGGCGAGGCGCTGTTCCTCGCCACCGGCAAGCATGACCTGCGCGGAGCTTCCCGCCCCGCCCCGCTCGACGCCGATCCCGCACTGGGACTGCGGGTGCGGCTACGCCCATCTCCGGCGCTCGCCGCCGCGCTGACGGGAACGATCGAGCTCCACCTGTTCCGGCGGGGCTATGCAGGCCTGCTGCTTCAGGAGGATGGCGGGGTGAACCTCTGCCTGTCGGTAGCGCAGTCGCGACTCAAGGCGGCGGGCGGCCAGCCTGACCGGCTGATCGCCCTGCTGACGGAGGAGGCCCCCCTGCTCGCCGAGCGGTTCGGAGCGGCCGCCGAAGTCGGGGGCTGGTCGAGCATAGCGCGCATTCCCTATGGCTGGCGCTCGACGCAAGCGGCGCCCGGGCTGTTCCGGCTCGGTGACCAGGCAGCGGTGATCGCCAGCCTGGCGGGCGACGGCATCGCCATCGGGCTGGCGAGCGCGGTGCGCGCGGCGCATAGCTTCCTCCGCGACGGCCCGGAGGCCGCCGCGTCCTTTCAAGCCGAGGTCGCGGGCCATACCCGCCGGCCCGTCGCCCTCGCCAGCCTGCTGCGTCATTGGGGCGAGACACCGTGGATCGCCGGGCCACTCATCGGACTGCTGGAACGCGTGCCGGCTCTCCTGCGACAAGCCGCAGCGATGACGCGGATCGGCGCGGGTTAGCCCTGCGCCAACAACCGATCGAGCGCCTCGTAGCTGCCGGCCCAACCGTCGTCGAACGACGGCATGGCGTCGCGATAGTCCCGGAGTTCCTCGGAAGTGGCATCGATCGGAGACCAGCTGAGGCGGACGCGGGTGTCGGCTCCTGCCTCCTCGAACAGCACCGTGGTCAGCAAGCGCTTGGGCCAATGCTCGGAAAAGGGCGAGCCGACGATATTGCCGTCGCGATCGGCGAAGCTGTGCTCCCAGACCAGCCGCTCGGGCGCCACGATCTCGCGATAGGCCAGCTTGGCCCAAAGCGTGCCGCCGCCGTCGGCCGAGTCCATGCGGCAATGGAAGAAGCCGCCCGGCCGGATGTCCGCCTCCACCACAGTGGTGGTCACGCCCCGCGGGCCGAACCATCGGGCGAGCTGCTCGGGCCGGGTCCAGGCGGCCCAGACCCGGTCGCGCGGCGCCTTGAAGAGGCGGGACATCACGAACTCATCGGCGTTCGACATCGTCATTCTCCGTTTCCATCAACAGCGCATCGAGACGGTCGAAACTGTCGCGCCAGAGGTTGGCGACCTGATCGAACCAGGTGCCGGTCTCACGCAGCGCCTCGACCCGCAAACGGCGCGGGCGTGACTGACCTACGCGCCCCTGCTCGATCAGGCCGGCCCGTTCGAGGACCTTGAGATGCTTGGAGATCGCCGGCTGGCTGATGCCGAACGGTCTTTGCAGCTCGGACACGCTCGCCTCCCCGCGTGCGAGCCGGGCGACGATCGCGCGGCGCGTGGGGTCGGCGAGCGCCGCCAGCTTGAGACTCAGCGAATCTTCCATAGCCAATTAGATATATAACTTTTTAGTTATGTAAAAGGGCAAAATGCCCGCCCCGACTCCCGGAAGCCGCCCATTATCGACATCGAACGACGAGCCCTTTGTCACCGATCCGCGTTTCGCCTATCGCGACGGAACCTGCGGCCGAGACCGGCAGGATCGTCCTAGACAGGAAAGAGCAACCCAATGGCCCGGATTCTCGGCTATATCGCAACCAGTCTCGACGGCTTCATCGCGACCGAGGACGACGATCTCGGCTGGCTGTTCAAATATGACGGTCTCGATCTGGGCGAACATGACTATGGCCGCTTCCTCCAGCGAATCCGGACCGTCGTCATGGGACGAAGCACCTATGATTTCATCGCCGCCGAGGATGTGCCCTGGGCCTATGGCGATCAGCGTGTCCTCGTCGTCACGTCGCGACCGATCCCCGCGCCGAAAGGTCCCCTGGAGACGCGAAGCGACGTCGACGCCCTGATCTCCGAGTTGCGATCGTTCGACGATGGCGACGTCTGGATGCTCGGCGGTGGCCAATTGCAGATGGCGTTTCTCGAGCGGGGCGCGCTCGACGAGATCGAAATCTATGTGATTCCGGAGATGATCGGCGGCGGTCGGCCGCTATTCCCCGCAACCGGCTTCCAATCCGGCCCCCGCCTGATCAGCGCCCAGCCTCTGGATCGCGGCTGCGTACGCCTCCACTATGCCTTCGACCGCCAAGCCTGCGCTTCGGATCGCAGCCCCTGCTAGTCATCCCGCTGGTGGCGGCGCGCTTCCTTTTCGGCGCGCTTGCGCTCCTTGCGGTCGCGCTCCTCCTGCTTGCGCATCTCGCGGCCACGATTGCGGTCGGCTTCCTCCTGGCTGGTGGTCGCCCAGTCGACGCCCTGGCCGACCGCCTTGAACGGCGCGGTCACCACCGTCTTGGCGGTGCTGCAACCCGCCAGCGAAGCGGCTCCAAGCAACATCATGGCGCGGAGAGCGGGATGGAGGGTCATCGGCCTCTGGTCGCACAGCCTCTATGAACGTCAGATGTCGGTTAATGTCGCGACCAGCGCCCGAACCTTCTTCTGACGCCATTGCGGCGTCGGCGCGACCAGCCAATAGGCCTTGGGCGTCGGCACAGGATCGCCATGGGCGCGGACGCGACCCGCAGCGATATCGCGCTCGACCAGCAAGGCGGGGACGTGCGCCGTCCCGAAACCCGCCGCCGCCGCGTCGATTGCCAGCCCGGCATCCGCGACCATCAGCGCGGCGTCCTTGTCGGCTGTGGGCGCGCCCGGCCAGCCGATCGGAGCGCCCTCGGCCAGCCCGATCCTCACCAGTGCGCCATCGGCGAGCCTGACGCCCTCATGATCGCCCGGCCCCTCGGCATAGCAGATGGCAAGGTCGAGATTGGCCTGGGTGAAGTCGAGCCCCTCGTCCGCCGACAACAGAACGAAGCGCAGCTCGGGATCGTCGCGGCCGAAATCGGCGAGGCGCGGCGCCAGCCATTTCGCCGTGAAATCACGCGGCGCGGCGATCGTCAGCGTCTTGGAGGACTGGCCCGCCTGCATCGCGCGGACTGCCTCCTCGAACTGGAGGAAGCCGGCGCGCAGCGCGTCGAGCCCCGCTTCGCCCTCGGGCGTCAGTTCCAGCCCCTTGGCGGTGCGGCGGAACAGGACGACGCCGAGCGTATCCTCGAGCGCGCGGATCTGCTGGCCGACCGCGGCCGGCGTCACGGCCAGTTCGTCGGCCGCCCGGGTGAAGGAGAGGTGTCGCGCGGCGGCATCGAGGACGCGCAGGCCGTTGAGCGGCAGATGGGTTCTCTTCACGCCCCGATCCCCTTACAAAGCCACGGCCGGGCCGATCAGCGGGAAGCGCGGGATCGCCGCCTCGAAGGTCGATCCGTCCTCCGCGACCATGTGATAGCTGCCCTCCATCGAGCCTGTCGGGGTCTGGAGCGGGCAGCCCGAGACATAGTCATAGGCCTGGCCCGGCTCGATCACAGGCTGCTCGCCGACCACGCCTTCGCCGCGCACGTCATGCTTGACGCCGCGACCGTCCGTGATCAGCCAGTGGCGCGTGAGGAGCTGGACGGCCTGCTTCCCCTCGTTCTCGATGCGGATATGGTAGGACCAGAACCAGCGGCCGCGCGCCGGCTCGGACTGCTCCGGCATGAAGGACACCGCCACCCGCACGATCACGCTGCGGGTCTGCGCGACATGCGGGAAGAGGGCCTGCATGATCATAGGCCGACGGCCCTCAGCGCCCTGTCGAAATCCTCAATGACATCGAGGGGGTCTTCCAGACCGACATTGAGCCTGAGCATGCCTTCCTCGACTCCCATTTCCGCACGCACCTCAGCCGAGAGACCGGCATGGGTGGTCGACGCGGGATGCGTCATGAGCGAACGAGAATCGCCGATATTGTTCGAAATGTCGACCAGTTCGAGCGCGTCGAGCAATCCGTGCGCCTGCGGGCGCCCGCCGTCGAGATAGATCGATATGATCGTGCCGCCGGCAGACATCTGCTTCATCGCCAGTTCGTGCTGCGGATGGCTGGGCAGCGCCGGGAAGAGGACGCGCGGCACGCGGCCTTCCAGGAAGCGGGCGACCTGCAGCGCGTTTTCGCTCTGCCGCCGGATGCGCAGGTCGAGCGTCTCCAGCCCCTTCAGCACCACCCAGGCGTTGAACGGCGACAGGGTCGGCCCGGTGTTGCGGGTGAAGGCCAGCAGGGTATTGTTGATGAACTGATCGGTGCCGCACACCGCACCGGCGAGGACGCGGCCCTGCCCGTCCATCATCTTCGTCGCTGAATAGGCGACGACGTCGGCGCCATAGTCGAGTGGCCGCTGCAGCAGCGGCGTGGCGAAGGCATTGTCGACGACGGTGACGATCCCGGCATCGCGAGCGATGCGGCAGACCGCCTCCATGTCGACGATGTCGAGCGTCGGGTTGGCCGGCGTCTCGAAGAAGAACAGCTTGGTGTTGGGGCGGATCGCCGCCTTCCACGCATCATTGTCACGGCCGTCGACGATCGTCGACTCGACGCCAAAGCGCGGCAGCAGCGTGTCGGTCAGCCAGCGGCACGAGCCGAAAGCCGCGCGGCCAGCCACGAGATGATCGCCAGCCGAGAGCTGGCAGAGCAGGGCCGCCGTCATCGCCGCCATGCCCGACGCCATCGACCGCGCCGCCTCGGCCCCCTCCATCAGGGCGATCCGCTCTTCGAGCATCTCGACCGTGGGGTTCTGGAGGCGCGAGTAGGTCATCCCCTTCTGCTCGCCCGCGAAGCGCGCGGCGGCGTCGCCCGCACAGTCATAGGCATAGCCCGAGGTGAGGAAGAGCGCCTCGCTGGTCTCGCCATAATGCGAGCGGGCGGTGCCGCCGCGGATCGCCTGGGTGGCGGGTCTCCAGCGGGTGGTGATCGAACGGTCCTGGCCAGTCAGCTTTTTCATCGCGCCCGCTTTGCCGCCCCAACCCAGCCCCGTCAATCGAGTCCCGTCAATCCAGCCGCCACCAAAGGTGCGGGTGACGCGATCGGGCACGAAAGCGCCCCTTGCGCCGTTCCGCGCGCCATCCGATACCGGCCGTCCACCTAGAGGAGAGTCGATCATGGCCACCGATATCCAGCAGATTCCGCTCAAGACGATCGGCGGCGCCGACACCACCCTCGGCGATTATGCCGGCAAGGTGCTGCTGGCGGTCAACGTCGCGTCGAAGTGCGGCCTGACTCCGCAATATACCGCGCTCGAGGCGCTGTACGGCCGGTACAAGGACAAGGGCTTCGCCGTTCTCGGTTTCCCCGCCAACAATTTCGGCGCGCAGGAGCCGGGCACCGAGAGCGAGATCCAGGAATTCTGCACGACAAATTACGGCGTCGACTTCCCGATGTTCGCCAAGATCTCCGTGAAGGGCGACGACCAGCATCCGCTTTATGCCAAGCTGGTCGAAGCGAAGCCCGACAAGACCTTCAAGGACGGCAGCTTCAAGGAGAAGCTCGCCGGCTACGGCATCGTGCCGGAGAAAGACACTGACGTGCTGTGGAACTTCGAAAAATTCCTGATCGCCAAGGACGGCACCGTCGCCGGCCGCTTCGCGCCCGACATTGCGCCCGACGATCCCATCATCACCGGCGCGATCGAGGCCGAACTGGCCAAGTAAGACCGCTTGGATACAGTTTCAGATTGATTGAAACCGTCCGTTCGTGTCGAGCGAAGTCGAGACGATCGTGCGAAGCAGGATCGTGGCCGAGAGCCAACGTCCCTCGACTTCGGCCAATGGCCGAAGTTCATCCCGAGCGCCTGCCTTGCAGGCAGTCGAGGGGCTCGGGACGAACGGTTCAATCTTACTGAAACTGGCTCTAGCCCCCGACGGGTTCGACCCGGGCCATCGCCAGCGCCATGCCCTCCAGGGCATCGGCCATCCGGGCGGCAAGGTCCGGGTCGCTCGTCTGATCGGCGATCGCCCGGCGCATCGCGTCCGTCCATTGCCGGGCGGTGCCGGCGCCGATGGCGATCCCGCCATGGACCGACATCACGCATTTGCCGGGATTGTCCGCGAACCAGTCGCGCGGGCCACCGAGCCAGGCGGTCAGGAAACCTGCAAGCGACCGGCGCATCGGCCCGAGATCGTCGGCGTGCAGCGCGCGCAGCTCGGCAAAGCGCGCCTCCGCTTCCATCAGGTCGTAGAAGCGATCGACGATCGCCTGCACCACGGGCGCGCCGCCGATCCGCTCATAGGCGCTTACCCCTGTTTCGATCCGGCCATCGGCCACGCCATCCTCCCGTCCGTCGCTGGCCATAGCTGCACATGTCGACGGCGCGGACGCATTGACCCCGATCAAAAGGGCTGACGGTTCAGAGCGTCCAGCGGCGGAGCGCGGACAGGTCGAGCCCGCCCCACATGCCCTTGAGATCGGCGATGAGGCCGCCCGGTTTCACCAATGCGACCAGCCGGTCGGCGGGCAACGCGGCATAGTCGGCGTGCGAGACTGCGCCGATCACCGCGTCATAGCGTCCGTCGAGCGCGTCGATGGCCAGATCGACGCCATATTCATGGCGGGCCTCGGCCGGATCGGCGAGCGGATCGTGGATCACCACCTCATGCCGCAGCCATTCCAGCCGACGGACGACGTCGATCACCCGCGAGTTACGCAGGTCGGGGACATTCTCCTTGAAGGTCAGGCCGAGCATCAGGATGCGTGACCCGCTGGCGACCCTCTCGTGGATCTGGTCGGCGATCCATGCGCCCATGCCGTCATTCGTGCCGCGCCCCGCCAGGATCACGCGCGGATCATGGCCGAGCTGCTGCGCGAGATAGCTGAGATAATAGGGATCGACGCCAATGCAGTGGCCACCGACGAGGCCCGGCACGAAGCGCAGGAAGTTCCACTTGGTGCCGGCTGCCGCAAGCACGTCCCAGATCGAGATGCCGACCTTGCCGAAGATCTGGGTGATCTCGTTGACGAAGGCGATGTTGATGTCCCGCTGGGCGTTCTCGATCACCTTGGCGGCCTCGGCGACCTTGATCGACGCGGCCCGGAAAGTGCCGCCGGTCGTGACCGCGCCGTAGATGCCGCAGAGCTTGTCGAGCACCTCGGGATTCTCGCCCGCCACCACCTTGGTGATGCGGTCGACGGTATGCTCGCGGTCTCCTGGGTTGATCCGCTCGGGGCTGTAGCCAAGGAAGAAGTCGGTGCCGCGCTTGAGTCCCGACAGTTTCTCCAGTTCGGGCCCGCACATATCCTCGGTCACGCCTGGATAGACGGTGCTTTCATAGACGATGACCGTCCCCCGGCCGGGCTTGAGCACCGAAGCGACGCTGCGGGTCGCCGACATGACCGGACCGAGATCGGGACGGTTCGCATGGTCCACCGGGGTCGGCACGGTGACGATGACGACATCGGCATCAGCTGCCTCGCCGATCGCGGTGGCCAGGCCCAGCGTCGAGGCAGCGAGCGCTTCGGCGGTAAGCTCGTTGGTCCGGTCGTGGCCGCGCTTGAGTTCGTCAACGCGGCCCTGGTCGATGTCGATGCCGACGGTCGGGAAATGCTTTGCCAGCGCCACCGCCAGCGGCAGGCCGACATATCCGAGACCGATGACCGCGATCCGGCTCGTTCCTTGTTCAACGCTCACGCATACCCCCCCTGTCGACAGGTCAAACTAAAAGGTCTTCACCTTGGCGAGGTGCCGATACCAGGGCAATGCCTCGTCCAATCCCTCGGCAATCCGGTGTGTCGGCGCATAGCCGACCAATTTGGCCGCCGCCCCGATGTCCGCCAGCGAATGGCGCACGTCGCCGGGCCGGAAATCGCCGTGCTCGGCGGGGCGGTCGTAAACCACGCCGTCCCGGCGCAGCGCGTCACGAAGCAGCGCGAACAGCTCGGAAAGGCTGGTCCGGTCGCCGACCGCGACGTTGAGCAGATGTGCCTCGCCGGCTGGAGCGAACAGGGCCGCGCGGAGATTGGCCTGGACTGCGTTGGCGACATAGCAGAAGTCCCGGCTCGTCTCTCCGTCGCCATTGATCAGCACGGGATCGCCCGCGAGCATCGCCGCGGTCCAGCGCGGGATCACCGCGGCATAGGAGCCGTTCGGGTCCTGGCGCGGACCGAAGACGTTGAAGTAGCGCAGGCCGACCGACCCGAAGCGGTAGGTACGGCGATAGACCTCGGCGACCAGTTCGTTGTGCAGCTTGGTCAAAGCGTAGGGCGACAAAACCCGGCCGATCCGCTCCTCGACCTTGGGGAGATTGGGTTCGTCGCCATAGACCGAACTCGACGAGGCATAGACGAAGCTGCCTACCCCGGCGAGACGGGCGGCATCGATGACGTTGGCGAAGCCCGTGGCATTGTTGTCGTGCGAGGCCAGCGGATCGGCGATCGAGCGGGGCACCGATCCGAGCGCCGCCTGGTGCAGCACATGGTCGACCCCGGCGACCGCGGCGGCGCAGTCCGCCCGGTCGCGGATATCGCCCTCGATGAAATCGAAGCATGCCCAGGCATCCTCGCCCACCCGATCGCGCACATCGTCGAGGTTGCTGCGATGGCCGGTCGCGAAATTGTCGAGGCCGCGTACCGACTGTCCGGCCGCGAGCAGCGTCTGGACCAGGTGCGAACCGATGAATCCGGCGGCTCCGGTGACCAGCCAGCGGGCCTGGCGGGAACGAAGCATACGGTCGAGATCCATGGTCATGGAAGGGACGCCTAGCCGATCTTCGTTACGGCGGGAATTGGCAATGTCGCCCGGTCGCGCCTTTCGCACGCAATTCACCCTTTGAACCGTCACCTCCGATCGCTATCTGGCGCGGCATGACCGATTATCGCCAGCCCGCCGAATGGGGCCCGCACGACGCCGTCTGGATCGGCTTTCCGAGCCACCCCGAATTGTGGGAGGACGACCTGGAGCCCGCGTGCGCCGAGGTGATCGCCTTCGCCCGCGCCGTCCATGCCGGCGGCAAGGGCGAGCGGGTGATCCTGGTCGCCGCGGACCAAACCTCCGCAGACCGCGCCGCCGAGCTGGCTGGCGACGCTGCGCAGGTGATCGTGGAGCCGTTCGGCGATATCTGGCTGCGCGACAGTGCGCCAATCATCGTGCGCGGCCGGGACGGTCTTGCCGCGACCGATTTCGGCTTCAACTGGTGGGGCGGCAAATATGAGCTGCCCGGCGACGAGAGCATCGGCGCGCGGCTCGCGGCCCGCACCGGCCATCCCGTCCGCACCCGCGACTGGATCTTCGAGGGCGGCGCGATCGACGTCGACGGCGCCGGCATCGGCGTGACCACCGAGCAATGCCTGCTCAACCCGAACCGCAATCCCGACCTGGACCGCGCCGCGATCGAGACGCGGCTGGCCGAAGGGCTCGGCATCGATCGGCTGCTGTGGCTCGGCGACGGTCTGGCCAACGACCATACCGACGGCCATGTCGACAATCTCGCCCGCTTCGTCGCGCCGGGGGTGATCGCGATCCCCGAGCCGGCGGGCCAGGACGATCCGAACGCGGCGGTCTATGCCGATGCCAGGGCACGCGCGCTGGCGTTCGGGCTGCAGGTGGTAGGCATCCCCTCCCCCGGTGCGATCGAGAGCGAAGGCGAGGATGGGGGGGAGATCATCCCCGCCTCCTACATGAACTTCTACATCGGCAATGCCGCGGTGGTGGTGCCGCTCTACGGCGCGCCCAATGACGAGGCGGCGGTGGCGGCGATCGGCGCGCTGTTTCCCGGCCGCGCGGTTGTCGGCTTCCGCGCCGACCATATATTGACCGGCGGCGGCAGCTTCCATTGCATCAGCCAGCAGATACCGGCCGCTTGAGGATCCCGACGAGATGACCCAGATCAGCGTGGCGGCGCTCCAGCTCGCCTTCAGCGACGACATCGACGCCAACATCGCCGAAGTCTCGAAGCTCATCCGCGAAGCGGCGGGCAAGGGCGCGCAGGTGGTGCTGCCGCCCGAGCTGTTCGAGGGGCATTACTTCTGCCAGGTCGAGGACGAGGGCATGTTCGCCCGCGCCAGGCCGGTCGGCGAGCACAAGGCCGTCCGCGCGATGCAGACGCTCGCAGCCGAGCTCAAGATCCACATCCCGACCAGCTTCTTCGAGGCGGACGGGCCGCACCACTACAACAGCCTGGCGATGATCGACCCTGATGGCCGGGTGCAGGGCGTCTATCGCAAGAGCCACATCCCCGACGGGCCGGGCTATGAGGAGAAATTCTATTTCCGCCCCGGCAACACTGGCTTCAAGGTATGGCCGGCAGAAGGCACCACGGTCGGCGTCGGCATCTGCTGGGACCAATGGTATCCCGAGACCGCGCGGGCGATGATGCTGATGGGCGCGCAGATCCTGTTCTACCCGACGGCGATCGGCAACGAGCCGCACGACCCCGATCTCGATACCAGCCGGCTGTGGCGCCGCGCCATGATCGGCCATGCCGTGTCGAACGTCGTCCCGGTGGTCGCCGCCAACCGGATCGGCACCGAGAACGGCCAGACCTTCTACGGCCACAGCTTCATCTGCGACCAGCGCGGCGACCTGCTCGCCGAATTCGGCGCGACCGAGACGGGCGTGCTGGTGGCGACCCTCGACATCGACCTCGCCAAGCGGCATCGTGCCGCCTTCGGCTTCTTCCGCGATCGGCGGCCCGAACTCTACGGGCGGCTGGCCGAGGACATCTGAGAGGAGAACCCATGACGACCGCACGGCTCTATATCATGCACGCCAAGGAAGGCCGCGACGCCGAGCTCGAAACCGCGCTGCGCGACCTGTCCACAGCGGTCGCCGGCTTCGCCGGCTCCGAAGGCGTCGAGGTGCTGCGCGACGCCGGCAACGAGCGCCGCTTTGTCCTGATCGAGAAATGGGAAAGCATCGAAGCCCATGAGGCGACCAAGGAGCCGTTCAAGAAGCTGCCGATGATGGGCGCACTGATGGAATCGCTCGATGGCCCGCCGGACGGTTCCTATTACGATTATCTGGTGCGCTGAAACGCGCATATCGCCGTCATTCCAGCGAAAGCCTGAATCTCCCTGCCTTCATCCCGCCCGGACGACCGGGAGGCAGAAGATAAGGGAGATTCAGGCTTTCGCCGAAATACCCCCGTCAGGGCGCGCGGGGCGGCTCGATCTCCGCTGGCTCGATCTCGTCGAGCCGCCCGCCTTCCCATTTCGCGACGATCACACTCGCCACCGCATTGCCGACGACGTTGGTTGCCGAGCGACCCATGTCGAGGAAATGGTCGACCGCGAGGATCAGCAGTAGCCCAGCCTCGGGAATGTCGAAGAAGGCCAGAGTCGACGAGATGATCACCAGGCTGGCGCGCGGCACCCCGGCGATCCCCTTCGACGTCACCATCAGGATCAGCAGCATCGTCACCTGATGCGCGAAGGTCAGCTCGATCCCATAGGCCTGCGCGATGAACATCGTGGCGAAGGTGCAGTAGATCATCGACCCGTCGAGGTTGAACGAATAGCCGAGCGGCAGCACGAAGCTGGCGATGCGCGGCGGCACGCCGAACCGGTCGAGCGCCTCGAGCGTGCGTGGGAAAGCCGCTTCCGAGGATGCGGTGCTGAACGCCAGCAGGATCGGCTCGCGGATATAGCGTATCAACAGCTTCGATCGGCCGCCGACGATCAGGTAGCACAGCAGCAACAGGACGCACCACAGCAGGAACATGGACAGATAGAAGCTGCCCATGAACTTGCCGAAGCTGAGGAGAATGCCCGGCCCCTGTTCGGCGAGCGCGGTGGCGACCGCGGCGAACACCGCGAACGGGGCGAACCTCATCACATAATCGGTGATCTGCAACATCACCTGCACCAGGGCTTCGATGCCGCGGACCAGTGGTGCGGCGCGCTCCCCGACGGCGGTGATGGCCACTCCGGTGAATACCGAGAAGACGACGATCTGGAGGATCTCGTTGGTCGCCATGGCCTCGAAGAAGCTCTTCGGCACCAAGTGGGTGACGAATTGCTTCAGGGAGAAATCAGCCTGCGATACGCCTGCCGAGGCGCCCTCGGGCGGCAGCACCAGATCAGCACCGACGCCGGGCTGGAGCAGATTGACCATGACGAGGCCGAGGGTCAGCGACAACAGGCTGGCGGTCAGGAACCAGGCGATCGAGCGGAAGCCGACCCGGCCGAGCGCGGCGGTGTCGCCCATATGCGCGATGCCGGTGACGAGCGTCGCGAACACCAGCGGCGCGATGATCATCTTGATCAGCCGCAGGAACAGCTCGGTGAGGATCGAGATATGGCCGGTGACATCGGTCAGCGTGGCGGGGTCGGTGATCGTCCGGTTGAGCGTGATGCCGACGATGATGCCGGCGATCATCGCGCCGAGAATGTAATAGGTGAGCCGCTTGGCCACGGGCGTCTCCGAAAAGGCTGTCGCCTCTGGTCGGGCCAAAGCCCGGCCGGGTCAAGTGTCGGCGATGCGAACGCCCTCTTCCCTCCGATCGCCGCTCCGCTATGCTCGCGGCATGAACGAAAGATCGGGGGCGGACGGCGCAGCCGTCGAAAGCAAGGGCATCATCGCGGCGATCCGGCCCTATACCGAGCCGGCGCCGCTGGCGGCGCTGTTCCTCGGCATCAGCTCGGGCTTTCCCTATGCGATGATCGGGGCGACGCTGACGACCCGGCTCGCGCAGGACGGGATCGACAAGAAGGCGGTGACCGCCTTCACCCTCGCCTTCCTCGTCTACAACCTCAAATTCCTCTGGGCCTGGATCGTCGACGGCGTCCGCCTGCCGGTGATCGGCCGGCTCGGCCAGCGCGTGTCGTGGATGCTGGTGATCGGCGTGCTGGTGATCGCATCGGTCGTCCATCTCGGCCTGGTCGATCCGAGGGCCGGCCTGATGGAGACCGCGATCGCCGCGATCCTGGTCGGCGCGGCGGGCGCGACCTTCGACATCATCATCGACGCCTATCGGATCGAACTGCTCGAGGCGCGCCAGCTTGGCGTCGGCGCCGGCATGTCGCAATATGGCTGGCGGATCGGATCGGCGACGGCGGGCGCACTCGCGCTGGTGGTCGCGGGGCGGATGGGCTGGGGTGCCGCCTACATCGCCTGCGCCGCCTTCGCGCTGCCGGCGATGATCGCCGCGCTTGTGATGGGCGAACCCAAACGCCACCGCGAACCGACCATGCGCCGCACTGGCGGCGAGGTCGTCGCTTCGATCGTCGGCCCGCTCGCCGAGTTCTTCCGGCGGCGCGGCGCGCTGCTCGTGCTGCTGTTCATCCTGCTGCACAAGATCGGCGACACGCTCGCCAACCTCACCTTCCGCCTGCTGTTCGACAGCCTCGGCTACAGCAATGACGAGATCGCGATCTATGACGTCGGCTTCGGCTTCTGGGCCTATCTGATCGGCATCTTCATCGGCGGCATCCTCTATTCGCGACTGGGCATGAAGCGGTCGGTGCTGCTCAGCCTGGTGCTGATGGCGGTATCCAATCTGAGCTTCGCCGGGCTCGCCGCAAGCGGCCACAATAATTGGGCGATGGCGGGAGCGATCGGGTTCGAGAACATCGCCAGCGGGATCGGGGGCGTCACCGTCGTCGCCTATTTCTCGGCCCTGTGTGATCTGCGTTTCACCGCCGCCCAATATGCGCTGATCTCGGCCGCGGCGAGCATCGTCGGCCGGCTGCTGACGGGCACCAGCGCGGGCGCGATGCTCGATGCGATCGGCTATGTGAATTTCTACCTGCTCACCACCGTCGTCGCCCTGCCCGGCATCATCCTGTTCTGGCTGATGATGCGCGCCGGCCTGATCGATCAGTCGATCGGCAGCGCGGGCGAGGAGGAGGACGGGACGAAGCCCGCCATCTGACCGTCATGCCAGCGAACACCGGCATGACGGTCATGAGTTGATGCCGCCTACTCCGGCAGGAAATCCGGCACCGACAGATAGCGCTCGCCGGTGTCGTAGTTGAAACCGAGGAAGCGCTTGCCCGCGAAGTCGGGGAGCTTCTGGGCAATCGCCGCGAGGGTTGCGCCCGAGCTGATCCCGACGAGCATCCCCTCCTCGCGCGCCGAGCGACGGGCATAGTCCTTGGCATCCGCTGGATCGACCTGGACCACGCCGTCGAGAAGCTGCGTGTGGAGATTGGCGGGCACGAAGCCGGCGCCGATGCCCTGGATCGGGTGCGGGCCCGGCTGGCCGCCCGAGATGACCGGCGACAGGGTCGGCTCGACCGCGAACACCTTCAGGTCCGGCCAGCGCGGCTTCAGCACCTGCGCGACGCCGGTGATGTGGCCGCCTGTTCCCACCCCGGTGATCAGGACATCGATCGGCGTGTCCTTGAAGTCGGCGTAGATCTCTTCCGCGGTGGTACGGACGTGGACGTCGATGTTCGCCGGATTCTCGAATTGCTGCGGAATCCAGGAACCCGCTATCTCGGCCTGCAATTCCAGCGCCCTCTCGATCGCGCCCTTCATGCCCTTCTCGCGCGGGGTAAGATCGAAGGTCGCGCCATAAGCGAGCATCAGCCGGCGCCTTTCGACGGACATGCTCTCCGGCATGACGAGGACCAGCTTATAGCCCTTGACCGCGGCGACGAGCGCCAGGCCGATACCGGTATTGCCGCTGGTCGGCTCGATGATCGTGCCACCGGGCTTCAGCTTGCCCGAACGTTCGGCATCCTCGATCATCGCCAGCGCGATGCGGTCCTTGATAGATCCGCCGGGGTTGTTGCGCTCCGACTTGATCCATACCTCGGCGTCGCCGAACAGCCGGTTGACCCGCACATGCGGCGTGCCGCCGATCGTCTCCAATATCGATGCGTACTTGGTCATGCTGCCTTCTCCTGACCTGGAACGGTTTCGAACGACGTGGGCGGATCGAAGGTCCTCGCCCGCAATATTTCCGGAAAGAGCCGCGCCCACAAGACCGCGACGATGATCGTACCAATCCCGCCTGCGACGACCGCCGTGACCGGGCCGACCAGTGCGGCAAGGAAGCCCGACTCGGCCTCTCCCAGCTCGTTAGATCCCGAGATGAACAGGGTCGAGACCGCCCCCACACGGCCACGCATCTCGTCCGGGGTATAGAGCTGGATCAGCGTCTGGCGGACATAGACCGAGACCATGTCGGCGCCGCCGAGCAAGGCAAGGCAGACCAGCGATAGCGCCATCGGATCGGGAAAGCGGTAGGAGATGCCGAACAGGATCGTTGCCGCGCCGAACACGCCCACCGCGACGAGCAGCTTGAACCCGACGTTGAAATGGAGCGGCCAGCGGCTTAGCCAGATCGCCACCACCGCCGCGCCGATCGCGGGTGCCGCGCGGAGATGGCCGAGCCCCGACGCCCCGACATGGAGGATGTCGCGCGCATAGATGGGCAGCATGGCGGTGGCACCGCCGAGCAGCACCGCGAACAGGTCGAGCGAGATCGCCCCGAGCACCAGCCGGTTCCGCCTGAGGTAGGATATCCCCTCCATCATCTGGCCCCAGGGGCGTTGCGCCCCGGTGATCACGGCCCGCGGCACGGGCCCGATCCGCAGCAGCATGACGGTTGCCAGTGCGAGCAGGCCGGCACTCACCGCATAAGCGAGCGGCGGATGGATCGCATAGAGATAGCCGCCGAGAGGAGGCCCGGCGATCGCTCCGACCTGCCAGGCGAACGAACTGACCGCAATGGCCGCCGGCAGCACCGCCTTCGGAACCAGATTGGGCGCCAGCGCCTGGAGAGCAGGCCCGGCAAAGGCCCGCGCGACACCAAGCAGCGCCGCGATCACGAACAGCGCCGGAAGGTTGATGAGATCGAACCAGGTCAGCAGCGCCAGCGCGGCGGCGCAGAGCATCTCCAGCGCGGCGGTGCCGCGCGCGATCCAGCGCCGGTCGATGCGGTCGGCCACCAGGCCGGTCACCAGCGTCAGGAGCATCAGCGGCAAGAACTGGACGAGACCGATCAGCCCGAGCTGCAACGCCGCCTCGCGCGGGGGCATCGTCCGCCGGGCGACGTCGTAGACCTGCCAGCCGATGATCACGACCATGCCGTTGAGTGCGAGCGTGGAAGCGAACCGAGCCAGCCAGTAAGAGCGATAGGCCGGGATCGAGAGAGGGTGCGCGCTCTTCGCCATGGTTTTCCTCTAGGCGGTCGGCCGGGCCTCCCGCAACCGCCAACGCAGCGATGAGAATATATTTCTACCTCCTAGGTAGAAATATATTCTCAGGCCGGGCTGACGAAGCTGTCGAGCACCCGCTTGCGGCCGGCATGCTCGAAGTCGATCTCCAGCTTGTTGCCCTCGATCTCCGCCACAGCCCCATAGCCGAACTTGGTGTGAAAGACGCGCTGGCCGAGCGCGATGTCCTTGCGCGGCGCCTGGGCGAAGCTGACCGCAGAGGCGCGTGCCTCGACCACCCGAGAACCCGCCTGCGGGCTGCCGAGGCCGCCCGCCGCGGTTGCGCGCTGCCAGCCGGGGCCCCTGCCCTGCGACCGGCCGACATGAGCGAAGGGATCGGCGTGCTCGGACCATTGCGCGCGCCACAGCGACTCGCCGCCCGACATGGTTGTCTCGGCCTCGACATGCTGGCCGGGCAGTTCGGTGACGAAGCGGGATGGGATGGACGATGTCCATTGCCCGTAGATGCGGCGGTTGGCCGCATGGATGATGGTGCAGCGCCGCCGTGCCCGCGTGATCGCCACATAGCCGAGCCGCCTTTCCTCCTCGAGGCTGGCGAGCCCGCCTTCATCGAGCGACCGCTGCGACGGGAAGACGCCTTCCTCCCAGCCTGGCAGGAACACCGTGTCGAACTCCAGCCCCTTTGCGGCGTGGATCGTCATCACCGTCACCTTGGCGGTCTCCGCCTCGGCGTCGTTGTCCATCACAAGGCTGACATGCTCGAGGAAGTCGCCCAGCGTCGTATAATCCTCCATGGCACGCGCGAGCTCGTTGAGGTTCTCCAGCCGGCCCTCGGCCTCGGTCGACTTCTCGTTCTGGAGCATCGCGACATATCCCGATTCCTCCAGCACCTGCCGGGTCAGTTCGGGGTGCGACAGCTGCGACAGCAGGTCGCGCCAGCGTGCGATGTCGCCGACGAGATTGCCGAGGGCACGGCGCGCCTGCGGGGTCAGCTCGTCGGTGCCTAGGATGCGCGCGGCGGCCAGCGCCAGCGGAATACCCTCCGCGCGGGCAAGCTGGTGAAGCTTGGCGACCGCCTTGTCGCCCAGCCCGCGCTTGGGCGTGTTGACGATCCGTTCGAAGGCGAGGTCATCGGCCGGCTGGCTGATCACCCGCAGATAGGCGAGCGCATCGCGGATCTCGGCGCGTTCGTAGAAGCGGAAGCCGCCAACGATGCGGTAGGGCATGCCGATCGCGATGAAGCGGTCCTCGAACTCGCGGGTCTGGAACTGGGCCCGGACCAGGATCGCCACGTCGTCGAGCTTGCCGCCGCCGCGCTCGTGAGCCTCGATCTCGTCGCCGACCCGACGTGCCTCCTCGGGCCCGTCCCAGACGCCGACGATGCGGACCTTCTCGCCGTCGGCCGCCTCGGTCCACAGCGTCTTGCCGAGCCGGCCGCCATTATGCGCGATCAGCCCGCTCGCCGCCGCCAGGATGTGCGGAGTAGAACGGTAATTCTGTTCCAGCCGGATCACCGCCGCGCCGGGAAAATCGCGCTCGAAGCGGAGGATGTTCGCTACCTCGGCGCCGCGCCAGGAATAGATCGACTGGTCGTCGTCGCCGACGCAGCAGATATTCTTGCGCTCCTGTGCGATCAGGCGGAGCCAGAGATATTGGGAGCTGTTGGTGTCCTGATATTCGTCGACCATCACATAGCGAAAGCGCTGCTGATAATCGGCGAGCACGTCGCGGTGGGTCTTCAATATGGTCAGCATGTGGAGCAACAGGTCGCCGAAGTCGCAGGCGTTCACCGCACGCAGCCGCTCCTGATATTGCTGATAGAGTTCCCCGCCGCGGCCGTTGGCGAACTGCTCCGCCTCACCCGCGTCGATGTCCGCCGGGGTCAGGCCGCGATTCTTCCAGCGGTCGATCAATCCGGCGAGCTGGCGGGCGGGCCAGCGCTTCTCGTCGAGGTCCGCCGCCGCCAGCAACTGCTTGAGCAGGCGAAGTTGGTCGTCGGTGTCGAGGATAGTGAAGCTGGGGGTGAGGCCGACCAATTCCGCATGGCGGCGCAGCATCCGCGCCGCCACCGAGTGAAACGTGCCCAGCCACGGCATGCCCTCGACTGCCTGGCCCAGCAGCCGCCCGACCCGCTCACGCATCTCGCGCGCGGCCTTGTTGGTAAAGGTGACGGCCAAAATTTCCGACGGCCATGCCCGGCGAGTCGCAACGAGGTGCGCAAGCCGCGCGGTGAGCGCCGCTGTCTTGCCCGTACCGGCGCCGGCGAGAACCAGCACTGGCCCCTCGGTGGTGAGAACCGCCTCGCGCTGCGGCGGGTTGAGGCCGCGCAGATAGGCGGGTTCGGGAACGGGGATATCCTGGGTCACCCGCGAACAGTTAGGGAACGGTGCGCGCCGGGGCAAGGCCCGGATAGGCTCCCCCGCCGCGTCCGCCACAGAAAAAACCCCGGCCGGGGACACACCGGCCGGGGCAGCGGAAGCGGGTTTGGGAAGAGCCCTTAGGAGGCCTTCATATTGTTGCTAACATTGTTGAACGTCGTCGAAAGCTGGTTGCCCAGCGCCGTCATCGCGGTGATCGCCGCGACCGCGATCAGCGCCGCGATGAGGCCATATTCGATGGCGGTCGCGCCGCGGCTGTCGCGAAGGAGCTTCGAGAACTTGTGCATTCGGACCATCCTTTTGCCGTCCTGTACGACTTTGGTCTAAACCGCCCGGCCTTAAGGGCGCGTAACCCGCAAGGGTTAAGCCTACGAAAACCACGGTTTCCGTCCCCATGCGGATCGCGCCCGATTCCACCCGTTAGACTAAGATCGAATGAAACGCGCACGCCGGCCCGCCCCGGCCAATTGAGCCGCAAGTCCTCCAGCCTTATTTCGCGCTTCGAAATCAGATGAGGATTTGAAGTCGATGGTCGATCGTTTTCCCGGACATGCCTATCTCGTCGCCGGACTCATCGGCGCAGGCGCGCTGTGGCTCCTGGTGAGCCAGATCATCAGTATCTTCATTCCCTGACCGTTAAGGGGGCGCGACAGGCCCCCGTTGCACCAATGATCAGGAGACACTCCCCGGCTCTTGTTCCATCACTATAATGAAGGGTGGGGGCGTGCTATCGTCCACGACTCAGAGTTGAGTAGCCGGGAGTATATGTCATGGAAGCCGTAGCCAATGAACTTGCGCGGCTTATGATCCAAGTAGGACCTTCCAATACTCCGACACAGTTATCGTCCCTTCAGAAGGCGATGCTGGATGCGACACCCGACTGCATCAAAGTCTTGTCGGTGGATGGCGATCTCCTTGCCATGAACAGGGCCGGATGTAACGCCCTGGGGGTCAGCACCAACTCCAATTTTGGAATGCCCTGGCTATCCCTCCTGCCGAAGGAGATACATCCTGCCGGTCTGGAAGCCCTGCAAAGGGCGAGGGCCGGGCAGCATGCCCGCTTTCCCGGAAAGAGCATATCGCCGGACGGCACCATCTACTGGGATAATCTGCTCACTCCCGTCATCGACGCGAGCGGCTCCCTCCTCTCGATCCTGTGCGTCTCTGGGGACATTACGGAAAAGACCAAACTCGAGCGAAAGCTGGAAGAAGCCGCCAACCGGGAGCGGCTTTTGGCCAGGGAGATGCAGCACCGGGTGAAGAACCTGTTTTCGGTGGTCTCCGGCCTCATCTCGATTTCGGAAAGGGAGGCCGATGCCGCCTCCGCCCCGGATGCCGCGATGGATATCCTGCGCGAGAAGCTGGGCGCCCTCTCCCGGGCGTCGGATGCCGCCCTGGCGGAGATCGATCTCGAGACGGACGAGGTCGGCGACGCCGACCTGCAGTCGCTCATCACATCCGTCCTGCAGCCTTATGGCGATCGCTGTGCCTTCCAGGGGGAACCGATGCACGTGCGTCGCGCGACCATAACCACCCTCGCCCTCCTGCTGCACGAGCTCGCCACCAATTCAGTAAAATACGGGTCATTGAGCACGGCGGAGGGAGGCATTGCGGTCCGCTGGACCTCCAACGGCCAGGCGCTGGATCTGGCCTGGACGGAGAGCGGCGGTCCGTCGATTCCAGCGCCCCCCGGGCGCCGGGGCTTTGGGACCGAGATGGCTGATCGCATGGTTCGATCGATCGGCGGAACCATTGACCGGACGTGGGATCGGAAGGGGTTGATTGTCGATTTGCGCCTGCCGGATTTCTCTCGTTCCGGCATGTCGGCACGATCCTGATCGAGCGCGAACCGCCGTTGCTCGGGAATGGAGTCCATTGCTTGGGGAAGGCCTTGCGCCATCTTGGCCCTGTCCCGCTCATGCCGGTCCCGCCCGCGGCGGACCAGAGCGTCTGGTGGGTCCGCCGGGATTCGAACCCGGGACCTCTCGATTAAAAGTCGCTTGCTCTACCGACTGAGCTACGGACCCACCGACCGCGCCTCCCTATTGGGCGCGGCTGTCGCGGTCAACCCGCCCTGCGGAGAAGCCGTGCGCGCGCGTGTCGCACCGTCCGGCATCCCTCCCCCACCCGCCAGCCGGCTGCGATTGCCAGCAGAGGACGGAGGACGAAGTCGCGCTGCTCGACACCGCGATGCGGGATCGTCAGCCGCCTCCCACGACGCTGCGACCACCGCCCGCCCGACCAGAGCAATATGTCCAGGTCGAGCACGCGGGCGCCCCAACGCCGCCCCTTCCGCCGCCCGAACAGGGCTTCCAGCCCCTTAAGCCGGGCCAGCAGCGCGGGCGGGTCGAGCCGGGTCTCGACGATGACCGCCGCATTGGCGAAGCTCCGCCCTGCCGGCCCCAGAGCCGGTGTGGCAATGATCGGAGAACATGTCAGGACCGCCGCACCGGCGCCATCAATCGCCGCGATCGCCGCCCGCACCACGGCAGCCGGAGCGCCATGGCGGCCATGACGCCGGTTCGACCCGATACCGATCGCGTAACGATAGGGCTCCATGCGTCCCGCCTATAACGGCGGATTCGGGCCTTACCAGAGCCTAGCGTGCCGGAATGTCTCCCTCTCGCCCCCCCATGGGAGCGAGGGACGACCCGCCGAGGGAGAAATCTATCCCCAGTTCGCAACCAGCGCCTGCATCACCTCGGTCGCAACCCGCGCACCGACCTGGTCGACCGTGGGTGGAAGCGGCCTTTCGCGCTGATAGCCGTTAGGCCCCGCGACCCAGCGCCCGGGACCGCCCGAGGGCGGCACCCCCTGGGTAACGACGGTGGCGAGCAGCGTGCCGCTGCGGATATCCTTGACGTCGACGCGGAAGGTGTAACCGCTCGGAGCACCGTCATCGGGGGTCTGCAGCACCTCCACCAGCAGGTCGGCCTTGCCGACCAGCGCCGACATCTCCACCGACTGGGCATCCGTGCGGTCCACGCCCTTGTTGAGCGCGGTCGAGCGCATGATCAGCGTCCGATCGATCAACCGGGCCCCGCCGGCCAGCATGGTGCGGTTGAAGCCCTGCGCGGCCTTCCAGTCGGCGCGTTCGGCGAGACCGGTCATGCGTGCGCCATCGGCGGTGGTGGCGGAGCGGCCCGAGCGCAGCTCGGCCTCGACCGCGCGGCCCGCGACCGCCGTCGAGCCATCCTCATAATAGGTCTTGTCGACCGCCCGGCCATCGGTGAGCGTGAAACGCGACCATTCCTCATAGCTGGTCGACAGCGAGTCGGTGAGTTGCCGGTTCCAGAAGATCACCATGCGCGGGCTCTTCCTGCGCGCATAGGCCGACCGGAAGGCGCTGGCCGTCGCGGCATTGTTCTGCGCGGCATGATTGGCGCGCGGCGGCGCGGCCAGCACCTCGGGCATATTGTCCCGGTATTGCTGCGCGGCGGCGGCGGTCGCCAGCAGCGCCGCGACGATCGCCCCCGCGGCCCCCATTCTGATCCCCATCACATGTCCCCCCACGAAGAATAGCCGTCGTCGCCGAAATCGGCGTCGGCATAATCCGCGTCATCCTCGTCCAGCCATCCGACGACGGGGATGCGGCGATCGGGCGACCAACCATCGATCACCGGCCGCGTGTCGCGCCACAGCGCAGGGACAGCGCCATAGGCGGCCGGCGACGGCATCGCGATCAGCGCGGGCTGCACGGGCCGGATCGGGCGCGGCGGCGGCACATCCTGCCCGGCCTGGGCCTGGCCGGCGGCGAGGGCCAGGGCCAGCACCAGCGCGGTACGGATCATGGCTGCGACGTCCGGACCTCGACGAGGTAATATTTGACCTCGTCACGGCCGATCGAAAGCCCGCGATAGACGCCGGTCGCCTTGGGCCCGAGGATGACCTTCTTCCAATAGGTCGAATCCTCGATCGGCACCTGGTTCTCATCCATGAAGGAAGAGCGCGCGTCGAGCTCGACGGTCTTCTTGGTGCAGTTGACGAAGCGGGTGATCACCTCGACCGAATTGGTCTCGGTCCGCCGCGCGAACATAGCTTCGACGACGACGCGGTTAGCCAGCTTCTTGTCGGTCATCTGGACGGCGTTGAGGTCGATCGGCGTCATTGCCGACGGTACGTTGGCGACCAGCGCGGGGCCGCCCGCCGAGACCGACCGCTTCGCGTCGCCGATATCGCACTTGACCGGCCGGTTCTCGCGCGCCTGTGCCGGCAGGGCGAGCAGCGCGCCGGCGGCGATCGCCCCGAGCAGATACATTCTCATCGATCGTCTCCCCTCAAGCAACTAGCGCAGCTTCGCGCGAAAGGCCTCGTCCTTGGCCCACACATCCTTGTCGCGCTTGCGCGCGAGCGCGATCTTCGCGTTGTTGCCCGGTGCCTCAGGCGGCAGGGTCGACACGCTGCGCGAACGCGCCCAGACGATGCCGCACTTGCCGGCATTGGCCGTCATCGGCTTGGTGCCGGCCAGGTCGAGCACATTATCGTCCTGCCGATAGCTCACGCTGACCGGCGGCATGCTCCAGGCGCCACCCGTCAGCGACGCCTTGGGCGCAGCTTTCTTGCCCTTGCCGACGGCGGGCGCGGGCGCGCTTCCCCAACGGGTTGTGCCGACCATGATCGTCGATGGCAGGCCGTCCCACATGCGCGTGTCGGCGGTGGGCCGGACCGATTTCGAGAACATGCTGAGGGCCGCGCCGATCCCTTGCGCATAGAGAGCGTTGCCGCCCATCTGCTGGGCGAAGCTGCTGCCGACGGCGGTGGCGAGGGCACTGGTCGTCTCCAGCCCGGCCTTGAACTGGGCCTTGCCGTCGAGGATGCCGTCGATCGCCCGGCCGCCCCGGGTCGAGGCCTGGGTATAGATGTCGGCGGCCGGTGTCAGCGGCCAGGCACGGGTCGTCTTGCCGCTGCCCAGCGTCACGATCGCGCCGTTTTCGGGCATGGTGGCGCCGGGACGGAAGACCAGCTTCTCCTGATATTGCCCGTCGGTCGCCTTGACCGGCCCCGTCCCGAGTTCGGTCAGCACCAGGATGTTGTCATTCGCACCAGGCGCCTTGAGCTTGGCATCGATCTTCGCGGCCTGTTCGAACGCATCCGCAGCCTGGCTGCCGTCCCCCGCGCAGTGGGAAGCCCAGCCCTGAAGGTAGGTCAGCAGCGCGAAATCGGACTGGAAGCTCTCATCCCCGGCGACCGTGTCCTGATACTCAGCCGCCTTGAACGAGGCACGGGCGTTGTCGTAGTCGCCCTTCCGCAGATAGAGCAACCCGCGATAATAATAGGCCATCGCCCGTTCATAGGGCTCGCCCTTGAAGTCCTTGTTGACTTCCAGTCGCGTCGCCGAGGTCGCCTTCTCGGCCTGCTTGTCCTTGTTGTAGAAGGCCTCGATCCGGTCGAGCGCGCCGTCGAACGCCTTTTCGGCGTCGTCATAATAGCCCAGCTCCATCGACAGCAGGCCGAGCCGCTCATAGTTGAGCACGGCGTTGTGCTCACCGTCATAATAGAGGACGCGATAATAGCCGCGCAGTTCCTCTTGCCGGGCCTGGGCGAAAGTCTCGACCTCGTCCGGATAAGGGCCGGGGCCATATTGCGCCCTCCAGGCGGCAACCTGTTTGGCGCGTGCCTTCGCGGCGGCCTTGGCAGCCTTGGCGACGGCCGGATCGACGGGGGCAGCCGCATCCTGCGCCATGGCGGCGGAAGCAAGCGACAGCAGCGAAAAAGCGGCGATTCCGGTCGCCAGCCGATAGATGGTCTTCATCAGCCCCCCCCTCAACGATAGACGACGTCATCGGCGCCGGCACGGCGGATCTTGTAGGTGCCGTTCCAGACGAGGGTGCCATATTCGAGGTCCAGCATCTCGAGCGAGATGACGGTCAGCCGCTCCTGCATGCCGGTGTCGTTATTGCGGCTGTCGAGCGAGGTGATCTTGCCCACCAGCTTGTAGTCCGCCCCTGCCGTGGCACGGGTCAGCCCGGTAGTGCCGCTGTCGACGACGCCATCGCGCTTCAACGCGCGCTCCTGCTCGACCGCGGCAATGAACTCGCGGCTCACGAAGCGCATCTTGCCGCGCGCGGCACCCATCAGCTTGCCGCGCAATTCGTCGGTGATGATGTCCTTGTCGATCCGCTGCGAGCTCTGGTTGCGCAGGTCGGAGCTGTCGAGAATGATCCGCGGCGGCGTCGCCCGGTTGGATATCTCAGGATTGGCCATCAGGTCGCGGACCATCTGGTCGGCCATGCGGCCGAGATCCTGCCCCTCGATGCCGACGCCGGAGACGACGCCGCGCTGGTCGGGATCGAGATCGACCGCCTGGTGCGAACGATCCTTCTTGGCGATCGCGGGACCGGCAACAATCGCCAGGCCGACGCCAAGGATTGCGGCTTTCGCCACAGGACGCAGTTTCAGCATTATTCCCCCGTTCGATCCGGATGCCGCAACGCCCCCGCCGCGACACCCCCTCTTCCACCCGGCGACGCTAAAGCGACCACCCATGGCGTCAAGCTTTTCGTACCGGATCCGGGCTGAATTTATATGACGCCGATCACACCCGCCCGAGAATCCAGCCGCAGGAGCGATCGCCGCAAGCGCTGCTAACGGCGGGCAGGCGCCGAGCATTCCGCAGCCGGCCACCCACCACCCATCGCGGCAAAGCCACCGCAATGCGCCCCACACCCACAACATATTGTGGCGGTGGCCGGCGAGACGATTCGTTGCCGGGTCGAATCCCTTCTCGAGCCACCAGAAAATATCGACATTTCAGCGCCAAAGGACGCGAAAGGACTTGATCGCGCGACTCATCGGTGATTCTGTCCCTGGATGAATCGTGTTCCCCTTTTCCAGATCGCCCGCAGCGCCGCGCTGCCCGCGGTCGCGATTCTGATCATCGGCTATTTTGCCAGCGCGGCGCTGATCGGCCCCAACGGCCTGCTCGCGCTCGGCGGCTATCGCACTCAGCTCAAGGCGAAGTCGGAGGAACTCCACCGCACCGAAGCCGTGCGCGACCGGTTGCGCCATCACGCCAAGCTGCTCGATCCAAGCCGCGTCGATCCCGATTTCGGCGAGGAGCTGGTACGTCGCTCGACCGGCCAGGTGCGGCCGGACGAGATCATCATTCCACGAAACTGAGCGCCGGTCCGGGGGTGGAACGGCGCCGCTGGCGTCACCTATCTTTCACGGCAGGCGTTTCTCTTTTGCGGACGGCAGACGGCCAAGTCCGTTGAAATCGCCGCGCGCAGCGGCCTATATGCGACCCAGTCACCCCTCCCCGGGACAAGGAGCAATCCGCTTGGCGAAACCAGCACAGCCACGCGCAGCGGCTAAGAAAGCCGCGCCGCGTAAACCCGTATCTCCACGAGCGAAAGCCGCCGCGCCGAAGCCGGCCGCCGCCGCCGCAGCGCCGCCGATATCCAATCGCGAGCGCCCCGCCGAACCGCAGCGTTACGAGGCGAGCAAGGAGGAGATGCTGGAGTTCTACCGGCAGATGCTGCTGATCCGCCGGTTCGAGGAGAAGGCGGGCCAGCTCTACGGCCTCGGCCTGATCGGCGGTTTCTGCCACCTCTATATCGGCCAGGAAGCCGTCGCAGTCGGCCTGCAGTCGGCACTCGAGGTCGGCAAGGATTCGGTGATCACCGGCTATCGCGACCATGGCCACATGCTGGCCTATGGCATCGATCCCAAGGTTATCATGGCGGAGCTCACCGGCCGCGCCGCAGGCATCAGCCGCGGCAAGGGCGGATCGATGCACATGTTCTCGGTCGACCACCGCTTCTACGGTGGTCACGGTATCGTCGGCGCGCAGGTCAGCCTCGGCGCCGGGCTCGCCTTCAAGCATAAATATGCGGGCGACGGCGGCGTCGCCATGGCCTATTTCGGCGATGGTGCGGCCAACCAGGGCCAGGTCTACGAGAGCTTCAACATGGCTGAGCTGTGGAAGCTCCCGATCATCTTCGTGATCGAGAACAACCAGTACGCCATGGGCACCAGCGTCAACCGCGCGTCCGCGGAGGACCAGCTCTACCGGCGCGGCGAGAGCTTCCGCATCCCGGGCATCCAGGTCGACGGCATGGACGTGCTGGCGGTGCGCGGCGCCGCTGAGGAAGCAGTCGCCTGGGTTCGCGCCGGCAAGGGACCGATCCTGCTCGAGCTCAAGACCTATCGCTATCGCGGCCACTCAATGTCCGATCCGGCCAAATACCGCTCGCGCGATGAGGTCCAGGCGGTACGCGACAAGTCAGACCCGATCGACCATCTCAAGAAGGAGCTTGAGGCGGCCGGCGTCAGCGAGGACGATCTGCGTAAGCTGGAGAAGGACATCCGCGCGATCGTCACCGAAGCGGCGGACTTTGCCGAACAGTCGCCCGAACCCGAGCCGGAAGAGCTCTATACCGACGTGCTGGTGGGACAATATTGATGGCTGTCGATCTGAAGATGCCCGCGCTTTCCCCGACAATGGAGGAAGGCACGCTCGCCAAGNGAGGAAGGTACTCTCGCCAAATGGCTCGTCAAGGAAGGCGATACGGTCAAGTCGGGCGATCTCCTCGCCGAGATCGAGACCGACAAGGCGACGATGGAATTCGAGGCGGTCGACGAGGGTACGATCGCGGAAATCACCGTTCCCGCCGGAACCGAGGGCGTGAAGGTCGGTACCGTGATCGCGCGGATCGCGGGCGAGGACGATGATGCCGCGCCGGCTCCGAAAGCTGCCGCTCCTGCCGAGCGGAAGCCCGAAGCCGCCAAGCCTGAAGCGGCCGAGGCCGAGGCCCCTGCGCCCGAGAGCCCGACCCCGCACAAGATGGAGACCGGGGCCCGTGACCTGGTCGCTGCCGTGGCCGACACGCGCGACGAACCGGAGGTGCCCGCCGGAACCGAGCTGGTGAAGACCACGGTTCGCGAGGCGCTTCGCGACGCGATGGCGGAGGAGATGCGCCGCGACGGCGACGTCTTCGTGATGGGCGAGGAGGTTGCGCAGTATCAGGGCGCCTACAAGGTTACCCAGGGCCTGCTGGACGAGTTCGGCGACCGGCGCGTGATCGACACGCCGATCACGGAATATGGCTTCGCCGGCATCGGCACCGGGGCGGCGATGGGCGGGCTCAAGCCCATCATCGAGTTCATGACGTTCAACTTCGCCATGCAGGCGATCGACCACATCATCAACTCGGCCGCCAAGACCAACTATATGTCGGGCGGCCAGATGCGCTGCCCGGTCGTGTTCCGTGGTCCCAATGGCGCGGCCGCCCGGGTCGCGGCTCAGCATAGCCAGAATTATGCGCCCTGGTACGCCAGCGTGCCCGGCCTGATCGTCATTTCGCCCTATTCGGCAGCGGATGCCAAGGGCCTGCTGAAGGCGGCGATCCGCTGCCCCGATCCGGTCGTGTTTCTGGAAAACGAACTGCTCTACGGCCAGAGCTTCGAGGTGCCCAGGCTCGACGACTATATATTGCCGATCGGCAAGGCCCGCATCTGCCGCACCGGTTCCGACGTGACGATCGTCAGCTATTCGATCGGCGTCGGCGTCGCGCTGGAGGCGGCCAAGCAGCTTGAGGGCGAAGGGATCGACGCGGAGGTGATTGACCTGCGCACATTGCGTCCGCTCGACAAGGCGACCGTGCTCGAAAGCTTGCGCAAGACGAACCGCATGGTCGTCGTCGAGGAAGGCTGGCCGGTCTGCTCGATAGCGTCCGAGATCATCTCGATCGCGATGGAGGAGGGCTTCGACGACCTCGACGCCCCGGTCCGTCGCGTCACCAACAAGGACGTGCCGATGCCCTATGCAGCCAATCTCGAGAAGGCGGCGCTGCTCAAGGTCTCCGACGTGGTCGCCGCCGCCAAGGCAGTGACCTACAAGGGCTAGGACGAGGGTTTTTGCAAACCGCCGCCTTGCTAATCTGTGATAATAGTCCCAGCCGGTCCGAGTCGGTTTGGGGACTATGTCATGGAACAGAAAGGCCCGCGTTCCGCAGCGTCATCCGGGGCCGATAAGATGAGCAACCCGTTTCTGGGCCGGCTCCTCTATGTCGAGGACAACGCGCAGATCGCGGAGATCACCTGCCTCATGCTGGAGGACTCCGGGCTCGACATCGTCCAGGCGAATTCGGCCGAGGAGGCGTTGCGCCTGGTCGATGCGGAGGAAACCCTTTTCGACATCGTCCTGACCGATGTGGTGATGCCGGGACTGAGCGGGGTGCAACTCGCTCGCCGGCTCAACCAGCGCTGGCCGAACCTGCCGATCATCCTGGTGAGCGGCTTCAGCGAGGAACTCACGCTCGGCTATGGGGCGCAATATGAGCTCCTCCGCAAACCCTTCACCCGTGGCGCGCTGCTCGATTGCCTCCAGCGCCATCTCGATGGCAGCATCTATCAGCACGTCTGACCTCTCCCCACGCTCGCTGTCCGATCCCGAACGCCTGCTGGCGCTGAGCTATGCGCCTGCGGCGGGACGCGACCGCCTCGCCCTGCTGTGGCAGATCGACGAGCGGATGGGCGCGATCGTCGCCGCCGCGCGCGAGCCGACCATCGGCGCGATGCGGCTGATATGGTGGCGCGACGCGCTGGCCCGCCTCGACGAGCCAGGCCTGCCGGCGCCAGCCGAGCCGCTGCTCTCTGCGGCGGCCGAATGCCTCCTCCCCGCCGGGCTTCCTGGCCGGTCGATCGCCGCCATCGAGGAGGGTTGGGCGGCGCTCCTCGAAGACGCGGTCCCGGGCGAGGCGCAGATCATCGCCCATGGCGAGGGTCGCGGCGGTCCGCTGTTCGCACTGTCGGCGGCGCTGCTCGGGGCGGTGCCCGAGGATGTCGGCCGTGCCGGCGAAGGCTGGGCACTCGCCGATCTCGGCCACCGGTTGCGCGATCCCGACGCGCGCCCTTTCGCCCGCGCCGCCGCTGCGGAACGGCTCGGCGACGTCGCGATCGACAGGTGGCCTGCGACGCTCCGGCCGCTCGGCCTGCTCGTCCTGTTCGCCCGGATGGATGCCGCGCTACCGTCGGAACGGCAGCGGCGGCAAGGATCGCCGAAACGGATGTTTCGGGCGCTCGCCTATCGCCTGACAGGACGCTAAGCTCCGCCCGGGACAGCCGGGGGAGAAACGATATGTGGCGATATCTGGCGGGGGCGGCCGGCGGACTGTTGCTCGCGGGCGGCGGCGTGATGCTGTGGCAGGGGCAGGACGAAAGTCCACGACTCGCCGCTGCTCCGCTCCAGGCGGCCGAACCCGCGCCGATCGCCGAGCCGCCCGCAGCGACCGAGAAGACTCGCGAGGAGAAGCGCTTCGCGCGTTACGACAAAGACAGGGACGGCAAGGTCAGCCGCGAGGAGTTCCTCGCCAGCCGGCGCAAAGCCTATGCCAAGCTGGACAGCAATGGTGACGGCCGGCTGAGCTTCGAGGAATGGTCGGCCAAGACAACCGACCGCTTCGCAAAGGCCGACGCCGACAAGTCCACGACGCTGACGGCCGAGGAGTTCGCTACCACCCGCGTCGCCCGTAAGACGACCCGCCCGGCGCCCTGCGTGCCGGAGAGCGAAGGCTGATCCTTCGCCGGCGGACGGATGCCGGGTTCAGCAAGGGTCGGTAGCGATCAGCCGACCTCGAACCCTGCCGGCTTCGGCCATTTCGGACTGACCATCGCGATCGCGCGGAACAGCGTGCCCATCTCCTCTTCCGACGTCAGCCGGTGATAGGCGGCGCCGATCTCCTCGGTGCGATCCGGATGGTGGCGGGAGAGTGCCGCGGCGCGAGCGGCGATGCCGAGCGTCGCCAGGAAATAACTCTGCGACACCGGCCCCTCGATCCGCGCGCCACCGAGCCGGCCGGCTTCGCCAAGCGCGGTGAAGTCGACATGGGCGGTGATGTCGTTGGCCCCCGGGTTGCTGAACACGTCGGCATAGGCATGGGCATTGAGCGCCTGCAGCGTGTCCCCTGCGGCATAATTCTCATGCCCATAGTCGATCGCCAGCAATGCGCCGCCCTGCTTCGCGATCCGCGCTGCCAGGGCGCGGGCGACGGCAAGCCCGGCCGGCGAAGTCTCGTAGATGCTCCCTGCGACCGCATCGTGGAGATGCTCGGGGACTAGGTCCTCCGCAGGCACGTCGCCTGGCACCGGGCGGAAGCCATCGGCACCATGGGTGACGACCCGTTCGCGCCAGCCGCTATAGGTCTTGATATATTGGCGATAGGGCAGCGCGTCGAAGAACTCGTTGGCAACGATGATCAGCGGCGCATCGGTCGGAAGCGTCTCGATCCCTTCGTGCCAGACGGCGTCGGGCACCCGTTCCTTCTGCAACCGGCGCAACACGGGGCTGGTCTCGACGAAATGCACCTCCGGATGGCGACGCAGCGCCCCCATTGCGCGCAAGGCGTCGGCGGCGAGCGTCCCGCGTCCCGGCCCCAGCTCGACATAATAGGCGCTGAGCGCACGCGACCGCCCCCACAGATCGGCGATCCAGATACCGATCAGCTCGCCGAACATCTGGCTGATCTCGGGCGAAGTGATGAAGTCGCCCTTCGCGCCGAACGGGTCGTGCGCGGCATAATAGAAACCGTTGGCCGCCTCCATATAGTCGGCGACGGGGATCGGCCCATTGGCGTTGATCACTCGAACCAGCGCGTCCGCCAGCTCCGCGGCTGTTTCCATCTCGCTCGCTTCTTCGACGTCGGAATCGCCGTCTGATAGGCGATCATGGTTAGCAAAGCACTAATCGACGTTGATCGGCGTCCGCTTCGAGGCGGTGGCGATCAGGTAGAGGCCGCCGAGCAGCATCGGCACGGTCAGCGTCTGCCCCATCGTCAGTCCCCAGCTGAGCGTGCCGAGCTGTGCGTCGGGCTCACGGAAGAACTCGACGACGAAGCGGCTCAGTCCATAGCCTAGCAAGAAGATGCCGACGAGCTTTCCCGGCTGGTTGCGGGCGTTGGTGCGCCAGAAGAAGAAGGACAGGACAAGGCCGAGCACAATGCCTTCAAGGCCGGCTTCGTAGAGCTGGCTCGGATGACGCGGCAGGCCGTCGGGCGCGCCGGGGAAGATCATCGCCCAGGGAACATCGGTCGGACGGCCCCACAATTCGCCGTTCACGAAATTGGCGATGCGGCCGAAGAACAGTCCGAACGGCGCGCAGCAGGCGACATAATCGTGGATACGCAGCCAGCTCAGGCCATTGCGGCGCGCCATGTAGAAGATGCCGGCCGCGACGCCGAGCGCACCACCGTGGAATGACATCCCTCCTTGCCACAGCTTGAGTACGTCAAGTGGGTGGAGGAGGATGTCGGGCTGGTAGAAGAGGACATAGGCGAGCCGGCCGCCGATCAGGATGCCGAGCGTCGCGTAGAAGACAAGGTCGTCGGCATGACGCCGCGCCATCGGTGCGCCAGGCTGGGCGATCAGCCGGGTGAGGTAGTACCAGCCGAGCAGGATGCCCGCGATATAGGCTAGCGAATACCAGTGGACCTGCAGGAAGCCGAGATCGAGCGCGATCGGGTTCAGGCCGAGGTCGGCCCAGTGGATCGCCTGGGCGGCGTTGGCGATGACGGCTTGTTGCAAGGAACTTCCCCGAGGCTGGTCTGCGCCTGCCATAGCGAGGGGAACGATCGTCATCAACCGACCGGGATCGACAGCTCCATCCGGTTGCGGCCGCCTTCGCTGCGATAATCGAGGATGCTCGCCCAGGCGCGGACGAGGTTGAGCCCCGCGCCGCCGCCGCGATCTGGAATCGCGACGTCGTGCGGCGCCTCGCGCGGGTCGAAGGCGCCGCCGCCATCACTCAGGACCAGCGCCACCGCCCCCTCGTCCCGCCACGCCAGACTTAGCTCGATCGCCTCCGCCGCGCCCGCACCGCCATGCTCGATCAGATTTGTGACCAGTTCCTCGACGATGATCGCCAGCCGCGCGACGTCGCTTCCGTCTAGCCCGGCTTCCGCACAGAAGCCATGGACCGCGTCGACGCCGGCGCGCACAGCACCGTCGCCAATGCAACGGATTGTAACCGACGCGGAATTCGAGTCGCGGGCGCTCATAATTGCGCTATGTCACGACTTCCTGGTCATGGGGATGGCGAGAATCATGCGAAGGGCAATATTGACGCTGCTGGGGCTGGCCATCATGGCGCAGCCGGCCTGGGCCGATATCGGCCGGATCAAGCGCAGCCTGGGTGCGGCGTCGGTCGAGCGCGGCAAGGCGAAGCTCACCCCCGCACCAGGCTTCCAGCTGCTCCCCGGCGACATACTGGTCACGGGCAAGGACGGGCAGATGAGCCTGACCTTCATCGACGATACCCGATTCTCGGTGGGACCGAACAGCCGTATCTCGGTCGACGACTTCAGTTATGACCGCACCGCCCAAACGGGCAGTTTCGTGACCCGGGTCAACCGCGGCTCGCTCGCGGTGGTGTCGGGCCAGATCGCCAAGTCCAAACCCGATGCGATGAAGGTCCGCACGCCGACTTCGCTCCTCGGCGTTCGTGGCACCCGCTTCATCGTCGAGGTCTCGAAATGAACCGGGTCCTGCCGTTGCTGGCGGCCGTGGGCCTGCTGGCCGGCTGCGCCACCACGCCGACCCTCACCTTGCTGCCGACCGAGGAGGGCAAGCAGGGGGCGGTGGCCGTGCTCGAAGAGAATGGCAAGCCGATCGAGACGGTGGTGAGCGAGCTCAACAGCAGCACCAACCTGTCCGGCACGCCGCGCACCCGCCCGATCGATCCGGCCAAGATGAGCGAGCGGCAGCGGGCACTGCTCGATTCCCTGCCGCCCGCGCCGGTACGGCTGACGCTCTATTTCCTGGAGGGCACGACCGAGCTGACGCCCGAATCGCAGCCCGGGCTGGCCTTCCTGATCAAGGAGGTATCGCAGCGGCCGGGCGCCGAGGTGCAGGTCACCGGCTATACCGACACGCTGGGCGACGCCGACGCCAACGACCGGCTGTCGCAGCTGCGCGCCGAGGAGGTGCTCGGCGTGCTCGCCAAACATGGCATCGATCCGACACTGATGAGCGCCGTCGGCCGCGGCGAGCGCAACCTGCGCGTAGCCACCCCCGATGGGGTGTCCGAGCCGGCCAATCGCCGCGTGGTGGTAACGATCCGTTAGCACCCCACCGTCATTCCGGCCAAAGCCGGAATGTCCCTGCCTTCTGAAACGGCGAGCGAAGGAACGAAATCCCGGCTTTGGCCTGGATGACGCTGTTGGCGGTCATCCTCAGCCCAGGTAGCGGACCGCCATCACCGTCAGGTCGTCGGTCGGATCGGTGCCATCCTCGAAGGCGCGCACCGCGTCGCGCATCGCCTCGACCATCGCCGAAGCGTTCGCCCGCCCCCGCAAAGCCGCGAGCAGCCGATCGTGGCCGAACAGCGCGCCCGCGCCATTCTGCGCCTCGCTGACTCCGTCCGAGATCAGCACCAGCGCCTCGCCGGGCGCGAGCCTCATGGGCTCATCCGGATACGGGAAATCGACGATGCAGAAGGGCGGACCGCCGTCGAGCTTGTGGATCGCGATCGCGCCGTCGCCGCGGACGTGGAGCGGGTCTTCGTGCCCCGCGCTCATCAACACCAGCTCGCCGCTCGACAGGTCGAGGATGCCGACCAGCATGGTCACGTTCATCGCCTCGCTGTTGTCGCGCATCAGCTCCTCGTTGAGGATCGCGGCGGCATCGGAGAGGCTCGGCACGCCGCGCAGCACGACGCTTTTCGCCAGCGCCTTGGACAGCGCCATGAACAGCGCGGCGGGCACGCCCTTGCCGGTCACGTCGCCGACGAGGAAGGCGATGCGGTCGGCGTCGAGCCGGATCACGTCGTAGAGGTCGCCGCCGATCGACTTGGCGGGTTCGAGCAGGGCGTCGATGTCGATGCGCGGATCGAAACCGGCCAGTTCCTCACGCGGCGGCAGCATGCCGAGCTGGATCGAGCGCGCCGCCTGGAGCTCACCCTCGGTCGCGGCGGCGGCGATCCGCTCGCGTACCAGCGTCTCGCGCAGCCGCTCCCGCTCGCGCCGCGCCTCTACGAACATGCCGCCCGCGACGCCGAGCGCGGTAGCGCCACCGAGCAGCAGCGGACGGAGCGGATCGAGCAACAGCGAACCAAAGTCGAAGGCCAGCCAGCATCCCAGCGCGATCGCGACGGCCAGACCGGCCGGAGCGAGCACCACGACGCGGCGGCGCACCGGCCCGCACAGCAGGACCGCAACCGCGAGCAGCAGCCCCGCGCCCCACTCCATCGGCGTCGCCCAGACCGGCCGGTCGAGCCAGCCGCCGCGCAGGATCGCGTCGACCGCCTGTGCCTGTACCAGCGTCCCGAACCCTTCCGCCTCCAATGGGGTGGCGACGATGTCGGCGGTGCCCTCGGCCGCGAGGCCGAGCAGGACGATCTTGCCGGCAAAGGCGTCGGCGGGGAATTTGCGGCGCAGCACGTCGGCCGCCGAACTGATCTCGGCCACAGGGAAACGGCCGAAGCGGAGCAGCATGCGCCCGTTGGCATCGATAGGGATGCGCCGGCCCGCCAGCAGCACCGCGCGCCCGTCGGCCGTCACCGCCTCCTGATCCTGTGCCAGCCGGGCGAGTTCGAGCGACAGGCTCGGCATCGGCCGGCCGCCAAGCTTCATCAGCAGCGGCACCCGTCGGACACGTCCGTCGCTGTCGGGCTGGCCGTTGAGCAGGCCATGCCCCAGCGCAGCCCCCTCCAGCTCGGGGATATTGGCGACAGCGCGCGGTTCGTCAGGAAGGCCGGCGGGCAACGCCCCCTTGATCGCTGCGTCGACGAACAACTGCGCGGGGTCGGTCCCCCCGCTCGCCACGCCCGCCCTACCGAGCACGACCGGCGCCCGGCCCACGACCTGGCCGTAGAGCCGGTCCATCGGCGGGAGCGCATGGACTTCGGCGGCGGCAGCCGGGCTAAGCTCCGGATAGAGCGCGGCGAAGATGTCGGGCCGGACCCGGTCGGGTTCCGGGAACAGCATGTCGAAGCCGATCACCTTCGGCCCCCGCGCGGCGATCTCCTCGGTCAGCCGGGCCATATGGTAGCGCGGCCACGGCCAGGGCCCGACCGCGGCGATGCTGTCCGAGTCGACCAGCACGACATGGACCGGCGTGCCCGACAGGTCGCGCGGCGCGAGGCGCTGCCACAGGTCGAACAGCGGCCGGCGCATCGCCTCGCCCGCGAAGGCGCTGAGCAGGACGGCGACGGCGAGCGCGAGGATGCCGGCGAGGCGGACGCGGGTCATCGCACCCTCCCTCCGTCACCCCTGCGAAGGCAGGCATCCATGTCCGTGGTTTCCTCGGATGCCATCTGGCTGATGAGAGACATGGACCCCAGCCTTCGCCGGGGTGACGCGGACGCGGACATCCCGCCTACAACCGCACCTCGAGCCCGTCATAGGCGCACAGCACCTCGAGCGGGGTCTCGCGGCGGGTGAGTTCCTCGTAGCGGATGCTTTCCCGGTGCATTCGCTGGATATCGTCGTCGCTGTAGATCGGCTCATGATGGAACAGCGCCAGCCGCTTCGCCTGCGCCTCATGGCACAGGTCGATCGCGACGATGTTCGAGCTATGCCCCCAATCCTCCTTCATCGAGACCGCGTCGGCGAGCGAATACATGGTGTCGCAGATCACCAGATCGGCCTTGCGGAAGAAATCGGCGACGTCGGCCTCGCCCTCCATGCTGTCGATCTTGTGCTCGCTGTCGGTCGAGAAGATCGCGGTCTTCCCCGCATCGTCGGTGAAGCGATAGCCGTAGCTCTTGTGGCTGTGGTGCTGCTCCATCACCTCGACGTCGAGCCCGCCGATCCGGTAGGTCTCGCCCGGCGCGAGCCTGCGGAACTCGATCTTCGCACGCAGCCAGTCGAACGCGACCGGGAAGCTGATCTCCTCCTGCTGGCGGCGCAGCGCCTGCTCCGCATCGGCATGGCCCGAATGGATGACGATATGGGCATTGGGGTCGAAGGCCGGCCCGAAGAAGGGGAAGCCACCGATATGGTCCCAGTGCAGGTGGGACATGAAGAAATGATAGGTCCGCTCGTGCCCGGCGGCGCAGCGGCGGAAGGCGTCGATCCCGAACTCGCGCAGGCCGGTGCCCATGTCGCAGACGATGAACGATCCGTCGCCGCCCTCGATCTCGACGCAGGTGGTGGCCCCGCCGTAGGTGCCGCCAGTGGCGAAATCGAGCTCGCGGTCGACGAAGGCCTCCGCCTCGGCCGTGTCGGCGAAGCCGCGGCCGCCCGCCGCGACCAGCGCGCGGGCGATCTTGCCGCGGATCGCGCCCGCGGTCTGCGCCACCGCCAGCGATCCCCGCGTTCCCCAGAATCGAACCAGCATCGGTCTTTCCCCCTCGATGAGGCGCTCAGGCGGTCAGCGCCGCCTCGACCGTCTCGGTCACCCCGAACAGCTTGTCGTAGCGGCTGATCGCCAGGATCTCGCGCACCACGCCGTTGGGCGCGGCGAGGAGGATCGTCACCGCCGATCCGTCGGCCTTGCGCTTGGCGAGCGTCAGCGCGCGCAGGCCGCGCGAGGACATATAGTCGATGCCCGAACAGTCGACGATGAGCCGCGCCGTCGCATCGGCCGCACGCGCCACCGCACCTTCGAGGCTGGCGCCGAAATCCTGCGCCGTGCTTTCGTCGATCTTCCCCCGGGGTGCGGCAACGATCGCCCCGTCCCGCGCCTCTTCCGACCACATCATACGCTAAACTCTCCCCTGCCCGCCGCCATGCTAACCGCTAATCGGGGCGCAGGGAAGTTGGGTGATTACGGGTCCAGCCGGTCGAGCCAGTCAGCGATCATCCTGCGCCCCGCCGCCACCGCGACCGAACCGTGGCGCTCGTGCTGGCCGCGCAGTTCATCGACCGTCCGGCCCGCCGCGTGGATATAGGGTTCGTCCTCCAGCCAGGCGTCGAAGCGCGGGTCCTCGCCCATCTCCGAATGGCACTGCAGCGCCAGGATATTGTCGCCGCGCCGGAACACCTGGTGCGGATAGGCGTCGGACGAGGCGAGCAACTCGGCCCTCTCGGGGAGGTCGAAGGTGTCGCCATGCCAATGCAGCACCGGCACCCCCTCGATATGGCGCAGCGGCGAGGCGAGGCCCGCGTCGTGGATCGTCACCGGGGCGAAGCCGACCTCCTTGACCGGCCCGGCATAGACGCGCGCGCCCATCGCCGCGGCGATGATCTGGCTGCCCAGGCAGACGCCGAGGGTCGGCCGGTCGAGCATGATCCGCCGCGCCAGCCGCGCGATCTCGCAGCCGAGCCAGGGATATCGGTCGGTCTCGTAGACGCCCATCGGCCCGCCCATCATCACGACGAGGTCGGGCGTGTCGAAGTCGATCTGGGCGAAATCGGGATCGGTGACGTCGACCCGGTCGATGACATAGCCGGCCGCCTCCACGGGCGCGCGGAAGCCGGCGATTCCTTCATAGGGGACGTGGCGGATGACGAGCGCGGTCTTCATCGCGCGACCCTAGCGCGACGCCCCGGGATTCCAACGGCAATGCTTCTTGGGGAGAGAAAAGGGAAACTCTACCGATAAGGTAGATTATCCTCACACACGGAGCCTCCTGCGTCGCAGGTCAACCGATTTCCGCTTCCCACAACAGAGATCGTCCGATCATCCTCATGGAACCTTCCTTTGAAACAATAACTGCTGGCGATCGAGGTTTTCCTGGATCATCTTTGCGCGCTTGGCAGCCCGCTTGGCTCATTCTCCTCTAACGGCTCCTTCGCAGGATACACGAACTGGAGCCTGCCATTTTCCAACTGATGCCAGCCCACGGCCATTCATTGGACGACCAAAGCCAAACCCCGCTCGACGCTATCGGCCATGAGTTTCAAGGGTGCCTACGCAGCTCGAAGTCTGCCCTTGCCATGCGCCGCCTCGATCCAAACATGTATCGACATCGAGGAAGTTCTTGAGAGAGCGAATGGCAAAAATAGCTGACAGAATTGTCACTATGATAACAATCACAACCGCACCTCGCTTCATCTCAATATCTCTTGTTCAGGCCGTTCAGCTTTCCGCTATCTCGCATTCCATCGTGCTTCTGCTGTGCCTGCCACCCTTGGGAGGCAGGCGGTCAACCGTCCATCCCTCGTCGTCATCATATCTGAAGCTGGCCGTGCAACGGAGCATCTTGGGCTCGTTCGCGTCGGAAACTCGCTTTGGGTCGCTATCGCGCACCAGGTCGAAAGCACAAAGCCGGCCCCGCCCTGATGATCGGCAGCGCATATCGCGGATATGGACCGTCAAATTCTCGAAGGCCCCCGATCCACGCAAAACGCTCGCCCAACCTCCTCCGTCAAAGATCATCGTCATCTCGGACCGGAGATCATCCCAGATAGCACCATATAGCTTATCCCGGAGAGGCTGGCCGGGCGCCTTTGCCGTCGTTCGAAGGGCCTCCCGATCCACGGAACAAGCAGACAGGCCGAGCCCGGATAGAACAACCCACAACAGAGACCGCCCGACCGTCTTCATGGTATTTTCCTTTGAAACAGCAACTGCTGGCGATCCAGGTTTTCCTGGATCATCTTTGCGCGCTTGGCAGCTCGCTTGGCTTCGTTCTCCTCTAACAGCTCTCTCGCAGGATACACGAACTGGAGCCGGCCATTTTCCAACTGATGCCAGCCCACATCTCCTTCCGACACGGTAGCTGTCGGAACAGGATTGTTTCCCAAAAGCGATCCGATATCTCCGTATATCTTGGGATCGGCCGAAAGATCATAGTAATCAGCCATTCCCTCGCTTGTACCGTCGATATGACCATGACTCAGCCCTGCTGTTCCGATCGGCCATTCATCAGGACGACCAAAACTAAACGTGTCAGCCTGATCGCTTGATCTTGTCCTTATATTGATAACCGGTAGAGGATAATACATAGTATGTTTCGGATTTGACAGAGACAGATTTCTCTCATTTGGGGGATCATCCGCCTTCACGCTGAAATCGATTGGTAGAGCTATCGTATAGGCGCCCTTCTCCACTTTTCCACCCTTCACCGCGACCTGATTCTTATGCGTGCTCCAGATAGAGATCATATCCTCATTAGGAATGGATGTTACTCCATTGGAGAGCTCAGGATCATATGTGTTGGCACTGATCACATAATAGTCGCTTCCGCCGATCGTCTTGCGGGTGCGAACCACGTCGCTCCCCTTATCGCCCTTCGCTACCGATCCACGGACAGCCGTCGCCGTCAGCGGTACCGACCGTTCTCCAGCCCTCCGGTCGAGTTCGTCCCAGTCCAGGATTCCCGCGCGGGTGTTAGCGCCGCCTGCGGGCCGCGCACGGCCGGCTTCCTCGACCAGATAAATAACGTTCCCGTCCTCATCGACCCTGAAGGGCCGTGGCTTCCTGGGATTCAGCGGGTCGCCCGGCAGGGTCACCATCCCCGCATATCGATCATATTTCGGATTCTTGGCCATCCGACTCTCCTTGTTCCGGTATAGAACAAAAAGAGAACAAATGAAATCCTACTTTGTAAGCGGTTTCGACGGCATGTCCTCCGCCCCTTTTTCGTCATTCCCGCGAAAGGGGAATGACGAAAAACGTAGCCGGAATGCCGCTGGAAACCGCCCGCCGGTATGCTGGAATAGCTGGATCAGTCGCCGGTCAGGATGCGATCGACGAGCTGCTTCACCGTCGGCACGAAGCCATTCGAGTAGAAGGGATCCTGCCGGAACTTGAAGGCGGCGTGGCCCGCGAACATCAGGTTGTGGTCGACGGGGCCGCCATGGACGATGTCCTGCAGCGTCTTCTGGATGCAGAAGCTGCGCGGGTCGGCGAGGCGGCCGGTCGAGTTGTTCTCATTGTCCGCCCAGGAGGAGAAGGCGCACTGGCTGAGGCAGCCCATGCAGTCGGCCTGGTCCTTGCGGATCACCTTCATCTCGTCGGTGGTGACGAAGACGAGCGTGTTGTCGGGCGTCTTGAGCGCGTTGGTGAAGCCCAGGCCGTGCCATTCGCGGGCGCGGTGCAGGTCGCCGAGCGTGACCCAGAAGCTCTTGCCCTTCACGCCGACGTCGAGCTGGTACTGATGGTCGCCGGCCGCTTCCATCGAGAAGGCGATCTGCCGTTCCGAGCGCGCCTCGAGGCTGCGGAGGAAATCGTTGCGGACCGCCGAGGAATAGAAGCCGGTCGGCGAGAAGCGGTGCAGCAGCACGTCGCCGGGCTCGAGGACGGTGAGCTTGTCCTTCCATTCCTGCGGGATCGGGCTTTCCCGCGTCAGCAGCGGGCGGGTGCCGAACTGGAAGGCGATCTGGCCGAGCTCGGGATTGTCGATCCAGTCGTTCCAGTCGCGCAGATACCAGACGCCGCCCGCCATCACGATCGGCACGTCGTCGGAGATGCCGCCCTGGCGCATCGTCTCGCGCAGCGCCTTGACGCGCGGATAGGGGTCCTGCGGCGCCTTCGGGTCCTCGGCGTTCGACAGGCCGTTATGGCCGCCCGCGAGCCAGGGGTCCTCGTAGACCACCGCCGCCAGCCATTCGGCGGCCTTCGAATAGGCGCGCTTCCACAGCGCGCTGAACGCGCGCGCCGAGGAGACGATCGGCAGATAGTTGACGCCGTAGGAGGCGGCGATCTCGCTGAGCTTGTAGGGCATGCCCGCGCCGCAGGTGACGCCGGTCACCATGCCCTTGGTGCGTTCGAGCACGCCGTGCAGGACGCGCTGCGCGCCGCCCATCTCCCACAGCACGTTGATGTTGATCGCGCCCTTGCCGCCGGAGATGTCGAAGGCGCGCTTGACCTGCTCGACCGCGCCGTCGATGGCATAGGCGATCAGCTCCTCATGCCGTTCCCGACGAGTGAGTGCGCGATATACCTGCGGGATGATCTTGCCTTCGGGATCGTAGCTGTCGGCATTGACCGCCGACACCGTGCCGATTCCCCCGGCCGCCGCCCAGGCACCCGAGCTGGCATGGTTGGTCGCGGCGACACCCTTACCACCTTCGATGATAGGCCAGACTTCGCGTCCACCATATTGGATCGGCCGCAGACCTTTGAACAAAGAAACCTCCACGCACGCGCAACCAGCGCTCCAGAATCCGGGCCCTATAGTCCCAAGGGCCGTAAAATGCGCGTAAAATCGCTTTCGGCACCAAATTGGGAGCCTGTTACCGTCTCACATGGGTGTCGATCGCTTCCCAGTAAAGACGCCGATAGCGCTCGATCATGCTGTTTTCGTCATAATGGCGCAACGCGACCGCGCGATTGGCGGCTCCGATCGCCCGGCGCAGGCTTTCATCACCCGCCAGCCGGGCGAGACCGGTGGCCAGCTGGGCCTCTTCCCCTCCCGGCAGGATGAAGGGCCGGTTCTCCGCCGCCGTCATCGCCGCGACGTCGCCGACGTCGGTCATCAGACCGGGCAGCCCACAGGCCATCGCCTCGACCAGCGAGATCGGGAACTGCTCGCTGTCCGAGGACAGGGCGAAGATGTCGAACCCCGCCATGCAGCGCACCGGATCGCGCACGAAGCCCGGCAGGATCACCCGATCGGCGATCCCCAGCCGCGCCGCCTCCGCCTCGATCGTCGCGCGGTCGGGCCCTTCGCCGAGGATCACCAGCCGCGCGTCACCGGGCGCCCCGGCCGCGAAGACGCGCACCAGCCGCGCGAGGTTCTTGACCGGCCGCAGCCCCGCAACGGTACCGACGACCAGACCGGGCCGGGGATCGACGCCGGGAATCGGTAGCGGACGGACGAGCTCGGCATCGTCGGGCAGGCGGATGCCGTTGGGAATCCGCTCGACCCGCGCGGCGGGCTGGCGCCAGACCTCGCGGGCGATCGTCTCGAGCCGGTGCGAGGGGACGACAAGGCGGTGCGCGGTCGGCAGCATCAGCCGGCGGAACCAGACCCGCGCCGGCTTCTGCCGCACCGCCTCATCCTCGTTGAAGCCATCCTCATGGTGGATCAGCGGCGGCAGGCGACGCATGGCGGCGAACAGCCGGTGCGCACCCGCCACGTCCATCGCCCCCCAATTATAGCTGAGGACCAGGTCGAAACCGGCCATGTAGCGCGCCAGCATCGCATAGCGGCCGATCCCAGGCCGGCCGCGCAGCGAGGGCGCGGCGTCGCCGGGAAAGTCGACGCGGACGGCGGGATCGACCGCATCGCGCGCCGCCAGCGCGTCGGGCACCGCGCTCAGCACCACATGCTCGGCCGCGTCGCCGAACGCGTTCATCAGCCGGACGGCACGCGCCTCCTTGCCCCCCAGCGCGAAGGTCGAATGGCAATGGAGGATGCGGACGGGCCGCGCCATCGCCTCAGCCGGCCCGCCCGACCCGGGCGAGCAGCCGGTCGACCGCGGCCTCGCATTCGGGCTCGAACAGGGTCGGCGCATGGCCGATCCGCGGCAGATCGATCCGCTCGAGCAAGGGCAGCTCGGCCTGCATGCGATCGGCTGTCTCCGCCGATAATATATCCGACAGCCCCCCGCGCACCAGCAGCGACGGTATCGGCTTGAGCGCTTCCACCAGTGGCCAAAGATCGCCCGCGCTTTCATTGCCCGGTACCTTGAACGGCTCGGCGATCGCGCTGTCATAATCGGCCACGATCCGGCCGGCGGGCGTCAGCCTGTAGAGCCGCTTCGCCATGCCGAGCCAGTCGTCGAGGGCGTAGTCGGGATAGGCGACGGCGTGAACCTCTGCCAGGGACCGCGCCGCGTGCAGCCAGGTCGGATAGCTGCCGCCGCGCCCCACATAGCCGCGGATGCGTACCAGCCCGGTCGGGTCGATCGCCGGCCCGATGTCGTTGAGCAGCATGCCCGCCACACGGCCCGGCATCGTCGCGGCAATCAACATCGACAATATCCCGCCCAGCGAAGTCCCGAACAGGACGAAGCGGTCCAGCCCGGCTTCCTCTATCAGTGCTGTGACGTCCTCGAGATAGGTGGCGGGGACATAGCTGAGAGGATCCTTGGCGCGCTCGCTCTCGCCCCTGCCGCGCAGCTCGACGACAATTACCCGCCAGTCTCCCGCCAGCCGATCGGCGAGCGGCGCGAAGTCGCGCGCGTTGCGGGTCAGGCCGGGCAGGCAGATGATCGGCGGGCGCGTGCTCCCTGCCCCGGCCGGATAGTCGCGATAGTGCAGCCGCAGACCATCTTTCGAGGACCAGGTGCCGTCTTCCCATTCCGCCATGCTTGCGCCTCCCGCTGATCGCACCCCATATCACCATATGACCATCGCCCCGCAAGCCGCCGCCTATACCCCCCACGTCGCGATCGCATCGCTTCAGGATCGGCTCGCCGACCCGGTTGCCGCCGCCGATTTTCCCCAGACGATCCTGCGCTTCCGCAACCGCCGCTGGGACAAGGCGGTCGGCCTCGACGGGCTCAGCGACGAGCAGTGGATCGCCCATTTCGGTCGGTTCGAGCCCCTGCCCGACAACCTCCCCCAACCGCTGGCACTGCGCTATCACGGCCACCAGTTCCGCGTGTACAACCCCGACATCGGCGACGGCCGCGGCTTCCTGTTTGCGCAGCTGCGCGACGGCGCCGGACGGTTGCTCGACCTCGGCACGAAAGGATCGGGGCAGACGCCCTATAGCCGCTTTGGTGACGGCCGCCTGACGCTGAAGGGCGGCGTCCGGGAGATATTGGCGACCGAGATGCTTGAGGCGCTCGGCGTCGAGACGTCCAAGACCTTCTCGCTCATCGAGACCGGCGAGCAACTCCAACGCAACGACGAGCCCTCCCCCACCCGCTCGGCCGTGATGGTGCGGCTCAGCCACGGCCATGTCCGCATCGGTAGCTTCCAGCGGCTCGCGGCGCTGGGAGAAACGGAGACCATCCGCGATCTCACCGCCTATGTGCTTACCGAACTCTACGGCGAGACACCCGGCAACGCGGCCGCCGGCCAGTTGCTCGACCATGTCTGCCGCCGCACCGCCCGGCTGGCAGCGAGCTACATGGCGGCCGGCTTCGTCCATGGCGTTCTGAACAGTGACAACATCAACGTCACCGGCGAGAGCTTCGACTACGGCCCGTGGCGCTTCACCCCCATCTGGGACCCCGGCTTTACGGCCGCCTATTTCGACCAGCAGGGCCTCTACGCCTTCGGGCGACAGGCGCAGGCGATCCATTGGGACGTCGTCCAGCTGGCGCTGTCGCTGCGCCCGATCGCCGAGGCGGAGGAGCTGGCTCCCGCGCTCGACGCCTGGCCGGCACATTATGAGCGGGAGGTGGCTGCGGCGATATGTCGCCGGCTCGGCGTCGCGCCGCGCGGCGAGGAGGCCGATCTTGCCCTGCTTCAGGCGATGGACGTCGCACTCCAACGCAGCGGAGTCGGCGTCGACCGCTTCTTCTTCGATTGGCGCGGAGGGCGCCGCCGCGCTCCGTCGCCCGCCGACGGGGCCTATGAAGGGGAGGATTTCGCCGGCTTCCGCGAAGCGATCGACGGCTATCGAGGCGTCGTCGCGCTAGACCACGATTATTGGTCCGATGCCGCACCCTGCTCGATGCTGATCGACGAGGTCGAGGCGATCTGGTCCGGGATCGACACCGACGACGACTGGTCGGTGCTGGAAGCCAAGATCGCAGCGGTCCGCCGCATGGGCGAAGCGATGAGGAGCTGACGATCAGCAAGAAGGGAATCTGCCGTTAAAGCTGAATGCCTGATGAATTCATGAATATCTGTTCATCTTATCTGTTCATTACGAGACATATGGAGACAATTGAAAATCAGTTCATCGTATCGACTGTGCAACTTGTCTGGAATATCTGGACCTGATTTCGAATTGGCAGGTTCATCTGTGCATGAGTTACGCACCATACCCCGTCCGCCCCGGCCACGCCGCGATTGCCGCGGTCCTGGCCCTGTCCTCAACCCCGTCCTTCGCG
>NZ_LDES01000040.1:0-141 GCF_001015195.1 Sphingomonas sp. Y57 | reverse complement strand
GGCCCCCGCCGTGGTTACGCCGCCGCCGATTGTAGAACCGGCGCCGGCCAACGTTGCGCCCGCCGCCGCTGCCGCAACGCCCAGCGTCGCGCCGATGGCGCAGAGCGCGCCGACCGCTGCCGCGCCGGCGGCCGGCGGCGT
>NZ_LDES01000004.1 GCF_001015195.1 Sphingomonas sp. Y57 | reverse complement strand
TGCTTGGGACTCCTGGCATCTATTGAGACGCCCGCTGAAAATGAAGCTCGCGAGCCTGATCGGGGACGGCCTACATGGATTGTCTATCCAACAGGCCGGTACTTACCCCGAATTGTCGAATGGGGCGAAATTGCTGAAATCATTTCGTTGCTGAGCCGCAAGTGTGGACGCGGGACAGGAGTATCGATTCCTCACCCCGCACCGGAGAGTCCAGCTAAGATGCTGGAATTACACCCACGTCCAGCAGGGCAGGGTAGCACAAGCCATCAAAGCTGATGGTGCTCAGGTCAAAAAATCGCAGAAATCCGTGGAGCGGTTGGTCCGATTTTGATGACTCAAACTACGAAAAGTACGAACGCAGGAGAGCACCGTCCACCGCTCATAAGTGGCTGAGTTTGCTCGGCGGCTGATCAAACGACCTCGTCGGAACCATCATAATATAGTCTTCGCCTGCCGGCAACCGCTGGACGGCACCAAGCCTCGTTGAGCCTTCAGGCATCGGCGTCCGGAGCTGGCTTGGGGCGCGCTTGCTCGACAAGCGGCAGCCAAAGGTCAGGGGGCAAGGGCAGCCGATGGTGCCGGCATGCCAATGCCAGCATCGGCCAATGTCCGAGCGTGATGGCGCTGAGGGTCATGAAAGCGGAAGTCGGTCCGCATTCGCTGACCAGCATTTCCATTGCCCTGGCGCCATCCTGCGTGATCGGCACATCGCACAGCGCGGCACCGTGATTGCCGCCTCCTGTATACAGCGCATCCTCGCTATCGCTGGCCGCCAGCCAAAACTGGCAGTTACAATGCTGGAGGTGCTGCTCCGCGAAATCCGCGAAATATGCCGAAGCTTCGGTTGGGCCTGCCAATGTCGCCCAAAGCCCGATCAGCGGGAATATCGAACTGCCCTTCGTTTCCCCCTCGCGATAGGCGTCGTTCCTCTCCCGCGGGTGTTCGACCAGCTGACGGTAATCAGCGTGGATCGTGGGGTAGCGGTTATGCGACCGGTAGGCGTAGGTGATCCGCTGGATGAGGCCCTCGGAATAATTGATGGCAGCCGGGGTCCATTCGCTCATCATCGTCAGGAACAGCAGTGTTACGCCGATGTCGACGGCATGGCTGTCGACCAGCGGCGTCAGCAGGATCGGATTATTGCGGATCAGCTGGACGATCGCCTGGGCCAGTTCGGTCGCCTCGGGGCAGTCCCATTCGTCACGTTGCTCGGGAAGAGCCGCGGTGCCACTCTTGAACCACAGATGCCAGAGACCGCGCATCGCCATGCGGCCCAGCAGTTCGAACAGCTTGAGGTTGACGTCGACCGCGGCCCCGGACGCGACCGCGCTCGAAACGGCGTGCCGGGTCTTCACATGCGGCAAGATCTTCGCGCCGATGAGCGCATCCCAGATCGTAAAATGCAGTTCGACCAGTTCGGCGAAGGTCGCGCCGATCTCGGCCGCTGCCGCCGTGCTCTTGGCCAGATCGTCCCGAACGAGTGCCCAGGCATGAAGCAATACGCGCTCGCTTGCCCGGTAGGGGGCCTCCACATTGCCCGCGTCGCGGGACCAGACGAACAGCACCCAGAGACAGATGCCTATCCGAGCCGCCGGATCGCCTGGTTGACCGAATTCTCCGACATCGGGAGATCGGGCTTGCCGAGGCACGGGAAGAGGTAGCGGCCCTCACCGGTCAGATCGTGCAGCCGGTGGAGCAGGTCGATCACCTGTCGTGATAGCGGCACCCGATGAAGGCGTCGCATCTTCATCTTCTCGGCGGGGATCACCCAAATCGCGTCGCTGGCATCGAATTCGGGCCATTCGGCCTGACGCAATTCTCCAGGACGAACGAACAGATGCGCCGAGAGCTTGAGCGCGTAGGAGGTGATCTCATAGCCGCTGTAGCTGTCGATCGCCCGAAACAGCACAGCCGCTTCCGGGGCGGTGGTGATCGCCGCCAGGTTGGTGGTCTTTGGCGCCACGATCGCGCCACGTAGATCGCAGGCGACGTCGCGCTCGATTCGACCTGTGGCGACCGCATATCGAAATACGCGGCTGAGCACGCTGCGCAGCCGCCGAGCGGTCTCATAATGGCCAGTGGCCTCGACCTTCTTAAGAACTGCAAGCGCATCAGTCGGCCGGATGACCTCGATCGGAAGCGAGGCGAGGTCGGGATAGGCCTTGTCGAGCAGCCAGCGGGTTTTGTTGAGCGTGACGTTCGACAGGCCCTCGCGCTCGGTCTTGAGCAACCATTCCTCGGCAACGGTCTTGAAGTCATTGTCGGGAGCGATCTTGATCTTGGCAGCGTGCATCCCGAAGCGCTTGACCATGGCCGGGTCGATGCCTTGGGCCAGTAGTTCCCGGACGCGCTCGCGCTCGGCGCGGGCCGCGCTGATCGAGACCTTGGGCCACAGCCCGAGATGCAGCGTCTTCTGGCGCCCTTCGATGCGGTAATTGAAACGCCAGATTTTTGAGCCTGAAGGCTGAATGACGATGTAGAGACCACGCCCGTCGGTGATGCGGTAGGCGCTATGGCGGGCCTTGGCGTTGGTGATCTGAAGGTGAGTCAGCGTCATGGTGTCAGCTCCGAATGGGGCTGTCAGGACCATCGTCAGGACCATCAAAATGGCCGAGTCTGCTGCTGGTCCTGGCTGGAAATGCCCGGACGATTGCCGACGAGAATCTTTGAAAATCCGCCTATAAACCAGACACTTGCTGGACACTGCTGCGCCCATTTGGGAGAGTGTCTGGTGCCCAGGAGAGGACTCGAACCTCCACGGCCTTGCGGCCACTGGCACCTGAAGCCAGCGCGTCTACCAATTCCACCACCTGGGCATCCGGGGTGAGGCCGGGCGGATAGCGGCGCTCCTTGTGCCTTGTCAACAGCTTCCGTGCAGGGCAATGCGAGTTCATCTGAACATCAAGGGATTCTGAGGATGAGCCGTCTTGTCACGCTGTTCGGCGGAGGTGGGTTTTTGGGCCGCTATGTCGCGCAGGAACTGCTCAAGGCGGGCGCCCGCGTCCGCATTGCGGAGCGCGATCCGACGGATGCGTGGTTCCTGAAGCCGTTGGGCAGCTTGGGCCAGACGCAGTTTGTTCCTGCCTCCGTCACCAAACCGGCCACCGTCGCCGCCGCGGTCGCCGGGGCCGATTCGGTGGTGAACCTGGTCGGTATCCTCAAGGGCGATTTCGATTCGATCCATCGCAAGGGCGCCGCCCATGTCGCCGCGGCGGCGAAAGCGGCGGGCGTCGAATCGCTCGTCCATGTGTCGGCGATCGGCGCTGATCCCAAGTCCCGCTCGGCTTATGGCCGTAGCAAGGGGCAAGGGGAGGCCGCCGTGCGCGAGGCCTATCCCGAGGCCACGATCATCCGCCCGTCGATCGTATTCGGGACCGAGGACGGTTTCCTCAATCGTTTTGCGGCGATGCAGTCGGCCCCCTTCGTGCCGGTGCTGCGCGGTGCGGTGAAATTCCAGCCTGCCTGGGTCGCCGATGTCGCGCGGGCGATCGCCGCGGCCGCGCTCGACCCCGAAACGCATGCCGGCAAGACCTATGAGCTCGGCGGGCCCGAGGTGGTGACGATGGCCGGGCTCAACGCCTGGCTGGCGCGCGCAACCGGCCGCAATCCGACCTTCATACCGGTGCCCGATTCGATCGGTGGCATCCTTGCCGCCGTCGCCGGGGTGCTGCCGGGGGCGCCGATCACCAGGGACCAGTGGCGGATGCTTCAGGCGGACAACGTGGTGGCGCCAGGCGCCAAGGGATTCGAAGCCTTCGGAATCAAGCCTGCGCCGATGGAGGCGGTCGCGCCCGCCTGGCTCGTCCGCTACCGGCCGCGCGGCCGTTTCGCCGCGCAGTCCAAGTCCGCGGCCTGACGCCTCCTCCATGGAGATGTCGCTGCTGTCGATCGTCCTCCTCGGTATCGTCGAGGGGTTGACGGAGTTCCTGCCCGTATCGTCGACCGGGCACCTGATCCTCGCCGGGGAGGTCATGCGGGTGCCGCAGGGTACCGAGACCTTCGACATCGTCATCCAGCTCGGCGCGATCCTCGCCGTCGTCGTGCTCTATCGCGAGCGCTTCGCCGCGGTGCTCGCCGGGCTCGCCCGGCGCGACCCGGCATCGATCCGTTTCACTCGCAACGTGCTGGTCGGCTTCCTGCCATCGGCGGTGATTGGCGCGGTCGCCTATGGCGCGATCAAGGCAATGCTCAACACGCCGATCATCGTCGCCGTGGCCCTGATCCTCGGCGGTATCGCGATCCTTGTCATCGAGAGGCTGGTCCGCAACCCGACCTGCGACAGCGTCGAGGGCATGTCGCTCAGGACATCGTTTGGCATCGGCCTGATCCAGTGCCTGTCGATGATCCCCGGCGTCAGCCGTTCGGGCGCCACGATCATGGGGGCGCTCACCCTCGGGGTCGAACGGCGCACCGCCGCCGAATACAGTTTCTTCCTCGCTATCCCGACGATGCTGGGGGCCACGACGCTGGCGTTGTGGAAGGCGCGACACGAGCTCGGTGATTCCCAGGCGATAGCGATCGGCATCGGTTTCGTGGTGTCCTTCATCGTCGCGATGCTGGTGATCCGGTGGTTCCTGGGCGTGGTTACCAAGCACGGTTTCGCGCCGTTCGCCTGGTATCGAATCATTGCCGGAACGGTAGCCCTCATGTGGCTGCTTGCAAGATAAGGCCGTATCGGACCTATATATAGGAAATTATGTCCAGCCGTTCATGTTCTAGGATGATTTCCACAAATAATAGGTAAGCAAGACTGACTCATTGTGCGGAATGCGCGTGACTCAGGGCCGCGATTGTGAGAATGCGCCTCCGAACCTGGAGGGCATTTGCGATGGCGAACGAGCCGATGCTGAAATTCGTGGGCGTGGGGCAGGCGTTCCCGCCCAAGCGGGCGGCCGACGCGCGCATTGCCGATTTCGGCGAGATCGCCGCGCTCTACGCGGACGATAAGGCGGGGGAGCAGGCGTCGCGCTGTTCGCAGTGTGGCGTGCCTTATTGTTCGACGCATTGCCCGTTGCACAACCATATTCCCGACTGGCTGCGCCTGACCGCAGAAGGGCGGTTGCGCGAGGCTTACGAACTGTCGAACGCAACCTCTACCATGCCGGAGATTTGCGGCCGCATCTGCCCGCAGGACCGGCTGTGCGAGGGCAATTGCGTGATCGAATTTTCGGGCCATGGCGCCGTGACGATCGGTTCGGTCGAAAAGTACATCACCGACACGGCCTGGGAGCGTGGCTGGGTCGAGCCCGTGCAGGTGGGCCCGGACCGGGGCCAGTCGGTCGGCGTGATCGGAGCGGGCCCGGCGGGCCTCACCGTCGCCGAACTGATGCGGGCGCGCGGCTACGAGGTCCATGTCTATGACCGGCACGACCGCGCCGGCGGCCTGCTGACCTATGGCATTCCCGGCTTCAAGCTGGAGAAGCCTGTCGTCCTGCGCCGGGTTCAGCGGCTGATCGACGCTGGCATCGTCTTTCACCAGGGTTTCGAGGTCGGCCGTGACGCCTCGCTCGATGCGCTGCGGGCGCGGCACGATGCGATCCTGATCGCCACGGGCGTCTACAAGCCGCGCGCGATCAAGGCGCCCGGCGTCGGCACACCCGGCATCGTCGAGGCGCTGGATTATCTCACCGCGTCGAACCGCAAGGGGTTCGGCGACGCGGTGCCGGCGTTCGACGAGGGGCTGCTCGATGCGAAGGGCAAGCATGTCGTCGTGATCGGTGGCGGCGATACGGCGATGGACTGCGTGCGCACCGCGGTTCGCCAGGGGGCGGCCTCGGTGAAGTGCCTCTATCGCCGCGACCGGGCGAACATGCCGGGCTCGCAGCGTGAGACGAAGAATGCCGAGGAGGAGGGCGTCGAGTTTGTCTGGCTGTCGTCGCCCGAAGCGTTCGACGGCGGGGAGGCGGTCGGCGGTGTCCGCGCGATCCGCATGAGGCTCGGCGAGCCCGACATGTCAGGCCGCCGTGCGCCCGAGCCCGATCCGGGCAGCGAGTTCCGGATCGAGGCCGATCTGGTGATCAAGGCGCTCGGCTTCGACCCCGAGGATCTGCCAGGCATGTTCGGCGCCCCCGAGCTGTCGGTGACCCGCTGGGGCACGCTCAGGGTCGACCATAAGACGATGCAGACCTCGATCGAGGGCGTGTTCGCGGCCGGGGACATCGTCCGCGGCGCGAGCCTGGTGGTCTGGGCGATCCGGGACGGCCGAGATGTGGCGGTTCGGATGCATGCCTTTCTCAAGGCGAAGGCGGAACGCGGCGAACTGGCGGCGGGGAAGGTAGCGGCATGATGCGCACGGTGCTGATCGCGGCGGCCGTGGCGTTCGCTTCGCCGGCGTTGGCGGAAACCGCGCCGGACGCCGCGACGCTGGGCGCAGCGCGTGAGCTGATGCAGGTCACCGACGTTCCGGGCCAGATGCGCGCGCTCGGCCCGCGCATGGCGGAGGGCATCGGCCAACAGATGCGGCTGATGTTCAAGGACGACGCGATGCCGGAGGGGCTCCGCGACGAACTGACCGCGGCGATGCAGGCCTATATCGGCTCCATGGACAGCTATTTCACCCCGGCCTTTATCGACCAGCTCGCTGCGATCTATGCGCGCCACTTCACCGTCGATGAGCTGCGCCGCGTCACCGCCTTCATGAAGGAGCCGGTGATGGTCAAGTTCCGCGAGGAGACGCCGGCCTTGATGGCGGAGATGCTGCCGCTGACCTTCGAGGCGATGAAGCCGGGCCAGCAGCAGTTCATGGAGAAGATCAAGCAGATCGTCGCCGATTGGATCGCGCGGCACCCCGAAGACAAGGCGAAGCTTCGTTCGCCCACCGCCAGCTAGGATTGCACGATGTCCTACGAGCATCTCACCCCGGAACATGAGCGCCTCGCCCGCGAGGGCATGTATCGCCCTGAATATGAGGGCGACGCATGCGGCGTCGGCCTGGTCGCGGCGACCGACGGCAAGCCCTCGCGCCGGGTCGTCGCTGCCGCGATCGACGCGCTGAAGGCGGTTTGGCACCGTGGCGCCGTCGACGCCGACGGCAAGACCGGCGACGGCGCGGGGATCCACGTCGACCTCCCGATCCGCTTCTTCGACGACGCCATCGAGCATGCCGGCCACAAGCCGCGCCCGAACCGTCTGGCGGTGGGAATGGTGTTTCTGCCGCGAACCGACCTCGGCGCGCAGGAGACCTGCCGCACGATCGTCGAGAGCGAGATCATCGATTTCGGCTACACCATATACGGTTGGCGTCAGGTGCCCGTCGACGTGTCGGTGATCGGCGACAAGGCGTTGCAGACCCGTCCCGAGATTGAGCAGATCATGATCGCCGGGCCAATGCCCGACGAGATGAGCCTCGAGGAGTTCGAGAAGAACCTCTACCTGATCCGCCGCCGCATCGAACGCAAGGTGATCGAGGCGCAGATTCAGGGCTTCTACATCTGCTCGCTGTCGGCGCGCTCGATCGTCTACAAGGGCCTGTTCCTGGCCGAGGAACTGTCGGTCTTCTATCCCGACCTGAAGGATGAGCGCTTCGTCAGCCGGGTGGCGATCTTCCACCAGCGCTATTCGACCAACACCTTCCCGCAATGGTGGCTGGCGCAGCCCTTCCGTTCGCTTGCGCACAACGGCGAGATCAACACGATCCGCGGCAACAAGAACTGGATGAAGAGCCATGAGATCAAGATGGCCAGCCTGGCGTTCGGTGAGCATTCGGATGAGATCAAGCCGCTGATCCCGGCCGGGGCGTCGGACACCGCCGCGCTCGACGCGGTGTTCGAGACGATCTGCCGTTCAGGGCGTGACGCACCGACCGCGAAGCTGATGCTGGTGCCCGAGGCGTGGCAGAACAGCCCCGATGTGCCCGAGGCGCGCCGGGCGATGTACAGCTATATCGGCTCGGTGATGGAGCCGTGGGACGGGCCCGCCGCGCTGGCGATGACCGACGGCCGCTGGGCGGTGGCGGGTGTCGACCGCAACGCGCTGCGGCCGCTGCGGACCACGCGGACCGCCGACAACCTGCTGATCGTCGGATCGGAGACCGGCATGGTCGTCGTCCCCGAGAGCACGATCATCGCCAAGGGCCGGATGGGGCCGGGCCAGATGATCGCGATCGATCTCGATGAGGGCCGGATCTACGGTGACGCCGAGATCAAGGACAAGATCGCCGCCGAGAAGCCCTATGGCGAGTGGGTCAGGAATTTCCGCACGCCGGCTGACCTGCCGCGCCCGGCGGAGGACATGATTCCGCGCTGGCCGCGCGCCGAGCTGTTGCGCCGTCAGGTTGCGGCGGGGCAGACCCTCGAGGACATGGAACTGATCCTCAGCCCGCAGGTCGAGGATGCCAAGGAAGCCGTCGGATCGATGGGCGACGACACGCCGCTCGCGGTCATCTCGGACAATGGACGGCTGATCAGCCATTTCTTCCGGCAGAATTTCAGCCAGGTGACGAATCCGCCGATCGACAGCCTGCGCGAGACGCAGGTGATGAGCCTCAAGACGCGCTTCGGAAACCTCGCCAACATCCTCGACAATGACGGGCAGCAGGCCGACGTGCTGGTACTCGAAAGCCCGGTGCTGCATTGTCGCGACTGGCAGATGCTGAAGGATCATTTCGGCTCGCAGGCGGCGGAGATCGACTGCACCTTCGACGTTCATGGCGGCCCGGACGCGCTGCGCCAAGCGATCGCCCGGGTTCGCGCCGAGGCTGAGACAGCCGTGCGCGAAGGCAAGGCCGAGTTGTTCCTGACCGACGAACATGTCGGCCCGGACCGGGTCGGAATCGCGATGATCCTGGCGGCGGCGGCGGTTCACACCCACCTCGTCCGCAAGGGGCTGCGATCCTATGCATCGGTCAACGTCCGCTCGTCCGAATGCCTCGACACCCACTATTATGCGGTGCTGATCGGCGTCGGGGCGACGACCGTGAACGCCTATCTGGCCGAGGCGGCGATCGCCGACCGCCACGCGCGTGGGCTGTTCGGCGAGCGCAGCCTCGACGAATGCCTGAGGCGGCACCGCAAGGCGATCGACGACGGCCTGCTCAAGATCATGTCGAAGATGGGGATCGCGGTGATCTCCAGCTATCGCGGCGGCTATAATTTCGAGGCGGTCGGCCTCAGCCGCGCGCTGGTCAACGACTTCTTCCCCGGCATGCCGGCCAAGATATCGGGCGAAGGCTTCAACTCGCTCCAGTTCAACCTGATCGAGCGGCACGAGGCGGCGTTCGACGACGTCGTCGTGTCGCTGCCGGTCGGCGGCTTCTACAAGCAGCGGGCGGGCGGGGAGGCGCATGCCTATTCGGCGCAGCTCATGCACCTGCTGCAGACCTCGGTCGCGACCGACAGCTATTCGACCTACCTGCAATTCTCGCGCGGGGTGCGCGATCTGCCGCCGGTCTATCTGCGTGACCTGCTCGAGTTCAACTGGGCGCGCGAGGGGATTCCGATCGACTCGGTCGAGCCGATCACCGAGATCCGCAAGCGCTTCGTGACGCCGGGCATGTCGCTCGGCGCGCTCAGCCCCGAGGCGCATGAGACGCTGGCGATTGCGATGAACCGGATCGGCGCCAAGGCGGTGTCGGGCGAGGGCGGCGAGGACAGGAGCCGCTACACACCCTATGCGAATGGCGACAACGCCAATTCAGTGATCAAGCAGGTTGCGTCAGGTCGCTTCGGCGTCACCGCCGAATATCTGGGTGCGGCCGAGGAACTGGAGATCAAGGTCGCGCAGGGCGCCAAGCCCGGAGAGGGCGGCCAGCTTCCCGGTTTCAAGGTGACCGAGATGATCGCGCGGCTGCGCCATTCGACGCCGGGCGTGACGCTGATCTCGCCGCCGCCGCACCACGATATCTACTCGATCGAGGATCTGGCGCAGCTCATCTACGACCTGAAGCAGATCAACCCGAGCGCGCGGGTGTGCGTGAAGCTGGTCAGCTCGGCCGGCATCGGCACGGTCGCGGCGGGCGTCGCCAAGGCGCATGCCGACGTCATCCTGGTCGCTGGCCATGTCGGCGGCACAGGTGCCTCCCCGCAGACGTCGGTGAAATATGCCGGCACGCCGTGGGAGATGGGGCTGAGCGAGACCAACCAGGTGCTGACGCTCAACGGCCTGCGCCACCGGGTCAAGCTGCGCACCGATGGTGGCCTCAAGACCGGGCGCGACATCGTCATCGCCGCGATCCTCGGCGCCGAGGAATTCGGCATCGGCACGCTGTCGCTGGTCGCGATGGGCTGCATCATGGTGCGGCAGTGCCATTCGAACACCTGCCCGGTGGGTGTCTGTACCCAGGACGAGGCGCTGCGGAAGAAGTTCGTCGGCACGCCGGAGAAGGTGATCAACCTGATGACCTTCATCGCCGAGGAGGTTCGCGAGATCCTCGCCAAGCTCGGCGTCCGGTCGCTCGACGAGATCATCGGCCGTACCGAGCTTCTCCGCCAGGTCAGCCGCGGCGCCGAGCATCTCGACGATCTCGACCTCAACCCGGTGCTCGCCAAGGTCGATGCGCCCGCGGAGAAGCGCCGCTTCAACATCCCGACCTTCCGCAACGAAGTGCCCGACAGCCTCGACGCGCAGATGATCGAGGACGCCAAGGCCGTGTTCGAGCGGCGCGAGAAGATGCAGCTCACCTATACGGTGCGCAACACGCACCGCGCGGTCGGCACGCGCTTCTCGGCGGAGATCACCAGGCGCTTCGGCATGTCCTCGCTTGCCGACGGCCATGTCCATATCCGCCTGCGCGGATCGGCCGGCCAGTCGCTCGGCGCCTTCGCGGTCAAGGGCATCACGCTGGAGGTGTTCGGCGACGCCAACGACTATGTCGGCAAGGGCCTGTCGGGCGCGATCATCGCGGTCCGGCCGATGGTGTCTTCGCCGCTGGAGACCCGGTCGAACACGATCATTGGCAACACCGTCCTCTACGGCGCCACCGCCGGCAAGCTGTTCGCGGCGGGGCAGGCGGGCGAGCGTTTCGCGGTCCGCAACTCGGGCGCGACCGTGGTGGTCGAGGGCTGCGGCGCCAATGGCTGCGAATATATGACCGGCGGCATCGCGGTGATCCTTGGCCGGGTCGGCGCCAATTTCGGCGCGGGCATGACCGGCGGCATGGCTTTCGTGCTCGACGAGCATGGCGATTTCGAGCGCAACGCCAATCCGGACAGCATCGTCTGGCAGCGGCTCGGCTCGGTCCGCTGGGAAATGCGCTGCAAGGCGCTGATCGCCGAGCATGCGGAGCGCACCGACAGCAAATGGGCGCACAGCGTTCTCGACGATTGGGACCGCTGGCGCGATCGGATCTGGCAGGTCTGTCCGAAGGAGATGGTCGACCGGCTCGACTATCCGCTCAATGATGCTCAGGCGGAGATCGTCGCCGCCGAATAAGCATGGGACGATGCTCCATTCACGGGGCCCGGAAGCTCTCGCAGCTATCCGGGCCCTTCATTTTCTGGGATACCGCCCACATATTTCATTTGCCTGTGAGCGGCGTCACTCCGTCGAACCGTCAAAAATCGTAAACGCTGTGTTGCCATATGGGGCGTACCGATCGGTACGTGGAGTCCCTATATGGGGGGCAACAGGGGTCGCGGTGGTCGCGGCCGGCACGATGGACATAATCGATGGCGTTTCCGCAACCCGATCTGCCGGCTTCCGGCACTCCCGCAAAAGCCATGGTGCTGGCCCCCGTGATGCGCGGGACCCTGCGGCGCCCGGCTACTACGCCCCGTTCCGCCGCGCGTTTCCTCGCGATCCTCCTCGCTATCCTGTTCTTCGTGGTTCCCGGCTATCTTGCTGCGCAGGCGACCGAATCCCTGGCGATCGGAATTCTCGCGGCCGATCTGGCCTTTCTGGTCGTGGTCGCGGGCTGGTCGGCCGTCGCCGGCGGGGATCGCCACCGCTGACCGTGCCGCCGCTTCGCGGCAACCGCCCAGTCCTCCGCGCGTATAGCTGCGCATGGACCATGCCCGTTCAGCGTTTCGTCTCTTCCTGATGGTCATGGCGGCTGCGCTCGTTCTGGCGCTCTATCATTGGGGTAGGGGGCATCCGCAGGATTTGCCATGGACGCCGCTTTCGCTGGCCGATCCGGTGGGACGGTTCACCAATTACAAGATCGCGGGTTTGCGTGATGACTTCCCGGCCTGCCGGCTTCTGCTCGACGACGCGGCGGAGGCCTACGGGGTTCTGCCGCCGGCACGGGAAGGGGGAGCCTGCGGCTATGCGGACGGCGTTGCGCTGACCCAGTCTCATGACTTTTCCTACGCGCCGCGTGCCGAGATTTCTTGTCCGGTCGCGCTCGGCCTGTTCCTGTGGGAGAAGCAAGTACTCCAGCCCGCTGCTCAACGGCATTTCGGCCGCCCGGTGGTCCGCGTCGACAGTTTCGGCAGCTATGCCTGCCGCCCGATCCGGGGCGGACGGGAAGGGCGGTGGAGCGAACATTCCCATGCCAATGCGATCGACATTGCCGGCTTCCGCTTGGCCGGCGGTCACCGGATCAGTGTCGCGGCCGACTGGGCGCGGCAAGGGCGGGAAGCGGCGTTCCTGCGTGAGGTCCGTGACGGGGCCTGCACGATGTTCTCGACGGTTCTATCACCTGATTACAACAACTTGCACAGGGATCATCTGCATTTGGATCAGGCGCCGAGAGGCGGATGGTCCTTCTGTCGATAATGCGTCTATTGGCCGTCGGGCCCCAGGTCTCGGATGCTTGCTTCGCCCTTGACGGCGGCGTTGGCCGTAGCGGTGCCGTCGACCGCATCGCGACGCGATTTTCGGGTCGCGCTTTTCAGGTTGCTGCCCGGCTCCGCTATGGTCCTGCTGACGGTCGGTGCGTGTATGTTCGCGTCGGTGTCGAGCGAGATGCCAGCAGCACTGGCTACCACCCCGACCGATCCCGTGGTCTGCGCCCACGCCGCTCCCGCCATCAGGGCAAGGGCGGTTGCGGTTCCCACCGCTAAGATGTTCGTCATATCCTTCTCCTCCTCTGGGGTCGCCCCGACCGGGCGATGGTCGATATCAGGCCGCGACCATGTCGGTTTCGTGCGGGTAGACGCCGGCGAGAACCTGATCGAAATGCTCGCGGATCCGTTCGTTGCAGCCGCAGGCGATCGCCTGGAGTTGCTCGACGTCGATGATCACGATCCTCCGCCGTCGCGAATTGAGGATGCCTTTGAGCCCCAACTGGCGCAGCGACCGGTTGATGAAGCTGCGTCCGACGCCGAGCATCTCACCGAGCTGCTCCTGGGTGATGGCGATTTCATCGCGGCGGATGCGTTCCCGCGTGGCGAGCAGCCAGCGCGACAGACGCTGAGCAATGGTATGCGAGGCGTTGCACGCCGCCGACTGGAAAAGTTGCGCGACGAGGCAATCGGCATAGCGGGACATCCAATGGGCGATGGTCGGCGACTGCTGCCGCGCCTGGGCAAGCGCCGAGAGCGGCAGGCGCAGGAACCGCCCGCCAAACTGGACATGGGCGCGGGCATAGGCAGGCAGACGGCCAGATGACACGAGGCCGCAGATGGCGCCTTCCCGGCCGATCAGCGCGGCGTCGACCAGGCGGTTGGCGTCGGCAGCGACAACGAAGGACGCGGCAGCGTCGCTCAGCGGAAACCAGGAATAGCGCACGTCGGTCCCCGCCTCCTGCAGGATCTTGCCGGGGGCGAATTCGTGAAGGGTGAAGGACGGTGTCAGCAGGTCCAGATCGTCGGGCTTGAGGGCACCGAGCAGGCGGTTCTGCAGGATGGTTTCACGTTCGATCATACTCAACTCCACTGGTTGGTATGAAACGTTGCACCTCCGTGCTTGTTCACTTTTGCACGCAACGAGCACCGAAAAAAATCGCCAGCCGAAACGAAAATCCCGGTTTCTTCGGGGCTTAGCTCGGCTCGTGAAAAGCGGCTTGAAAGCCGGTATTGCTGCCTCAGCTCTCGCCGAGCAGCCGGCTCCTTTGCCGCAACACCAGCGCAGACAGCCATTCGACGAACAGTGCGTTGCGCGGCAGGTGTCGGCTATCCTGATGGGTGACGAGCCAGAAGGAACGCGTGATCGCGACGTCGGACAGTACCCTGACGAGCGCTGGGTCCCTGTCGCCGATGAAGCAGGGCAGCACACCGATCCCGGCGCTCGCCGCCACCATCCGATATTGTGCATTGATCGACGACGAGCGCAGCCGCGCCTCGACCGAAGGGCCGAGCTCGTCGAGATAGTTCAGCTCGGGCGAATAGAGGAGGTCGGGGACATAGCCGATCATCCGGTGCGCGGGGAGGTCGGCCCTGGTCGCGATAGGCGGATACCGGTCGAGATAGGCGCGCGCGGCGTAGAGGCACAGCCGGTAGTCGGTCAGCTTCTTGGTGATCAGCGGACCGCGCTGGGGCCGGGCGAGCAGGATCGCGACATCCGCCTCGCGCCGCGACGGATCGAGAAATCCGCTGTTCGCCGCCAGGTCGATCGAGAGGTTCGGATGCGCGGCGGCGAACTCGCCCAGGTGATGTGCCACCATCCAGGTGCCGAACCCCTCCGAGGCGCTCACCCGCAGATGGCCGCGCACGTCCTCGCCATCGGCACGGTCGCCGCCGCTGGCGATCGCGTCGGCTTCACGTTCGATCGTCTCGACCCGCGTCAACAGGCGGCGGCCTGCCTCGGTAAGGGCATGGCCTTCTCGGCCCTGCACGAACAACGTCTGTCCGCCCAGGCTCCGCTCGAGCCGGCGGATGCGGCGGCCTACCGTGGTCGCGTCGACGTCGAGCTGCCGGGCGGCGGTGGTCAGCAGCCCGGTGCGCGCCAGTGACAGGAAAAATTGTAGGTCATCCCAATGCATGGCCTGCAATAATGCAGGCTCGGACTGCATGGCAAGGTCTTGCCAGCGGGGCGGCACGGGTCGATTGACGCTGCGACACGAGGAGAGCAAATCATGGCCACCCAGGTGCGGGAAATTTCCCATTTCTTCGCGGACGGCTCCACCAGCCCCGCCACCCGTTTCAGCGATGTGTTCGACCCCAATAACGGCGTCGTCCAGGCACGCGTCGCGCTCGGCGCCCAGTCCGACCTCGACAAGGCGGTCGCGCTCGCCAATGCGGCTCAGCCGGGCTGGGCGACGACCAACCCGCAGCGTCGCGCGCGGGTGATGTTCCGTTTCAAGGAACTGGTCGAGAAGAATATGGAGGAGCTGGCGCACCTCCTCTCGTCGGAGCACGGCAAGGTTATCGCCGATGCGAAGGGCGACATCCAGCGCGGGCTCGAGGTGATCGAGTTCGCCTGCGGTATCCCGCACGTGCTGAAGGGCGAGTTCACGATCGGCGCGGGCCCCGGCATCGACGTCTATTCGATGCGCCAGCCGCTCGGCATCGTCGCCGGCATCACGCCGTTCAACTTCCCGGCGATGATTCCCATGTGGATGTTCGGCGTGGCGATCGCGGTCGGCAACGCCTTCATCCTGAAGCCGTCGGAGCGCGATCCTTCGGTGCCGGTCCGTCTGGCCGAGCTGATGAAGGAGGCCGGCCTTCCCGACGGCATCCTCCAGGTCGTGCAGGGCGACAAGGTGATGGTCGACGCGATCCTCGATCACCCCGATATCAAGGCGATCAGCTTCGTCGGTTCGTCCGACATTGCCCATTATGTCTATCAGCGCGGCGTCGCGGCCGGCAAGCGCGTGCAGGCGATGGGTGGAGCCAAGAACCACGGCATCGTGATGCCCGACGCCGACATGGACCAGGTCGTCAACGACCTGGCGGGCGCGGCCTTCGGTTCGGCGGGCGAGCGGTGCATGGCGCTGCCGGTCGTCGTGCCGGTCGGCCAGGACACGGCGGATCGCCTGCGCGAGAAGTTGATCCCGGCGATCGAGGCGCTTCGTGTCGGCGTGTCGACCGACAAGGAGGCGCATTACGGCCCGGTCGTCACCGCCGCGCACAAGGCGAAGATCGAGAGCTACATCCAGATGGGTGTCGACGAGGGCGCCGAGCTGGTCGTCGACGGTCGCGGCTTCTCGCTGCAGGGGCATGAGAAGGGGTTCTTCGTCGGCCCGACCCTGTTCGATCATGTCAAGCCGACCATGCAGAGCTATCAGGAGGAGATTTTCGGCCCGGTGCTGCAGATCGTCCGCGCGGCCAATTTCGAGGAAGCGCTCGCCCTCCCGAGCCAGCACCAATATGGTAACGGCGTTGCGATCTTCACCCGTAACGGCCATGCGGCGCGCGAGTTCGCAGCGCGTGTGAATGTCGGCATGGTCGGCATCAACGTGCCGATCCCCGTGCCCGTCGCCTACCACACCTTCGGTGGATGGAAGCGTTCGGCCTTCGGCGACACCAACCAGCACGGCATGGAAGGCGTGAAGTTCTTCACCAAGGTGAAGACGGTCACCCAGCGCTGGCCGGATGGCGGCGCGGGCGACAGCGCCTTCGTCATCCCGACCATGGGGTGATCTGAAAATGGCTTGGCCCGGACATCCGTTTCTGGAACGGATGTCCGGGCCAAAAGCCGTTAGGAGCGGATCAGAAGCAAGATGACCGATCAGTTCGAACTGACCGAAGACCAGCGCGCCATTCAGGAGATGGCGCAGAAGTTCACCGCCGATGCGATCACGCCGCACGCCGCCGAGTGGGACGAGAAGCACATCTTCCCGCGCGAAACGATCCGGGCTGCCGCGGCGCTGGGGTTCGGTGGCATCTATGTGTCGGAAGAGGCTGGAGGAATCGGCCTCGGGCGGCTGGAAGCGGCGCTGATCATGGAAGCGATGGCCTATGGCTGTCCTTCGACGTCGGCGTTCATCTCCATCCACAACATGGCCGCGTGGATGATCGATCGCTTCGGCTCGGCCGACGTCAAGGGCCGTTATCTGCCCGATCTTATCAGCTGCGAACGGATGGGCTCCTATTGCCTCACCGAGCCCGGCTCGGGTTCCGATGCAGCCGCGCTCAAGACAAGGGCGGTGCTCGACGGGGACCATTATGTCGTCACGGGTTCCAAGGCCTTCATCTCGGGCGGCGGCGAGAATGAGGTCTACGTCGTCATGGTCCGCACCGGCGGAGACGGACCGAAGGGCATTTCCTGCCTCGTGATCGACAAGGACATGCCCGGGGTCAGCTTCGGCGCCCAGGAAAAGAAGCTCGGCTGGCATTCGCAGCCGACTGCCCAGGTCAATTTCGATGGGGTCCGCGTACCCGTCGCCAATCGTATCGGCGGCGAGGGGGAGGGCTTCCGCATCGCGATGATGGGGCTCGACGGCGGCCGCCTGAACATCGGCGCCTGCTCGCTCGGCGGAGCCCAGCGCTGTCTCGACGAGGCGGTTTCCTATACAAAGGAGCGTAAGCAGTTCGGCCAGCCGATAGCCGATTTCCAGTCGATCCAGTTCACCCTGGCCGACATGGAGACCGAGCTGCAAGCTGCCCGCATGCTGCTCTACACGGCGGCTGCCAAGGTCACTGCCAACGCCCCCGACAAGACCCGGTTCGCCGCGATGGCCAAGCGCTTTGCCACCGACACCGGCTCAGCCGTGGTCGATCGCGCGCTACAGCTTCACGGCGGCTACGGTTATCTGCAGGATTATCCGATCGAGCGGTTCTGGCGTGACCTGCGCGTCCACCGGATCCTCGAGGGTACCAACGAGATCATGCGGATGATCACCAGCCGGGAGCTGCTGCGCCAATGAGCGATCCAGTGAATGACGAAGTTCTGATCTTCGTAGAGGGGCGGACCGGCCGCATTCGTCTCAACCGGCCCAAGGCGATCCATGCGCTGACCCATGCGATCTGCACCGCCATGATCGGCGCGCTCACCCAGTGGGCGACCGACGATAGCGTCGACCTGGTGATGATCGACCATGCCGAGGGGCGCGGCTTCTGCGCGGGCGGGGACATCCGCCAGATCGCAGAGAGTGCGAAGGGCGATGGATCGGAAGCGCGTGCCTTCTTCCACGAAGAATATCGGCTCAACCATCTGCTGTTCACCTATGGCAAGCCGACCATCGCCTTCATGGACGGCATCACGATGGGCGGCGGCGTCGGTATTTCGCAGCCCTGCTCGATCCGCATCGTCACCGAACGGACGATGTATGCGATGCCGGAAACGGGCATCGGCCTGTTCACCGATGTCGGGGGCGGACGCTATCTGTCACGGATGCCGGGCCGGACAGGCCAATATGTCGGGCTCACCGGGGCCCGCCTGAACGGCGCGGAATGCCTCGCCCTGGCGCTGGGCAGCCATTATGTCGAAAGCAACGGGATCGAGGCGCTGAAGGCAGCGATTCTCGGCAATCCGGGGGCTATAGACGCCGCATTGCGCAGTGCGGTCACCGCGGTCCCGGCGGCGCCGATCCTTGACCGTCGAGCCGATATCGACCGGCTTTTCGCTTCCGATCGCTACGAGGACATTGTCGCGGCGCTCGTCGCGGATGGTGGGGACTGGGCCCTCGCGACGCTGAAGACGCTCGAGGCCAAATCGCCGCAGGCGTGCAAGATCGTGCTGCGGCTGCTCGCAGAATCCGCGAAGATCGAGGATTTTGCGGAAGAGATGGCGATGGAATATGCGGTCGTCGTCCGCGTCATCCAGCGGCCGGACATCATCGAAGGGGTTCGTGCTCTGATCATCGACAAGGACAACGCGCCGCGCTGGAATCCGCCGACGGCGGCCGGCGTCAGCGATGCCGATATCGATGCCATCTTTGCCCCGCTTCCGCCATCGGAGGCATGGACGCCTCTGCCCAACGCCTGAAAGGTCTGCGCATGTCCTATGAAACCATCCTCGTCGAAGCCCAGGGGCCGGTGACGGTCATCCGTCTGAACCGTCCGCAGGCGCTGAATGCCCTCAATACCCAGGTGCTCGACGACCTGATCGCAGCTTTTCACGCCTTCGACGCCGATCCCGAACAGCGCTGCGCCATCCTGACCGGCAGCGAGAAGGCTTTCGCGGCCGGTGCCGACATCAAGCAGATGCAGGAGAAGGGCTATGCCGAGATGTTCGGTGAGGACTTCTTCGCCGGCTGGGGCACGGTCACCGGAACGCGCAAGCCGTGGATCGCGGCGGTGTCCGGCTTCGCGCTGGGCGGCGGCTGCGAACTGGCGATGATGGCGGACATCATGATCGTCGCCGACAATGCCAAGTTCGGCCAGCCCGAAATCAAGCTCGGCGTGTGCCCGGGCATGGGCGGATCGCAGCGGCTGACTCGGGCGATCGGCAAGTCCAAGGCAATGGACATGTGCCTGACCGGCCGCATGATGGACGCGCAGGAGGCCGAGCGTGCCAATCTGTGCAGCAAGGTCGTTCCGCTTGCCGAACTGATGGATGAGGCGATGAAGATGGCGCAGGCGATCGCCGCGATGCCGCCGCTTGCCGCCATCGCCAACAAGGAAGCGGTCAACGCCGCGTTCGAGACCGGCCTCCACCATGGCCTGCTGTTCGAGCGGCGCACCTTCAACGGCCTGTGTGCCACGGAAGACAAGGCAGAGGGCATGACGGCGTTCGTCGAGAAGCGCGCCGGCGTCTGGAAAGGAAAGTAAGCATCATGGCGACGATCGGTTTCATCGGCCTCGGCAACATGGGAGGCGGCATGGCCGCCAATCTGGCGAAGAAAGGCCATGACGTGCGTGCCTTCGATCTTTCGAAGGAGGCGCTCGACCGGGCGGTCGCGGCGGGCTGCGTCGCCGTCGGATCGGCGGCCGAGGCGGTCAAGGACGCCGCGTTCGTCGTCACCATGCTGCCGGCGGGCCAGCACGTGCGTTCGGTCTATGAAAATGAGGTATTCAGCTCGGTGCCGGCCTCGGCCCTGCTGATCGATTGCTCGACGATCGACGTCGCTTCCGCGCGCGCCGTCAATGGCGAGGCGGCCGCCAAGGGGCTGGCAATGGTCGACGCCCCCGTTTCGGGTGGCATCGCTGCGGCCAATGGCGGCACGCTTACCTTCATGGTCGGCGGAAGTGCCGAGCATTTCGCCCGTGCCGAGCCGGTCCTCGAACTGATGGGCAAGGCGGTGATCCACGCAGGCGGCGCGGGTTCGGGGCAGGCCGCGAAGATCGTCAACAACATGATCCTCGGCGCGACGATGGTCGCGACCTGTGAGGCCTTCGCGCTGGCGGCCAAGCTGGGCCTGGACCTTCAGACCTTCTACGACATCTCGTCCAAGGCCAGTGGCCAGAGCTGGTCGATGACCAGCTATTGCCCGGTTCCCGGCGTCGGCCCGCAAACCCCGGCCGACAACGGCTATGAGGGCGGCTTCGCGGCCGGCCTGATGCTCAAGGACCTCAAGCTTGCGGTCGAGGCGGCACAGGGCGTCGGAGCCAGCGTGCCGATGGGTGGGCACGCCGAGAGCCTCTATCAGGCCTTCGCCAACCTTGGCGGTGCGGGCAAGGACTTCTCGGCGATCATCAAGCTGCTCGACGGCAGCTACAGGGCCTGATTTTTCCCTCCCCTTCAGGGGAAGGGCGAAGGGGTGGGGTACGAAACCAAGGGGCTGATGCCCCTTGGTGAAGTTTGGCTCGCTACGCTCGCGCCCATCCCCCGGCCCCTCCCTTGAAAGGGAGGGGCGTTATGCCGCGACGTCGTTGAACTGCAACCGCGCCAGTCGCGCGTAGAGGCCGCCCTGCGCGCTCAGCGTCGCATGGTCACCCTGCTCGACGATCCGGCCGTGATCCATCACGATGATCCGGTCGGCCGCACGTACGGTCGCCAGCCGGTGGGCGATGACGATCGTCGTGCGTTCCTGCATCAGCCGATCGAGCGCGTCCTGCACGAGGCGCTCCGATTCTGCGTCGAGCGCTGAGGTCGCCTCGTCGAGCAGCAGCAGCGGCGCGTCGCGCAGGATCGCGCGGGCGATGGCGATGCGCTGGCGCTGGCCTCCCGAAAGGCGCGCGCCCGCTTCTCCGAGGAAACTGTCCAACCCATCGGGCAGGGCGCGCAGGAAGGCGGCGGCGTTGGCCGCTTCCGCCGCGGCCCAGATCGCGTCGTCGTCGGCCTCCCAGCAGCCGTAGCGTAGATTGTCGCGCGCCGAGGCGCCGAAGATCACCGTCTCCTGGGGCACCACCGCGATCCGGGCGCGTATGTCGGCCGGATCGGCATCGGGCAGGGCAACCCCGTCAAGCCGGATCGTGCCGCTCTCGGGATCGTAGAAGCGCTGCGCCAGCTGCAGGATCGTCGATTTGCCGGCGCCCGAGGGACCGACCACGGCGACCATCTCGCCCGGCTCGACGGTGAAGTCGACATCGTCGAGCGCGAGCATCTCCGGCCGGGTGGGATAGCGGAAGCCGACATGCTCGAACGCCAGCCGGCCGCGCGGAGGCTGGGGCAGGGCGATCGGTTGTGCCGGCGCCTTGATCTCGGCCTCGGCAGTCAGCAGTTCGGAGAGGCGCGCCGCGGCGCCGGCCGCGCGGACGATGTCGCCATAGACTTCCGCCAGCGCTCCGAATGCACCCGCGACGAGGCCGCCGGTCAGGATGAAGGCGGCGATCGAGCCGCCCGACAGCCGTCCGCTCGCGACGTCGATCGCGCCCTGCCACATCACCATCGTTATTGAGCCGAAGATCAGGCCGATGATGATCGCGGTCATCACTGCGCGGGTGCGGATACGCCGCCGCGCGGTGTCGAAGCTGCCGCCGACCACCGCGCCGAAGCGCTCGGCCTCCCGGGCTTCCTGGTTGAAGCCCTGGACGATCTTCATCGCGCGCAGCGTTTCGGAAACGGTGGCGCCGACGTCCGCGATCCGGTCCTGCGTGCTGCGCGACAGGTTGCGCAGGCGCCGGCCCATCAGGATCACGGGCAGCATCACCACCGGAATGCCCAGCAGCAGCATCGCCGCAAGTTTCGGCGCGATCGCGAACAGATAGATGATCCCGCCGGTCGCCAGCACGATGTTGCGGAGCGCGACCGACACGGTCGTGCCCACCACCTGCTCGATGATCGCGGTGTCGGCGGTGAGGCGCGACGCGATCTCCGACGGGCGGTTTTCCTCGAAGAAGCGCGGCGCGAGGCGGAGAAGGTTGGCCTGCACGGCGATCCGGATGTCGGCGACGACCCGCTCGCCCATCCACGACACGAAGTAGAAGCGCGTCGCGGTCGCCAGCGACAGCACCAGGACGATCAGCAGCAGATAGTGGAAATAGGGGCCGACATCGCCGCCCGACGCAATGAAGCCCTTGTCGATCACCAGTCGGAAGCCGCCCGGGATCGCGAGCGTGGCGCCGGCGGCCACCACGAGCGCCGCGAGCGCCGCGGCGATCCTTCCCGGATAGCGGCGCGCGAAGCGCCAGATCATCGTCAACTCGCCGAGCTTGCGCTCGGACGCCTCGGGATTCGGGTCGCGCCGTGCCATGACGCGCGCCCTAGCAATTTGCCTCGCGCATCTCAATTGCGCTGGCGACCGCAAGCTTATGGCAATATGCTTCGGCTATCCTTACATTCGTAACGGCATCCCACCGGAGAACTGCATGCTGTACGACGCCTATGAATTTCAGCGCACGATGCTGTCGGCGGCCAGCGCATGGGCCAATCTGGGTGCCCAATGGCTCCAGAACCCGCTGAATCCGATGTCCTACAGTAACATGGCGCCGATGATGGCGTCGGGGCTCGACGTGTTCGCCCATGCCTCCGCCTCGCGCGGGAAGCCCGATTTCGGCTTCACCCAGGTCGAGGTCGACGGCCGCAAGGTCGCCGTCACCGAGGAGATAATCCTCCGCAAGCCGTTCGGCCAGCTCAAGCGCTTCCGCCGCCGCGGCATCACCGGGCAGCCCAAGCTGCTCGTCGTCGCGCCGATGTCGGGTCATTATGCGACGCTGCTGCGGGGCACGGTCGAGCGGCTGCTGCCGCGCCACGACGTCTGTATCACCGACTGGCGCGACGCGCGGCTCGTCCCGCTCGAGGAGGGGCGCTTCGACCTCGACGACTATATCGACTATCTGGTCGAGTTCCTCGAGAAGCTGGGCCCGGGCACGCACATGCTGGCGGTGTGCCAGCCTTCGGTCCCGGCCTATGCCGCCGCGGCGCTGATGGCGGCGGACAACCATCCCTGCCGTCCGAAGACGCTCACCATGATGGGCGGCCCGGTCGACACGCGCGAGGCGCCGACCGCGGTCAACACCGTCGCCACCCAGCGCCCGCTGGCCTGGTTCGAGCAGAACGTCATCCACACCGTGCCGGTCTATTATCCGGGCAGCGGCCGCCGGGTCTATCCGGGCTTCCTGCAACTCACCGGCTTCATGGCGATGAACCTGGGCAACCATCTCGTCAGCCATTGGAGCATGTTCAAGCATCTCGTCGAAGGCGACGATGAAAGCGCCGACGCCACCAAGGCCTTTTACGACGAGTATCGCTCGGTCTGCGACATGACATCGGAATTCTACCTCCAGACCATCGACCAGGTGTTCCAGCGCCATCTGTTGCCGAAGGGCGAATTCCTCCATCGTGGCAGGCCCGTCGATCCGGCGGCCATCAGGGATATCGGCCTGCTGGCCATCGAGGGCGAGCGCGACGACATCTCCGGAATCGGCCAGACCAAGGCCGCGCTTACGCTTGCGACTGCGCTGCCCGCGAAGAAGAAGAAATATCTGCTCGCCGAACGGGTAGGACATTACGGTATTTTCAATGGCCGGCGCTGGCGTGAGAAGATCGCCCCGGTCGTGGACGATTGGATCGCGGCGCATAATGGGTAGGAGCGTTCGTCTCCTTCCCGCTCTCGCGCTGGCACTCGCTATCGCGCAGCCGCTCCGGGCGCAGGACCTTGGGGACGATGCCGCCCGGCAGGAGGCAATCGGCCGGGCACAGCAGGCGGCGGCTGAGGACGATTGCGGCGGCGTGCTCCGCGCGCTCGACCCGCTGGTGCCCGGCATGGAGAAGAGCGATCAACGGACCCTTGTCCAGCGGTTGCGGTTGATCTGTCTCGGCCGTGAAGGCCGGTTCGACGAGCTGGGCACCGTCCAGCGGGAGCTCGCCGTGGCGATGCCCCGTGACGGCACCGTCCGTGCGTTCGGGGTAATCATCGCTCTTGGCGAGGAACGATTTTCGGACGCCGCCGACCAGCTCACGACCCTGGCGGCATCATCGCCATCGTCGCTCAACATCCTGACAGGAGCGGCGGTTCGTGAAATCTCGATGAGGCTCCAGCAGAGCAACGCGCTCGCGGTCCGCAACAGGATGATGATCGCGCTCGCCCGTGCCGATTGGGAGCCGTCCGATATCCCGGAAATGCGCATCGGTTTTGCGGAGGGCGCGATCAGCGCGTTGCTCGATGAGGGGCAGCCCGATGAGGCGGAGGGCCTGCTCGCGCGGATCGAGCAGCCCGAATTGCTGAGCTCCATGCTCGTCGATCGCCATTATGCGCCGATCTGGCCCGCGCTCGAATCGCGGCTTGGGCCCGCCGGCGGCCTTTCGGTGGACAACTTCGCACGCGACAAGCTCAAGACCTATGCCGACATGCCGACGTCAGACACGGCGTTACGCTACGCGGCCAACGCGATGCTTCTGCTCGGCCGCTATCCCGATCTGGTCGACATGACCGACGGCGTCGCCGTCAGGGAAGGGATGAGCCGGGACGAGGTGCAGATCGTACTAATGCGAGCCCGGGCGCTTGCTGTGCTTGGCCGCAATGTCGAGGCCGATCATGTGATGGTGCCGTTCATGGCGCTCGATCCGGCGAAGTCGCCGGAGATCGTCACCGCGTTGATCACCTATCCCGAATTCCTGGACGAGATCGGTCAGTCGGCGCGAGCGCTCGAGGCGGCGCGTACGGTCCGGGATCGCGGCGCCGGCGTCATCAATGCCTTCGGCATGCGCTGGGTTGACCGGACGGAGATTTGCGCACTGAGCGCTCTTGGCCGCTCAGGCGAGGCGGGGGCGGCGATCGACCGGCTGAAATCACGCTTCGATGAGAACCATGCCGCGCTGATCGAAGCGCTTCTATGTGCGAAGCGAGACGGGGAGGCGAGCGACTTCGCCCTCAAGGCCTTTGCGAACAAGGAGGCCGGGACCGAGCTGATCTACCAGTTCCAACCCGAGGGTTCGATCTGGGGCGCGGGCCCGTCGAGACTGCGCGATCTGTGGACCGCCTTTCTGACTAGGCCGGCGATCAAGGCGGCCTTCGAGAAGCGGGGGCGCATATTGCCGCGCGCCTACTGGCCCGGCACCAAACCGCGCGAGATACCGCGTCGCCCGGCGGCGGGGGACAATCTCACCTGATGACGGAGACCGGAAGGCGGAAGCTTGTCGCCCGGATCGAAACCTGGCCGGTTGCCGGCAGCTTCGTGATCGCGCGCGGCGCGAAGACTCAGGTCGACGTAGTCGTCGTCGAGATCGCCGAGGGCGGCTGTCGCGGCCGGGGCGAGGCGACCGCTATCTATTATCATGGCGAGAGCGCCGAGAGCGTGCTCGCGCAGGCGTCCGGGATGGCGGATGCGATCGCTGGCGGGGCCGAGCGTGACGAACTGATGCGGATCATGCCGCGCGGGGCCGCACGCAACGCGATCGATGCTGCGCTGTGGGACCTAGAGGCCAAACTGACGCGCCGCCCCGTCTGGTCGCTGGCAGGGCTCACCGAACCGATACCGGTGCAGTCGGCCTTCACCATTTCGCTCGGCGAGCCCGGGCGGATGGAAGCGGACGCGCGCGCGGCCGCTCTGGTCTATCCGTTGCTCAAGCTCAAGCTGGCGGGAGAGGGTGACATCGACCGGGTAGCGGCTGTCCGGAGGGGCGCTCCGGAAGCGCGGCTGATCGTCGACGCCAACGAAGGATGGACCGGGCGCGATGTGGTCGCCGAGGCAGCGGCGCTGCTGCCTTACGGAGTCGAATTGATCGAGCAGCCGGTTCGGGCCGGCGAGGACCATCGCCTCGACGGCCTGCGCTCGCCGATCCCGCTCTGCGCCGACGAGAGCTGCCAGGACCGCGCGGATCTCGCGCGCTGCGCTGGCCGCTATCAGGCGGTCAATATCAAGCTCGACAAGGCGGGCGGACTGACCGAGGCGCTGGCGCTTGCCGCCGGGGCGCGATCGATGGGGCTGGAGCTGATGGTTGGCTGCATGCTGTCGACCTCGCTCGGCATCGCGCCGGCGATCCTGGTCGCGCAGCAGGCCCGCTGGGTCGACATCGACGGCCCGTTGCTCCTGGCCGCCGATCGCGACGACCCTGTCCGCTTCGATCGCGGGGTGGCCTATCCGGCCCGGCCCAGCCTTTGGGGTTGAACTGAACCACGCAACGTTCGTCCCGAGCGAAGTCGAGGGACGTTGGCTCTCGGAGCGTGTCTCGACTTCGCTCGACACGAACGGTTTAATATTACTGGGAATAGGCCCTAGCGCGCCGCAGCCACCGGAACGCCGAACAGGTCGTGCTCGTCGGCATCCTCGATCTCGACCGCGACGATGTCGCCGGGTTCGAGCCCGCCCGCGTCGCGCAGGTGGACCTCGCCGTCGATCTCGGGCGCGTCGGCCTGGGAACGGCCTGTGGCGCCGCCTTCATCGTCGACCGCGTCGATAATCACGTCCAGGGTCCGGCCGACCTTGGCAGCGAGCTTGGCCGCCGAGATTGCAGCGGTCCTGGCCATGATGCGGGCGTAGCGCTCCTCCTTGACCTCTTCGGGTACCGCGCCCGGCAGGTCGTTGGCGGCGGCGCCGGTCACCGGCTCGAAACGGAAGGCGCCGACCCGGTCGAGCTGCGCCTCGTCGAGCCAGTCGAGCAGATATTGGAAATCCTCCTCGGTCTCACCCGGGAAGCCGACGACGAAGGTCGAGCGGATCGCGATGTCGGGACAGATGGCGCGCCAGCCGGCGATCCGTTCGAGCACCTTCGCTTCGTTCGCCGGACGTTTCATCGCCTTCAGGACCGACGGGCTGGCGTGCTGGAACGGGATGTCGAGATAGGGGGTGATCAGCCCTTCGGCCATCAGGGGGATGACATGGTCGACGTGCGGATAGGGGTAGACATAGTGCAGCCGTACCCAGGCGCCGAGCTTGCCCAGCTCGCGGGCAAGGTCCGTCATATGTGCGCGAACCTCGCCGCCGCCCTTCAACGGGAAGGCCTTGTGCCGGAGGTCGAGGCCATAGGCCGACGTGTCCTGGCTGATCACGAGCAGCTCGCGCGTGCCCGCCGCGACCAGCTTCTCCGCCTCGCGCAGGATCGCATCGGGCCGACGGCTGACCAGGTCTCCGCGGATCGACGGGATGATGCAGAAGCTGCAGCGATGGTTGCAGCCCTCGGAAATTTTCAGATAGCTGTAATGGCGCGGCGTGAGCTTGAGCCCTGCCTCCGGTACCAGGTCGACATAGGGTGAGGGCGGGACTGGCGCCGCGTCGTGGACCGCGCCGACAACCTCCTCATATTGGTGCGCGCCGGTGATCGCGAGGACCTTGGGAAAGCGCGCGCGGATCGCCTCCGCTTCGTCGCCCATGCAGCCGGTGACGATGACGCGCCCATTTTCGGCGATCGCTTCTCCGATCGCTTCGAGGCTCTCCTCCTTGGCGCTGTCCAGAAAGCCGCAGGTGTTGACGAGCACGACATCGGCGCCGGCATAGTCGGGCGAGAGGCCGTAGCCGTCGGACCGCAGCTTGGTCAGGATGCGCTCGCTGTCGACCAGGTTCTTGGGACAGCCAAGCGAAACCATGCCGATCTTCGGCGGGGAGGGGAGTTCGATTGCCATGGGTGGCGCGCACATAGGGACTTTTGCGGCAAATTGCGAGGCTCCGCTTTTCGTTGCCATCTGAGCCAGCATAAATGATGTTATATACATCACTAATGCTATATGATATGGGAAGATTGAAAGAGGTGGAGCAATGATTACCGCCGCGCAGATGCGGGCCGCCAGGGCCCTTTTGGGAATCGACCAGCGCCAGCTCGCCGAGATGGCCGGCGTGTCGCTGCCGACCATCCAGCGGATGGAGGCGAGCGAGGGAACGGTGCGGGGCGTGATCGACACGCTGACGAAGATCGTCGAGGCGTTCGACGCCGCCGGCGTCGAGCTGATCGCCAACAACGCGCCGAGCACCGGGCAGGGGCGCGGCGTGCGGCTGAAGCAGGCCCCCGGGCCATCGGGCGCCGGATCATGATCACGCGGTTGCGCCAACCCGGCTTCGTCGAGCTGTTCACCCCCAAGCTGGTCACGATCCTGCGCGACCGTTACGGCCTGGCTGATTTCAGGGCCGATGCGCTTGCGGGCTTCACCGTCGCGATCGTCGCGCTGCCGCTGTCGATGGCGATCGCCATCGCCTCTGGCGTCACGCCCGATCGGGGGCTCTACACGGCGATCGTGGGCGGCTTCATCGTATCGGCGCTGGGCGGGAGCCGTTTCCAGATCGGCGGGCCGGCGGGTGCGTTCATCGTTCTCGTCGCGGCGACGGTCGCGCAGCACGGCGTCGACGGGCTGATTCTGGCGACCTTCCTGGCGGGACTGATGCTGCTCGCCATCGGTTTTCTGCGGCTCGGCACCTTCATAAAATATATTCCCTATCCGGTGACGGTAGGTTTCACGTCGGGGATCGCCGTCGTGATCTTCGCAAGCCAGCTCAAGGAACTGATGGGCCTCACCTTCGCGGGGCCTGAGCCGGCCGCGATCCTGCCCAAGCTCGCGGCCTTGCGCGATGCACTGCCGACCCTCAACGGCGCGGCGGTTGCGGTTGCACTGCTCTCGCTCGCGATCATCATCGCCGTCCGCCGGTTCCGGCCGCAATGGCCCGCCTTCATCATCGCGATCGTCGTCGCCAGCGTCCTGGGCGCGTTGCTCGCCCTTCCGGTCGAGACGATCGGGACGCGTTTTGGCGGCATCCCCGGTTCCCTTCCCGTGCCGCATCTTCCCGACCTGTCCCCCGGGCGGATCGTCGCCCTGCTGCCGGCGGCACTGTCCTTCGCGCTGCTCGGGAGCATCGAAAGCCTGCTGTCGGCGGTCGTCGCGGACAGCATGACGGGCCGACGACATCGTTCGAACGCCGAACTGGTGGCGCAGGGATTCGCCAATATCGGCTCGTCGCTATTTGGCGGGATCTGCGTCACGGGCACCATCGCCCGGACCGCAACCAATGTAAGGGCGGGCGCGCGTGGACCGGTCGCGGGCATGCTCCACTCGCTGTTCCTGTTGCTGATGATGCTCGTGGCGGCGCCGCTCGCCAGCTATATCCCGCTCGCGGCGCTCGCTGCGGTGCTCGCCATGGTCTGCTGGAACATGGCGGAGAAGCACGAATTCGCGACGCTGCTGCGGGCATCGCGCGGCGACGCGGTGGTGCTGCTGGCCACCTTCCTGTTCGTCGTCTTCCGCGATCTCACCACCGGTATCCTGGTCGGCTTCGGGCTGGGGGCGCTGCTGTTCCTCCATCGCATGGCGCAGGCGGTCGAAGTCGAGACCGGTAAGCCGCTCGTGGCCGGCGATGTCGCGGACGATGGCAGCGCCAATGGCGATCGCCTCCGCTACGATGCCGCCCTCTCGGCCGACCCGTCGATCATGGTTTGCCGGATATCGGGGGCCTTCTTCTTCGGTGCGGCGGCTACCGTCGGGGCCGCGCTCGACGGCGTGGGCGGCGGCCAGCCGCAAGCCTATGTGGTCGACTTCTCCGATGTCCCGCTGCTCGATTCAACCGCTGCGGCGACGATTGCCGGCCTAACGCGCAAGGCATCGCGACAGGGGGCTCTGCTCTACCTGACGGGAACGCGACCTTCGATCCGTCGCGTGCTGTTCGCCCATGGCGTCCGTCCGCCCCATGCGCGCTTCAAGGCGACGATCGACGCCGCAGTCGACGCAGCGCGGCGGATCAACTCCGAGACGGCAGATAGGTCAGCGGATTGACCGGCTTCAGCCCGTTGCGAATCTCAAAATGAAGCTGCGGCTCGGGCGTGTAGGGGCTCGATCCGCTCTTCGCGATGGTTTGGCCCTTCACCACTTTCTGGCCGCGCGTCACGGTGATGCTTTCGGCATAGCCATAGGCACTGATCCACCCGTCTCCATGGCGTAGCAGGACCAGCGTCCCATAGGCGGGAATGTCCTGCCCGACATAGGCCACCACGCCATCGGCCGCGGCGGCGATAGGCGTTCCGCGCGGCGTGCCGATGTTGATGCCCTGGTTGATCTGACCGCTCGAATAGCGCCCGAAACCGCGCAGCACGGGGCCACGCACCGGCCAGGCGAAGCGACCGTCGAAGCGAGACGGCTCGGCAACCGCCACGGTGGGGGCGACCGGCTTGGCGGCGGTCGGGACGGGCGGGGCTGGCTGCTCGCTGGTGGCGAGCGCCGGTTCGGAGCCGGAGATCAGGTCCTCAATGTCGACGCGGAAAGCGGCCGCGCGCTCATCGGCGGACATGTTGGCGACTTCGCGCTGGCTTGGCAGCAGCAGCCGCTGGCCGTCGCGCAGTATGTATGGTTCCTCGAGGTCATTGATCTCGGCGATCCGTCGCCATTCGACGCCATAGGCGCGGGCGATGGCAATGCCCGTCTCCCCCTTGCCGACCTTGTGATAGCGGCCGCCCGGAATCTTGAGTTTCTGGCCGACCAGAATCTTGAATGGCGGTTCGATCCGGTTGATCCGGGCGATCGCCTCGGACGCCGCGCCGGTCTTGTCGGAAATGCCGCGCAGAGTGTCCCCGGGCTTCACGACATAGGTCTGGGCCTCGACCTCGACCGCCGCGGGCTTCACCGTGCGAATCTGCCAGGCCGGTGGCGGAGGCGGCGACGCTGCTTCGGACATAGGCGGCGGAGGGGGCGCGGGAGGCTGGGGAAGCGGCGTGGGCGCCGGAGTCGGGGCTCGTTTGGTCACGCGCGACGGTTTGGGCTTGGGAGGCGTCCCCTTGGGCGGCGCCGACGCGGGCGCGGGGCGTTGGCTAGGGGCAGGGCGGTCAGGCGCCGGAATGCACGCGGTGGCCAGCAGCATGACCAGGAGGGCGGGCGAGCGTCGGATCAGCGGAGCCATGCCGCCCTGTTAGCAGCCTTGGCCGTCGATGCCACCCCGCTAGGTCGGTCAGCGGTACAGCTCCGTCGTCCCGGCAAGGGCGGCATGATTGGTCATGTCGCAATGGAGCGGGGTCACCGTCACCCAGCCGTCGGCCGCGGCTTCCAGATCGGTGCTGTGCGCCGGCGTGTGGGGCATGCCGGCCAGCTTGATCCAGTAATAGTCGAAGCCGCGCGGGTCGGTGCGCTGGAGGATTTCCGTCTGGCCATAGTCGCGGAGCCCCTGGGGAACCACCCGGATGCCCAGGACCTGGTCCGGCTCGCGCGCCGGGAAGTTGATGTTATACAGGCTTCTCGGTGCCCAGGGCGCCTGGAGCAGCGGGCGCAGCACCTTCTCGCCCCAGTTCTCCGCCGCCGCGAAGCTCACATTCGGGCCGGCCCCCTCGCGCGCATAGACCTGGCTCAGCGCTATAGAGGGGATGCCGGCGAGCGCACCTTCCATCGCAGCCGAGACGGTGCCCGAATAGCTGACGTCCTCACCGAGATTGGCGCCGCGGTTGACACCCGACAGGATCAGGTCGGGCGGCGCGTCCTTCATGATCCGTGCCAGCGCCATCATCACCGCATCGGTCGGCGTGCCGGCGACGGCGAAGCGCTTCTCGCCGAGCTGGCGCAGGCGCAGCGGGCGGGTCAGGGTCAGCGAGCGGCCTGCGCCCGATCGCTCGCTGGTCGGCGCGACGATGGTGATGTCGTCGGACAAGGTGCGGGCGATGCGTTCGAGCACGGCCATGCCGGGGGCATGGATGCCGTCGTCGTTGGTGAGGAGTATCCTCATGCCGGGCGAAGCTCGGTGATCCCGCCCATATAGGGGACAAGCGCCCTGGGAATCGTCACCGAGCCGTCGGCCTGCTGATAATTCTCCAGCACCGCGACGAGCGTGCGGCCGACCGCGAGGCCCGAGCCGTTGAGGGTGTGGACGAAGCGGGTACCCTTGCTCTCGCCCGCGGGACGGAAGCGTGCATTCATCCGGCGCGCCTGGAAGTCGCCGCAATTGGAGACGCTGCTGATCTCGCGATAGCAGGCCTGGCCCGGCAGCCAGACTTCGAGGTCGAAGGTCTTGCGGGCGGTAAAGCCCATGTCGCCGGTACAGAGCAGGACGCGGCGATAGGGCAATTCCAGCTCTTCAAGGATCGCCTCGGCCGCCTTGGTCATTGCCTCGTGAACGGCGTCGGACTGTTCGGGAGTCGTGATCGCGACCAGCTCGACCTTGTCGAACTGGTGCTGACGGATCAGCCCGCGCGTATCGCGGCCCGCCGCTCCGGCCTCGGAGCGAAAGCAGGGGGTGAGCGCGGTCATCTTCATCGGCAGCTCGGCCTCGGCCAGGATCTGCTCGCGGACCAGGTTGGTCAGGCTTACCTCGGCCGTTGGGATCAGCCAGCGCCCATCCGTGGTGCGAAACAGGTCCTCGGCGAATTTGGGAAGCTGGCCGGTGCCGAACACGGCTTCGTCGCGCACCAGCAGCGGGGGGATCACCTCCGTGAAGCCGGCCGCCGTCTGCCGGTCGAGCATGAAGGCGCCCAGTGCGCGCTGCAGCCGGGCGATACCGCCCCTGAGCACCGCGAAGCGCGCCCCGGAGATGGCGGCGGCGGCTTCGAAGTCGAGGCCGAGCGGCCCGGCGAAATCGGCATGTTCGCGCGCCTCGAAGGCGAAGGCTGGAGGCGTGCCCCAGCGATGCTGCTCCGCATTGTCATGTTCGTCGGCGCCGTCGGGCACGTCGGGCGCCGGAATGTTCGGGATCGCGGCGAGAACGGCTTCGATCGCCGCCTCGACCTCGGCCCCCTCGGCTTCCAGCGCCGGCATCCGTTCCTTGAGCGCCGCCACCTCGGCCATCAGCGCGGATGCGGTCGCTTCGTCCTTCTGCGCCTTGGCCTGGCCGATCGCCTTCGACGCCTCGTTCCGGCGGGTCTGCGCGGCCTGCAATGCGGTCGCGATCGCGCGGCGTCGCTCGTCGAGGGCGAGCAGCTGCGACGATGCCGACTCGGCTCCCCGGCGGGCGATGGCAGCGTCGAAGGCGGCGGGATCTTCGCGGATCAGGCGGATATCGTGCATCGCCCGCCTATGGCGCCGAAGCCCGTTCCGCGCAACCGCCGGGCGATGCCTGACGTGCGGTACGGGATCCCCACCGGCCGCCGCGACACGGTCGTTTCGCCCCGCTACTGCGTCAATTTGCCGAAAAAGTGTGGAACAGCCGGGGCCTTCCAGGCGTCAATACTGTGGAATCACCTTACCCATAGCGAGGAGTATGGATGTGACTTTGCGAACTGCCTTTCTTGCCACTGCACTAATGACCTTCGTCGCCGGCCCGGCTTTTGCCCAGGAAACGGCACCGGCTGCGGCTCCGGCCGCGGGCGCGAAAGTCAATGTCACGCAGGGCGCAAGCGTTTCGGACGCGAAGGGCGGAGCCGTCGGCACCATCGCATCGGTGAATGGCGACGTCGCCGTCATCGATACAGGGACGGTCAAGGCGAGCGTTCCGACTTCTGCCTTCGCCCAGAGCGACAAGGGCCTGCTGATCGGCATGACCAAAGCCGAGCTGGAAGCTGCCGCCAAGGGCGCTTCGCAGCAGCAGCAGGAGCAGTTCCTCGCGTCGCTGGCACCCGGCGTGGCCGTCACCGACCAGAGCGGTGGCGCGGTCGGAACGATCGAGGCTGTCGAGGGCGACATGGTGACCATCGCCACGCCGAACGCCAAGGCCAAGCTGCCCAAGACTGCGATCGCCCAGGGGCCCAACGGACCGGTGATCGGAATGACCCAGGCTCAGCTTGAGGCGGCCGTCAAATCGACGACGCCGCCGGCCGGCTGACCCCACCGCAGGGATAATCCCCAAAAATCTGCGCCCGCGTACAGCCTGTCGGCTTGTACGCGGGCGTTCTGCTGTCTATAGGCGCGGCGGGCCGTCCATGGCGTCAGGTCAATTGGCCGATAAGGGGTGGACGGACGAAAGCGGAGAGTCGAATGGCATCGTCGCTGAGTGGGCGTATGGATGGTCGGGAACCGGTGAACGTGTCTACGGTGGAACTGGACGACGGATACAGGCCTTCGCCTGACGAGCCCTTCATGAACGATCGGCAGCTCGCCTATTTCAAGGCGAAGCTCCTCCTCTGGAAGGATTCCATCCTCAAGGAATCGGCGGGAACGCTGCAGCAGCTTCAGATCGATTCGCTGCGGGAGCCCGACCTTACCGACCGCGCATCGAGCGAGACCGACTGGTCGATCGAGCTTCGGACCCGCGATCGCCAGCGCAAGCTGATCTCCAAGATCGATGCCGCTTTGCGCCGGATCGAGGAAGGCGAATATGGCTATTGCGAAGTGACCGGCGAGCCGATCTCGCTGGGACGCCTCGAAGCCCGCCCGATCGCCACGATGACGGTCGAAGCCCAGGAACGCCACGAGCGCAACGAAAAGGTCAGCCGGGAAGAGTAGAGCCCGGTTTTTTTGTTTGGCCTCAAGCGCCGGCGGTCGCCTCCGCGAACCGGCTTCGATCCTTGCGGGATGCTTCGCATCCCCACGCAGAGCCGATCGTCGGAGCCTGCCAAGAACCCGCAAGCTTAAATGCGCGCCCGAGCTTATGCGAGGATAGCCAAGGCGGGCGGATGCCCGCCCGGCAAGGGCCAGATCAAATCACGCGATGATGTCGGGGATCAGCATGTCCTCGAGCTGGGATATCTCGTCCTTGATCCGCAGCTTTCGCTTCTTGATCCGTGCAAGCTGGAGTTGATCGACTGCCGGGGCGTTCTGCAGCGCTTCGATCGCTGCTTCCAGATCGCCATGCTCCTGGCGGAGAACCTGGATACGTCGCGTAATGACCTCGCTGTCCAACCGACTCGCTCCAAGCCCTTCTGTGCCGGACGATTCTAGCGGCAGAGGCTGCTTCCGCTCAACCCCGTCAGGAGCGATGCGGAACGACGAGGGCTGTTTCCCGCCGGTAACGGCCAATCGTGCTGCGCATCGGCCCAAGCTTTTTTTTGGGCGAGACAGGCAGGGCGAATCATGATCTATTGGTCGGCCCAGTCGGAGTGAAAGGAGACAGTCTAGATGTCGACTACCCATTCGTCCGCAATGCTCGCCAAGCACGCCGGGATCGAAGCCCGGATCGCCGTGGAGAGCCGCAGACCAGCACCGGACATGGTGCTGATCAGCGAACTGAAGAAGCAGAAGCTTCGAATTAAAGAGGCGCTTGCCCGCCTTTAACGCCACGCAGGGGATTGAGGATCAATCGATCCTCAATCCAGGCCTGCGGATTCTTCCCATATCGATGACCTTGCGCAGATGATCGTCCGATCCGGCGGTCACCGGCAAACGAGCGCGTTTGGGGTCGATCGTCTCCCCGAAGGTGATGCCCATCCGTCCGTTGCGGACCCAGACGATCTCGCCCTGGATCAGGCCTACGCCGCGCAAACCTATCTCGACATACGCCCCGACATCGTACTCGACCTTCGAATCGGCCATCAGGCCGGTCGAAGACAGATTGCGGATGCGGATCGGCTGCGTGTCGCGGGCATAGTCGCCGGCAGCCTTAATGGTGCCCATCAGCAGCAGGCTGTCTCGCTTGCGCAGGCGATTGCCCGGTTGCGGCGGCGCCTCTCCGGCGATGTCTGCCATGCTCGTCCCCTGTTGGATTCCAGCCCGACGATTAACCTTTCGGCGGTTTATGGGGAGTTAAGACCAGATGGAGAAAAGCCAGCGGCCCGCCTCGTCCCATAGCGGGAGAGGCGGGTTCGCTCGGCCGGGTCAGCGTTCGATGCACATGGCGATGCCCATGCCGCCGCCGATGCAAAGGGTGACGAGGCCCTTTTTCGCGTCGCGCTTCGCCATCTCATAGATTAGCGTCGTCAGCACGCGCGCGCCCGAAGCGCCGATCGGGTGGCCGATGGCGATCGCGCCGCCATTGACGTTGACGATATCGGTGTTCCAGCCGAGTTCCTTGCCGACCGCCAGTGCCTGCGCGGCAAAGGCTTCGTTGGCCTCGATCAGGTCGAGGTCGGCTAGCGTCCAGCCGGCCTTCTCGAGTGCGAGCTTCGAGGCTGGCGCCGGGCCAATGCCCATGATGGACGGATCGACTCCGCAGGTCGCCCAGCTTGCGATGCGGCCAAGGATCGGAGCGCCGCGCCGTGCGGCGTCGTCCGCCGACATCAGCACCAGCGCCGCGGCGCCATCGTTGATGCCGCTGGCATTGGCGGCGGTGACGGTCCCATCCTTCTTGAAGGCGGGCTTGAGGGCGGACATGGCCTCGATCGTCGCGCCGGCGCGGATATATTCGTCCCGTGCCACGACGGTGTCGCCCTTGCGACCCTTGACGGTGACCGCGACGATCTCGTCGTCGAAGCGGCCCGCGGCCTGCGCGGCCTCCGCCTTGTTCTGGCTGGCGACCGCGAAGGCGTCCTGATCGGCGCGACCGATCTGGTATTTTTCAGCCAGATTCTCGGCGGTGATGCCCATGTGATAGGCGTTGAAGGCATCGGTCAGGCCATCGACGATCATCGTGTCGACCAGCGAGGCATTGCCCATCTTGAAGCCGCCGCGCAGATTCTGCGCGTGCATCGACAGCGACATGCTCTCCTGCCCGCCGGCGACCACCACCCGAGCGTCGCCGCAGCGGATCGACTGGGCGGCGAGGGCGACGGCGCGCAATCCCGAGCCGCAGACCTGGTTGACGCCGAAGGCGGTCGCCTCCTTGGGGATGCCCGCATTGATGGCAGCCTGACGTGCCGGGTTCTGGCCCTGGCCGGCGGTCAGCACCTGGCCCAATACGGCTTCCTGCACCTCGGCCGCCGCAACGCCGGCCTGGGCAAGCGCTGCCTCGATCGCCACGCGGCCCAGCTCATGCGCCGGGGTGGTTGCGAACGACCCCAGGAAGCTGCCGACGGGCGTGCGCTTGGCGCCAGTGATCACGATGTCAGTCATAGTCGCTCCTGCCTTCGTTTCGCGTGTGCGAAGGGCTCTCGAGGCCGATTTCGTCGACTCACGCGCTGTTTCTGCGGACGGGGGCCTATCAGCTATTCCGCAGATGCGAAAGCCATGTGGAGAGGTGGTTCCAGAGCGATCCAGGTGCGCGTCGCCCGACCACCATGCCGACATGCCCTTCGTCCAGCGCGATCCGCTCGCCGCCTTGCCACGCGCTGGCGGCGGGGGTGATCCGGTCGGTCGTCGACAGGATGTTGAGCACGGGAAGATCGAGCGCGGCGGGGTCGATGGTGCGCCCGCCGACGGTCCATCGGCCGGCGCCGCTCAGATTTCCGGCCATCAGGTCTTCCATCAGTTCGCGGCCGGCGGCGAGGGGGAGGGGCGGGCCGTCATTCGCCCAATCCTCGACCGCAATATAATTCTGTCCCTCGGCGCTGGCGGCGTCCTTGCCGGCGAACTGCTCGAACTTGGCGATCGTCCGCGAGGGATCGATCCGCCAGAATATCTGCTGCAGTACCTCCGCCGGTAGCAGGCCGAAACGGCTCGCCACAGGTTCTGCGCTGCGCCACAGTTCCTGCAGGTCGTTTCGCGCCTGCGAAGTGAATCCGGCGAAGTCCCATGGCGCGGCGATCAGCACGAGTGCCTTGGGCGGGCGTAGCGTCGCCGCGGCAATGCTCATTGTCCCGCCCAGGCAATAGCCCGCGAGCGCGGCGTCCGGGCCGAGCAGGTCGAGCGCCGGCAGGATGTAGCGTTCGACATGGCCGCCGATGTCGACATCAGCCTCGTCTGCACCCGGCGTACCCCAGTCGAGCAGCACCGGATGGAGGCCGCGTGCCGCCAGGGCACGCATCATGGAATTTTCGGTGCTGAGATCAAGGATTTCCGAGCCGTTGATCAGCGACGGCACGAACAATATCGGTGGCCCCTCCGCACCATGGCTGCGCAGCGTGATCCGGCCGATCCGGCCGATGACCGGCGCCTCGGGGGGGCGTGGCGGGCGGGGAGCGTTCTGATAGGCCCGCAGCCCGGCCAGTGCGGCCCGCATCCGCTCGGGATTTTCCGCGGTTTCGTTGCGCAGCATATCGAGGAACAGCGGCAATGGCCGCGGCCTGTGTTGCGACGCGGAAAGATTTGATGCTATGTCAGACATCAGCATTGGTCGGCAGGTGGGGAATCATGGCTAAATCATCGGACGGCTCGGGTACGGTCATCATCAAGAAATACGCCAATCGCCGGCTGTATAATACCGAAACATCAAGCTACATCACCCTCGACCATCTCGCCGCCATGACGCGCGAGGGGCGCGACTTCAAGGTCATCGACGCCAAGACCGAGGAGGACATCACCCATAACGTTCTCACCCAGATTATCATGGAGGAGGAGAACCGCGGCCAGACGATGCTGCCGGTGAGCTTCCTGCGCCAGCTGATCTCACTCTACGGCGATTCGATGCAGTCGATGGTGCCGCAATATCTTGAGGCATCGATGGATGCCTTTCGCCGTAACCAGACGCAGTTCCGCCAGGCCATGGAAGGTGCCTTCGCCGGGGGGCCCTTCGCGGAACTCGCGAAGCGCAACATGGACATGTTCGAGGCTGCGGCGAGCGCTTTCAAGCCGCAGCGGTCGGAAGGCGCCGCCAAGGAAGCTCCCGCCGCGGAAGGGACGCCGCGCAGCGAAGTCGAAGCCCTCAAGGCCCAGCTTGCCGCGATGCAGGAGCAGATCAACAAGCTCAAGTGACAGGGCGGCGGCATAGCCCGCCGTGATCGTTGTGGACCTCCATCGTCATTCCCGCTTTCGCAGGAATGACGGGAGAGGCGAGATGGTCTTCTACGGCTTCACGAATTTGAGCGTCAGCCGGTCGCTCTCGCCGATCGCCGCATATTTCGCCTTGTCGACGTCTCCGAGTTTGTAAGTCGGAGGCAGGGTCCAGACGCCTTCGGGATGGTCGTGCGTGTCCCGGGGATTGGCGTTGATCTCCGACTCCTCGACAAGCTTGAAGCCTGCCGCCGTCGCAAGACGGATGATCGTCGAACGCTTGATATAGCCGCTCTTCTTCTCCAGCGCGCTATCCTTGTCCTCGGGCAGGCGATGGTCGACGACGCCAAGAATACCTCCCGGTTTCAGCGCGGCATGGAAGTCCGCGAAGGCTTTGGCGGCGACAGCATCGCCAGCCATGATCAGGTTGTGGACGTTGCGGAAGGTGAGCACGCGATCGGCGCTCCCGGGTGGGATCGTCGACGGTGCGGTCGGGCTGAAGGTCGCGATCGTCACCGGACCAAACCAGTCCTTGTTGCGGTCGAGGATCGCAGTGGTGTTGGCCACCCCGCGCTCGGGGGCAAAGGCGACATAGGTGCCGTTGCCTTTCAGCAGGGGAGCCAGGATCTGTGTGTACCAGCCGCCGCCCGGGTAGAATTCGACCACGGTCTGGCCCGGGTGGACATCGAAGAAGGCAAGCGTCTCAGCCGGGTGGCGATATTGGTCTCGCACCCGGCTCGCCTCGCTGCGCCTGCTGTCCGCGATCGCGCCTGCGACGGCGGGATCGGCCTTGGCAGAGGTGGCGGGGGCGGCGGGGGCGATCGCGGCAGGCGCGCTCAGGGCAATGGCGAGGGCAGCATAAAGCGGGTAACGCACCGGTGGTCTCCCGTGATGGAACATCGGCGTAATGAAGACGGAGCGGCGCAAAGGTGCAATCGGATTATGCTTGGCCGACCCTTCTCTTCGTCGCGCTGGCAGTGCTGTCCGTCGCGGCCGACTGGCGCCGCCACCGTCGGCGCGAGGCCGATCGTGTGGCGGGACGGAGCGGATGGGTGCCCTGGCCGCTGGTCACGGTCCTGGCCCTGATCATGACAGCCCTGTTCGCGGCCTGGTGGATCGCTGACGGCTGAGTCAGGTCAGAGGCAGGCCTCGAGCAGCGGCTGATCGAAGCCGAACTGGCGGGCCTTCTCAATCGTATAGGGGCGCAGGCCCGAGGTCGCGAATTCGCCGATGATCCGGCCTTCCGCATCCTCGGCATGATATTCGAACTTGAACAGCTCCTGGGTGATGATCACCGGGCCCTCCATGCCCAACACCTCGGTGATGCTGGTGACGCGCCGCGATCCGTCCCGCAGGCGCTTGACCTGGACGATGAGGTCGACCGAGTCGGCGATCTGCTTCGAGATCGCTTCCTTGGGCACCTTGATGTCCGACATCATCACCATGTTCTCCATGCGCGCCAGCGCCTCGCGCGGGCTGTTGGAGTGGAGCGTGCACATCGATCCGTCATGGCCGGTATTCATCGCGGCCAGCATGTCGAAGCATTCCGGCCCGCGGATTTCGCCCAGGATGATCCGGTCGGGCCGCATGCGCAGCGCGTTGACGACGAGGTCGCGGATCGTGATGGCGCCCTGGCCTTCGAGATTGGCGGGGCGGGTCTCGAGCGGCAACCAGTGCGGTTGCTGCAGGCGAAGCTCGGCGGCATCCTCGATGGTGACGACGCGCTCGCCAGGGTCGATCATCTTCGACAAGGCGTTGAGCATCGTCGTCTTGCCCGAACCCGTACCGCCCGAAATGACGATGTTGAAACGGCTTGCACCGGCGATCTTGAGCATGGTCGCCATCTGCTCGCTCATCGATCCGCTGCGAGCCATCATGTCCAGGGTGATCGGCTTCGACGAGAATTTGCGGATGGAGATCGCAGTTCCGCGGAGCGACAGCGGCGGAACGATAACGTTGACGCGGCTGCCGTCGGCAAGGCGTGCGTCGGCCAGCGGCGTCGTCTGGTCGACCCGGCGGCCGACCTTGGAGACGATGCGCTGGGCGATCTGGAACAGATGCTCCTCGTCGCGGAAGGTAACCTTGGCAAGTTCGAGCTTGCCCTTGCGTTCTACATAGGTCTGGTCGGGGCCGTTGACCATGATATCCGTGATCAGCGGGTCGCTCAGCAGCTCCTCGAGAGGGCCGAGGCCGAGCAGTTCGTCGATCAGCACCTTTTCGAGCGCGAACTGCTCGCGGCGGTTGAGCGTGATGCGCAACTCTGCGAGCACTTCGCCGATGATGGGGCGGAATTCCTCGGCCAGCTCGTCCTTGCTCAGCGATGCGGCCGCTTCGGGATCGACCCTTTCGAGCAAGCGCGGAAGCACCTGCTCCTTGATCTTGTGGATCGACGCCTCGAACCCCTCGATCCGTGCGCGGCCGGCATCGCCGGAAGCAGCCTCGCGGATCGCAAGCCGCGCCATAGCGTCGGCATGCCTGGGGAGCGCGACATCCTCCTCGCTGACCGCGATCGGATCGTCATAGCCCGGCAGGCCGGCGAAGGGATCGGTGCCCGCGCCGGGGAAGACGGTGCTGTCGATCGATGGGAATTGCAGTCCGCCGGTCAGCGGACCGGGGGCGCTGTCGACATGCATCGGTCGCGCCACGCCGAAGGCGGGCTTGGCCCCGTGCGTCATCGCTCCACGCTTGCCGAAAGCACTCATTCGATCAGTCCCCGACGGCCAGCTCCGGCCGAACGGTCATCCGGTAACGGCAAACCCCTCAGAATCGGTTAATCCGGCGTTGGCCATCGGCGCGATCAGACAAAATCGGCCACGGTGATCGCGGTCGGGTCGGACAGGCCGGCGAGCTTGATCGCCTCGATCGGCGCGGAAGCGCTGGGATCGTAGAACAGGTATAGATCGCCGCCCACCTTGAGCACGGCGACGTCGGTGAAGCCGGCCGTGTCGTCGAGGCGGGCCTGCGCCACTGCGACGGCCTGAGCCAGCGTGTCGAACGCCCCGCCATCATAGGCAATGTTGCCGGGCACGCCGAAGCCGAGGCGGATATGGTCGACGCCGTCGGTGAAGTCCGTGATCATGTCGGTCATGTAGGCGAGCGCGCCGCTGCTGGCGAAGGTCGCGTCGCCGCTGGCGAAGGTGAAAATGTCGGCATCGCCGCCACCCGTGAGCACATCAATGCCTGTGCCCCCGGCCAGCGTGTCATCGCCCAGGTCGCCCAGCAGAGCATCATTGCCGGTTCCACCCAGGATGCTGTCGCCACCCTGGCCGCCGCGCAGCGAGTCGTTGCCTTCGCCGCCGTCGATCGTGTCGCTGCCCAGATTGCCGTTGACGCTGTCATTGCCGCTATTGCCGACAATGCTGTCATTGCCCTGGCCGCCCTGGATCCGGTCCGATCCAGCTCCGCCGTCGAGCCGATCGTCGCCGGCGTTGCCCTGGATATAGTCGTTGCCGGCACCGCCGGTGATCGTATCCGAGCCATCGCCCTGCACCGCGCGGGAGGCAGCGCCGTAGAGATGATCGTTGCCGCTGCCGCCGGTGATCGAATCGCTGCCGGCGCCGGCCATGATGACATTGCTATTGTCGTTGCCGACGATCGTATCGTTGCCGGAACCGGTGACCGCGCTGTCGATCCGGGTGCCATAGGCGATCGCGATGTCGTTCTTCAGCCCGGAGACGCTGCTGAACGCGCCGTCGTGAAGGTCGATCGTGGAGGGCGTGGCGAAGCCAGATACGTCGAGCGTGTTCCCGACGCCCTTGTTCCACAGCGTGACGATCGGCCGGCTGTTCTGGTTGAAGTCGAAATATTTGGCGATCGGACCCGCGATGTTGCTGTTGAAGCCGTACACCTGGCCGCCCGACAACGGCGTATCGACCGCGACGCCGTAGATTCGCTGGATCGCGACGATGTCGAGCGGCATCGGCGTGACCGGCGTATTGGCGTAGAGCAGTCCGTCGCTGGTGCGCGACGTACCCCAGGAGAAGCCGCTGGCGGGATCATTGTAGGACATCAATGTCCAGGCCAGCGAGTCGAAGTTCGTGTAGCGCGGCGCACCGAAATCGAGGCTCTCATCATAAGCGCCGCCATGGCCGAGGCCCAGCACATGGCCCCATTCATGGATCAGCGTCGTATAGGGATAGCCGCCATATGTGCTGAAACTCGAGCCGAGCGGCCCGAAGCCCGCCGTGTTGGTGTCGATCTCTATCCGGCCGCGCGTCGCGGTACCGATATCCGCCGTACCCGTTGTACCCGAACTGAAGGTTCGGCCTCCCGAAGCGCCGCCATCTGTCCCGCGCTGGAGAGTCACCATCGCGCTGCCCGCGCTGCTTTCGACGAACCTGACGTTGGCGACTGCCGACCAGAGCGCGGCGGTCGACTCGAAAGCCGATCGTTCGGCCTCGTTCCAGTTCGATGCGGCATCGAAAGCATAGCTGATCGTGGCTCCGGTGCCGATCGTCGCCGGCCCGAATTTGGCCGTGATGTTGTTTCCCGGATCATAGGTGGCGGGATTGTCGGAGTTCCACGTCCAATAGCTCTCGCCGGCCAGGAGGCCGCTGGCGTTGATTCCCGAGAGGAAGGTGACTTCGGTCTGCTGAAGCGAACTGATCGATGCCATGCGCTGACAATTCCCGTGATGTCGTACCCCGACCCTATAGCAGGAAAGGGCTGCTTTCAGTGTGAACTGGGACGGCTTCGGATGTTCATCCGGGATTTACCGGATCGGCCATATGCAACTTATAAGTTGCGCATTTAGGGGAGGGGACTATTTTAGCAACCAGGAGGTTGCCTATTATGACCGACTCCATACAGCGTACCGTCGACCTTCGCGCGCCCATCGAACGGGTGTGGCGCGCGCTCACCGATCATCGCGAGTTCGGACAGTGGTTCCGCGTCGCGATTGACCAGCCCTTTGCCACCGGCGAACCGGCGACGGGGCACATCACGCTCGAGGGCTATGAGCACGTCCGCTGGAACGTGCGCATCGTTGCGATGGATGAACCCCATCGCTTTGCCTTCACCTGGCACCCTTATGCGATCGATCCTGCGATCGACTACTCGGCGGAGGAGCCGACGCTGGTCGATTTCCGACTAGAGCCGGTGGGAGAGGGGACGCGGGTGACCGTCACCGAATCGGGCTTCGACCGCATCCCAGCCGATCGGCGCGATGAGGCGATCCGAATGAACAGCGGCGGATGGACGGCGCAGGTCGAGAACATCCGATCCTACCTCGATGGGTGAGGCTGGCAGGGCGATCGACCCGGCGCCGATCTTCGCCGCACTGGGGGATCGCACCCGGCTGTCGCTCCTGATGCGGCTCAGCGATGGACATACCCGGTCCATCACGATGCTTGCCGGCGATACCGACCTGACCCGCCAGGCGGTGACCAAGCATCTCCGGGTGCTGCAGGATGTCGGTCTGGTCGAAAGCGTCCGCCATGGCCGGGAGAGCCGCTTCGCCTGCCGGCCCGAGCCGCTGGCCACCGCCCGCGCCTATCTCGATCGCGTGGCGGCACAGTGGGACGATGCGCTGCTGCGGCTCAAGGCGTTCGTCGAGGAGTAGGGCGGTTCCACCTCCGAACGAGACCAAGGTTTCCGCCCTTCCCGCGAGAGCGGGCATTCACGGACGGGGGCACTGCAGGAGGCCGGATGTTCCGTTATCGTGGATTCCCGGCTTGGCGGAAATGACGAGGAAACTGATCAAGGAAAAGGCCCGGCCGCATCGCTGCGCCGGGCCTTGTCATTCTTGCCGCAGGGGCAGTGGATCAGGCTTCGGTCGCCTGCTCCGCCAGCACCGTCAGGCCCTTCTCGTTGACCTCCGCGAAGCCGCCTTCGACATGGATGCGCGCGGCAACCGTGGTCGGGCCCGAATAGATCGCCAACTCGCCGGAGCGGACTGTCGACATGAAGGGCGCATGGCCCGCCAACACGCCGAAGTCGCCCTCGGAGCCGGGCACCACCACCATATACACCTCCTCCGAGCGGAGGAGCTTTTCGGGGGTGACGAGTTCGAAATGCAGATCAGCCATGTTCAGTCCTGTTTCCGGTCGCGAAGAGCAAGATCGAACGCCGCTGTGGCTTGCTCGAACTTGTCCCGGCAACCCGGGTTGCAGAAGCCGACGACCGCGCCCTTGTAGACGGTCAGAGCGTCTGCCGAGATCGGATCACCCGACCAGGGGCAGGTCTCGTTAACCGCATCCTCGATGCGCGGCCCGTCCGCCATCAGGCCGCTTCGGCAGCCAGCTTCTTGGCCTTCTCGACCACTTCGTCGATGCCGCCGACCATATAGAAGGCCGCTTCCGGCAGGTGGTCATATTCGCCTTCGACGACCGCCTTGAACGACTTCACCGTGTCCTCGATCGACACGAACTTGCCGGCGATGCCGGTGAAGACCTCGGCGACGTGGAACGGCTGCGACAGGAAGCGCTGGATCTTGCGGGCGCGCTGGACGGTGAGCTTATCCTCTTCCGACAGCTCGTCCATGCCGAGGATCGCGATGATGTCCTGCAGCGACTTGTACTTCTGCAGCGTCTCCTGGACGGCGCGGGCGGTCTCGTAATGCTCCTGGCCGACGATGCGCGGCTCGAGCATGCGCGAGGTCGAGTCGAGCGGATCGACCGCCGGGTAGATGCCGAGCTCAGAGATCGCGCGGTTGAGGTTGGTGGTTGCGTCGAGGTGGGCGAAGGACGTGGCCGGCGCCGGATCGGTAAGATCGTCGGCGGGCACATAGATCGCCTGCACCGAGGTGATCGAACCCTTGTTGGTCGAGGTGATGCGCTCCTGCAGCGCGCCCATGTCGGTCGACAGGGTCGGCTGATAGCCCACCGCCGAAGGAATGCGGCCGAGCAGCGCCGACACTTCCGAACCCGCCTGGGTGAAGCGGAAGATGTTGTCGACGAAGAACAGCACGTCCTGGCCTTCGACGTCGCGGAAATATTCGGCGATCGTCAGACCCGAGAGCGCGACGCGGGCACGCGCGCCCGGCGGCTCGTTCATCTGGCCGAACACCAGGGCGACCTTCGACCCTTCCGGGGTCGGGTTGCCGTCGGCATCCTTGGCGATGACGCCCGCGTCGAGGAACTCGTGATAGAGATCGTTGCCCTCGCGGGTACGCTCGCCCACGCCCGCGAACACCGAGGTACCGCCATGGCCCTTCGCGATGTTGTTGATCAGTTCCTGGATCAGCACGGTCTTGCCCACGCCGGCGCCGCCGAACAGGCCGATCTTGCCGCCCTTCGCGTATGGCGCGAGCAGGTCGATCACCTTGATGCCGGTGACGAGGATGCTGGCGTCGGTCGACTGGTCGACGAACAGCGGAGCCTCGGCATGGATCGGCGAGGTCTGGGTCGCGTTGACCGGGCCGCGTTCGTCGATCGGCTCACCAATGACGTTGAGGATGCGGCCAAGCGTCTGCGGGCCGACCGGGACGCGGATCTGCGAGCCGGTGTCGGTGACTTCCTGGCCACGGGTCAGGCCGTCGGTGGCGTCCATCGCGATCGTGCGGACGGTGCCTTCGCCGAGGTGCTGGGCGACTTCGAGGACGAGGCGGTTGCCGTTGTTCGTCGTCTCGAGCGCGTTCAGGATCGCCGGCAGCGAACCGTCGAAGCTGACGTCGACGACGGCGCCGATGACCTGCGAGATGCGGCCGACGTTCTTGGTGGTGGGGGCTTTAGCCATGGTCTGTTTCCTGCCTCTGATCTCTTACAGCGCTTCAGCGCCAGCGATGATTTCGATGAGCTCGGTGGTGATCGCCGCCTGACGGGTCCGGTTGTACTGGATCGTCAGCTTGTTAATCATCTCGCCGGCATTGCGGGTGGCATTGTCCATCGCGGTCATGCGGCTACCCTGTTCGGATGCGGCATTTTCCAGCATCGCGCGGAATAGCTGGACGGCGACGTTGCGCGGCAGCAGCTCGGTGAGGATCGCTTCCTCGTCCGGCTCATATTCGACCGCCGCCGAGGCGCCCGTTGCCGCCGCGCCGGTGTCGGCGGTTAGCGGGACCGGAATGATCTGCAACTCGGTCGGTTCCTGGACCAGCGCCGACTGGAACTTGGCGAAGAACAGATGAGCGACATCGAACTCGCCCGCCGCATAGCGGCCGATCAGGTCCTCGGCCACCGCATGGGCATCGCTGAACGCGACGTTCTTGATGTGGCTCTGGTCGACCTGATGGACGATCTTGCCGGGGAAGATCCGCTGCAACACGGCGCGGCCCTTCTTGCCGATCAGGTAGAACTTCACCGTCTTGCCCTGCGCGATCAGGCTGTCCGCGGTCTTGCGCGCGGCCCGGACGATGTTGGTGTTGAACGCGCCGGCGAGGCCACGCTCCGAGGTCGCGACGACGAGCAGGTGAACCTGGTCGTTGCCGGTCCCGGCGAGCAGCTTCGGGCTCTGCGGCCCGACCGTCACTTTCGAGGCGAGGCTCGACATCACCGCGTCCAGCCGCTCGGCATAGGGGCGACCGGCTTCCGCAGCCATCTGCGCGCGGCGCAGCTTCGCGGCGGCGACCATCTTCATCGCCTTGGTGATCTTCTGGGTCGACTTCACCGAAGTGATGCGGACCTTGAGGGCCTTGAGACTTGCCATCTAGTCTTGTCTCTTCCGTCCTGCCTCACCCGGCACAAGGCCGGGTGAGATATCAGTATGTTACGCGAAGGTCTTCACGAAGGCTTCGAGCGCCGACTTGAGCGCCGCGGTCGAGTCCGCCGACAGGTCCTTGCTGTCGCGGATCGCGGCCAGAACGTCGGCGTGCTTCGAGCGCATTTCGGCGAGGAAGCCGGCTTCGAAGCGGGTCACCGCGTTGGTCGGGATGGTGTCCAGATAGCCGTTCACGCCGGCGAAGATCGACGCGACCTGCTCCTCGAAGGGCAGCGGCTGGAACTGGGGCTGCTTGAGCAGCTCGGTCAGGCGCGCGCCACGGTTCAGCAGGCGCTGGGTCGAGGCGTCGAGATCCGAACCGAACTGCGCGAAGGCGGCCATTTCGCGATACTGGGCAAGCTCCAGCTTGATCGAACCGGCGACCTTCTTCATCGCCTTGGTCTGCGCGGCCGAGCCGACGCGCGACACCGACAGGCCGACGTTGATGGCCGGACGGACGCCCTGGTAGAACAGGTCGGTCTCGAGGAAGATCTGGCCATCGGTGATCGAGATCACGTTGGTCGGGATATAGGCCGACACGTCGCCCGCCTGGGTTTCGATGATCGGCAGAGCGGTCAGCGAGCCGTTGCCGTTGGCATCGTTCAGCTTGGCGGCGCGCTCGAGCAGGCGGCTGTGCAGATAGAAGACGTCGCCCGGATAGGCTTCGCGGCCCGGCGGACGGCGCAGCAGCAGCGACATCTGGCGATAGGCGACCGCCTGCTTGGAAAGATCGTCATAAACGATCAGACCGTGCATGCCGTTGTCGCGGAAATATTCGCCCATGGCGACGCCGGTGTAGGGCGCGAGATACTGGAGCGGAGCGGGATCCGACGCGGTCGCGGCGACCACGATCGAATATTCCATCGCGCCGTTCTCTTCGAGCGTCTTGACGAGCTGGGCAACGGTCGAGCGCTTTTGGCCGATCGCGACATAGACGCAGTAGAGCTTCTTGCTCTCGTCGGTGCCCGCGTTGGCGGTCTTCTGGTTGATGAAGGTGTCGATCGCGACCGCCGACTTGCCGGTCTGGCGGTCGCCGATGATCAGCTCGCGCTGGCCGCGGCCAACGGGGACGAGCGCGTCGAGCGCCTTGAGGCCGGTCTGCACGGGCTCGTGCACCGACTTCCTGGGGATGATGCCCGGCGCCTTGACCTCGACGCGGCTGCGCTGCTCGGCGACGATCGGGCCCTTGCCGTCGATCGGGTTGCCGAGGCCGTCGACCACGCGGCCGAGCAGGCCCTTGCCGACGGGCACGTCGACGATGGTGCCGGTCCGCTTGACGACATCGCCTTCCTTGATCTGGCTGTCCGAGCCGAAGATCACGGCGCCGACGTTATCGGCTTCGAGGTTGAGGGCCATGCCCTTGATGCCGTTCGAGAATTCGATCATCTCGCCGGCCTGGACATTGTCGAGGCCGTGGATGCGGGCGATGCCGTCGCCGACCGACAGCACCTGGCCGACTTCGGAGATCTGCGCTTCGCTGCCGAAGCTGGCGATCTGGTCGCGGATGACCTTGGAGATTTCTGCGGCGCGGATATCCATGTTCAGCCTTTCATCGCAATCGCGAGGGAGTTCAGTTTGGAGCGGATCGAACCGTCGATCTGGCGCGAGCCGATCTTGACGATCAGGCCGCCGAGAATGGACGGATCGACGGTGAGATCGACCGCGACGTCGCGATCGAGCTGGGTCTTGAGCTTGGCCTTCAGCGCCTTGACCTGGGTGGCGGTCAGCGGATGGGCCGAGGTGACTTCGGCGGTGGTCTCGCCGCGATGCCGGGCCGAGAGGGTCGCGAAGGAGCGGATCACCGCGCCGAGCTGGCCGAGCCGGCGATTCTGCGCGAGCACGCCGAGGAACTTGGTGGTGAGGGGATCGATGCCGAGGCTCGCGGCCGTCGCGGCCACCGCCTTCGTCGCCTCGTCGCGCGAAACGAGCGGGCTCGTCGTCAGGCGACGGAAGTCGTCCGATTCGGTCAGCGCGGCCTTGAGCGACTGAAGGCTCGCGGAGACCGCGTCGATCGCCTTTTCGTCCCGTGCGAGACCGAACAGCGCGGTCGCATAACGTCCGCTGAGGCTAGACTGAATACCGCCGGAATTCTCCACGCGCTTTCATTCCCCCAAAAAAGGTTGGGCCATGCGCAAAAAAGGGCCGCCGGGAAGGCGTCCCTGCATGGTTCGCGGGCCGGTTAGCAGGGGTGCCCCCCTTATGCAAGGCACCAGAGATACAAGTTACGGTGAAGTTTGACGGGCCGGTGAAGGGAAGGCGATCTCCTCGAGAGCCTCCAACCGATGAGAGCGGGTAGTCGCTGCCCGGGCGGCCGGTGCCCGCTGGGGTGTCTGGAGAATCAGAAAGCCGGACCTCGCGGCCCGGCTTTCCTCTGCCAGTCGTGATTTACGCGGCAGCCTTGCTGGGCTCCGCGTCGATCACCGCCTGGGGCTCGACCCCGTCGATGGCGATGCGGCGAGGCTTCTTGTGCTCGGGAATCTCCCGAACCAGGTCGACGTTGAGCAAGCCGTTCTCATAGCCCGCACCGGTCACCTTGATGGTGTCGGCGAGCTGGAAGCGGCGCTCGAACGCGCGCTTGGCGATTCCGCGGTGGAGATATTCGCGCTTCTCGGCATCGGTGGCCTCGACGGCGCGGCCGATGATGATCAGCACGTTGTCCTGCACGGTGACGTCGATCTCGTCGCGGGTGAAGCCGGCGAGCGCCATTTGGATCCGATAGGCGCCGTCACCCGTCTTCTCGATGTTGTACGGCGGATAGCTGTCGCCGTCGCCACGGGCGAAGTCGACGAGACGGTTGAGATTCTCGAAGCCGATCGAGGACCGGAGCAGGGGAGCGAAATCAAGGCTACGCATGGGTCTGTTTCCTCATCAAGCGATAATGACCATTATCGGTCCGCGGAGCATCCGCCGGACCATGCCTGCCGTCCCTTCAGGCGACGGCCGGCCGGATCGAGATAGGGAGGGCTCTGCCGGCTTCAAGGGCCCGGGCCTGCGTCGCCCGCAGGCGCGGCCGTCGCATTCACCCTTCGCTTTGCACGGCTTCCCGGCGCGGGCTTCGTTGACTGGAGCGTCGAGCCCGCCTAACCGGAGCCGATGGTTGCCTATCTCGAATTCGAAAAGCCCATCGCCGAGCTACAGGCGCGCATCGCCGAACTCCGGTCGACCGCCGACGCCGGTTCGCTCGACATCGAGAGCGAAGTCTCCAAGCTGGAGGCCAAGTCGGACAAATTGCTGCGCGACACCTATGCGAAGCTGACGCCGTGGCAGAAAACGCAGGTTGCCCGGCATCCCGAGCGCCCGCACTTCAAGGACTATGTTGCCGGCTTCGTCAGCGATTTCATGCCGCTGGCGGGGGACCGCGCATTCGCCGACGACCAGGCGATCATCGGCGGCCTCGGTCGTCTGGGCGATCGAAAGGTGATGGTGATCGGTCATGAGAAGGGCGACGACACCGCGTCGCGCATCCGCCACAATTTCGGCATGGCCAAGCCCGAGGGCTATCGCAAGGCGATCCGGCTGATGGAACTGGCCGATCGTTTCGGTCTGCCGGTGGTGAGCCTCGTCGATACCTCGGGCGCCTTTCCCGGCATCCAGGCCGAAGAGCGCGGCCAGGCCGAGGCGATCGCGCGCTCCACCGAAGCCTGCCTGGCCCTGGGCGTGCCGATGGTCGCGGCGGTCGTGGGCGAAGGCGGCTCGGGCGGGGCGATCGCGGTCGCGGCGGCGAACAGCGTGTTGATGTTCGAGCATGCTGTCTATTCGGTGATCTCGCCCGAGGGATGTGCCTCGATTCTGTGGCGTACCGGTGACAAGGCAGCGGAGGCGGCCGAAGCGATGAAGGTCACCGCCGCCGATCTTCAGAAGCTCGGCGTGGTCGACCGGGTGGTGGCGGAGCCGGTGGGCGGCGCGCATCGCGATCCTGCTGCCGCAATCGCCGCGCTGGGCGCTGCGATCGGGGAAGAACTCGACAAGCTTGCCGGCAAGAAGCCGACGACCCTGCGCGCTGCGCGCCGAGACAAGTTCCTGGCCATCGGCTGACCGGCAGGCGGAGAAGAGGAAAAGCAACGGCGGAAAAAGTCGTAACGGAACCGTTCGCCCGCTATCTGCTTTCTGCGTTGCGTGGGAGGATAGCATGAAGACTTTTCTGCTCTGGACCAGCCTGTCGCTTGTCGCCGTTCCGGGTGTCGCCCTGGCACAGGTCCAGTCGATTTCCGCTGGCGACAAACGCACGGGCGCGGAGGCCCATCCGCAGCTCGTGCAGCAGTTCGGCGGAGCTATGAAGGGACCTGCCGCAGACTATGTCACGCGGGTGGGGCGAAAGATCGCGGTCCAGTCGGGCCTGTCCAACTCCGAGCGCGACTTCACCGTGACGCTGCTCGATTCGCCGGTGAACAACGCCTTCGCTATCCCCGGCGGCTACGTCTATGTGACGCGCGGCCTCCTCGCGATCATGAACGACGAGGCGGAGCTCGCCTCGGTGCTGGGGCATGAGGTCGGCCACGTCGCCGCACGCCATTCGGCCAAGCGGCAGCAGACCGCCACGATCACTTCGGTCCTCGCCGGCCTCGTCGGCGCTGTCGCGGGCGATTCGGGAGTCGGCAGCCTGATCGGACGGGGCGCCGGCGTCGGTGCCGACCTGATCACCAAGGGCTTCTCGCGCACCCAGGAATATCAGGCTGATGATCTTGGCGTTCGCTATCTGGCGAATGCCGGCTATGATCCACTCGCCTCGTCGGACATGCTCGGCGTGCTGGGCGCGCAGCAGGATCTGGAGGCCCGGATCAGCGGCAAGGCCAATTCCCTGCCGACCTGGGCCAGCACCCATCCCAACTCGATCGACCGTGTGAAGCGCGCGCGCGTCAAGGCGCAGGAGACCGGCAAGGCGGGACGCGGCATCCGCAATAACGACGCGCTGCTCGACGCTGTTGACGGGCTGCTATGGGGCGACGACCCCGCGAAGGGATTCCTCGACGGGCAGGAGTTCAAGCTGCCGACCCAGCGACTGGCCTTCACCGTGCCGCGGGGATATGCGGTCAGCAACAGCGACGCGGCGGTGACGATCAGCGGCAATGGCGGGCAGGCCAGCTTTTCGGGCGGAGCGATCGGCTCGGGCGGCCTTGATGGCTATATCGGGCAGGTGTTCTCGAAGCTCAGTAGCAACATTCGCCACAGCCAGGTTCAAGGCGGCCGGGGCAGCGGCATCGATTTCCGTTATGCTTTCGGTCAAGGGAACAGCAATGCCGGCCCGCTCGACGTCGGCGTGTTTGCCTATCGTCCCGACAATGGTGCGATCGCTTATCATTTCGTGACGCTGACCCGGTCGGGGCAGGGGATCGGCCCGTTCGAATCGCTAGTCCAGAGCATGCGTCGCTTGACGGCCGCCGAAACGCAGGGTGTTCGTCCGTTGCGGGTGAAGGTTCTGAAGGTGAAGGCGGGCGAAACCCCCGACACCTTCGCGCGGATGATGGCCTTCCCCGACTCGCCGCTGGACCGTTTCCTGGTGCTTAACGGCCTTGAGCGCGGCGACGCGCTACGGGTAGGCGAACGGGTAAAGGTGATCGTGCGGAATTAGTGACGCGCGCTCATAGCTGGTTCGCCATGCCAGCCTTTCGACTGCCTGCAAGGCAGGCGCTCGGGATGAACGTCAGCCAGAGGCTGAAGCTGGCATCAGTTATAGACATGGGCTCCTGCCTCCGCAGCGCTAGGGGCGGGTCGAACAAACGGAAAGGGCGACGGGTTTTCCCGCCGCCCTCTCGAAGCCAGCCTAAGCCGTAGGGCTGTGCGGCCTTAGCTCGCCTTCATGTTGTTCGAGACGTTGTTGAACGTCTTCTGGAGCTGGTTGCCGAGGCTCGTCATCGCGGTGATCGCGGCGACGGCGATAAGGGCTGCGATCAGGCCATATTCGATCGCGGTGGCACCCTTGTTGTTCTTCAGCAGCTTAGCAACGAACTTCATATCTCTAACTCCCGCTTCCCGATTTCGGGTGGTGTGTCCGGCCCGGCTGGCCTCCAACCATCGGCCAACGCCCGGACCTTAGCGGGCCAGTTCCTTTTATTTCGTTAATGGCAGCTCAGAGCGACGTAACCCGCTCGGCGATATTGTCCCAGCGGTCCCGGACGGAGCTGCCCAATGTCGCTACGGCTGTCATGATAGCCATGAAGACCAGCGAGAGGATCAGGCCATACTCCACGGCGGTTGCGCCGCGGCAGTCGCCGGAAAGGGCGCGGAGACGCGCGCGAAGACGATCCTTCTCCATCCGGAATTCCTCTCAGGCGACGGGCGTGCCAAATCGCTTTGATCTGCAGACGCTTATTTCGTAGGCGTCCCGGATTAAGAAACCCCTAAAGGTCTCATACCAATGGATAAGGGAAAACCCCTGATCGTCGTGGCGGCGGCGCTGATCGACGGCGATGGGCGCCTGCTCGTTCAGCAGCGGCCAGCCGACAAGGCGATGGCGGGACTTTGGGAATTCCCTGGCGGGAAGGTCGAAGCGGGCGAAACCCCCGAGGCCGCCCTGATCCGAGAACTGCGCGAGGAACTCGGCATCGATGTGGAGCAGGCCTGCCTCGCGCCCGCGTGCTTCGCGAGCGAGCCGCTGGGCGGACGGCACATGATACTGCTGGTCTATATCTGCCGCAAATGGCGCGGCATTCCGAGGGCGGTCGAGGCTCCGGCGCTCCGCTGGGTCCGCCCTGTAGAACTGCATAACCTGCCCATGCCGCCGGCTGACAAGCCGCTGATCGGGCTGCTCGACGCGCTGGTCTGACAGGCGTTACGGAAGTTTCGAGGGCGGAGCGGGCGCCTCCTCGGGGTTCCGCAAGCCCATGTAGAGGCCCTTGATCCGTCCCGCCGAGATGTCGGTCAGCAGGTCGAGCACCGGGGTCGGATCGATGCCGGGGCCCAGCGGGAATACCAGCATCGAGCCGCAGGGAAGCAGCGCGAGCCCGGCCCTGGCGAAGCGGTCGTGCAGCATCTCGAACTGCGCGGGCTCCCCCGAGAAGAGGATTGCTTCGTTGAGGTTTACCCCCACACATTGCTGTGCCGCGCCGGCGGTCATGATCTGCGGGCGGGGGCCGTCGGAGCGGCCCGCGCCATAGGCCGCCTCGAAGCGCTGTAGCGTTTCCAGCGCCTCGGCACGCACGGCCTGGGCGCGATCGTCCTGCGAGGTCGCGGCGCCGTCGGCCGCCTGTCGGAGCAGAGCGGCAGCGGCTTCGATCTTCGCCGGATCGCCCTGGGTACGGGACGGCAGCGCGGCCAGTTCGGCCATCGGGATCAGCGTGCCCAGGGTCACCGGCGATGTTGCGCCGAACCGTTCGAAACGGATGCGATAGGCCTGTTGATAGGCCATGTCGGTCCAGGGTGCCGGATCATCGGGGTGGAGTAGCCGCTCCACCTCCGCGCGGCGGATGAGCGCTGTGGCGACTTCGGGATCGCCGGCACCCAGTACCAGCCGATAGGCGTCCACCGCGCGATCGAGATAATCGAGCACCAGCGTCGAGGTGGGATCGTCGAGCTTGGGCGCATGGAGGAAAAGCTGCGTGGCGAAGGCGGCGAGCAGGTCGGCTCGGACACGCGGGCTGCGTTCGCTGGCCATGCTGCGTGACAGCAGGCGTTCAGCATCGCCGAGCCGCCCCTTGCGGATCATTGCGACTTCGCGGTCGAGCCGCGATGCCGCGTCGGCCTTGGCATCCGCCACGGCCGTTGCCTCGTCCGCCGCGCCGGCCCAGGAAGATACCAGGCACAGCGCGACCGCTCCGAACAGGATTTTGCAGAATGTCAGGGACCCCGTCATGGGATAAGGAATGGCGGAGCCCCTGGGCGGCTGTCCAGCCTCGATCCTGGGCGGGCCCCTATTCGGGCTTCTCGAAAGCCACCGAGATCTGCAGGGGAACGGCATCGGGCACCAGCGGGACACCGTAGCTGACACCGAAGTCGCTGCGATTGACCGTGGTGGTCGCGTCGAATCCGATGGTGCGCTTGCCCATCATCGTGCCGGCACCGACGAAGACGGTGTCGAGCACGACCGGCTTGGTCACGCCCTTGATCGTCAGGTTCCCGGCGATCTTGGCGGTCTTGGGCCCGGTTACCCGGATCGAGGTCGATTCGAAACGGGCGCTCGGATATTTGGCCGCGTCGAAGAAATCGGCCGCCTTCAGATGCTCGTCGAGCTTGTCGACGGTGGTGGTGATCCCGCTCATCGGAATATCGATCGACACTTTCGACTTGGCCGGAGCCTTGGGATCGATCGTCATCGAGCCCGTCAGTGATCCGAAGAACCCGCGATAGGTGCTGAAGCCCAGATGGTTGACGGTGAAGGTCACCTGGCTGTGCCCCGGATCAACCGCATAGGTTCCGGCGGTGACGCGGCGGACGTCGGAGGCGCCCGGCGGGGTCTTGGGCATCTGGGCGACGGCCGGCAGCGCGACCAGTGAGAAGCCCAGCAGCAAGGCGGCGGCGGAACGGTACATGATCGTCTCCCATATGAGAAAGGGCGGCAGACTATCGCCTGCCGCCCCTTCGACAACCATCAATTCCGAAACCCTGCGTTCGGGTTTCCCGATCGCCGGATCAGTTCTTGGCCTTGTCGACCAGCTGGTTCTTGCTGATCCAGGGCATCATCGCGCGCAGCTCGGCGCCGACCTTCTCGATCGGATGCTCGGCGACGAGCTTGCGGTTCGCCTTCAGCTCAGGCTGGCCGGCGCGGTTGTCGAGAACGAAGCGCTTGACGAACTTGCCCTTCTGGATGTCGTCGAGCACGCGCTTCATCTCGGCCTTGGTCTCCGCCGTGATGACGCGCGGGCCGGTGTGGATGTCGCCATATTCGGCGGTGTTGGAGATCGAGTAGCGCATGTTGGCGATGCCGCCCTCATACATGAGGTCGACGATCAGCTTCACCTCGTGGAGGCACTCGAAATAAGCCATCTCGGGCGCGTAGCCGGCTTCGACCAGCGTCTCGAACCCGGCCATGATCAGGTGGCTGAGGCCGCCGCACAGAACCGCCTGCTCGCCGAACAGGTCGGTCTCGCACTCTTCCTTGAAGGTCGTCTCGATAACGCCCGAACGGCCGCCGCCGATCGCCGAGGCATAGGACAGGGCGACGTCATGGGCGTTGCCGCTGGCATCCTGCGCGATCGCGATCAGGCAGGGGACGCCGCCGCCGCGCTGATATTCGGAGCGGACAGTGTGGCCCGGCCCCTTCGGAGCGATCATGAACACGTCGATGTCGGCGCGCGGTTCGATCAGGCCGAAATGGACATTGAGGCCGTGCGCGAAGGCGAGCGCCGCGCCCGGCTTCAGATTGTCGCGCAGATCGTCATTGTAGATCGCGGCCTGGTGCTCGTCGGGCGCCAGGATCATGACGATATCGGCCCACTTGGCGGCATCGGCGTTCGACAGCACCTTGAAGCCGGCGCCTTCGGCCTTCTTCGCGGTGGCCGAGCCGGGGCGCAGCGCGATCGCGACGTCGGCGACGCCCGAATCCCGCAGGTTCTGGGCATGGGCGTGGCCCTGGCTGCCATAGCCGACGATCGCCACCTTCTTGGTCTTGATGAGGCCGATATCGGCATCACGATCATAATAGACGCGCATATTGTTGCTTCCCTCTGGCGCGGGCGGACATCCGATTGCGGAGACCGCCGCCTGGTTGAAATCGAATGGTGGCCCCGTAACGGGCAGACGCCCGTCCGTCGAGCCTGCTTGTCGCTCGTTCCTAAAGCGCCTCTTTGCCCCGGCCGATCGCCGCGACGCCGGTGCGGGCCACCTCGACCAGCCCGACCTCGCGCATCAGTTCGAGGAATTTGTCTATCTTCTCCGTTCCACCGGTCACTTCGAAGATGAAGCTGGAGATCGTGGCGTCGACCACGCGGGCGCGATAGACTTCGGCCAGGCGCAGCGCCTCGATGCGATGGTCGCCGGTCCCCACGACCTTCACCAGCGCCAGTTCCCGCTCGACATGCGGGCCCAGCGCAGTGAGGTCGGTCACCTTGTGGACCGGCACCATCCGGTCGAGCTGCGCCACCACCTGCTCGATCACCTGCGGCGTGCCCGTGGTGACGATGGTGATGCGGCTGATCTTCTCGTCCTCGGTGACGTCAGCCACGGTCAGGCTGTCGATATTGTAGCCGCGCGAGGAGAACAGCCCCGCGATGCGGGCGAGGATGCCCGCTTCATTGTCCACGGTCACGGACAGCGTGTGCCGTTCGGTGGCTTCCTGCTTGATGTGCATGATGTCTTTCTCTGTCGGTCGAAGGAGGTGGGGAGGGGATCAGACGAGCGCCTTGGCCTCGTCGTCCATCTCGCCGACCACCTCGTCGGCTTCGAGGATCATGTCGGTGTGTGCGGCACCGCTCGGGATCATCGGGAAGCAGTTGGCCAGCTTCGCCACGCGGCAGTCGACGATCACCGGCCCGTCATGTTCGAGCATCGCGGCGATGCCGGCCTCCAGCTCCTCGGGCTTCTCGATCAGCACGCCCTTCCAGCCATAGGCTTCGGCGAGCTTCACGAAATCGGGCAGGGCGTCGCTATAGCTCTGCGAATAACGGCCCGCATAGGTCAGGTCCTGCCACTGGCGAACCATGCCCATATATTCATTGTTGAGGATGAACACCTTGACCGGCAGGCGATATTGCGTCGCCGTGCCCAGTTCCTGGATGTTCATCTGGATCGAGGCTTCACCCGCGATGTCGATCACCAGCGCGTTGGGATTGCCGAGCTGCGCGCCGATCGCCGCAGGCAGGCCGTAGCCCATCGTGCCGAGCCCGCCCGAGGTGAGCCATTTGTTCGGCCCTTCGAAGTCGAAATGCTGAGCCGCCCACATCTGGTGCTGGCCGACCTCGGTGGTGATGATCGGCTTTAGCGCGTGGGTCGCCTCCCACAGCTTGCGGATCGCGAGCTGTGGCATGATCTCCTTGGTGGACGCAGGGAATTTCAGGCTCTTGCGGGCGCGCCAGCCGTCGATCTGCTCGAACCATGGGGTCAGGTTGCGGGCCTGGTGCTGGCCCGCTTTCCAGATCTTGACCATGTCCTCCATCGCGCGGCCGACATCGCCAACGATACCGATGTCGGCACGCACGATCTTGTTGATCGACGAGCGGTCGATATCGACATGGATCTTCTTCGAATGCGGCGCGAAGGCGTCGAGGCGCCCGGTCACGCGGTCGTCGAAGCGCGCGCCGAGGCAGACGATCAGGTCGGCCCTGTTCATCGCCATATTGGCTTCGTAGGTACCGTGCATGCCCAGCATGCCCAGCCACTGCCCGCTCGAGGCGGGGAAGGCGCCGAGGCCCATCAGGGTCGAGGTCACGGGCGCGCCGGTTATGCGCGCGAGCTCGCGCAACACCTGGCTGGCGAGCGGGCCGGAATTGATGATGCCGCCACCGGTGTAGAGGATTGGCCGTTCGGCAGCGGCCATCATCGCCACCGCCTGCTCGATCAGCGCGGCGTCGGCCTTCACCTGCGGCCGATAGCCCTTGTGCGGCAGGGCCTGCACGCTGGGCTTGCGATAGGCGGCGCTTGCCACCTGCACGTCCTTCGGCAGATCGACCACCACCGGTCCCGGCCGGCCTGAGGTCGCGATGTGGAACGCCTCATGAATCACGTCGCCCAGCAGGGCAGGGTCCTTCACCAGGTAATTATGCTTGGTGCAGTGACGAGTGATCCCCACCGTGTCGCATTCCTGGAACGCGTCGCTGCCGATCAGCGGCGTGCCGACCTGGCCTGTCAGCACCACCAGGGGGATGGAATCCAGCAGCGCGTCGGCGATGCCCGTCACCGCGTTGGTGGCGCCGGGGCCGGAGGTCACCAGCACCACGCCGGGCTTGCCGGTCGATCGGGCATAGCCTTCCGCCGCATGCACGGCGCCGGCCTCGTGGCGCACCAATATGTGACGGATGCGGTTCTGCTTGAACAGCGCGTCATAGATCGGAAGGACCGCACCGCCGGGATAGCCGAAAATGACCTCGACGCCGAGGTCATTCAGCGCCTGGATCAGTATGTCGGCTCCCGTCATCTCGGCAGTCATGGTCTTTTCCTCTTGTGCGCCGCAGCGCATGAAACGAGCCGCGGGACCTATCGGTAATAAACTACTCTGTCAACGCATTATCACGTAATTTAATTGCAATCTCGTTGATGGTGTTGTCATTCAATTGCGCGGCGATCCGTGGCCAGGTGACGGGTGGCTGATGGCGGAACCAGGTATATTGCCGCTTGGCATATTGCCGTGTCGCAGCCTGGGCCTTCGCCACCATCGTCGCACGGTCGATCAGTCCGTCCTGCCAGGCACCGATCTCACGCACGCCGATAGCCTGCATGGCGGGAAGCATCGGATCAAGCCCGCGCGCGCGCAACTTCATTACTTCGTCGAATGCACCCTGGCCGAGCATCGCCTCGAACCGGGCGTCGCAGCGTGCCCGCAGCCAGTCGCGCGGGGGCAGCAGGATAGCTGCGGCGATGGCGATCTGCTCGCCGATCCCGCCGGTCAGTTTGGCCTGCCAGTGCGACAGCGATCGGCCGGTCGAGCGGACCACCTCCAGCGCGCGGGCGATGCGGGTGGCGTCCTGCGGGCGCAGATGGCCCATCGCCGGATCCTCGGCGCAAAGCGCGGCGTGGGCGGCCTCGACCGGAAGCGCCCGTACCTCGGCGCGGATCGCCGGATCGATCTCGGGCACCGGCGCGATCCCGAAGATCAGGGTACGCAGGTAGAGGCCGGTGCCGCCGACCAGGATCGGCAGCTTGCCCGCATCGTGCGCCGCGGCAATCGCGTGTTTCGCGTCGGCGGCCCAGTCGGCGGCGCTGCACGCCTCGGCTGCGTCGCGATAGCCGAACAGCCGGTGCGGTGCGCGCGCCTCTTCGGCGGGATCGGGACGGGCGCTCAGCACCCGCAGGTCGGCATAGACCTGGCTCGCATCGGCGTTGATCACGACCCCATTGGCGATCTCCGCGAGCCGGATCGCCAATGCGGACTTGCCGCTGGCGGTCGGCCCCGCAATAAGCGCGACCGGATTCTTCGGGGAGACACTCTTGTTCATCGCGACGCTGATAGCATCGGACCGGATCGAAGCGGGCGATATTTCGACCGCGGCCGATCGCCTTGCCGCCGCCGGGTTGCGCAACGGCGATTCGGCGTGGATCGAGCCGGGGGTCGCGTGCGACCTGGCCTTCGACGGCGATCCGGCCGTGGCGCGCGCCGCTCTGGAGGGCGCCTTTGCCGGCGTCGACATTATCGTTCAGGCGGCGGCGGGCCGCCGTCGCCGGATGCTCGTGGCCGACATGGACTCCACGATGATCACGATCGAGTGCATCGACGAGCTCGCTGACTATGCCGGGATCAAGCCGCAGATTGCCGACATCACCGAGCGGGCCATGCGCGGCGAACTCGACTTCGAAGGTGCGCTCGATGCACGCGTCGCCCTGCTCAAGGGCCTCGACGCTTCGGTGATCGACCGCTGCCACGGCGAACGGGTGGTGATCATGGCCGGCGCGCGCGAACTGGTGCGGACGATGCGGGCGAATGAGGCGGACTGCTATCTCGTTTCGGGCGGCTTCACCCTCTTCGCCGATCGGGTCGCGGCGGAGATCGGTTTTACCCGTGCTCTGTCAAATGTGCTTGAGTTCGCCGAGGGCAAGCTCGCGGGCACCGTCGCCCGGCCGATCGTCGGGGCCGAGACCAAGCGCAAGACCCTGCTCGACGAGGCGGCTGCGCACGGCTTGACGCCCGATCAGTGCCTCGCGGTCGGGGACGGCGCCAATGACATCCCGATGATCCAGGCGGCCGGGCTCGGCGTCGCCTATCACGCGAAGCCGAAGACCGCCGCCGCGGCCGGAGCGCGGATCGACCATGGGGATCTGACCGCATTGCTCTATGCCCAGGGCTATGCGCGCAAGGACTGGGTGATCTGATTCAGTTGCCGCTGGTCATGTCGGCCGTGATCGCAGCCAGGGCATAGGCCACCGCTGCTTCGCTGCGATCGAAGGCGAGCCGCACGCTGCCTTCGCCGATCTCGCTGATCCGGGCGCGGATCGATCCCGCCTCGGGATGGCGTAGCTCGACCGTCGATCCGAGCGGGAGCGGTGTTGCGATGTCCAGCCGTGCGCCACCGGCGTCGATCTGACGCAATGCCACGGGGAGCGGGACGCCATCGATGACGAGCTGACAGACGCGCCGGCGCCGCCAGGGGCTCGCCATCGCCGTAACCCGATCGAAATCACGCCAGTGCCGCATGCACGCTTCCGCTACCTTCACGTCCGGCTTTTATCGGCCGAACCCATCAAGATAGCGTTAACGACGATCCACCGGATCAGGGGGCGACCGGGAAACAGGTCGTTCCCGTCGCCTTCACCGCCGCGCAGGCCTGGTTCGCGGCGGCGCGCGAGCCGATCGGCCCTGCCTGGAGCCGGGTCAGCGCGCCGACAGCCGAGAAGCTCGGCGTCAGCGCCTTCAGGCCGGCACGGGTCGACAGGCTGGTCCAGGCATTGCGCGCCGCATCGGCGCTCGAGAAGGCGCCCAGCTGGATTTTCCAACCGCCGCCCGACGACGCGACGATCGCTGGGGTCGGGGTTGGGGCCGGCGCAGGGGGTGTGCTTTTGGGAGCGGCTGCCTTGGGCGAGGAGGGCGGCGATGCCGCAGGCGTCGTGGTGGGCGCCCGCCAGGGGGTTCCGCCGGCGTGGGCCATGATCGTCGGCGCTGCTGCCGGTGCCGGCGCGGTCGCCGCCACCGGCGGGGTCGAGGGAGGCACAGCGGTCTGGCCGACCGGCGGTGTGACCGAGTTCCGCATGGTGAGAGGCATGCCCGGCGTGGCGACATCGTTCGCCCGTAGCTGCGCGGTCCGTTCCATCTCACGCGCCAGCGCAAGCCCCGCCTCGCGCTGCTCCTGGGGAATGATCTGGTCCATCTGCTGCAGGCTGGTGGTCGCCGCTCCAATGTTGGCCGCCTTGGCGCGGGTCATCAGCGCATAGGCGCGCGGCCAGTCGCGGGGCAGCAGGTCGCCGTTGAAATAGGCGGTACCGACGACATATTGCGCCCGCGCTTCCCCTTGGTCGGCGGCCTTCTTCAGCCAGGTCATCGCCTCGGGACGCTGCCCGTTCTGGAACAGCAGAAGGCCAAGGGTCGCCTGCGCCTGTTCGTGGCCTGAGGCGGCCGCCTTGCGATACCAGTCGAGCGCCGTCGCCGGCTCGATCGGTACACCCCGCCCGAGTTTGTAGGCCTGCCCCAGGTTGAACTGGGCATCGGGGTCGCCGGCCGCGGCCGGGCCGCGCCACTCGGCGATCGCGGTGGGGTAATCCCCCTTCGCCCAGGCTTCGACGCCCTCCTTGACGCCCGCTGCCGCCGGCACGGCGACGCTCGCCGCCCCCAGCGCACAACCCAGGACAAAGCTTTTCATACTCGATCGCCCCCGATGTTTCGGCATGGTTTCGCGCGGGTGATAGCGCGTTCGACGCGACTGGCGATAGCCCCAACACGCTTGCCGCGATCATCGTTAACCAAAGTTTAGCATCGCCTCGCGCACCCTGGCGCGGATGATCCCGACCGGAGCGAGGACAGGGGGCCCGCGATGAGGATGAACTGGACCGGCCTCACGGCCACCGCGCTTGGCCTGGTGCTGGTCTCCGGGGCGAGCGCCGCCGCGCACAAGCGGACCGACCGGCTGATCGCCGGCGCGCGCGAGGCGATGGCTCACGGCGTACCCGCCGCCGCCGTTCGCCGGGCCGAGGCTGCGGTACTCGGTGCGCCGCGCGATGCAAGGGCGCGGGCGATGCTGGGCCGCGCCTATCTCGCCGCCGGGCGCTTCCGCTCGGCCGAGGCTGCGTTGGGCGAGGCGCTGGCACTCGATCCGTCGCTGGTACGGGTCGCCCTCAACCGGGCGCTCGCGCAGATCGCGCTGGGTCGGGCGCACGAGGCCGCCGCGACTCTCGACGGCCTGCGCGGTACCGGCGACGACAGCGACCTCGGGCTGGCGCTGGCGCTGCTTGGCCGCCTCGACGAAGCCCGGCCGATTCTGGTCACGGCGGCCAGGGCGCCCGCCGCGGACGCCCGGACCCGCCAGAATCTCGCCTTCATTTATGCCCTTGAAGGCCGCTGGAACGACGCCGCGGCGGTCGCCGCGCAGGACGTTCCCGTCGATCTCGTCGCCGAACGCCTCCGTCGCTGGGCGATGGTGGGACAGTTGCGTGCCGATCCGGCGATGCAGGTCGGCGCGATGCTCGGCGTCCTGCCGGCGGCCGACCCTGGCCGACCCGTCGAACTGGCCCTGGCCGCCGAACCTTCGCCTCCCTCGGTCCCCGTGTTGCTCGCCCAGGCTTCGGTGCCGCCCGCGCCACCGCCGCCGTTGATCACGCCTCCGCCGGTCCGGTTGAGCGAGCCGATCGTAGCCGCCTTCGTCGGTCCGCCGCGGATGCGTGCGGCCCCGCCGATCCTGGTCGCCGCGCATGTCGCCCCGGTTCGGCGGGTGCTGAGTTGGGCGGTCCAGGTCGGCGCCTATTCGAGCGTGGAGCGCACCGAGGTCGCCTGGGCCGCGCTCGGCCGGCGCGCGGCCTTTATCGCCGATCACATGCCGGCCGGCTCGGCATTCCGCAGGCGCGGAGTCACGCTCCATCGCCTGTCGATCAGCGGACTGGCGAGCCGGTTGGACGCATCCAATCTGTGCCGGCGAATTCAGTCGGTCGGCGCGCAATGCTTCGTCCGCATGGACGGCGGAGACCGGCCGATGCAGTGGGCTCTACGGATGAAGGCGACCGAGCCGGCCTGAGCTCAGCGCAGCAGTACGCCGCCCTTGATCGTGTGGATGACCTTGCCCTGAACGGGCAGGCCGTCGAATGGGGTGTTGCCTGCCCTCGAAGCCATATGGTCTGAATCGATACGCCACGGCATGTCCGGATCGAACAATACCAGGTCCGCCTCGGCGCCGACCGCCAGCGATCCGCCGGGTAACCCCAGCAGCCTGGCGGGCGCGGCCGACAATAGCTCGATCAGCCGCGGCAGGGTGACTACCCCGTCGCGCACCAGCGTTAGCGATAGTGTCAGCAGCGTCTCCGCGCCGGCCATGCCGGGCTCGGCGTCGGCAAACGGCAGTCGCTTGGCCTCGGGGCCCTGCGGATCGTGGCTCGAACAGATAAGGTCGATCGTGCCGTCGGCCAGCGCCGCGAGTGCCGCTTGGCGGTCATCCTCGCTGCGGAGGGGCGGAGAAAGCCGGGCGAAGGTCCGGAAGCCGCCGACCGCGATGTCGGACAGCAGCAGGTGCGCCGGGCTGACGCCGCAGCTGATCGGCAGGCCGCGATGTTTGGCGTCGCGCACCAGATCGAATGCTCGAGCCGTCGAGAGCTGCCGGAAGTGGAGGCGGGCTCCGCTCTGCTCGGCCAGCAATATGTCGCGCGCGACCGCCATCGCTTCGGCGACTGCCGGAGCGGCGGGCAGGCCCATGCGGGTCGCATATTCGCCCTCGGTGGCCACGGCGCCGGCTGTTATGCCACCGTCCTCGGCATGCGAGACCACTGTCAGGCCAAGCGACCGGGCATAGGAAAGGACACGCAGCATCACGCCCGAATCGGCGATCCAGCCCCGGCCCGTCGCAACGGCGCAGGCGCCACCCGCCTTCATCAGGCCGATCTCCGCGAGCTCCCTTCCGTCGAGGCCCTTGGTGGCGGCAGCCAGCGGATGCACCCACACGTCAGGCTTGCCGGCTGCCGCGGCGCGCTGAACGAGGGCCGCATGGTCGAGCGGTGGCGACTGGTCGGGCATCAACACCGCGCGCGTGATGCCGCCGGCGGTGAAGGCCGGCATGTCGATCGCGAAGATGCCAAGGTCTATCAGGCCCGGCGCGACATGCGCGCCGCCCGCATCGACCGTCTCGGCATCCGGGGGCAGGTCGCATTGCCCCATCGCGGCGATCCGCCGATCGCGGATCAGCAGGTTGCCGAGGGTGATCGTCCCGGCGGAGGGATCGACCAGCCGGGCGTCGAGGATGGCCAGGGTCGCCGTCATGCCCAGCCCTCCACGCCGCGCCGTCGTCGCGTCAGCACGTCGAGGCAGGCCATGCGCACGGCGACGCCCATTTCGACCTGCTCGGTGATTGCCGATCGGCTCGGATGGTCGGCGACGCTGCTGGTGATCTCGACCCCCCGGTTCATCGGTCCCGGATGCATGACCAGCGCGTCGGGCGCTGCGCGTTCGAGCCGTTCGGGGGTGAGTCCATAGAGCGCGTGGAACTCGCGGGGCGAGGGGAGATAGGCCCCGTCCATCCGCTCGTTCTGAAGCCGGAGCATCATCACCACGTCGGCACCGTCGAGTCCCGCGTCGAAATCGTGGAAGGGGACCGCGCCCATCCGCTCGATCGCGGCGGGCATCAGCGTCGGCGGTGCGACGACGCGGACCTCGGCGCCGAGCGTGGTCAGCGCCAGGATGTTCGACCGCGCGACCCGGCTGTGCAGGATGTCGCCGCAGATCGCGACGACCAGCCCGGCGATCCGGCCCTTGCGGCGGCGGATCGTCAGTGCGTCGAGCAGTGCCTGGGTCGGGTGCTCGTGTCGGCCGTCGCCGGCGTTGAGAACGGGGCAGTCGACCTTGTCGGCGATGAGCTGCACGGCGCCCGACGACTGGTGGCGGATCACGATCATGTCGGCGCGCATCGCGTTGAGCGTCATCGCCGTGTCGATCAGCGTCTCGCCCTTCTTCACGCTGGACGCGCCGACCTGCATGTTGACGACGTCGGCGCCGAGACGCTTGCCGGCGATCTCGAACGACAGGAGCGTTCGGGTCGAGTTTTCGAAGAAGGCATTGATGAGGGTCAGGCCGGCGAGGCGATCGTCATGCTTGCTGGTCGCGCGGTTGAGCGCGATCCACTGCTCGGCTTCGTCGAGCAGGAACAGGATCTCGTGCGGCTGAAGCCCGTAGATGCCGGTGAGATGGCGGTGCGGGAAGGATGCGGACATTAAAGCCGCGCTGTAGGCCAGCGCGTCGGGAAGCTCAAGCGGGGTTAGTCAGATCATTGCGTCGATCGCACCCTGCAGGATGTAGGCGGCTGCCAGCTTGTCGACCAGCTCGGCGCGGCGGGCGCGGCTCGCATCGGCGTCGAGCAGGGTGCGGGTCACGGCCTGGGTCGACCAGCGCTCGTCCCACAGCAGGATCGGCAGGCCGAACGGCTCGACGTTGCGGGCGAAGGCACGGACCGACTGGGTGCGCGGCGAATCGGTGCCGTCCAGATTGAGCGGCAGGCCGATCACCAGCCCCTTCACCAGTTGGGCGGCGACCAGCGCGCGCAGCTTCGCGGCATCGACGCTGAACTTGGCGCGCATGATCGTCTCGGCCGGGCTGGCGATGGTCCAGCCCGCGTCGCATAGCGCCACGCCGATCGTCCGGGTGCCGACGTCGAGCCCCGCGAGGCGGCCGCGATCGGGCAGCGCGTCGCGGAAATCCAGGGTAGAGGTACAGATCACCGCTTCAGGAAGCTTGCGGCGCGCGCCGCCGCATCGGCGCGGATATTGGCCCAGAACAACGCATAGTCGAACACATGGTAATTGTTGCCGGGCATCACGAATCGGTCGAATCCCTTGGGCGGTCCGCCGATCAATAGCAGACCCGCCGGATCGCAGCGTGCCGAGATGACGCCCGGCTTCAGCTCGGCATCCATGAAGTCGGCGCCCGGTGCGAGCGAGCCAAGATTGGCGGCGGGAAGCGCGGCGGTGCCGGGCGCGCCGGTCAGTGGGTTGACGCAGAGCATCGGTGTGCCCTTGCGCGCCGCGCCGGTGAGGCCGGGCGCCGCCTCATATATCTCGCGGATCATGCGTGGATCGGCTGGCTCGGCGAAGCTCTGCCAGGATAGCAGGCAATTCGCCTCGCCCGGCGCGGTGCAGGCGGGAAGGCCGAGCGCGGGCACGTCCGCAGTGAGCGATATCGGCCAGCCGACCAGGTAGGCGGCAACGATCCGCCGGGCAACGGGCTTGCCGGCCACCCGCTCCCGCATAAGCCGCATCAGATGGACCGTGCCTTGGCTGTGCCCGGCCAGGACGATCGGCCGTGATGCCGGAATCTGAGCCAGAAAGGCGTCGAACGCGCGCGCAACGTCGCCATAGGCGAGATCGAGCGCCTTGGCCGAGTCGGGTGCGGTGCTGAGGAAGGCGCCCAGCGTGGCGGACCGATAGCGCGGCGCCCAGACCGCACCGATTTGGTTGAACGCGCTTGCCTCGCTCCAGCCGAACACGGTCAGCCATTTACGTGATTCGCGGTCGTCGAGCGGGCCGTTCCAGCTCGCCTTGCCATAATAGGTGGTCGGCGCGACATAAAAGATGGCGACCTCGCGCTTGTCCACGGTCTGGGCCACCCCCTTAGGCAGCCACCGCGACGGATCATCGGGCAAATCCGGCCGCGCGAGCCAGCTTGCCGGCCGTGCATAATCGGGGGCAGGCCCGGCCGCGCCGGCGTCGAAGCGAACGCCTGGCACGAAGGCGAAGCGCATGAGCTGGTCCTGGAACAGGGTCCAGCCGATCCCGGCGGCCAAGGTCAGCACGATCAACCCCGCGATGATGTAGAGGAAACGGCGAGCGAGCAACGGTAGGCTCCGATGGTGCAGTGCAGCATTAACGATGCGGTCGCGCAAGTGCGTAGCGGGCAATCGTGCGTGCGTCCAATGCCAACCCGCATAATCGCCCTCCCTACCGAGGGAGGGGGGAGCTAGTAAGGCATTGCCGCCGCGCCGCCCCGATGGTAGCGGCGCGGCCATGTCAGTCGATGCCGCAACCGTCCGCAAGATCGCGAGCCTCGCGCGCATTGCCGTCACCGACGGCGATGTCGAGGCGATGGTCCCAGAACTCAACAATATCCTGGGCTGGATCGAACAGCTCGGCGAGGTCGATACCGATGGTATCGCGCCACTCGCCGCCGTGATCCCGAACCACCAACGCCTGCGCGAGGATGTCGTCACCGATGGCAATATCCGCGACAAGGTGCTGGCCAATGCGCCGCAGGCCGAGCACGGCTTTTTCGCGGTGCCGAAGGTGATCGAATAATGACGGCCATCACTGATCTGGGCATAGCCGGCCTCCGCGACGGCTTCCGCGCCGGCGACTTCTCGGCGCGGGAGATCGCCGACGCCTTCAACGGCGCCGTCGCCGGCGCCAAGGCGCTCAACGCCTTCATCATCGAGACTCCCGATCACGCGATCGCGGCGGCCGAGGCGGCCGACAGGGCGCGTGCGGCTGGCGAGTTGCTGCCGCTGTCGGGCGTTCCGCTTGGTATCAAGGATCTCTTCTGCACCGCCGGCTTTCAGACCACGGCGGCCAGCCTCATGCTGGGCGGCTTCACCCCGACCTATGAATCGACTGTGACTGCCAAGCTGTTCGCGGCGGGCGCAGGCATGCTCGGCAAGCTCAACCTCGACCAGTTCGCAATGGGCTCGTCGAACGAGACCAGCGCCTATGGCAACGTAATCTCGCCATGGCGGCGCAACGACGGCGGCAACGCCCCGCTCGCGCCGGGCGGCTCGTCCGGCGGTTCTTCGTCGGCGATCGCGGCGCGGATCGTACCGGCGGCGACGGGGACCGACACCGGCGGCTCGATCCGCCAGCCGGCCGCGTTCACCGGCATCGCCGGGATCAAGCCGACCTATGGCCGATGTTCGCGTTTCGGCATCGTCGCCTTCGCGTCGTCGCTGGATCAGGCGGGCGCGATGGCGCAGGACGTCCGCGACAGCGCTATCCTGCTCGAGGCGATGTCGGGCTTCGATCCGAAGGACTCGACCTCGCTCGATGTCGCAGTGCCGCGCTGGGAAGCGAATTTGTCCAGTGATCTCAAGGGCAAGAAGGTCGGTATTCCGGCGGAATATCGGGTCGACAACATGCCCGCCGAGATCGATGCGTTGTGGAAGCAGGGCATTGAATGGCTCCGGGACGCGGGCGCCGAGATCGTCGACGTTTCGTTGCCGCATACCCGCTATGCGCTGCCGACCTATTATATCATCGCCCCGGCCGAAGCCTCGTCGAACCTCGCCCGCTATGACGGCGTGCGCTACGGCCTGCGCGACCTGCCAGACGGCGCCAATCTCCAGGAAATGTACGCCGCGACCCGCGCCGCCGGCTTCGGGCCCGAGGTCAAGCGCCGTATCCTGATCGGCACCTACGTGCTGTCGGCGGGCTTCTACGACGCCTATTACACCAAGGCGCAAAAGGTCCGCGCGCTGATCGCCCGCGACTTCGAGGAGGCGTTCAAGCAGGTCGACGTGCTGTTGACGCCGACTGCGCCGTCCGCCGCCTTCGCGCTGGGCGAGAAAAGCGCCGACCCGCTGGAGATGTACCTCAACGACGTCTTCACCGTCCCGGCCAGCCTCGCGGGCGTCCCCGCCATGTCGGTGCCCGCGGGCCTCGACGGGCAGGGCCTGCCGTTGGGCCTCCAGATCATCGGCCGCCCGCTCGACGAGCAGGGCGTCCTCAACGCCGGCCTCGCGATAGAACAGCGGGCCGGTTTCACCGCCAAGCCGCAGAACTGGTGGGCGAAATGAGCAGCTATCGTATCCAGGGCGCCACCGGCGAATGGGAGGTCGTGATCGGCCTCGAGGTCCATGCGCAGGTCGTCTCGAACGCCAAGCTTTTCTCGGGCGCCTCGGCTGCGTTCGGGGCCGAGCCGAATCAGAGCGTGTCGCTGGTCGACGCGGCGATGCCGGGTATGCTGCCCGTCCCGAACGAGGAGTGCATCCGCCAGGCGGTCAAGACCGGCATGGCGCTGGGCGCGGAGATCAATCGCTGGTCACGCTTCGATCGGAAGAATTATTTCTATGCCGATCTGCCGCAGGGCTATCAGATCTCGCAGCTCTACCATCCGCTGGTGGGCGAGGGCGCGATCACGATCGACGCCGACGAGAAGGCCGGCATCGCCGAGGCCCGGACGATTGGAGTCGAGCGGCTCCATGTCGAACAGGATGCAGGCAAGCTGATGCACGACCAGCATCCGACCCGTTCCTATGTCGACCTCAACCGCTCGGGCGTCGCGCTGATGGAGATCGTGTCGAAGCCCGACATGCGTTCTCCTTCAGAAGCAGGGGCTTACCTCCGAAAGCTGCGATCGATCCTCCGCTATGTCGGCTCGTGCGACGGCAATATGGAGGAAGGGTCGATGCGCGCCGACGTCAACGTCTCGGTGCGCAAGGCCGGCGATCCGTTCGGCACCCGGACCGAGACGAAGAACGTCAACTCGATCCGCTTCGTGATGGCCGCGATCGAGAGCGAGGCGAACCGCCAGGTCGATGTTATCGAGAGCGGCGGCACGATCGTCCAGGAGACGCGGCTCTACGACCCGGACCGGAACGAGACGCGGTCGATGCGCTCCAAGGAGGACGCGCACGATTATCGCTACTTCCCCGATCCCGACCTGCTGCCGCTCGAGCTGAGCGAGGATTTCGTCGCCCAATGCCGCGCCGAGCTGCCGGAGCTGCCGGACGCCAAGCGCGCCCGCTATGAAGGCGAGCTCGGGCTCCCCGCGTACAACGCCGCCGTGCTGACCTCGGATGTCGAGACGGCGCGCTGGTTCGAGGCGCTGCTCGACGCGACCGGCAAGCCCGGCGCGGAGGTGGCGCGCGCCGCGTCCAACTGGCTGATCTCCGACCTTTTCGGTGCGCTCAACCGGCTCGGCAAGGCGATCGACGAGAGTCCGGTCAGCCCGAAGCAGGGTGCCGAGCTGCTCGCGCTGGTCGCCGACGGCACGCTGTCGGGCACGCTTGCCAAGCAGGTGTTCGAGATCATGCTCGAGACCGGCGACGATCCTGCGAAGATTGTCGAGGAACGCGGCCTCAAGCAGACCAGCGATACCGGCGCGATCGAGGCCGTGATCGCCGAGGTGATGGCCGCCAACGCCGACAAGGTCGCCGAATATCGCGGCGGCAAGGACAAGCTGTTCGGCTTCTTCGTCGGCCAGACGATGAAGGCGATGGGCGGCAAGGCCAATCCCGGCGTCGTCAACGAGCTGCTCAAGAAGGCGCTGGGCTGAGCCTCTCGACCGTCATGCCAGCCCCTCGACTGCCTGCAAGGCAGGCGCTCGGGATAAACTTCAGCCAAGGGCTGAAGGCTGGCATCCATGTCGGTTGTCTTCTCGGATGTCATCTGATTGATGACAGACATGGACCCCAGCCCCCGCTGGGGTGATGAAGAGGGGCGGGCCATGATCTACGGCGATCCCGGCAGCATCGTTCCGCTCAACCTGCCGGCCGGTGATGGCGAGTACCGCCTCTCGGTCCCGCCAGGCCTGATGCTCGCGGAGCGGGTGGAGACTGTCGAGTATCAGCCGGCCAGCGCGTTCTGGCGTTTCCCGTCGGGGGCAGGCGTCGCGATCAGCGAGGGCGACGGGCCGGCCGGCCGGATCAGCCTAGCCGTCACCGGACCGGGCAAGCCGACCGCCGGGGGCATGCTGCTCGACAGGGGCAGCTACCTCCAGTCACAGGCGCTCGGCATCGATTTCGGCACCAGCGCCGATCCGCTGCGGACCCAGGCGCCCCGGCGGCTGCGCTGCTCATTCCGGGGGACCGTGCCGCCGCGCGCGGACGGGGCGCTGCTCTTCTACCTGACGGGCTGGACGGTCGGCACGATCGCGCTGATGACCCGCTATGGCAGCAACCGGCTCGAATGCGTGATCGGGCGCGGCGATCGCACCCAGGCCGGATTCGTCAGTACGGTCGATCGCACCCCCGGGGTCGAGCAGTTGCTGGAGGTCGAGTGGTGCGACGATTCGGCGGGGGCGGGCGGGACGCTGGCCTTCCTGATCGACGGCAAGCCGGCGGGTGGGCCGTTCCGGACGCCGTTCAAGCCCCGGATCACCCCTGAGATGGGCTTTTCGGTCAACGCCGCGCTCGGTAATTTGCGCCAGGCGATCGATGGCCTGCTCGTCCGCGAGGTAGCGATCGGCTTCGACCGGCCGGTGGTGAAGGAGAGCTATCCGCCGCTTGCGGGTGCCCTGGTCGCTGGCGCGGACCTGCCCCGCCTCGTGGTGGACGCACGCGGGGTGGCGGCGCCGCAACCGGCGCGGACGCTCGCCTGGCGCGGGCCGGACGGGTCGGTCGGAACGCTCGACGTCACCATCGGTCCGCTCGACGTGCCGCCGGGCCAGCCGTGGAAGGCAGTGCTGGTCGATTGGTCTAACGGGGCAGGGGTGCCGCATCCCAACCAACTGGTGATGACACGGCCGGCGGTGCAGAACTGCCGCTTCGAGGACGACTGGCTGGCCGCCGTGCAGCCGGCCTGGATCGAGTGCCTGCCGCGCGGGCCGGTGCCGGTGATCGACGGCATCGCCTATCGCTGCGAAGCGATCCGAGCGGGCGACTATGTCCAGTTCCAGTTCGGCTATGACTGGGACGAGACCGTCATGCCGGACAATCCGTTCGGCGATCCGAGCGGCCACAACGCTTATATGGTCCCGCACAAATGGCTGATCTATGACCGCGAGGACCGGCTGCTCGCGACGGTCGAGCGGCCCGATGGCGGCCCGCTCAACGGTGCCGACATCCCGGCCCATTTTCAGGGTCCGTTCGACGGGCGCGGCTGCGCGGTCACCAGCCGCGAGCATCGCTGGTATCCGCACGGAACGGTCCGCTCGGGCATCATCTGGCGCAACCGCGATCCTGGCAGCCATGACCAGTCCGGCATCCGGCGTACCGTCCCGCTGTTCGACCTGAGCGTGCCGTTCGGCTGCCATCTCGATTATTCGGTGAATGGCTATGACCTGCGCATTTTCGGCGGCGGCGCGGGCAATGAGGGACAGGCCAACGGCTTCGGCAATGTTCGCGTCATGCCGTGGAAGCAGAGCGACTATCGGACGATGGTCGGCCGGGCGGGGCGCACCCGCGATCCTTATGGCGCGCTGCTCTATTCGGCCAATTCGATGGCGGCCAATGCGGCGCTATGGCTCGAATATACCCCGTTCAACGTCCAGGGGCGATCGCCGATCACGGGCTCGGGCGGGATGCGGGACGACCGGCAGATCATCCCCGAACCGGTCGTCTGGCACATGAACCTGCCCGACGGAGTGCGGCCGCATGATGGCACCCCCTGGCGCGCCATCGCCCTCGACTATCTGACCGGCTATGTCTCCGATCCCGTCCACGCTTTCGAGAAGGGGCGTAACCGGCCCCTGTTCAAGGGCGCACCGCACCGGCCGGTCGCAGCGCGCAACCATTATTACGGCCCCGGCAACATGGCATTGCCGCCGAGCCAGGCCTGGTACCAGCAGGGTGGCCGCGTCTATGCCTGGGTGCGCGGCACCAATCCGCTGCGCGTCGCGGTACCCTATGCCGGCGATGCGCCGGAGCGGCCCTATTTCGGAACTTTCCAGATCGACAAGCTGCACGGTCATCAATTCCCGGGCTGGGGCAGCCTGCTGTTCCGGACACCTGAATTCGCCTTTCTCGGCCATCGCTTCTGGGACCAGAACCGGCTCTATTCGAACGACATCATCGGCGACGCCGCGCTCGATCTCTGGGCGGCGCGCGAAGGCGCATGGGCGTTCCTGCATGCGGCGCTTGCCTGGAAGACGGCCAGCGCGACCTCGCAGCGGCTCTACAGCCGACGCGAGGTGCTCGATTTCACCGTCTTCGACTTCGAATTGTTCCACGACCGGCACTATGCCGCGACGCCCGGCTTCATGAACCCACCGACGAACCTGATGCCGGGCGGGCAGCTGAACCTCACCCATGCCGTCTATGCCGCCGCGCGCCATTTCGGCGTGGTCGCCAAGGGCGGGTGGGGAGTGTACCAGCATGAATTCAGCATCGGCTACTGGCTGAGCGCGCTCGCAACAGGCGAGAAGTTCGGCTTCAACGATGCGCTGCGCGGGGCATCGGCCAAGGCGGGAGCCGTGCTCGACTGGCTGATCGCGATGCATCGGGGGCGGATCGTCGGCCGGCTCGTCGAGGGGGCGAACCTGCCCCCTCTGGATCGTATATCCTATATGATGGGCATATGGAGCCCGGACCATATCGCCGCAGCCGGCGGCGAGGTCGCCCGCCTGCCGCGTCGCTATGCCGATCTCGAAGGGCTGTGGGGGCGAGCGCCGGGTTGGGATCGGTTCGAAGACCATGGCCGCATGGTCACGCGCGATGGCCAGGCGATGGACCAGCTCATCGCCGGCCCGTCGCTGCTTCGCTACCTGCTAGGACAGTCCGGCGAGGATCTCCTCGCCGCGCAGGCGATCGCAAATCGCTGGCGCGAACAGAAGAAGGCGGAGGAACTGGCGAAGGGCGAGCGTGCGGGGGAGGGTTGGTTCGTCTATCTGCAGGCGTCGAACAACCCGGCGCGGCCGGTCCAGAACTAGGCGGAAACCCATAACATATAGGGCGCGAGGTGCAGGCCGCCGAGGGAGGCGCGGAGAAGGGGGCGTGGTCCGCGGCATGGGTGGCAGTCCTTGAGGTGACAAGCCAGGCGCTCGATGTCGCCGCGCCCGTCTATCGGGCCTAAGCTCGGCTCTCGGCATTCTGGAGGACGTGCTTGTCCTGCTCACGAAGCCAGTTGTGCGCGTTCGTTGCGGCTTGTGCGCCGTGCCCCATCGCGATGCTGATCTGGTCCAAACCATCCAGCACGTCCCCGGCGCCGAAGAAGCCTTCCACGCCGGAATCCCCTAACGCTTCCGCTGGCAGGCATCCGTCATCGCAAAGCGCAATGCCGAGACGCTCGGCCAGTTCTGTCCGTGGGCGACACCCCAGAGCGGGGTAGACGACGTCGAAGCTCACCGGCGCACTTTGCCCCTCCAGATGCACGTCGATCCTGTCCGAATGTGGCTGAAGCTTCACGAGCTTACCGGTCAAAACGTCGATTCCGGCCCCTTCCATTTCCTGCTTTTGGGCGCTGGACAGCTCCGGATGGCTTAGCGGCATGAGCGTGATGTCGGCAGAAAACTGTCGCAGGAACAGCGCTTCGGCCGCGCCATCGCTGTCGCAGCCGATCACGCCGATCTTCTTGTCCGAGTGTTCGTAGCCGTCACACACCGGACAGTAGCGCAACACGTCGTCCCGGATGGCCTGTTCGTGGGTATCATGAGGCAGGTCCACCTGATTGAGGAAAATGCCGCCCGCCAGGATGACCGAGCGCGCCTCGAATTTATCCCCGTTCGAAGCAATCAATCCGAAGCCATCGCTACCCTTCTCGATATCGACGATCTGCGCCTTCTGGATCTTCGCGCCGAATTCGCGGGCATGGATCGTCATCCGATCGATCAGATCCGGTCCTGAAATGCCGTCCGGGAACCCGGGGGCGTTGTGCGTTGTCGGAATTCGGAGAGCGCGGCTATTCTCATCGTGCACCACGAGAACGCTTCTCTTGTATCGTGCAAGATATAGAGCGGCAGTGAGGCCTGCAGGTCCAGCCCCGATGACGACGGTTTCATATCGCATTGGCGCCCCTCCGTTTTCCTGGCCGGGCTGTAACGCACGAACAGGCGTTAGGGACGCGCGGTCGGTCGTGCCCGAAGCGTTCGCCTACCATAAGCGCGTAGATCAGCCCCGCTTGATGGTGAACCCGCCGCCGGGACGGCCTACCACCCCACTGGCCAGCCATTCCCCCACGCGCCGTGCGCGACGCCCCGGACATCATCGCATGGCGCGCCGTCATGGGTCCCAGCCCCGGGTCGAAAAGCGCGGGTTGTACTGGCTCGCCATGTTGCTATAGAGCGCGCCGACCGGCGGTCCTTATTTGCGGGCGTGGCGGAACTGGTAGACGCGCTGGATTTAGGTTCCAGTATCGCAAGATGTGGGGGTTCGAGTCCCTTCGCCCGCACCAGCTTCGCCAGCCAACAGCGCGAAGCGGGGCCGACACAGATTTTCTCGAGATAGAGGTTGGATGCGACCCATGCAGACTGTCGAAACGCTCAACGAGGGCCTCAAGCGCGCCTATACGGTGACGATTCCCGCCAATGATGTCGCCCAGCGCGTCGAGGCCGAGATCAAGTCGATCGCGCCGCAGGTCCGCATGCCCGGTTTCCGCCCCGGCAAGGTGCCCGCCAACCTGATCAAGAAGATGCACGGCCCGGCGATCGAGCAGGACGTGCTCAACAAAACCGTGCAGGACGGCGTGCAGCAGCTCCTCGCCGAGCAGAAGCTGCGTCCGGCGATGCAGCCCTCGGTCGAGCTGGTCGGCGGCGACTATGAGCCTGGCAAGGACGTTGCGCTCAAGGTCGAGCTCGAAGTGCTTCCCGACGTGCCGCCGCCCGCGATCGAAGGCCTCAAGCTGGAGCGCCTGACCGTCGAGGCCCCGGCCGACGAGATCGATGCGCAGATCAAGCGCATCGCCGACCAGCAGAAGCGTTACGACGACGCCAAGGAAGGCCACCCGGCCGTCGAGGGCGACCTCGTCGTTCTCGATTTCGCCGGCAGCGTCGATGGCGTCGCCTTTGAGGGCGGCACCGGGACCGGCATGTCGGTCGAGCTTGGTTCGCGCCGCCTGATCCCCGGGTTCGAGGATCAGCTCGAAGGCATCAAGAAGGGCGAATCGCGCAGCCTGAACGTCACCTTCCCGAAGGATTATGGTGAGAAGTCGCTGGCCGGTAAGGCCGCCGTCTTCGAGGTCACCGCCACGGACGTCCGCGTGCCTGGCGATACCAAGGTCGACGATGAGTTCGCGCAATCGCTGGGCCTGCAGGGCCTCGACCAGCTCCGCGAACTGATCAAGGGCCAGGTCGAGCAGGAACTCAACGGCCTCACTCGCACCCATATGAAGCGCAAGCTGCTCGATCAGCTCGCCGCCGGCCACGACTTCCCGGTCCCGCCATCGATGGTCGAAGCCGAGTTCGGCCAGATCTGGGCACAGCTCGAACATGAGGCGAGCCACGAGGAGGATCCCGAGGCCGCCCGCGCCGAGATGGAGAAGGACCGCGACGATTATCGCGCGATCGCCGAGCGCCGCGTCCGCCTGGGCCTGTTGCTGTCCGAGATCGGCCAGCAGAACGGCGTCGAGGTGACCGCGCAGGAGATGCAGCGCCTCGTCCAGCAGGCGGCGATGCAGTATCAGCCCGCCGACCGCGACCGCTTCGTCCAGTATCTCCAGCAGGATCCGATGGCCGCCGCGCAGCTTCGCGCGCCGCTCTATGAGGACAAGGTCGTCGATTTCCTGTTCGACAAGGCTGAGATCAGCGACCGCAGTGTGACCCGCGAGGAGCTGGAGGCCGCGATCGAGGCGGATGACGACGCGATCGGCAAGGGCCACGTCCATGGTCCGGGCTGTGGCCATGACCATCATGACCACGATCATGATCATGCCGCCCCGGCCAAGAAGACGGCGGCGAAGAAGGCTGCCGCGAAGCCGGCCGCGGAGGAAGCTCCCGCCGCAGAAGACAAGCCTGCTGCCAAGAAGAAGGCCGCGGTGAAGGCTGAGCCCGCCGAAGAGGCGCCCAAGAAGGCTCCCGCCAAGAAGGCCGCCGCCGCCAAGGGCGAGGAGGCTCCGGCGGCCGCGCCGAAGAAGGCACCGGCCAAGAAAAAGGCTGCCGCGGAGTAACAAGCGGAGTTTCGATCCAATCGGAAAGGGCCGTCGGAGCGATCCGGCGGCCCTTCTGCTTTCTCCCGTCACCCGCGCTCTGCCGGGATGGCGGCCGCCGCTCCGGTGCGGACCCTCTTGAAACCCCCACGGCAAAGGCCGATGTAGGCGGGGCAAGGCAAAGCAAAGGACCAGACCTTCCCATGCAGAATCCCTTCGAAACCGGCGAGTTCCTGAATCCGGAAACCGGCGCCCTGGTCCCCGTCGTGATCGAGCAGTCGAACCGCGGCGAGCGCAGCTTCGACATTTATTCGCGGCTGCTGCGCGAGCGGATCATCTTCGTCACCGGCCAGGTCGAGGACCATATGGCCTCGCTCATCACCGCCCAGTTGCTGTTCCTCGAATCGGAGAATCCGAAGAAGGACATCTTCATGTACATCAACTCGCCGGGCGGCGTGGTGACGGCTGGCCTGGCGATCCACGACACGATGCAATATATCCGCCCGCGCGTCGGCACGGTCTGCATCGGCCAGGCCGCGTCGATGGGCAGCTTCCTGCTCGCGGCCGGCGAGCCGGGAATGCGCGTGGCGCTCACCAACAGCCGGATCATGGTCCACCAGCCGTCGGGCGGCGCCCAGGGCATGGCAGCCGACATCGAGATCCAGGCGCGGGAGATCCTGCGCATGCGTCACCGCCTCAACGCGCTCTACGCGAAATATACGAAGCAGCCGATAGAGGCGATCGAGGCGGCGATGGACCGCGACAAGTTCCTGGAGGCCGACGAGGCCAAGGCCTTCGGCCTGATCGACGAGGTGTTCGACAAGCGTCCGAGCCCCGCCGATGAAGCGATCGCCGCCTGATCGACCGGCACCGAACCATGCGAACGCCTGGGACGCGCTCTTCCTCGACCGGGAAGGGCGCGTCCTGCGCGTCCCGTCCCGCCGAGTCGTTCGAATTTTACCGCACGGCGGAATCGCCGGCCATCCGACCGTGGCCAGCGGATGTCTTCAGGTTGCAGCCCGGAAAAGGGCTTCCCATATCGATGGGAACCTCATGCTTCTTCATCGCTTCTCAAGATGGTTGTGAGAAGGGGGAGGACATGTTTAGGATGCGTTCGATCCCTAGTGGAGTCAGGATCTAGTTTATGACGAAGTTGACCGGCGGCGACTCGAAGAGCACGCTTTACTGCTCCTTCTGCGGCAAGTCGCAGCACGAGGTCCGCAAGCTGATCGCTGGCCCGACCGTGTTCATCTGCGACGAGTGCGTCGAGCTCTGCAACGATATCATCCGCGAGGAGACGAAGGGCGCGCTCGTTAGCAAGAAGGACGGCGGGGTCCCGACCCCGCACGAAATCTGCGAGCATCTTGACCAATATGTCATTGGCCAGGCCAAGGCCAAGCGCGTCCTATCGGTCGCGGTGCACAACCATTACAAGCGGCTCAATCATGGGGCCAAGGGCGCCGACGTCGAGTTGGCCAAGTCGAACATCCTGCTTGTCGGTCCGACCGGATCGGGCAAGACGCTGCTCGCGCAGACCATGGCCCGGCTGCTCGACGTGCCGTTTACCATGGCCGACGCGACCACGCTCACCGAAGCGGGCTATGTCGGCGAGGATGTCGAGAACATCATCCTCAAGCTGCTCCAGGCTTCCGACTATAATGTCGAGCGGGCCCAGCGCGGCATCGTCTACATTGACGAGATCGACAAGATCAGCCGCAAGGCCGACAATCCGTCGATCACGCGCGACGTGTCGGGTGAAGGCGTCCAGCAGGCGCTGCTCAAGTTGATGGAAGGCACCACGGCGAGCGTTCCGCCACAGGGTGGCCGGAAGCATCCGCAGCAGGAATTCCTGCAGGTCGACACAACCAACATCCTGTTCATCTGCGGCGGTGCTTTCGCAGGCCTCGAAAAGATCATCGGCGATCGCCTGCAGGGCAAGTCGATCGGTTTCGGTGCCTATGTCGCCGCGCCGGAGGAGCGTCGCACCGGCGAAACCCTTCAGCAGTGCGAGCCGGAGGATCTGCTCAAGTTCGGCCTGATCCCCGAATTTGTCGGGCGTCTGCCGGTTATCGCGACGCTGATGGACCTCGACGAGGCCGCACTGGTCGAGATTCTGACCGCGCCGAAGAACGCGCTGGTCAAGCAGTATCAGAAGCTGTTCGACATGGAGGGCGTCAAGCTCGGCTTCACCGATGACGCGCTGGTCGCGATCGCCCGCAAGGCGATCACCCGCAAGACCGGGGCGCGGGGCCTGCGCTCCATCCTCGAAGGACTGCTGCTCGATACGATGTTTGACCTGCCGTCGATGGATGGGGTCGACGAGATCATGGTCGACAAGGATGTCGTGGAGGGGCGCAAGGACCCGGTTCGCGTCTTTACCAAGAAGAACAAGGAGAAGGCCGGCGACGCCGCTTGATCTGATAGGATACCCGAATGAAGAAGGGCCGCCGGAGCGATCCGGCGGCCCTTTGTCTTGGCGTCATCCCGGCGGAGGCCGGGATCTCGGGAGAGGTTCGCGCCCTTGCCTCCTGAGACCCCGGCCTCCGCCGGGGTGACGGGGGAGAGATAGGTTCAGCGCACCACGCCCAGGGTCTTCGCCGCTTCGTCGAAGCGCGCGATCTCGGTGGCGTCGCCCTTGAAGGCGGCCTTGGCCTTGGCAAGCGCTTCCTTGGCGCCGGCCGGGTCATTGAGCATCATCCGCGAGCGCATCAGCATGATCCAGCGATCGGCGTCGCGCGGGTTCTGTTCCAGCCGGGCGGCGAGACGCGCGACCATCGAGCGGGCGAGTTCGTCCTGCTGCGACGGGGTCATCGCCGTCGCGGCCTTGAGATCGGCGGCGCTGGGGCCGGGGATGCCGGCGGTCGCGACGCTGTCGCCGCCCGCCGTCGGCGCGGCCGAGGAGGTCTGCTGCGGCGCCGAAGGTGGCGGTACGCGGCCGGCCACGTCGATCTTGTGCTCGGCGGAGACCTTGGCGATCAGGGCACGGACCGGGCCTTCCCAAGGCGCGCCTGGCGGGCTGTCCTTGAGGATCGCGATCCAGTCGTCGATCGCGCCCTTGTGGTCCCCGTCCTGGTCCTTTTTCACCGCCAGGAAATAGCGCGCGCGATGATCGGTCGGCTCGATCGACAGCGCCTTGCGGAACGAGGCTTCGGCCGCCGGGGTGACGCCGCCAGGTCCCGACAGGAGTTGGACCTCGCCCAGCGCCGACCAGATCTCCGCATTGGAGGGATCGATCTTGGTTGCCCGGGCATAGGCCTGGGCGGCGTCGGCATAGCGACCGAGATTATAATAAGACCAGCCAAGCGTCGCCCAGCCCTTGAAGTCGTCCGGATTGTCCTTCAGCCGCTTCTCAAGTCCGGCGACCATCGATGCGACATCGCCAACCTGGCCGGCGCCTTCAGGGGGCGCGGCGGTTTCCTCGAGACCTGACCGGGACCGCGTGACCGCCAGGACGATCGCCGCCAGCGCGATCAGAGCGGCAAGGATCAGTGCGATCCGCGCGAAGGGCAGCGAGAGGCCTTTGTTCGCGGTAGTGTCCTTCGTCACATTTCTCTCCGCAATTTGAGCGTAATGGCCTTTGATAACCAAATGTAATGAAAGTCTAGCGGAACGCGTCGAAGCTGGTAGAGTAGGGACGGGGCAGACACTAAATTCATGCGTTGTCGCAGGGGCATGCGCGAAATTTGGGGTCTAATGACGGCCGCTTGCTCGGCGGCGGTGAAACGGGGCAGGGGGAATCAGTGGCGGATACCTACCGTATTGCCATCGTTGGCTCGGGGCCGGCGGGGATGAGCGCTGCGGCCCATGCGGCCAAGCTCGGCATCTCGCATGTCCTGCTCGAAAAGACCGACCATCTTTCCGATACGATCTTCAAGTATCAGAAGGGCAAGCATGTGATGGCCACGCCGAGCCAGCTCGTGCTGCGCTCGGACATCGATTTCGACGCGGGCAAGCGCGAGAAGATCCTCGGCATCTGGGACGAACAGACCGCCGCCAACAAGGTGAACGTCCGCTTCAAGAGCGAGGTGAAGGCAATCACCGGGCAGAAGGGCGCGTTTGTCCTCACCCTGACTGACAAGACCGAAATCCGGGCCGAGACGATCATCCTGGCGATCGGCACGCAGGGCAATCCGAACCTGCTGCGCGCGCCGGGCATCGAGACCAGCGGCATCCATGTCCAATACCAGCTCGACGATCCCGGCGAATATGTCGACGAGCACATCACGGTCGTCGGTTCGGGCGACGCCGGCATCGAGAACGCACTGGGCCTGGCGCAGGACGTCGCCCAGGGGAATATCGTCACCATCCTCAATCGCGGCGCGGATTTCAGTCGTGCCAAGGGCGCCAACGTCAAGCTGCTGATGCAGGCGCGCGACGAGGGGCGGATCAACGTGATGACCGACACCTCGCCGAACCGGCTGGAGTCGGGGCATCTCGTCCTGGATACACGCGACGGCGAGGCGCGCATCCGCTGCGACCGCGTGATCGCGCGCATGGGCTCGGCCGCGCCGCGCAAATTCATCGAGGAATGCGGTATCGAGTTCAGCAGTCCGGATCGCGAGGCATTCCCGACGCTGTCACCCCAGTTCGAGACCACGAACCCGGGCATTTACGTGATCGGCGCGCTGGCGGGCTATCCGCTGATCAAGCACTGCATGAACCAGGGCTATGACGTCGTCGAGTTCATCAACGGCAACACCGCCCTGAAGCCCGCCGACGAGCCGATCCTGGAGGGCAAGTTCCTTGATCTCCCGGTGAAGAAATCCGTCGACGAATGGCTCGAGTTCATTCGCACCAACGTCCAGATCCTGAACGATCTGTCGCCGCTGCAGATGCGAGAATTCATGCTCGATTCCGAGGTCCGCTACTACGGCAAGAACGCGATCATCTTCGAGAAGAACGCGCCGGGATCGTCGCTGTTCTGCATCGCGCAGGGATCCGTCGACATTCCGTTGCCTGACGGCCGTTCGACCGGCATCGTCATCCCCGAAGGCTCGATCTTCGGTGAGGTCGGCCTCGTCTCGGGCCGTCGCCGCGGTTCCACGATCCGCTCGATAGCCGAGACGATCGTCGTGGAGATCCCGCGCAACGCGATCCTGAAGCTGATGGCGTCGGTGCCGGGCGTGAAGCGCGCCGTCACTCGCATCTCGACCGAGCGCCAGCTCCTCCAGATGTGGCAGTCGGGGCTCCAGCCCGCCGATCTGGCGGAGGTGCTCGAGACTGCCGAGATCAAGGGCGTGCGCGCCGGCGAAGCGATCTTCCGGGAGGGCGACGAAGGCAATGACGTCTATGTGATCCGGTCGGGATCCGTGGTCGTCGAGAAGTCGATCGGCGGCAAGCCGGTGTTCCTGTCCTACGTTCCGGCCGGCAATTATGTCGGCGAGCTCGAGCTTTTCGACAACGGCATCCGCAAGCAAACGGTTCGTGCTGCCGTGAAGTCGGAGGTGATCAAGCTCGGCGGCGAGGCATTCCGCCGGCTGCTCGACGCGAAACCCGAATTCTTCGCTAAGGCGAAGGTAGCAATCGGCGAGCGCGAGGATCTCGCATCGTTCATAGAAGCGAAGAAGGACAGCTTCGCCACCGTCGTCGACATGTATAGTTCGGTCGCCAACTTCCTGGTGGACAACGGCGTCGGTGAGGCGACCGACGTGCTGCTGATCGACGAGAATCTCTGCGTCGGCTGCGATAATTGCGAGAAGGCCTGCGCGGACAGCCATGACGGGATCTCGCGGCTCGATCGGGAGGCTGGACGCACGTTCGCGCATCTCCATGTGCCGACAAGCTGCCGGCATTGCGAGCATCCGCATTGCATGGCCGATTGCCCGCCGACTGCGATTCATCGCGGCCAGGACGGCGAGGTCTATATCGACGACACCTGCATCGGCTGCGGCAATTGCCAGCGGAACTGCCCTTACGGCGTGATCCGTATGGAAAAGGAGCCGCCGCGGAAGCCATCCCTGTGGAAATGGTTCCTGTTCGGACAGGGGCCGGGGCCGGGAGAGCCCAGCCATGACTGGGCCTATGCCAACGCGACGCCCGGCGTCGAGAAGGCGAAGCGGGCGGTCAAGTGCGACATGTGCTCGGGTATCGAGGGCGGCCCGAGCTGTGTCCGCGCCTGTCCCACGGGAGCGGCGATCCGCGTCGCGCCCGAGGAGTTCCTGACGGTCGCCCGGCTGCAACGGGACGACGCCTGATGGCCAGCAAATCGCTACGGCAGGCGACCACGGGTCGCGAGCGCGCCTCCGAGCATGAGGGGTTCCTGCGTTACCAGGGCTATAAATGGCTCAAGATCGCGCTGGGGATCAGCGCGGTGGCGCTGCTGATCTATGCCTTCAACGACGTTCAGCCCAAGCCCAACGGCGGCAGCATCTACGGCTATATAACCGGCACGATCGGGGTCCTCCTGATCCTGTGGCTGACGATGCTGGGGATCCGCAAACGCGCGATCACGCCCGGGCGCTGGTCGCTCAAGAGCTGGACCTCGGCGCACGTCTATCTGGGCCTGTCGCTGATCGTCATCGCGACGCTGCACACCGGCTTCGATTTCGGATGGAACATCCACACGCTTGCCTATGCGCTGATGATGATCGTCATCGCCTCCGGCGTATTCGGTATCGCGACCTATGCGATGCTGCCCCAGGCGCTGTCGGCCAACCGTGGTGAGACGACCCAGATACAGATGCTCGACAATCTGAGGATGATCGACCGCCAGCTGAACGAGGCGGCGCAGCCGCTCGATGCCGAGGGCGCGGCCATCGTCCGGATGGCGCTCAACGACGATCCGTTCGGCGGCGGGCTGATCGCGCGGCTGACGGGCCATTACCGCAAGTGCGGGACGCGCGCTGCGCTGGCCGCCGTCCGCGCGCACGGGGAGCGCAAGGAGGCAGCGACCGACCCATATGATCATGTCGAGGTGCTGCTGGAGCGCAAGCGATCGTCGCTGTCCCGGATCCGCAAGCATCTGCGGCTGAAGGCTCTTCTGGAGGTGTGGCTCTATATCCACGTCCCGCTGACCTTCGCGCTGATTGCGGCGCTGTTCGTCCACATCGTCTCCGTCTTCTATTACTGGTGAGAACGCGCAGATGAGCTTCATCGTTCGCACGGTAGCGCGCACCGCCGATGGGCGTGACATCGTTCGCCCCAAGAGCTTCGACAAGACCGAGCTGAGCATCGGCCGCAGTCCGTCGAGCGATATCCACTTGCCCGACTTGGCCGTGGCGCTGAACCACGCGGTGATCCGTGCAGCCGCGGGCGGCGCCGTCGAGATCGTCGCGACCGCCGGTATGCCTTTCCTCGTCGACGGCAAGTCGACGGAACATGAGCGTTTCTCCGTCTCGCCGGGCGCGAACGTCCGCATCGGCAGTCATTCGCTGTCGGTCGAGCCGGGCGAGGGGGACGAGAAGGGTGCGGTGATCATCACCGTCGAGCGTGTTGGCGCCATTTCCAACGCGTCTGAGGATAAGGAGGAGGCGCGGGTCTTCTCGCTGGCCTCGGTTCTGCCCGGCCGCCGCGTGATGGCCTGGAGTGGCGTGCTCCTGGTGCTCGCCATTTTCCTGGTCTGGCCGCTGGTATCGATTCATACGCAGCCGACCGACAGCAGCCGCAAGGTCGCCTTCCACGCGGACGAGCTGTGGACCTCGGGCAAGCTGTCCCAGGTCCATCGCAGCCTCGAGAATAATTGTCAGGCCTGCCATGTGAAGGCCGGCGAGTCGGTGCGGGACACGGCTTGCGTCGCCTGTCACACCAAGGTCCACGACCACGCCGACAAGGCGAAGCTGCTGGAGGCCAAGGGCTCGCCGGGCATCGTCGACGGTACAAAGCAGTTCGTCGGCGGCATCTTCGGCATCCAGCCCGGCCGCTGCGTCGAATGTCATACCGAGCATCAGGGCCAGACGGCGATGCCGGTCACCGATGAGCGCTTCTGCACCAATTGCCATGAAGACATGAGCAAACGGATCGATACCGCGCTGAAGGACACCGCCGATTTCGGCGACAACCATCCCCAGTTCGAGCCGACGATCCGCTTCGCGGGCCCCAACGGTGTGCCCTCCTTCCGCCGCGTCTCGCTCGACGCGAATCCGAAGGAGGACAACGGCCTCAAATTCCCGCATGAGCTGCATCTGTCGACTACCAACGGCGTCGCGCAGATGGCGAAGACGCTGGGCAAGGCGGAAGGCTATGGCGCACCGCTTGACTGTGCCAATTGCCATGTTCGCGACGCGACGGGATCGAGTTTCGTACCGGTGAAGATGGAACCGGCCTGCGGCGCCTGCCACTCGCTCGCCTTCGATCAGGTCGGGGGCACGATCCGCACGCTGCGCCACGGTGATCCGGCTCAGGTGGTCGCGGACATTCGCGCCTTCTATCGGGCAGGCGCACCGCGCAATCCCGCCCTGCAGGGCATGGATCGTCGACGCCCGGGTGATTTCGCCAGCGCCGAACAGCGCGCGAGCTTCGCGCAGACCAGCGCAATGCACGTCGGCACCGCCGATCAGGCGATCCGCGCGGTCTTCTCGAAGGGAGGCGCCTGTTTCGATTGCCATACGGTCCGCGCGACCGGCAATCCGACGACCCCCTACGCCGTCACGCCGGTGGCGCTCAGCCGGCGCTACATGATGAAGGGCTGGTTCGACCACGCTTCGCACGACACCGAGAGCTGCGCGAGCTGCCATGCTGTGAAGGACTCCAAGCTGGCGTCGGACGTCAACCTGCCGAAGCTGGCCAAATGCCAGGAATGCCATGGCGGTCAGGACGCGCGTAAGGAGGTGCCGTCTGCCTGCGCGATGTGTCACGACTATCACCGCAACGACTTCGCCCCGCTGATGGTTCGGGACAACCGCGCGCGGGGCAAGGCCGTCGAACACATCCAGGAAAAGGCGCTGAAGAAGGCGGGTACCGGTATTTAACGCCCGGTTTACCGCTTTTTTGCAATCCGTTGTGTAGGAAATCACAGCAGTCCGTGCCAGCAGGTGGTCTGATGCTGGACCGTTGGGGGGCCGGGGGTGTTTTTACCGGCGGAGCGCAAGGGACCAAGTCATGCTGATCGCGCAACTGACCGACCTGCATATAGGCTTCGATCTCGAAGACCCCGACGAACTCAACTTCCACAGGGTCGCGGCGGCGATCGATTATGTGAAGGGCCTGTCGGTCGTGCCCGACCGGCTGTTCCTGACCGGGGATCTCACCGACCATGGCGACGTGGCCAGCTATGAACGGCTCAAGGGCCTGATCGACGGCTGCGGTTTTCCCGTCCACCTGTGTGTCGGCAACCATGACGACCGCGCGGCGATGAAGCAGGTCTTCCCCGACCTGCCGGTCGAGGACGGTTTCGTGCAATATGTGATCGACGAGCCGGAGGTTCGGATCATCGTTCTCGACACGCTGGATCCGGGCCATCATGGCGGTGCTTTCGGCCATCGTCGCGCAGGCTGGCTGAAGGCCCGCCTCGCCGAGGTGCCGGGTAAGCCTGTGCTGATCGTGCTCCACCATCCGCCAATCGAGACGGGCATCCCCTGGATGACCGCGCATCAGACCGAACCCTGGGTGGTGATGCTCGACAAGGCCATCGGCGACCGGCCCGACGTGACGATGATTTCGGGCCATATCCATCGTTCGATCACGACCAGCTGGCGCGGCCGGATGCTGGCCGTGGCGCCGTCGACGGCGCCGCAGGTAGCGTTGGAGATGGCGCCGATCGACCCGCTGCGCCCGGACGAGCGGCCGATGATCGTCGCCGAACAGCCCGGCGTGGCGTTGCACCTCTGGACCGGCGAGGGCTTCGTCACCCACCATGCCCAGGTCGGCGCTCCTGATGTCCTGGCCCGCTACGATCGCAGGCTTCAGCCCCTGGTGCAGGCTCTGGCCGAGGAGCATGACACGATCAAGCCGGGCGCCGCCGCGGCCTGAACACCGGGCGGGATTGCCAAAGCCTCCTTCCGCGCCTAGGGAGGAACCAGCATCAAGAGTTGGGCCGGCGCCCAACGCCAACCTGCCGATCCGGGCAAGGTGGCGCTCCCGCCAGGGAGGATGTGGCCGATCCGGCAACCAAGCGGACCAAGCCCATCGCGTCGACCCATCCGACAAGGAATGACGCGACGTGCCGATCAAGATTCCCGATGACCTGCCAGCCCGTCCCATCCTCGAACAGGAGGGCGTCGTCGTCATGCGCCGGACCGATGCCGTGCGGCAGGATATCCGGCCGCTCAGGATCGGCCTGCTCAACCTGATGCCGAACAAGATCAGTACGGAGACGCAGATCGCCCGCCTGCTGGGTGCGACGCCGCTACAGGTCGAGCTCACCCTGGTACGGATGACCGACCATGTCGCGCGTCATACTTCCGCCGATCACATGGCCGCCTTCTACCGGCCCTGGGCCGAGGTGCGCGACGAACGGTTCGACGGTTTCGTTATCACCGGTGCCCCGGTCGAGCATCTTCCGTTCGAGGAAGTAGGCTACTGGCCCGAGCTATGCCGTGTGCTCGACTGGACCCAGACCCACGTCCACAGCAGTTTCACCATCTGTTGGGCGGCGCAGGCGGCTCTCTACCATTTCCATGGCGTGCCCAAGCACCTGCTCCCCGACAAGGCCTTCGGTTTGTTCCGTCACCGCAACCTCGCGCCGGCTTCACCTTATTTGCGCGGCTTCTCCGACGATCCCCAAATCCCGGTGTCGCGCTGGGCCGAGGTGCGGCAGGAGGACATCCCGGCCGGCAGTGGACTGGAGACGCTGCTCGACAGTGACGAGACAGGGCCTTGCCTGCTCGACGATCCGGCGCACCGATCGCTCCACATGTTCAATCATATCGAATATGACACGGGCACCTTGGCCGACGAGTATTTCCGGGACGGGAAGGGCCCCTTGCCGGTTGGCTATTTTCCCGGCGACGACCCCGCCCGGCCGCCCGAGAACCGCTGGCGCGGCCATGGTCATCTGCTGTTCGGTAACTGGATCAACGAGATCTACCGAACGACCCCGTTCGACCTCGCGGCGATCGGCGGCAGCCGGCCGGCCGCGAATGATTCCGGGCCGGCCGAGGCCGCCGCGGGTTGAGGAGGCCTATCTCTTCCGCACGAATTCGGCGCGCAACACTAGGCCCTTGATGCCTTCGAAACGGCAGTCGATTTCCTGATCGTCGCCGGTCAGGCGGATCGATTTGATTACGGTGCCGCGCTTGAGCGTCTGGCTGGTGCCCTTGACCTTGAGGTCCTTGATCAGCGTCACGCTGTCGCCGTCCGCAAGGATGTTGCCGACCGAATCGCGGACCTCCACGGCCTGGGCCGAAGCGCCTGCCGTCCCGGCCTCGGCCGCGCTGATCCATTCGCCGGTGGATTCATCATAGATATAGTCGTCGTCGCCCATCGATCCGTCCTCGGTTGTGCCAAGCCCGCCCGCTACTAGGTTCGAGCATCATTATCCAGCGCCGGCGGCACCGGAATTCGGCCGTGGGGACGGCCCCGACGTTTACATTGCGTCGCGCGATGCGTTAGGCGGACGGAACAAGAAGGGACAGGATGCGGGATGTCGATACTAGGTGACGATGACGAAGCGCTGCGCGGCACGCCCAAGGGCAAGCTTGTCGTGCCGGAAGATGTTCAGGAGGCGATCCGTACCCTGATCCGCTGGTCGGGCGACAACCCCGATCGGGAGGGCCTGCTCGACACGCCGGCGCGCGTCGGCCGGGCCTGGAAGGAATATTGCCAGGGGTATGACGAGGACCCCTCGGTCCATCTGAGCCGGACATTCGAGGAGGTCGGCGGCTATGATGAGATCGTCCTGCTGCGCGACATCCCGTTCCAGTCACATTGCGAGCATCACATGGCGCCGATCATCGGCCATGCGCACATCGCCTATCTGCCGCACAGCCGGGTGGTGGGGATTTCGAAGCTCGCACGGGTGCTGCACGGCTTTGCCCGCCGGCTGCAGATCCAGGAGCGGCTGACCGCCGAAATCGCCGATTGCATCTGGACGAACCTGGAGCCGCTGGGCGTTGCCGTGGTTATCCACGCGACCCATGCCTGCATGACGGCGCGTGGTGTGCGCACGCCCGGTGTCGGGATGACGACGAGTCGCATGATGGGCGTCTTTCGCGATGACGACCGAAGCCGTAAGGAGGTGCTGAGCCTGATGGGGCTCGGCTGACAATCTCCGGGAAAGGTGATCCTATGATGCGTGGCATGATGTTGGTGGCTTTGATCCTGGCCGCGCCGTCCGCCGCGATCGCGGCGCCGACCGCAGCCAAACCCACCGCCGCCGCCGGAGCTCTGGCGCCGACCCCGGGCGCGCCGGTACGCCGGATCACGCTGTCGCCCGAGGGGCGGGCCATCGCAGCCCGCATCATCGGCACCCCGGACCCCCGCCTGAAGGACATCCAGACGGAGATAACGACGATTCGGCAGCAGAAGGCTCAACTCATTGCCGGGACGACCGTCGATGTTGAAAAGCTGGAGCCGATACTTCGTCGCGAGGAGGCACTGCAAAGCGAGATGCGCACCCGCCAGAACGATCGGCTGTTGTCGCTGCTGCGTGCCTTGCCGGAGGCCGATCGTGTGGCCCTGCTTCACAGCATGGCGAATCCGGTGCGGCCCGACGGCGCCAAGGCGCCGGCTCCCGCCACGCCCGGTAACTGATCCACCCTCCGGGAGCGACCCGCGGAAATTTGTCGTTCGTCCTGCAACAATGCTTCTTCCGCTGCCGTAAGCCTCCATATAAGCGGCATAATATCGGCCGGTTGGGGAACAGGACGGACACGACCAGATGAATGCGCAGCCGCCCGTGCGGGGACAGCACCTCCTTCTTGCCGATCGTCGTTTCGCCACCGGTTCGAGCTGGCTCGCCCGACTGCTGGCGCCCGGCTTCCAGCGGCTGCTCGACCGGATCGACCTGGGGCTGGAGGAAGGCGCGATCGAAGCCACGCTGCCCGACGGCAGCTTCCGGGTGCTGGGCGGCCGCAAGCCCGGCCCTGTCGCCATCGTCGAGCTGCGCAACTGGAACCCTCTGATCCGGCTCGTCACCACCGGTTCGGTGGGCTGGTACCGGAGCTGGGCCGACGGCGAATGGACCAGCCCCGATCCGGTGCCGATCTTCGACCTGTTCATGCGCAACCGCCATCCGCTCGGCGAACTGGGGCGCGCGCAGGGGCCGCTGCGCTTCTTCAACCTGATCTGGCATGCCTTCCGTCGGAACAGCCGCACCAACGCCCGGCGCAACATCGCCTTCCATTACGACCTGGGCAATGATTTCTACGAGCTGTGGCTCGATGGGACGATGAGCTATTCGTCGGCCCTGTTCGCCGAGCCGATCGACGCCGCGGAGCCGCTCGAACAGGCGCAGAACCGCAAGATCACGGCGTTGCTCGACCGGCTCGACCTCACGCCCGGCGCGAAGCTGCTCGAGATCGGGTGCGGATGGGGCGGACTCGCCGAGGTCGCGGCCGCCGATTATGGGGCGGACGTGACCGGTATCACGCTGTCGGTCGAACAGAAGGCCTTTGCCGATGCGCGGCTCGCGGCCGCCGGCCTGTCGAACCGCGCCCGCTTCGAGATCTGCGACTATCGCGACGTGCCCGGCCAATATGACGCGGTGGCCAGCGTCGAGATGGTCGAGGCTGTCGGAGAGAAATACTGGCCCACCTATATGGAGGCGATCGCCCGTGCGCTGAAGCCGGGCGGCCGCGCGGCGATCCAGTATATCGAGATCGACGACGACATTTTCGAAAGCTACCGGACCGACGCCGACTTCATCCAGACCTATATCTTTCCGGGCGGGATGCTCATCTCCGAAAGCCGCTTCCGCTCCGCGGCGGAAAAGGCCGGGCTGCGCTGGGACGCGTCGACCCGCCACCGCTTCGGGCTGCATTATTCGGAGACGCTGCGGCGCTGGCGCGAGAGTTTCGACAGCGCGATCGCGGCAGGACGGCTCCCCGACGGCTTCGACGAGGCTTTCGTCAAGCTCTGGCGCTTCTACCTGATGTATTGCGAGGGCGGCTTCGCCGGCGGCGGCATCGACGTGGCGCAGGTGACGCTGGTGAAGGCGTAGGACCACATAGCCGTCACGCCGGCCTTCGCACGGGCGACGAGACTATCGAGAAGCAACAGAATTCAATCCTTGATCCGGGTCCGCAATCCGGTCTCGAAATCCTGTTCGATCAACTTGACGAGCGCGGCGGCCGCGACCGCCGGGCTCTTGAGGGTCGCCTGGTCCTCGCCCGGATAGGCCTTCTGCCGCATCGCCGTGGCCGTGGCCCCAGGGTTGACGATGGCAACCCTGATCGGGCTGATCTTGGCTACCTCTTCGGCATAGGCGAGAAGCAGCGTCTCCAGCGCGGCCTTGGAGGCGCCATAGGCACCCCAATAGGCGCGCGGCGCCTGGGCGACGGTGCTGGTAAGCCCGATCACCCGGCCCGCCGCGCTGGCCCGCAGCATCGGGTCGAAAGCGGCGATGAGCTGCTGCTGTGCCATGATGTTGAGCGTCAGCAGCCGGGCGAATTCCTTGGCGTCGATCACCGGGACCGGCGCCAGCGTGCCGAGCATCGCCGCGTTGAGGACGAGGATGTCGAGCGCCTGCCAGCGACCGCCGATCGCTTCGGCCAGCCGGGCGATGCTGTCGTTCTCGGCCAGATCGAGCGGTGCGATGGTGGCGGTGCCGCCCGCCGCGTGGATGCGCTCCTCGACCTCCTCCAGCCCGCCGGCGGTCCGTGCGGTCAGGATGACGTGCACACCGGCGGCGCCCAGCGCTTCGGCGGTCGCGGCGCCGATGCCGCGCGATGCGCCGGTGACGAGCGCGAGCTTGCCGGAAAAAGGCTTGTCCATGGTTCGGTCCCGGTCGGGAGGATCAGGCGACGACGCGCTCGCCGTGCAGGGCGAGCTGGTCGGTCGGGGTCAGTTCCTCATGGTCGGTGAGGTGGGTCGGATAGTCGCCGGTGAAGCAGGCGTCGCAGAAGGTCGGCGCGCGATCGACCCGGCCTTCGTCGCCCAGCGCCTTGTAGAGGCCGTCGATCGACAGGAAGGCGAGGCTGTCCGCGCCGATATAGGCGGCCATCTCGGCGACGTTCATCTGCGCGGCGAGCAGCTTGGCGCGCTCGGGCGTGTCGACGCCGTAGAAGCAGCTATGCCGCGTCGGCGGGCTGGCGATGCGCAGGTGGACCTCCCGTGCGCCGGCGTCGCGGAGCATCTGGAGGATCTTCACGCTGGTCGTGCCGCGAACGATCGAATCGTCGATCAGCACCAGCCGCTGGCCATCGATCAGCGCGCGGTTGGCATTGTGCTTCAGCTTGACGCCCAGGTGACGGACCTGGTCGCCGGGCTGGATGAAGGTGCGGCCCACATAATGCGAGCGGATGATGCCGAGCTCGAACGGAATGCCCGACTGTTGCGCATAGCCGATCGCGGCGGGAGTACCGGAGTCGGGGACGGGGACGACCAGATCGGCCTCCACCCCATTCTCGATCGCGAGCTGTGCGCCGATCCGCTTGCGTACCGAATAGACCGACGAGCCATCGACGATCGAATCGGGGCGCGAGAAATAGACATGCTCGAAGATGCAGGGCCGTGCGCGGACCTCGGCGAAGGGCCGGATCGAACGCAGCCCGCCTTCCGACACGATCACCAGTTCGCCCGGCTCGACCTGGCGGATGAAGGTGGCGCCGACCACGTCGAGCGCGACGGTCTCCGATGCGAAGATATAGGCGTCGCCGACGCGACCGAGAACCAGCGGACGAATGCCGAGCGGATCGCGGCAGGCGATCATGCCTTCCGGTGTCATGCAGATCAGCGAATAGGCGCCCTCGACCTGCTTGAGCGCATCGATGAAGCGATCGAGCAGCGTCCGGTATTTCGACATCGCGACCAGGTGGATGATCGTCTCGGTGTCGCTGGTCGACTGGAAGATCGATCCGCCACGGACGAGTTCCCGGCGGAGCTTCATCGCATTCGAGATGTTGCCATTGTGCGCGATCGCGAAGCCGCCCGACGACAGCTCGGCGAACAGCGGCTGCACGTTGCGCAGCGCGGTCTCGCCCGTGGTCGAGTAGCGGACATGGCCGCAGGCGACCGTGCCGGGCAGGCCGCGGATCACTTCGTCCTTGTCGAAGTTGCCGGCGACATGGCCCATCGCCCTGTGGGTGTGGAAGGCATGGCCGTCCCAGCTCGTGATCCCGGCCGCCTCCTGACCCCGATGCTGCAGCGCGTGCAGGCCCAGGGCAACCATGGCGGCGGCGGTTTCAGCGCCCCAAATCCCAAAAACGCCGCACTCTTCGCGCAGCTTGTCGTCATCAAACGGATGCGTGGTGAGCATCGCGAATCCCGTCGCGGTGGTCGATATGGGGGGCATATAGTGACGGTGTCGGCGTTTGTCGCCCCACTGTCACAATAAATCTGTGGGCGAACGGTTTTTCGCCCTGGTCTTGCCTGCGACGCGGCTTTGGCGCATCGCTCCCGCCCATGGATCAGGATCGTGAACAGGGCAGCGCGCTGAACCCGCGCTACGATGCCGCCGGTCTCATCACCGCGGTGGTGACCGACCATCGTTCGGGCGAGGTGCTGATGCTCGCCCACATGAACGCCGAAGCGCTCGCCGCGACTCTGGAAAGCGGGGAGGCAACCTTCTTCTCACGTTCGCGCGGGCGATTGTGGAAGAAGGGAGAGAGCAGCGGCAACGTCATGCGGGTCGTTGAGGCACGGATCGATTGCGATCAGGACGCGGTCTGGTTGCGCTGCGAGCCGGCGGGCCCCGCCTGCCACACCGGTGAGCGGAGCTGCTTCTATCGCCGCATCGACCGCGACGGCCCTCGCCTGGTGCGCAGCGAGTCTTAGACTAAGGTCGAAGCCTTAGACTAAAGTGGTAAACACTTGAAATTGCTTGTTTGATGCATTGATCGCGCTTGCCGTAGGGGCAGGGACAGTCCTTTCAGGGGTGGTTCCATGGCCAGTAATTGTGCTCCCATCGCCGATATTGCACCGACCGACGCCCAGAGCTTCGGGATTGCCGAGCTCTCCGGGGAATTCGGGATCACGCCCCGCGCTCTGCGCTTCTACGAAGAGGAAGGGCTGATCGCTCCGGCGCGCGACGGTGCGACGCGGGTTTATTCGCGTCGCGACCGGTTCCGCGTCGGTTGGATATTGCAGGGCAAGGCGATGGGCTTCGGGCTCGATGAGATCGCCGAACTGCTCGATCTCTACGATGTCGGCGACGGCGGAGCGAGCCAGCGCGCCGTGACCGTGCTGCGCTGTCGCGCCAAGGCCGAACACCTAAGCCAGCGGATGGCGGAGCTGCAGACGATGATCGACCATCTCGGTAGCTTCGCCGACCGGCTCGAGGCGGCAGGCGCGTGAAGGGGCCCGGGTTAACCCACTTTTGATTTCGCGGTGGCGGGCGGCTGTGTCATCACCGCCATATGGGTGAAGCACCGAAAGAGATTCGCCTGCGCGGGCGGCTGGTCAACAGCCTCTATACCGAAGCGATGCTGCTCGCCGACGAGGCGCGCGGCTATTTCGAGCATCAGGGACGCGACGATCGCGAGGCGCTGGATCCGCTCGCTCGCGTGGCGCTGAGTTGCGAGTCGCTCAAGGTGACGAGCCGATTGATGCATGTTCTCGCCTGGCTACTGACCGAACGGGCGATCGAGTTGGGCCAGATGAGCGACGAGGAAGCCGCCGCCGCGGCGCGTCGTCTGGGCGACGCGATGCCCAGCGATGCCGCATCGGTCGCCGGTTTGCCTCCGGCCGCGGTTGCACTGATCGATGCCAGCCAGGACCTCTACGCCCGCGTGCGGCGGCTCGAGATCGAACCGCCGGCTGACATGCCGCCAGCCGCCAGCCCGGCGCTCAGTTTGCTCGACCGGCTCGAAAAGGCCTTTTGATCAGCGGCACGCGCCTCAGCGCGAGGGGCTCCAGGTCAGCACCCGCCAGACATAGAAGCTACCGAGGGCGAGGAGCAGCAGGGTCGAGGCGGTGCCCAGCCAGGCTTCCATTGCGGCGAAGCGGGTGCCGAGCACCCAGCCGCCGACAGCGAGTAGCGTCGACCAGCCGACCGTTCCAACCGAAGACCAGAGCAGGAAGGGCAGGAAACGCATCCGTACCAGCCCTGCCGGTACCGAGATCAGCGACCGGGCGGTCGGTAGCATGCGACCCAGGCAGACGAACAGATAGCCGTGTCGCATGAACCAGCGTTCGCCGCGGTCGACTTCTGCCCAGTCCATCGTCAGCCAGCGGCCATGGCGTTCGATCAGCGGTCTCAGGCGGTCAAGGCCCAGCTGGCGCGCGGCGAGGTACCAGACGATGTTGCCGAGCATCGCGCCTGCGGAGCCAGCCGCGATCGCGACCGGCAGTTGCATCGTGCCCTTGGCTGCCTGCAGGCCGGCCATCGACATGATCACCTCGGACGGAATCGGCGGGAATACCGTCTCCGCGAACATGAGCAGAAACAGGCCCAGATAGCTGCCGTCGGCGATCAGTTGCTGAACCCAGTCGGTCATGTGCGATCCCGCTGTGCGGCCCGGCCGTCAGCGGGCCTTGGCCTCGATGGCGTCCCAAATCATCGCCGGCGTGTCGGTTCCGTTGAAATTATCGATCGCGACGATCCCGGTCGGTGAAGTGACGTTGATTTCCGTCAGGTGCCCGGCGATGACGTCGATACCGACGAACAGCAGTCCGCGCGCGGCCAGGTCGGGGCCGAGCTTGTCGCAAATTTCCACCTCACGCGGGGAGAGCTCGGTCGCGTCGGCCCGCCCGCCGGCTGCAAGGTTCGAACGGATCTCACCTTCCTTCGGTAAACGATTGATAGCGCCTGCGACTTTCCCGTCGATCAGTACGATCCGCTTGTCGCCTTTGGACACATCGGGAAGGAACGCCTGGACCATGAAAGGCTCGCGCCAGACCTGACCGAACAGTTCGGTGAGGGCCGCAAGATTGGCGTCGTTTCGACCGACATGGAACACGGCTGAGCCGGCATTGCCGTAGAGCGGCTTCACGACCACCTCGCCGTGCTCGGCATGGAAGGTGCGCGCGTCCTCGAGCCGTCGAGTGATCATCGTCGGCGGCATGAACTCTGCATAGTCGAGCACGAACAGCTTCTCGGGCGCGTTGCGGACGGAGGCCGGGTCGTTGACCACGAGCGTCCTGTGCTGGATGCGTTCGAGCAGATGGGTCGCGGTGATATAGGCGAGGTCGAACGGCGGGTCCTGGCGCATCAGCACGACGTCGACATCGTCGGCAAGGTCGATGACGACCGGATCTCCGACGGCAAAGTGATCGCCTGCGACGCGCTGCAGCTTCCTGATCGGCCGTGCTGGCGCCGTCACCCGACCATTGCGATAGCATAGGTCCCCAGCATGATAATGCCACAGGCCGTGCCCGCGCTGGAGGGCACTCAACATGATTGCGAAGGTCGAATCGCCCGCAATGTTGATCGTCTCCAGCGGGTCCATCTGGACGGCGACTCTCAGGGACATGGGCAGGCTCCGATGGTTTCGGGGGCCTAACTAGGGTGCGGCGCGCGGTGCTGCAATGGCTGCGGACAATGAACCCGCCGCGGGGAGGGCTCACTGCCCGTGCCAGACATTCGGAAGGTGCACGGGCCGCCGCCACGGGCGCACAAGCATGACGTCGATCCGGACGTTCTCGATGCCCGCGCCATAGCGCGGCAGCAGAGTCTCGGCGGCGGCGACAACGCGACGCAGCCGATATTCGTCGATCGCGGTGGCAAGGCCGGCGGCATCGCCGCGTGTCTTGACTTCGACGAATGCGAGGGTCCGTCTCCGCCTGGCGACCAGGTCCACCTCGCCGCGCGGGGTCCTTACCCGGCTGCCGACGATTCGCCAGCCGTGGAGGCGCAACCACCAGGCGGCGATGCGCTCGCCGGCGCGGCCCTGCCGCTCGGCGGCGACGCGGCGGTTCAATCGCCGTCCTTGATGGCCATTGCCCGCGCATAGAGGTCGCGTCGATTGAGCCCGGTCGCGCGAGCAACTTCGCCGGCCGCCTTGGCGGCGGGAAGGTTGGCGAGCGCGGTGCGGAGCAGCGCGTCGGCATCCTCGGGCGAGGCTGCGGCGCGGGGGCCGGGGGGGGCGACGACGACGACGATCTCTCCCTTGGGACCGCTCTCGCGATAACGGCCGGCCAGCTCGGATAGCGGACCGAGTACGCTTTCCTCGAAAGTCTTGCTGATCTCGCGCACCACAGCGGCCTCGCGGTCGCCGAGAGCGTCGGCGAGCGCCTGGAGCGTCGCGCCGAGGCGCGGGCCGGCCTCGTAGAGGATCAGCGTGGCGCGGACGTCGGCAACCTCGGCGATTGCCTCCGCGCGAGCCTTGTCCTTGGCGGGAAGAAAGCCGAGGAAGAAGAAGCGGTCGGTGGGCAGTCCAGCCAGCGTCAATGCCGCGATTGCCGCGCAGGGGCCGGGCAATGTGGTGACGGCGATCCCGGCCGCCCGCGCGTCGCGCACCAGCTTGTACCCGGGATCGGAAATCAGCGGCGTGCCCGCGTCGGAAACCAGCGCCACGGCTTGGGTTGCCATCCGCGCGATCAGGCCGGGGCGCACCTTGTCGGCATTATGGTCATGATAGGGGGTCATCGGCCGCTTGACCCCCAGCCGCTGGAGCAGCTTGGCGGTGACGCGGCTGTCTTCGACCGCGATCGTTTCGGCCCGCGTCAGGACCGATGCGGCGCGCGGGGACAAATCACCCAAGTTGCCGATCGGCGTGGCCACGATATACAGGCCGGGGGGGAGGGGTGCTTCCGATGCTTGCGCGTCGGTCGGCCCCGGTTCAGTAATTTGGTTCATAAGGCAGAACAGATGGCAGAGGCCCCCACGTACAGGCAACCGCTTCCTTCGATGCTCCGCTGGTCATTGCTCGGCTTCACGGCCCTGCTGGCCAGCTGCGCAGGCATGGTGCCGAAGGGGCACCCGAAACCCGCGACGCCCCCGCCGCCGGCAGAAGCCCCGGTCCAGGACGGTCTGCCGGGCGACAAGTCGCGGCATCGCGTCGCGCTGCTGGTGCCGTTGTCCGGGCCCAACGCCGCGGTCGGCCAGTCGATCGCCAACGCCGCAGCGATGGCGCTGATCGACACCGGCAACAAATCGGTCCGGATGACCACCTATGACACCGCCGCCGGGGCGGCCGGCGCGGCCAGCCGCGCGGTTGCGGACGGCAACCGCCTGTTCCTGGGGCCCCTGCTATCCGAGGATGCCGCCGCGGTGGCACCCGCCGCACGCAAGGCGGGCATTCCCGTCGTGTCCTACTCGAATGACGCGGCGGCGGCGGGCAATGGCGTGTTCGTGATGGGCTTTTCGCCCTCCCAATCGATCGACCGGGTGGTCCACTTCGCGAGGAGCAAGGGCATCAAGCGCTTCGCGGCGTTGGTGCCGGTCGGCGTCTATGGCCGTAACGCGTCGACCGCGGTGATCCGCTCGGTTGAGGGTGCCGACGCCAACCTCGTCGCGATGAAGAGCTACGAGCGCAACAGCAAGTCTCTCCAGAAAGCCATAGCCGAGCTCGGCCGTGGCCAGGCCTATGAGGGCGTTCTGATTGCCGATAATGCCCGGCTCGCTACCAGCGCGGTACCGCTGATCCGCAAGATATCCAGCCAGCAGGCCCGCGTGCTGGGCACCGAGCTTTGGGCCGCCGAGCCCTCCGCGTTGACCGCGCCGGCGCTCAATGGCGCCTGGTATGCCAGCGTTTCAGACAGTCGCTACCGCCAGCTCGCGGCATCCTATCGCCGGCAATTCGGCAAGGCGCCGTTCCGGCTCGCCAGTCTCGGTTATGATTCGATGCTGCTGGTGGTGAAGATCGCGCGCGACTGGAAGGTCGGCGAGCGCTTTCCAGCCGACAAGTTGCGTGACGAGGATGGGTTTGTCGGTGTCGATGGGGCGTTCCGCTTCGGCCCGAGCGGCGTGGCGCAACGCGCATTGGAGGTGGGCGAGGCCACGCCGAGCGGCGTCAAGACCGTTTCGCCGGCCCCGACCAGCTTCAAGTAGTGATGTGCTGCGACTGCGAAGGGGATATAATCTGAGGAATGCGAAGCGGTGCCGACACCCGGCAAGGTGGGCACCGCCTCGAAGGGGGTCAAAGGGCGACCACGACCCCGATGGCCAGCGCCTGAGCCGCGATCGCGATGAACGCCGACGCCGCACTCTCAAAGTACCGCATGTGATGTCTTCCTGCTTTGCTTTATATCGCATCTGCGATTGTGCGATGCAGCGAGATATAGGTGCGACGAACCGAAATCGCAATTTCCAAAGCCGGCCCTACGATTGCATTAAGTGCAATCGTGCGTGTTGCATTTTCCGGAATGGGTAAGTTAAGCTGCCACGATTTCGGCGAGGATAGCATCCAGCAGCAGCATGCCGGCATCGCTCACGGTCAGCCGGTTGCCGTCGCGGATGAGCAACCCCTGCAACGCCAGTCGGTCGGCGGCCGCGAGATCCACGAGCTGGTCGATCGCCAGGCCGCTTATCGCCGCAATCCGGCTGAGGTCGACTCCTTCCGTCAGCCGTAGCCCCATCAGAAGGGCCTCCTGTGCCCGTGCCCGGGGCGGCAAGTCGTCTTCACGCTCGATCCCATGGCCGCTGGCCTGAACCCGAGTGAGCCAATTCTCCGGCTTGCGGCGGCGCACGGTGGCCCGGCCGTCGCGGCGACCATGGGCGCCGGGGCCGATTCCGGCATAGTTGCCGTAGCGCCAGTAGGTCAGGTTATGGCGGCTTTCCGCGCCGGGCCGCGCATGGTTCGACACTTCATAGGCGGCCAGCCCCGATGCGGCGGTGGCGGCGCGCGTCTGTTCGAACAGTTCGGCCCCGGCATCGGGATCGAGCGGCTCGAACTCGCCCTTCGCCACGCGGGTGGCGAACTGCGTGCCGGGCTCAATGGTGAGCTGGTAGAGAGAGAGATGCTCGGTACCGAATGACAAAGCCCGGCCGAGTTCGGTGGCCCACGCCTCGGGAGTCTGTCCCGGCCGTGCATAGATCAGGTCGAAGCTTACCCGCCCGAAATGGGCTTGCGCGGTGTCGAGCGCGGCGAGTCCCTCGGCAACGCCATGCGCGCGACCGAGCCAGCCGAGTACCCGATCGTCGAGCGCCTGGAGGCCCAGCGAGACGCGGTTGATCCCGGCCTGGGCCAGGTCTGCGAAGCGCGCGGCTTCGACCGAGGAGGGGTTGGCCTCCAACGTGATCTCGATGTCGTCGGCGGCAGGCCAGTGATGGACGGCGGCGTCGATCAGCGCCGCGACCGTCGCCGGCGGCATCAGCGAGGGCGTGCCGCCGCCGAAGAAGATCGAGCCGAGCTGGCGGTCGGGTAGCTCGGCCGCCTCGTGCGCCAGATCGCGGAGCAGTGCGTCGCGCCAGGCCTGCTGATCCACGCTCTCGCGGACATGGCTGTTGAAGTCACAATAGGGGCACTTCGATACGCAGAAGGGCCAGTGGATGTAGAGAGCGATCGCTTCGCTTTCCCTCCCTTCAGGGGAGGGAGCCGGGGCGGGGGCATGAGGATGGCGCGCGTCAACCATTGTTCAAAGGCTCCGCCAAGGGGCGTCGAGACCCTTGTCTCCGCTATTCACCGCTAGGCCGCTCCTTGAATGGGACCGGAAACTGCTGATCAGAACACCGCCGCGACGAGCTTGGCAAAGGCGTCGGCACGATGGCTCATCGCGTGCTTGGCCTCGGGCTCCATCTCGCCGAAGCTGATCTCGTGGCCCAGCGGCTGGAAGATCGGGTCGTAGCCGAATCCCTTCTCGCCACGCGGCGGCCAGACGATCAGTCCGTCTACGCGGCCTTCGAAGGTCTCGACATGGCCGTCCGGCCAGGCGAGCGACAGCGCGCAGATGAAATGCGCGTCATGTCCGGCTTCGTCGCCCGCCTCCAGCATCCGGTCATGGACACGGCGCATTCCTTCCCCAAAATCGCGGCTGCCGTCGTCGAGTTCGGCCCAGCGTGCCGAGAAGATTCCCGGCTCGCCTCCCAGCGCTTCGACGCACAGGCCGCTGTCGTCCGCAAGGGCAGGCAAGCCCGTCAAGTCGGCGGAGAAACGCGCCTTGAGCTCGGCATTGGCGACGAAGCTGGTGCCGGTCTCCTCCGGTTCGGGAACGCCGAGCGCCCCGGCCGACACCGTCTCGATCCCATGGGGAGCGAGCAGCTCGGCGATCTCGCGCAGCTTGCCCTTGTTGTGGCTGGCGATGACCAGCTTGCCGGGGGCGAGCTTGCGGTGGAGGAGACCGTCCTCGGTCACCGGCCGGTCGCCTTGCGCTGCGTGGCGAAGATTTCGCCGCAGCCGATGCGGGCGAGGCGGAGCAGTCTCAGCAAGGCTTCCTCGTCATAGGTTGCTCCTTCCGCCGTCGCTTGTGCCTCGGCGATGTTGCCATTGTCGAGCAGCACGAAGTTGGCGTCGGCATGGGCGTTCGAATCCTCGATATAATCGAGGTCGAGCACAGGGGTTCCCTCATGGATGCCGCACGATACCGCCGCGACCTGGGCGGTGATCGGGTCCTCGGCAATCGCACCCGAGGCGAGCAGCTTGTCGACGGCCAGGCGCAACGCCACCCAGCCACCCGAAATCGAGGCGGTGCGCGTACCGCCATCGGCCTGGAGCACGTCGCAGTCGATCACGATCTGTCGCTCGCCGAGCTTCGTCATATCAACCACCGCGCGCAGCGATCGGCCGATCAGGCGCTGGATTTCCTGGGTGCGGCCCGACTGCTTGCCCTTGGCTGCCTCGCGGCTGCCGCGCGTGTGGGTCGCGCGGGGCAGCATGCCATATTCGGCCGTAACCCAACCCTGACCCTTGCCGCGCAGGAAGGGGGGAACCTTCTCCTCCACAGACGCGGTGACGAGGACGCGGGTGTCGCCGAAGCTGATCAGCACGGAGCCTTCGGCATGGACGGTAAAACCGGTTTCGATGCTGATCGCCCGCATCTGATCGGGGGCGCGGCCGGATGGGCGCATGGACATTCCTTCTTTGCTATGTGCGGCGCTCTTAGGCGCGAGCGCAGGAAGTTGGAAGCCTGTTGAGCGGGGCGGTCGGCTTCACTATCTCTATGGGCGTGAACAGCCAGCCCATGTCCGAAATGTCGAGCCGAGCCCGTGAGGTGTTTCGCGTCGTCGTCGAAAGCTATCTCGGGTCTGGCCAGCCGGTCGGATCGCGGACCATATCCAAGCTCGCGGGGCTGAACCTGTCGCCGGCCTCGATCCGCAACGTCATGCAGGACCTAGAGGAGCTGGGGCTGCTCGAGGCACCCCATACATCCGCAGGACGAATGCCTACCCAGTCGGGGCTACGGCTGTTCGTCGACGGCATGATGCAGACCGCCGAGCCATCGATCGAGGAGCGCGCCGCGATCGAGGCGCGCGCCGCCCGCGGCGGCCCGGTCGAGGAGGCGCTCGCCCAGACCAGCGCGGTGCTGTCGGGTTTGTCGGCCTGCGCCGGCATCGTCCTTGTCCCCCGGCACGAGATGGTGCTGCGCCAGTTCAGCTTCGTGCCGCTTTCGCACCAGCAGGCGGTGGCGGTACTGGTGGGGCACGACGGGAGTGTCGAGAATCGGGTCGTAGACCTGCCGCCCGGTCTGCCGTCGTCGGCCCTGGTCGAGGCCGGCAACTTCATCAGTGAGCGCCTCGGCGGCCTGACGCTCGCCGAGGCGCGGGCGCGGATCGAGGCGGAGCTGGGCCGCGAACGGGCGGCGCTCGACGCGGCGGCGGCATCGCTGGTCCAGCAGGGCCTTGCCGTCTGGTCGGAAGACGGCAGTGCCCGGCCGGTGCTTATCGTGCGCGGTCAGGCCAATCTGATCGACCCGTCGGCGGCGGCCGATCTGGAACGGGTACGCCAGCTCCTCGACGAGATCGAGGGCAAGGAGGAGATCGCCCGCCTGCTCGACAGCGCGCGCAGCGGGCAGGGGATGAAGATCTTCATCGGATCGGAGAACAAGCTGTTCGCGCTGTCGGGATCGTCGGTGATCGCGGCGCCCTATCGCGGCGGTGACGGGCGCGTGGTCGGCGTGGTCGGGGTGATCGGGCCCACCCGCCTCAACTATGCGCGGATCGTGCCGATGGTCGATTTCACCGCACAGGCGCTGACCAGGATGATGGCGTGAGGTGGCGGAAGGACGCCGCGATCAGCGATCGTTCTGATGGATGCTGCGCGAAACCAGGCCCATGATCACGGCTTCGGGCAGGGGCTCTTCGAACTGGATGCCGAAGCGGTTGCCCTCGACCCAGCGAACGACACCGGGAACCTCGAAATTCTGCCGTTCCAGCAAAAGCCGGCAGCCCACCGGGAGAGGCGGCGAGGCGCTGACCATCGCGCCGCCCCGCGACAGATCGAGCAGTACGCCGTTGCATTCGCCATGGACCGAATAGAGCGTCGCGGCGAGCATGATGCGATGCCGCCCGTGGCGGCGCGCGTCGCTCTCCTCCTGTTCACTGGCAACCGCCATCGTGTTCCGATTCCCCTGCTTCCTGCCGATAGGCGATCGGCATCATCGCCGATCATCCCTAATGATTCCCTAAGGGGCCTCGTTGACGCAGGGTTACCGTTCTTCGTTCCAGCCATGCTAGACTGCGCAGCATGAGCGAGGAGCTAATGGACGGCGAAGAGGCACCTCGCGGCGGCGATCTGATCCGCCGGCATCGCCTGCCGACACGGCTGTGGCACTGGACCAACGCCTTCACCATTTTCGTCATGCTGATGAGCGGGCTGATGATCTTCAATGCGCATCCGCGACTCTATTGGGGCCAATATGGCGCCAACAGCGATCGAGCCTGGTTGCAGATCGGCTCGGCGGGCGGGCGGGGCGTGCTGATCGTCAACGGCGACGTACACGACACGACGGGCCTGCTTGGCCTCTGGAAGGATCCCCAGGGGATCGAACAGCGGCGCGCCTTTCCCTGGTGGGCGACGATCCCGTCGAGCTACAGTCTGGCCGATGCTCGCATCTGGCATTTCTTCTTCGCCTGGGTGCTGGTGCTGTCGGCGATGGCCTATCTCGTCGCGAGCCTCATCAACGGGCATCTGCGACGCGACCTGCTGCCGCGCGCTGCGGAGTTGCGCCCGAGCCATCTCTGGCGTGACGTACGCGCCCATCTGCGCCTGCGTTTCCCGCGTGGTGCGGCGGCGGTGCGGTACGGCATCCTTCAGAAGCTGGCCTATGTCGGTGTGATACTGGGGCTGATTCCGCTGTTGATCCTGACCGGGCTGACCATGTCGCCCGGTACCAACGCCGCTTGGCCCTGGCTGGTCGACCTGTTTGGGGGACGGCAATCGGCACGGTCCATCCACTTCCTCTGCGCCGCCGCGATGATGCTGTTCATTCTCGTTCACCTGCTGATGGTGATGCTCTCCGGACCGTTCAATCAGCTTCGCGCGATGATCACCGGCGCCTATCGCCTGCCCAGGGAGAAGGGTCGATGATCTCGCGCCGCAAGCTGATCGGGTCGCTGGCAGCTGGGGCGGGCGGGCTGATCCTGTCGGGCTGCAACAGGATCAACGCCGATCCGCGGGTCCGCTCGGTTCTGCAGAGCGCCGAGGGGCTGACGATGCGGGCGCAGCGGCTGATCACCGACCGCACCGCGCTGGCGCGCGAGTTTAGCGCAGCCGACCTGTCACCGCAGTTCCGCTCCAACGGTACCCGCCAGCCCGCGGGCGCCGCTTATGAGACCCATCTGCGCGCCGGCTTCGCCGACTGGCGGCTCGTCGTCGACGGCCTGGTCGCGCGGCCGCTGTCGCTGTCGGTGGCGCAGATCCGCTCGCTCCCGCAGCGTACCCAGATCACGCGTCACGACTGCGTCGAGGGCTGGAGTGCGATCGGCCAATGGACCGGCGCGCCGCTCAAACTGTTGCTCGACATGGCGGGACTGCGCACGTCGGCGCGCTACCTGATCTTCCATTGCGCCGATCGGTACGCGCAAGGCGACTATTATGAGAGCATCGACCTGGTCGACGCCTTTCACCCGCAGACGATCCTCGCCTGGGCATTGAACGGCCAGCCGATGCCGGTCGGCAATGGCGCTCCGCTGCGGCTAAGGGTCGAGCGGCAGCTCGGCTACAAGCACGCCAAATATGTCCAGCGGATCGAGGCGGTGGAAAGCCTCTCCGCCCATGGCCGCGGCAAGGGCGGCTATTGGGAGGACCACTATGATTACGCCTGGTATGCGGGGATTTGAAACCTGACACCCGTCATGCCGGCGGAGGCCGGCATCTCGGGCGGCTCCAGCCTCAGCCTCTTCTCCCCTCTCCGGAGATGCCGGCCTCCGCCGGCATGACGGATTTGCTCCGCCGCCGGCCCGTCCGGCTCTCGATCCATGTGAACAGCCCGACCCCGCCGATCACCAGCAGCGTCCCCATCGCCTCGCCGATACCGAACGGCTCGCCCAGAACGACGATGGCGAGGGCGATTGTCACCACCGGGCTGATCGTCGAGATGATCGCGGTACCTTGTGCGCCGATCCGGGCGGTGCCGGCGGACATCATGAAGGTCGGCACGATCGTCGAGAAGACCGCCAGGCCGATCATCAGCGCCCAGGCGCGGGGTGGCGCCGGGGGTAGGGTGACACCGTGGGTCAGCGCAAAATGGGCGATCACCGAGAGGCTCGCCGCGCTCATCGCGATCGCGGTGAACAGCGCCGGGCCGCAGCGCAGGATCAGTTCCCGCGCGAAAAGCTGGTAGAGCGCGAAGGTGCCGGCGGCGGCGAGGATCATGCCCGCGCCGCCGATCATCGACCGGGTCAGCCGCGCCGGGTCCGATCCGAACATGACGAGCAGCCCGGCATAGCTGAGCCCCGCCCCGGCGAGCGCGTGGAAGCGCAGCCGGTGGCCGAAGATCAGCCGCCCGAACAGGATGACGAGAAAGGGATAGGTGAACAGGATCAGCCGCTCGGCCTGAGCCTCGACCGACTGGAGCCCGGCGAAATCAAGCCAGGACGAGACATGATATCCCAATATGCCGACCAGCGCGGCGAGCCCTATATTGCGGGCGTCGGGCCGCTTCTCCGCCGGCCGGCGGCGCCATTCGAGCAGGCCGACGCCGAAGAAGACCGGCAGCGAAAGCATCATCCGGACCGCGAGCAGCGCGGTGGTGTCGATCTGATAGACATAGATAAGCTTGATCAGCACGCCCTTGATCGCGAACAGCATCGAGCCGATCGCGGACAGGATGAAGCCGATCAGTCGCCAGCGGGTTGTGTGGACGATGGCCTGTGACATGGGCACCCGGCGATGCCCCTCCCGCGGAACGGGAGGGGGATAGCGGAAAAAGGTCAGCCAGCCCGAGCGTCGACAGGCGCGCGGCCGCGTTTGACCATCATCTTGTTGAGCGCGTTCACATAGGCACGGACCGAAGCGACCATCGTGTCCTGATGCGCGCCACGGCCCCGCGTCGTGCGGCCGTTTTCGGAGAGAAGCACCGACACCTCGGCCTGCGCATCGGTGCCGCCGGTGACAGCATGGACCTCGTAGCGCTCGAGCACCGAGCTGTCGTGTGGCACGATCATGCGGATCGCGTTGAACAACGCGTCGACCGGACCGTTACCGCGTGCGGTAACGGTCTTCTCCTCGCCGTCGACCTCAAGCGTCAGGATCGCACGCTGCGGCCCGTTCGAGCCGCAATAGACCTCGACCTCCTTGACCTGGATCGCGTCGTGGCCGCGCAGCACCTCGTCGTCGACGAGCGCGACGATGTCCTCGTCATAGACGGCCTTCTTGGCGTCGGCGAGCGCCTTGAAGCGGCCGAAAGCATCCTGAAAGGCGTTGTCGCCCAGCGTGTAGCCCAGCTCCTCCAGCTTCTGGCGGAAGGCGGCGCGACCCGAATGCTTGCCCATCACAAGGCTGCTGTGGGTGAGGCCGACGCTTTCGGGGGTCATGATCTCGTAGGTCGAGCTGTCCTTGATCATGCCATCCTGGTGGATGCCGCTCTCATGCGCGAAGGCGTTGGCGCCGACGATCGCCTTGTTGGGCTGCACCTGGAAGCCGGTGATGCCCGAGATCAGGCGCGAGGCGCGGGTGATCTCTGTCGAGACGACGTTGGTCGCATAGGGCATCACGTCCTGGCGGACCTTCAGCGCCATCGCGATCTCTTCGACCGCGGCGTTACCGGCGCGTTCGCCGATGCCGTTGATGGTCGATTCGACCTGGCCTGCGCCGTTCATGATCGCCGCCAGCGTGTTGGCGACGGCGAGGCCCAGGTCGTTGTGGCAATGCGTCGAGAAGACGGCGAGGTCAGCGTTGGGCACCCGCTCGATCATGTCGCGGAACATTGCGCCATAGGTCTGCGGGGTCGCATAGCCGACGGTGTCGGGCAGGTTGATCGTCCGCGCGCCGGCCGCGATCGCGGTCTCGATCGCACGCGCCAGGAAGTCGGGCTCGGTCCGGGTCGCATCTTCGGCCGACCATTCCACGTCAGGGCATATGTTGCGAGCGTGGCGCACCGTACGGTCGATCGCCTCCAGCACCTCGTCGGGGCTCTTGTTGAGCTTCACCCGCATGTGCAGCGGCGACGTCGCGATGAAAGTGTGGATGCGCGGCGCGACGGCGTGCTGGACGGCTTCCCAAGCCCGGTCGATGTCGGCGGCGGCGGCGCGCGCCAGGCTGGCGACGGTCGCCTTCCTGCACTGGCGGGCGACTTCGGACACCGCCTCGAAATCGCCGGGGGAGGCAATGGCGAAGCCAGCCTCGATGATGTCGACACCCAATGCCTCGAGCTGTGCCGCTACCTGCAGCTTCTCTTCGAGGTTCATCGAACAGCCCGGCGATTGCTCGCCGTCGCGCAAGGTGGTGTCGAAAATCCTGATCGTCTTGGTCACGGGGCCTGCTCCTGCTGCAGGGTGGTCATTCGGGGTGTCGGTCGGGACCCTTAGACGCCGTGGCTTGCCGGGCCTGTTTCGACCCCAAGCGAAATCGCGCGCCTAAGGGCGCGTAAGTCGAAGCAGGAGAAGGGCGAACGGCCGCGTCATTACGAGGCGGTCCTTACACATAAGCGGTCGGGTAAGTCCATAGCTATTGCGCCGTCGCAAGCGTCATGCCGGCGGAGGCCGGCATCTCGGGAGAGGTTCACTACCTCCACTCCGGCCCGGCCTCCCGAGACCCCGGCCTCCGCCGGGGTGACGGTGATTCGTTACCCCTTGGGCCGCAGCGCCTCGATCATCGATGCGGTCGCGCTGCCGCGCTTGGCGGGCTTGGGCTGGTCGGGGCTCGGCGACCAGCCCGACAGATAGACCAGGTCGAAGCTCTCGCGCAGCCGGCCATCCGGCCCGGCTTCTGCCTGGAAACGTCCGAACAGCTCGGCCAGCCACGCGCGGCCGGGGGCTGTGCGGTCCCGCTGGGCAAGGATATTGGTCGCAGCCATGCCGCGCAGGTCCCGCATCAGCCGGATCGGGTCGCCATAGCCGACGCCGAGCCGCTCGCCGTCCGCCACCTGCAGCGCGAAGCCGGCGCGCGACAGCAGGTCGCCCGCCGCGCGCACGTCGATCTGCGGATGGATGCGGGCCGTCGCGCCGCCATGCGTCGCGCTGTCGGCGGCAAGCGTCGCGCGCTTGAGCCAGGCGAGGCTGCCCGCTCCGACGAAGGCGCCGAGGAACAGGCCATCGGGGCGTAGCGCCCGGCGGAACAGGGTCAGCGCGCCGGGCAGATCGTTGACCGTGTCGAGCGTACCAACCGCGACGATCAGATCGAAGCTGGCATCGGCAAAGGGCAGGCGATCCTCGTCGCACTGCACCCCGCCTGCGGTGCGCGAGAAGGCGAAGCCGGGATCGGCGCTGACGATGTGTCGTCCCGGCGCGGCGAATCGCGGCGCTATTCGCCCATCGTGGCAACCGAGGATCAGGATCCGGTCGAAATTGCGCGTCACCATCGCGAGGCGTTCGGCCAGCTCCTCAGCCATGTGGTCGACCAGGAAGGCATGATCGGCGAAGCGCAGGGCGGCCCGGTCGCGGCGGAGGCGGCGGAGCCGACGGTCGAAAATCGCGGGCTGGTCCATTGTGCGCGCTTGTGCCGCCGTGGCGCTTGCGTGACAAGACGGCATCGGAGGCGTCACGGGGGAGACGTCATGGGGCTGATCGGAGGATTGCGGGGCATTGTCGGTGCCGGGCTGCGCTTTGCCCTGCCGCCGCGCTGTCCCGGCTGCGGCGTGATCACGCCGGAGATGCACCAGTTCTGCCTCGATTGCTGGTCGGCGCTCGATTTTCTCGGCGATCCGCAATGCGTCAGGTGCGGCGCGCCGTTCGAGGTCGACCCGGGCCCCGGCGCATCGTGCGGCGCCTGCCATGCCGATCCTCCCGCGTTCGATTCGATGCGTGCCGCGGTTGCCTATGGTCCCATAGCCCGTGCCCTGGCGCTCAAGCTCAAATATGTTCGTCGTCCGGGTATCGCACATACCATGGCCGCGCAGATGCGCCGGCATCTGCCCGACGGCGAAAGCAGGCTGGTCGTGCCGGTCCCGCTCCATCGCTGGCGGATATGGAGGCGGGGTTACAACCAATCGACACTGATGGCCCGAGCCGTGGCGCGTGGAACCAGCCACGTCCTGGCGTTCGAAACGCTGGTCCGGACCAGGGCGACACCATCCCTGCGCGGCCTGGGGCCGGACCAGCGGGCGAAGACCGTGCGCGGCGCCTTCGCGGTGCGCGATCGATCGGCCGTCAAGGGACGGGCGGTGCTGCTGGTCGACGACGTCTATACGACGGGCGCTACCGCCCACGCCTGCGCGCGAGCGCTCAAGCGAGCCGGGGCGACGCGGGTAGACCTGATCTGCTGGGCACGCGTGGTGCGCGATGAGGATGTCGCGCGTTGACATTCCTCCTCGCCGACAACATGTCGGACCGGAAAAGGAAACGGATCGCATGCCAAAGGTCGAAATCTATACCAAGGCTTTCTGCCCTTATTGCTCGCGCGCCAAGGCGCTGCTCGAGACGAAGGGTGTCGACTTCGACGAATACGACATCAGCATGGGTGGCCCCAAGCGTGCCGAGATGATCGAGCGTGCTGGGGGCGGCTCGACCGTGCCGCAGATTTTTATCGATGACCGGCACATCGGCGGTTGCGACGACATGTTCGCGCTAGACCGTCAGGGCAAGCTTGATCCTCTGCTGACCGCCTGACCGATGCGTGTCGCCCTTCTCCAGAGCCGGACCGGGATCGACCCCGCCGCCAACGCCGCGATCCTCGTCGATGCGGTCGCGCAGGCGAAGGCGGGTGGGGCGGACATGCTGTTCACGCCTGAAATGTCGGGCCTGCTCGACCAGGACCGGACTCGCGCCGTCGCCCATCTGCGCGACGAGGCGGGCGATCCGGTGCTGGCGGCGGTGCGCGAGGCGGCGGCGGAGCAGGGCATATGGGTCGACCTTGGCTCGCTGGCATTGACCGGCGGGGCCGACGGGCGGCTCGTCAACCGCGGCTTCGTGATCGACGATAAGGGAGCGATCCGGGCCCGCTACGACAAGATCCACCTGTTTGACGTCGACCTCCCGACCGGCGAGAGCTGGCGTGAATCCAAAGCATATGCGCCCGGCGAACGCAGCGTGATCGCGACGACACCCTGGGCTAGGGTCGGCCTTTCGATCTGCTATGACATGCGTTTTCCTGATCTCTACCGCGCGCTCAGCAACGCGGGGGCGGAGATATTGTCGGTGCCCGCGGCCTTCACGGTGCCCACTGGCCGGGCGCATTGGCATGTGCTGCTGCGCGCCCGCGCGATCGAGGCAGGTGCCTTCGTCGTTGCGGCGGCTCAATGTGGAGAACATGAGGACGGTCGCGCCACCTATGGCCACTCGCTGGTGGTCGATCCCTGGGGCGAGGTCCTGCTCGACATGGGCGAGGGGCAGGGCGTGGGCTTTGCCGATCTCGACATGGCGCGGCTCGCCGACGTCCGGCTGCGGGTGCCCGCACTGAAGAACCGGCGACCCATCGGGGCAGTCGAGGTCAGTGCATGATCGTCTTCGATCTCGCTTGTAATAACGCTGGCCATGTCTTTGAAATCTGGTTCGGATCGTCCGCCGACTACGAGGACCAGAAGGCGCGGGGCCTCGTCATGTGCCCCTATTGCGGATCGACCGACGTTGACAAGGCGGTGATGGCGCCCAACGTTGCACCCAAGGGCAATCAGCGCAGCGAGCCATCCACGGGAACGCCGGTGCCGGCGGCTGCCAACGTGCCGTCGCCAGAGGAATTCAAGGCCGTGGTGAGCAAGCTCGCGGAAATCCAGGCGAGGATTCTCGAAGGGTCCGACTATGTCGGGAGCCGCTTCGCCGACGAAGCCCGCTCGATGCATCTGGGCGAACAGGAGAGCCGCCCGATTCATGGCCAGACCAGCCCGGAGGAAGCCAAGGCGCTGATCGAGGAGGGCGTGCCGGTCGCGCCGCTCCTGCTGCCTGTCCGCCCGCCGAAAAGCGAAAACTGATCGTCTGCTCTCTTATTTGCCGTGGTTTCCGAACTGGCAGATGATTTTTTATCCGCCCGCCATCACTCTAGTCGGCGATCCGCGTCCAGCTCTGTGACTTGCAGCCGATCCGCCCGACCAGGCAACCGCTGCCTTTCAAGTGGGTAGGATCGACCACCTCGATCGTTCCCGAGAAGGTTTTGCCGATATCGGGCACGAACACCTTGCCACGCCAGAGACCGGGCCTCTGCAATCGAAAATCCTTGAACAAGGTCGCGCCGACCAGGTTCGGTGTGCCGCCGCGCGCGGCATCGGCCCGCGCTTTGTCATTTGCCCAGACGACGACGCCGCACATGCGCTGGCCGCAGGGCTCGGCGCGGACATGAACGCTGTTCTGGGGATTGCGCCAGATGCCGAAAGACTGATCGGTACGGACAGCACCGGCGGCGACCGAGACGGTGGCACAGGCGAAAACGGCAAGGCTCGAGATCATCTTCATCCGATCATCTCCTCATGCCGAGGCTATGGAATCCGCACACCCTGCGCAAGCCGCTCCCTATTGCAGCCGTTCCGCCAGGAAATCGACGAAGGCCCTCACCCGGGCCGGCGTGTTGGCGCCGCCGACGAACACCGCATGGATCGCCTCGACGTCGCCCGGATTATACTGCTCCAGGATCGGCACCAGTCGTCCGGCAGCGATCCGCTCGACCACGCTGAAGGCGCCCACCCGAGTGATGCCGACGCCGGCCGTAGCGAGCTGGGCGAGCGTTTCGCCGTTGTTCGCCTCGATGCTGCCGCGGACGGCTAACGCATAATCGCGCCCGTCCCTGCGGAACGGCCACACCGGTTCGACGCGTCGGAAGTTGAAGTTGAGGCAGGCATGCTCGTGAAGATCCTCCGGAACCTGCGGTGTGCCGTGGCAGGCAAGGTAATCGGGCGAAGCGACGATCACTCGCCGCGTCTCACCGAGCTTGCGGGCCGTCAGCCCGCTATCCGCGAGCGGGCCGAAGCGAATCGCGACATCGGCCTGTCCGCCGGCGACATCGACCACCGTATCGGTCAGGCTGATGTCGACCAGGATATGCGGATGGAGACGGACGAAGTCGCCAAGCAACGGAACGATGCATTGTCGCCCATGCGCCAACGATGCGCTGACCCGCAGACGCCCGCGCGGGGCGCCCTGATCGGCTATCGCCTGTTCCGCGTCGTCCAGGTCCGCGAGAATGCGGCGGGCCGCACTGAGATAGGCCTGCCCTTCGGCAGTCAGGGCAAGGGCGCGGGTGGTGCGCAGCAGCAACCGAACGCCCAGCCGCGCCTCGATCCGGTCGATGGCACGACTGACCGCCGACGGGGTGAGGCCCAGCTTCCGGCCGGCTGCCGAGAAGCTGCCTTCGCCCGCCACTGCCGCGAACAGTTCCAGCGCGCGGGCGCGATCGGAGTCTCCCGTCATCTTTGCGTTCATTTCATAAATCCTTCGCTTCCGGACGATCTACTCGCGCCGGTTTCCGGCGTCCATCTGTGCTGTTGGATATCAACCGGATGTCGCCGGTGTGATCGAGGAGCTTACCCGATGAAGTTCAATCCGCCCTTGCTCGCCCTGGCGGCGGGTGCCTTCGGAATCGGCGTGACCGAGTTCGCGCCGATGGGGCTGCTGCCGGTCATTGCCCGAGATCTTCACGTCTCCATCCCTGCAGCCGGTCTTCTGATCAGCGCCTATGCGCTGGGGGTGATGCTTGGCGCGCCGCTGATGACGCTCACCACGGGCCGGGTGCCGCGTCGAACGCTGCTGATCCTGCTGGCCGGCATATTCACCGCCGGCAATCTGCTGGCCGCGGTGTCGAGCGGCTATGGCATGCTGCTCGCCGCACGGCTGATCACCTCGCTCAACCATGGCGCCTTCTTCGGCGTCGGCTCGATCGTCGCCGCCAGCCTCGTGCCGCCCGAACGGCGGGCGGGAGCAGTCGCGGCGATGTTCATGGGCCTTACCATCGCCAATATCGTGGGCGTGCCGCTATCGACCTGGGCAGGGGAGCAACTGGGCTGGCGTGCTTCCTTCTGGGGGATCGCCGGGCTCGGCCTGCTGACCATGGCGGCGCTGCGGCTGACCTTGCCGGCGATGCCCGCGCCGAAGAGCGGCGACGCTCTGGCCGAGCTTCGCGTGCTGGGGCGGGGCCGGGTGCTCGCCGCGCTGGGGCTCACCGTGATCGGCTCAAGCGCCATGTTCACCGTGTTCACCTATATCGCGCCGATCCTGCGTGAGCAGACCCACGCCTCTCTCGGCTTCGTCACAGGGATGCTCGTCACCTTCGGCGTCGGAATGACGGTGGGGAACTGGCTGGGCGGCCGCTTCGCCGATCGTTCGGTCGACCGCACCCTGATCGTCACGCTGGCATCGCTGGCAGCGGTACTGTTCGTGCTCGGGGCGTTGATGCCCTATGCAGCGCCGACCGGGATCCTCGTCTTCCTCTGGGGCGTGGCCTCTTTCGCGCTGGTGCCGCCGCTGCAGGTGCGGGTGATGTCCGCCGCGGCCGACGCGCCGAATCTTGCCTCCTCGGTCAATATCGGGGCGTTCAATCTGGGCAATGCTATCGGCGCCGCGCTGGGCGGCGCGGTGATTGCGGGCGGGCTCGGCTATCCGGCGGTGGCTGTGGCCGGTGGTGTGGCGGCATTGCTGGGGCTGCTCGCGATTCTGCTGGGCCGGTTCGGCGAGGCTGTTCCGGCAAGGGCGGAAGCGACGATCGGGTGCTGATCTCCGAGGCGTGCTGTTGCCGTGCCCGCAACGGCGAGAAGACGACAGCGATACCGAGCTACCATTTTGGTGGAACGACGGATCTCGCTTCGGGGAGCATCCCCAATATCTCATTCAATTCATCAACTTCGAGGACCGCAAGGTCCGGGGCGAGGGGCTCTACGGCGTAGAGGAGCAGGCAGAGCGGCTGCGTGCGGTTGTCGCGGCGGCGGCGGGGCTCGATCGTCCGGTCTTCATCAACGCCCGCACCGACCTGTTCCTTGGGACCGATCCCGCCACCCATGCCGCCCGGCTCGACGAGGCGCTCACCCGCGTGACCGCTTATGCAGCGGCGGGCGCTGGGAGCTTCTTCGTTCCGGGGCTTGGCGATCCGGCCCTGATCGCTCGCATCTGCGAGAATAGCCCGTTACCGGTAAACGTGATGGTGCTCGACCCGACAGCCGATCTCGCCGCGCTGGCCAGGCTCGGCGTCGCGCGGATCAGCTTCGGCCCGGCGCCCTATGTCGCGGCGATGCAGTCGCTCACCGCACTGGCCGGGCAACTCCTCGGCAACTAGGGCCACGAGGCTTTTCGCGTGATCGCCGCCGCCTCTCTGGACATCGGCGCGCGGCACGATAAGAGATGCGCCGTCCGCGACGTGCCCCGGTAGCTCAGCAGGACAGAGCAACGGTTTCCTAAACCGCAGGTCGGGAGTTCGAGTCTCTCCCGGGGCACCAATATTGCAGGCCGCTATAATCCGAAGAGCTTGAGCATGGCGTCGGCCGCGCCCTCCAGGCCATGGCGCGCCTCGCGTCCCCGGCCGACCAAGGGCGCTTCCTCGACGATCAGCAAGCCATTGCCGGCCTCGACCCGGTCCTTGAGGAGCTGCTCGCGGCCGAGGAAATAGGGCCAGAAGGTTTCGGTCCGCGTCACCGAATAGGCGAGGTCGGCGGAGAAGCCGACGAGCTGGTCCTGCCCGAAGATGCGACCATGCTCGGCCCGCTCGACCCGGACGCCGCGCCCCCCCTTGAGCACCAGCCGCGCCGGGCCGTGGAAGACGAGATAGCGAAGTTGGAGGGTCAGCCAGGCATTGAGCGAGAAGAGCCGCCAATGGCTGGTGATCTGCAAGGGGCGGCCGATCGGCTGCGCCACTGCCGCCAGCGCGCGGGGCTGGAGGACGCAGGCGGCGCCCTCGGGCAACGACAGGATCACCGTCTCGGCAAAGGGATCGCGCACCGCCGAAATCGTCGTCGTCTCGCCGTCGCCCCGGATCCGGGTCAGGAAGGCGAGGCCGCTGACCAGGCTCGACAGCGGGTGGCGATAGTCGAGCAGCCAGCGGGTCGCCTTGGCGCCGCCATGCGACGTCGATTGCAGATAATCCTGCCGCACCAGCAGTTCCTCGCCCCGGTCGAGGCGGACCGTGACCGAGGTGGTCGACGAGTTGGGCAGGGGGATCGCCGTTTCGCCGCCGCCCGGCACGCGAAGGCGGATCGCGGCGCGGCGCATCGCCATCGGCGCGAGCAGGAAGAAGAAGGCTAGCCGGATCGCATAGGGCGTCAGCAGGATTGCCAGCAGCGCCCAGGCTGCCGTGACCAGGATCGGCCGAAGCCCCAGGCGATCGGCCCAGAGCCGTACTCGTTCCGACCAGTTCCCCGCCCATTCGGTCCGTGCCCGATCGACATCGCCCGCGAACCGCTTTTGCCAGGCATCGAGCTGGGCGCCGGCTTCCGTCTCGGATTTCCCAAGCAGGGTTTCGGCTCGCGTACGGGCGAGGGTGGCTTCGCGGCTCGTCGCGGCGAGCAGGTTATGCCGGCCGACCTGGCGCCGCGCTTCGGCGCAGGCGGTCGTCATCCGCGTGGCGAGCGCCCGATGTTCGTCATTGTCGAGCCAGGATCGCATCCGCCAGCGCCACCGCTGTTCGAACGTGGCGAGGTTTCCGCGTGCGTCGTCGCAATTGCGGATAGCTGCCTGCGCCGCGGCGCGTTGCGCTTGCAGGTCGGTGGCAGCAGTGATGCTCGCCCGGTCGGCGAGCGCCAGCGAACGCGCCGCCCGCAGCGCGCCGATCTCGCGATCGAGCATCAGCACGCGCAGCTCGCGCCGCTTCGCCGCGAGCAGGGCATCGCGGCCCCGCAGGGCAAGGGCGAAGGTCGACGGCGCGCCGCGCCCGGCCTGCTCCAGCGTCGCCCTCTCGCGTTCGGCCGTGGCGATGCGGGCATCGATCGCGGCCACGCCCTGTTGCCGCGTTTCAGCCACCGATGTCCCGATCGCCTCCCGCGCCGAAGCGATTTCACGATCGAGCTGACGGTGCGACAGCTCGAGCGCTTCGTAGCGCTGCTGCGCCTGACGGTCGCCTTCGATCTCGCGCTTGATCCATGGCAGCGCGAACGTCGCGAAACCGATCGCGCAGACCAGCAGGACATAGAGCAGCAACCGCCGCCCCAGCCAGCCGAACGCCCGCCCGATGATATTCAACGCCATGGCCCTTCATAGCCGTGGCGCCGTCGTTCTAGGAAGGAGCTGATCGAGTGGGCGGGGATCGAACCCTTCGCGAAGTCCGGCACGGCGAAGCACTACACGGTTCTAGGGTTTCTTGATGCGGCAGCAGCCATCGGGACGACCGGTTTAGGCGGTTGGAGCGGGTGAAGGGAATCGAACCCTCGTCGTAAGCTTGGGAAGCTTCTGCTCTACCATTGAGCTACACCCGCAACCTGTTGAAATCCCTCAGGATTATCAACATCGGGATCAGGGTTTTACAGGACATCTGACGGTCCTCCCTCGATCCGGCTGGCTATTTGCCTGACGATTTCAGTGTGGTCAACATAGGTGCTTCGGATTCCCTCGACTTGCCCGGGCGAGCATCCCGTCACGCTTGCGATCCGCTGACTGGTGAGGCCCTGCTCGACTGGTCCGAATAGTCAAGGTCGGGCACGCCTCAATGCGGCTGTGCTTCGGGCTTATGAAGCTGCGGTCTGAAACGCTTTCCTTACTCAGCGATCTCCAGTCCCGAGGCCCGGTTCGGGATCATCATGGCAGCGATTGCCGACGCAACGAGCAAGGTCGCGATTACGACGCTGAAGCCCATGGTCCATCCGACCGCGTCGATCACGTAAGGCACGACCAGCGGGAACACGGCAAACCCAAGACTAAGCGGGGCCGAGGCGCAGACAGCGAGGGCCGTTGCGCGGATGCTTGTCGGATAGAGTTCCGCGACAAATACGGCGACAACGGCTTGAGAGCCGAAAAAGAGCGCCGCCATGCCGCCATACCACAAGACATCGGAGGTCCGGCTGTCCGAGAGCCACAGCAGCCCGAGAAGGGCCGCGGCACCGGCAAGGCTCCACACCACGAACACATTGCGGCGCGTCATGAAGAACTCACCAACCAGGGCGGCCATGAGATAGCCGAAAACTGCGATGCCGTTCGAAAGTCCGACGGTCCACGCGGCGTCAGCCTGGGTGTAGCCCTTCGCCTGCGTGAAGTAGGTAGGGAAAAAGAAGGCTGAACCGGCGTAGGCTCCGCCGAAGAGGAAAAACATCGCGATGCTCGCCCACGTGCTTCTACGGAACTTCGGCGAGAACAGCAGGGACATGCTGCTGCCTTTCTCGCTGGATTTCGCCAGGATCGCAGAGTCTGGGGGCGCGGCGGTCAGCATGCCGTAATGCTTCAGTATGAAATAGATCGGTATAACCAGCGGCACTACGAGAAAGGCAATGAAACAAACCCAGCGCCAGCCATGGCTTTCGATCAGGGGGGCCGCGAGCAGGGATGCGATCAGCCACCCCAGGGGATAACCGCATTGCAGGATGCCCATGGCCACGCCCCGGAAACGCGGATGAGAATTTTCAACCACCAGGGCGTTGGTGATCGGGGAAAGCCCGCCGCTGAACCCGAAACCGAGGGCACGCATGATGGTGAGCATGAGTATGCCGCCCACAAGGCCCTGAGCCCCCACGGCCACGGCTGAGGACACAAGCAGCAGGACAAGCACGCCCCCCCTGCCAAAACGATCGGCTGCCACGCCGGAAAAGGTGATGAGAACGGCGCTGAAAAGGAACGACACCGTGAGGATCGTGCCGATTGTCGTAAGCGGAACATCAAATTCCTGCAAAATCCCCGGAATGGCATAGCCGAACAGGGACTGGTCCATATTGCTCAGAGTCCATACGAACAGGCAGGTCAGAAAGATTCCAGGCCTTACGCCGAGAATATCCGCGAGATTCCCACGTGCCGTGGCCTTCGCGCATATATCTTGATCTTCTCTATCCATCTGTGCGGACCTCAGCGTGAGTGCTTGTTCGTTCCTGCGACGACAGGCTGCAGGAGCCATTCTCCAAGGCAGAGTTAAGCGTCGCCGATCCTCCGCGCTGACGACCTGCTCCGGCTCATCTCAGCTAAGATGCGTCGATCTCGTCAGACGAAGGCGATGATCGAACCGGTCAGACGATCGACATACTGCGCGTCGTCATATCTCGGCATATCAAGATATGTTGCATTTGAATGGGCAAGCGCCGCTTCCCGCGTTGCGGCGCACAGGGGATCGTCTTCGGCGCCGAGGCAGAGGATCGGCTGGGTCACGAGCGGTAAACGTTCCTCGGCCAGATACGCAAAGGCGGCACGATAACTCCGGTGGTATGTTGTCGCGGACTTCATCACCTCCATGACCCAGTCATGCAGCCACTCGGCAGACGGAAGGGCGCAATCGCGCCGATGTTCCTTGTCGCGCTTGTACCAGGGGAAAAAGAGGTACTGGTCGCGGCAGAACATAAAGCCCCTGAGGAGATAAGCCCCGTCGAGGTCCGGCATGTAAGGATGCGCGTAATCCCGGAGATAATCTTCGCGCTGTTCTTTCGTGAAGATGGGGGAGCCGTCCTGGACGACTTTGCGAATGCGTTTCGAGTCTCGTATGGCCATCTCGGCTGCAATGCCTGCGCCTGTGTGGCTGCCATAAACTGCGGCAACGTCTTCGATGCCCATGACGTCCAGGAATTCGATCTGGGCCACGGCGAAATCCTCGATCGTTGGCTGGGCCAGGGGAAGCGGGACGCTGTCCCCGTTTCCCGGAGTGTCTGGCGCAATCACCGTAAAATGCCGGCCGAGAATATGCATGAACGGCTCGAGCTGCTTTGCACTGCCGGGAGACCCATGGCACATGACAAGGACCGGGCCCGATCCGCAATAACGGTAATGCCGCTGCCCGATGGACGTATCGGCGAAGCCGCGTCGGACAGTTAGCCTGGAAGTCATTCGCCATTCCCTTCCGCCGATGCGGCTAGATCTTGGTCACGCCAAGAAAGCTCGAAACCAACAGCACGGCATAAAGCGATGCCACCACCACGAGACAGCGGTTGATCGATTGGCTCAGGGCGGATTCCACAGCATCCGTACTCCCCTCCGCGGCGAGGCGCAGCATATTGGCGATGACCGGACGGAAGGTCAGGTCGATGCCGATGGCAATCAGGAAAATGACGCCAAACAGGATCATTTTCACTGCCAGCCAGTGCGGCACGTCGGGGTTCTTCAGGAGGGTCCCACCATGCCAGAAGGCGATGAGAGCGCCGACGACGAACAGGGCCATCTGGGACTTGGCGATGGCCATAGCGAGCGGCGTTCCTTCATTCCGGTAGGCAACGATGATGCTGATCGACCACAGTACCGAAAGCGCCCACAAGCCGGCCATGGCCGTGCTGCTCGTCTCCAGTCCCCAGACTTTCGCAAGCGTGAGGCCGACCGGGAGCATCCAGGCCATGCAGATACGCGGCGCGAGATCGACGATCCCGGCCATTTTCAGAAGCAGCATGCGCTCGTTGAAGGTTTGCCCGCGACGTTTGACCCAGCAGGCAGCGGAAAACACGCCGACATCAGCTCCGAGCCAGAACACAAAGAGCAGAATATGCACCCATATCAGTAAATGATGATTGTCCATTAGATACTCCGATTACTGGCTGAATTTCCGGCCCAGCCGGCTACCGAGCAGGCGCCCGAATGTCATGGCCGGCGTGACGCTCATCCCGCCGACGAAGGCATTCCCCGAAGTGGCCCCCATGCCGAGGATTTCGCCTGCCGCGTAAAGACCGGGAATGGGGTTCCCCTCGCCATCGATGACGCGCAGTTCGGGATCGACGGAAAGACCGGCAAAGCTTACGATGCTCCAGCCGACATGCTCGATAGCGTAATATGGTCCGACCTTGATCGGCAGCGGACGATGCTTGCGCCCCATGGGATCTGTTTCCCCGGCAAGTAGCGCCGAGTTGTAATCATTGACGGTCGCCGTGAGCTTCGCCGGATCAGCGCCAATAAGCGCGGCGAGCTCATCAAGAGTATCAGCCTTTTGGTAGGCAGCTTCATGATTGAACTTCGGCGCCATTTCTTCCCAGGAATTCATGGTGAAGACAGTGGGCGCTTCCTGCCGGACGCGTTCGTCGAAGATCATCCAAAACCGCATGCCCGGGAGTTCGAGCAAGGCTCTCTCCCGGGCATCGACGCTCGGATCATCCTCACGGATGAAACGCCGCCCATCCGGATCGACGTAGATTTCCCACGGCTCGCGATACTGGGGATAGGTCTGGGTTACGAAGGTGTATCCGCCATGCGCCGAAGCGTCGGCAACGGCCGCGAATGTCGGCAGGAAGCTCTTCTCGTTCACGACAACACCACCGGCGTCGAGGGCTGCCACAAGCCCATCTCCACGCGATTGATGACTTCCGCCGCCATAAAGCCTCTTGCCATCGGAGAGCTTTTGGAAAAGCTCGGGGTTGGCCGAAAAGCCGCCCGTAGCAAGGATCACTGACTCGGCCTCGACCATGTAGGAACTGGCGTTCGACTGGAGCTGTACGGATAGCGTGCCGTCGTCGTTGCGCTTGAATCCCTCGAGCCGGGTGTTCAGCCTGAGATCGATGCGGCCTTCCTGGACGGCCTTTTCCACCTGCGGCGCAAGGACTTTGAGAACGGAACGTCCTTCTTCGGGTCCCCAATAGGTGCGCGGCGTCGAGTAGGGCTCATGGCCGAAATGGACGATCGGGTGTTCGGGCAGGATTTCGAGGCCATTATCCAAGAGCCAGTGAAACGTGTCCGCCGCATTGTTGATCGCGAGCTTGATGATCGCCGGGTTTCCCGTACCGCGGTTGATACGCATGGCATCGAGAAAATGATCCTCGGCACTGTCCTTGATGCCTTTGGCGGCCTGAACGCGCGTACCGGCCGCACTCATCTGGCCGCTCGATAAATGGAAGGTACCGCCAATGCGCTCGGCAGCTTCGACCAGAATGACATGTGCACCTTGTTCGGCTGCGAAAATAGCCGCCGGCATCCCCGCTGCACCCGCGCCAAGAACCAGAACGCCACATTTCTGTACCATCAACATCTCCCGGACAAAGCAGTGACCCGCCGGAAACCGCGGATTATGGGGCGCATCCCATCTTCAAGCTCAGTATAGCCATGATCTCACGCGGCGGCCGAAGGACGGTCTACCCGGTGCACGGTGCCAGAAAGTTCCCGCCGAACTTGAAGGCGGGCTGCGGCTAATCAGCCCTCCCACGGTTGCGTTGGCTGTGAGATCCGAAACACTTGGACGAAGTAGGCCCGCTTCACACGCAGAGTCCGGCGAAGCATGCGGCCTTCACTCGGTATCCCAGGTCAAAAGCGGCATAATGTTATGCAGAATTCCGTTGCCATCGTAATATACCGTCTCTTGAGAGCTGCCATTCGCGGGGTTCACAGCTTAGGGTCAGGACCCATTGATA
>NZ_LDES01000039.1 GCF_001015195.1 Sphingomonas sp. Y57 | reverse complement strand
GTTGCAGGCGATCGAGGCCGGGGCGGCGTTCCGCAGCCTTGCCGAGCGTCATGGCACGGCCGAGATCACCGAAATTCGCCGGCAGCATGAGGACTGGCAACGGCAAGCGACGCGCGCGCTCGCCACAGGCCGGACCGGAGAGGCGCTGCACGCCTATGAGAGGCAAGGCATGGTGCGCGCTGCCGACACGCGCGAGGCGGCGCGGGTCGAACTGATGGACGGATGGGAGAGCGGCCGGCAGGCCGATCCGGACAAGAGCCGCATCATCCTCACCCATACCAATGCCGAGGTGCAGGAGCTGAACAGCGAAGCCCGCAGCCGTATGCGCGCCGCCGGCGAGCTGGGTGAGGGGGTGGGGCTATCGGTGGAGCGCGGCAGGCGCGATTTCGCGACCGGTGATCGGATCATGTTCTTCCGCAACGATCGCGGCCTTGGCGTGAAGAACGGATCGCTGGGCACGCTGGAGCGCGTCAGCGCCGAGGGCATGGCGGTGAAGATGGACGGTGGCCGGAAGGTAGCGTTCGACCTCAAGGATTATGCCCATGTCGATCATGGCTATGCGGCCACCTTCCACAAGTCGCAGGGCGTGACGGTCGATCAGGCGCATGTGCTGGCGACACCGGGCATGGATCGGCACTCGGCCTATGTCGGCCTGTCGCGGCACCGCGACAGCGTGCAGCTCCACTATGGTCGCGACGATTTCACAGATCAGCGCCAGCTCACCCGCACCCTGTCGCGCGACCGGGGCAAGGACATGGCGGGCGATTATGCCGCCGCCCGTGACGGGCAGGCCCAGGCCCGCGCGTTCGCCGAGCGGCGCGAGATCCGCTTCCCGGAACTCGCGCGCGAGATCGCCGGGAAGGTGCGTGACAAGGCGAGGGGCATGTTCGCCGGGTTCAAGCCGAAACCGTCCTCGCCCGAGCTGGCGCGCGACGGCAAAGGGGGTCCGATTAACACCACCCCCGAGCGGGCACCGGCAGCGCCGAGCCAGGCCAGGGCGATCGAGCGCTATGCGCGCGCGCAGGCCGATATGGACCGAATGCGGGAGAAGGGCTTGCCCGTGCTCCCGCATCAGAAGCAGGCGCTGGCGAAGGCGGGCGACGCGCTCGACCAGGTGCGGCCCCATGCCGCCCGCGATTTGGCGTCCGCGTTCGAGCGCAACCCGGTGCTGGTGCGCGAAGCGGCCGAGGGCAAGGCCGGCGGCGCGGCGCGGGCGATGGCGCACGAGGCCCAGGTCCGCACCAATCCCGAGCTTCGCGCCGATCGGTTCGTGGAGCGCTGGCAGGGCATGGCGCGCGAGCGGGCCGAGCTTACGCGCAGCGGCGATCGTGAGGCCGCGCAGCGCACCGGCAAGAAGATGGAGAGCCTGGCCGGAACGCTGCACCGCGATCCCCAACTCGAATCCGTCTTGCAGCGGCGCGCGCCCGAGCTGGGGCTGGAAATGGGCCGGGATCGCNTGGAGATGCGCCGGGATCGTCCGATCAGCCAGGAATTGACCCGTTCGCTGGAAATCGGCCGCGATCGAGGGTTGAGCCGATAAGGAGAGACAATGGCGGACGAGGAATGGGAGGAAGGCGGCGACGCGGCGGCGGAAGCGTTCGAGCAAGTGCGCGTTGCGGTCGAGCAGCAGCGCGGC
>NZ_LDES01000038.1 GCF_001015195.1 Sphingomonas sp. Y57 | reverse complement strand
CGCGCGCGCAGCTCGGCGGCGCGGCGGCGGACCGTGGCGCGGTCAAGCTGCGGCATCCGCGCGGCCGGGGTGCCGGGGCGCGGCGAATAAGGAAAGACATGGCCGAAGACGATGTCGCAATCGTCGATCAGCGCGGCGCTGTTCGCGGCCATCGCGTCGTCCTCGGTCGGGAAGCCGGCGATCAGGTCGGCGCCGATCGCGATCTCGGGCCGCGCCGCCTTGAGCCGCTCCACCATCGCCACCGCCTGGGCGCGGCTGTGGCGGCGCTTCATCCGCTTGAGGATCAGGTCGTCGCCGGCCTGGAGCGACAGGTGGACGTGCGGCATCATCCGCGCCTCCTGGGTCAGCAGCGCGAACAGCCGGTCGTCGATCTCGATCGAATCGAGCGAGGAGAGGCGCAGCCGCCCAAGCCCCGGCACATGGGTCAGGATGCGCTCGACGAGCTGCCCCAGGGTCGGTGCGCCGGGCAGGTCGGGACCATAGCTGGTCAGGTCCACGCCGGTCAGCACCACCTCGGCATGGCCGTCGTCGACCAGCGCCTTGATCCGGTCGACGACGATACCGGCGGGGACCGAACGGCTGTTGCCGCGGCCATAGGGAATCACGCAGAAGGTGCAACGATGGTCGCAGCCGTTCTGCACCTCAACGAAGGCGCGGGCATGGGCGGCGAAGGCGGCGGCCATATGGGGCGCGGTATCGCGGACCGTCATGACGTCGGAGACGTGGACATCGGCGCGCGCGCCGCGATCGAAGGCGAAAAGCTCGGCCCGGCCCTTGTCGGCATTGCCGATCACGCGGGCGACCTCCGGCATCGCCGCGAAGGATGCCGGATCGGTCTGGGCGGCGCAGCCGGTGACGACGATCCGCGCATCGGGCCGGCGCTTCGCCGCCTGGCGGATCGCCTTGCGCGCCTGCTTGACCGCCTCGGCGGTGACCGCGCAGCTGTTGACGATCACCAGGTCGCCGGCATCGGCCATCGCCGCGCGCATCGCCTCGCTCTCGGCGATGTTGAGCCGGCATCCCAGGGTGATCAGTTCCGGGCCGCTCATCCGCGGTGGTCGGCCCCGAAGGCGCTCAGGTCGATCTCGGCGGAGAAGACATGGGTGGCGGGGCCGGTCATGGTGATCGGCCGGCCGGGCGCCCAGTCGATCGTCAGCGGCCCGCCGGGCAATGTCACACGCACCGGCGAATCGACCAGTCCGGCGCGGATCGCCGACACCGCGGTCGCGCAGGCGCCGGTACCGCAGGCGTCGGTCAATCCGACGCCGCGTTCCCACACGCGCAAGCGGATATTGGCGCGGTCGTCGACCGTGGCGACGTTGACGTTGATCCGCGCAGGGAAGAGCGGATCGGTCTCGATCCGTGGGCCGAGCCGGTCGAGCGCGACCGCGTCGGTCTCCGGCACGAAAAAGACGACGTGCGGATTGCCCACATTGGCGGCCATCGGCGCCTCTAGCTCGTCCCAGGCGACCGGCATCGCGCGCGTGTCCATCGCATAGGCGAGCGGGATCGCGTCCCAGTCGAAGCGCGGCTCGCCGAGTTCGACCGAGACCTGCCCGTCGGCACTGCTGCCTTCGAGCAGTCCGGCGACCGTCTCGATCCGCGCGCTGCCGCCGAGCAGGCTGACCACGCAGCGCGTGGCGTTGCCGCACGCCTCGACCTCGCTGCCGTCGGCGTTGAATATCCGCATCCGCGCGTCGGCGACGGCCGACGGTTCGAGGAGGATGAGCTGGTCGCAGCCCACCCCGGTCTTGCGGTCGGCGAGCGCCCGCGCGCGCGCCGCGGTCATCTCGACCGGCGCGGTGGAGCGCGCATCGATCACGACGAAATCATTGCCGAGACCGTGCATCTTGTGAAAGCGGACCTGCATCGCCGCGCGACTTAGGGATTAGAAGGGCGTGAGTCCATAAGAGGTGCCCAAATGGGCATCCCGCGGGGCGGGATCTCAGGCGGCTCTCGCCTCGACCTCATCTCCCCTCTCCCGAGATGCCGGCCTCCGCCGGCATGACGATGGGAGCGGAGACCCCTCCCCCGCTGCGCGCGGGGAGGATTTAAAGTCACGCCCGTTTGCGGCGGCGCTGGCGCATCGCGACGACTTCGCCGTCGCGGGCGATCGGGCTGGCGGCGGAGAGCAGGCCACGGCCCGCGAGCAGGGCCCGCGTGGTGCGAGCCGGCGCGGGGCGGCCAAAATGCCAGCCTTGCCCCATGGTGCAGCCGATCGCGGTCAGCATCGCCGCGATCTCGCCGGTCTCGACGCCCTCCGCCAGCACCGGCACGTCGAGCCCCTGGGCGAGCGAGACGATCAGACGGACCAGCGCCGCCGCCTCGCTATCCTCGGTCATCCGCAGGACGAAGCTGCGATCGATCTTGATCCGGTCGAGCGGCAGGGTCCGCAAATGGGTCAGGCTCGAATAGCCGGTGCCGAAATCGTCGAGCGCGACGCGGATGCGCTGGTTCTTCAGGCTGGCGACGATCGATGCGGCGAGTCCGAGATTCTCGAACAGCGCGGCTTCGGTGATCTCGACCTCGAGCCGTTCCGCCGGGAAGCTCGTCTCGGTCAGCAGCTTGACGATCTTCTGGGCGAGCCAAGCGTCGCGCATCTGCGACGGGCTGATGTTGACGCTGAGCAGCAGCGACGGGTCCCAGTGGCGCGCCTCCTCGATCCCGGCCCGCATCACCGACATCGACAGCTCGCCGATCAGCCCCGATTCCTCCGCCACCGGGATGAACGCCGCCGGCTCGATGATACCATGGTCGGGATGGTCCCACCGCGCCAGCAGCTCGAAGCCGGTGAGCGCGCCGGTGGCGAGATCGACCTGCGGTTCGAACCAGGGGACGATGCGGCCCGACGGGATGCCGGCGCGCAGGCCCAGCTCGATCTCGTTGCGCAGCTCCAGCTCGCGTTCCATGCTCGCGTCGAACCAGGCGCGCTGGTTCCGCCCCGCGCGCTTGGCGGCATAGAGTGCGATATCGGACCGGCGCATCAGCGTGTCGACGGTGCGGCAGCCCGCCTCCGTCCGGGCGATCCCCATCGACGCGCCGATCCGCGCCTCGACCCCGCCGATCAGGAAGGGCTCAGCGATCCGCGCGAGGATAGCGTCGGCGACATGATCGACCGCCGCCGGCTGGTCGGGATCGAAGGAGAAGGCGCAGGCGAACTCGTCGCCGCCCAGCCGCGCGGCCAGCGCATGCGGCGGCAGCGGCGCGACGATCGCGGCGGAGGCGGCGCGGAGAAGCTGGTCGCCGGCGAGATGGCCGTGCAGGTCGTTGACCGACTTGAAATGGTCGAGGTCGATCATCAGCATCGCGACCGGCCGGCGATGGCCGAGCGATGCCTCGACCAGCCTTGCCCCGCTTTCGCCGAGCGCGCGGCGGTTGAGCAGACCGGTCAGCGGGTCGCTCGTCGCCAGCTCGCTCGCCCGCGCCTCGGCGGCGCGGCGCAGGGCGACCTCCTGCTTCAACGCGCGGTAGCGCCGCCAGCCGAGCAGGGTCAGCGCGACATTGAGCAACAGCACCGAGATGGTCAGATTGTCGGTGACCGACAGCGTTCCCTGGACCGAGCGCGCCACCGATAGCGCGACCGTGAAGGCCGAGGCGCAGACCAGCAGCACCGCGGCGATCGTCACGCCCGCGGCGAGACGGTCGCCGCGATCGCGCGGCGGGCGCGGCTGCGGGCCGCCCTCGTTCGTCTTGCCGCGCATCGCCTACTCCGGTCCCTTGCAAGCCGTCGATTGTAGGCCCGGCAAGTTTCCAAGGGTTTAACGCCGGGGTTTCATTCCTATCCCGTAACGGAAAGTTCCGGCGGACTGTAAACTCTTTACAACTTTGCTATCATAACGCAGCGAAGCTCCACCAGCCGACCTGATTTTCTGACAATATCGGCTGACTCCCGGCCGGATTTGCGGTTGTTCGCCTGCATAGCTTGTACAGCCGAGGAAGTGACATGACCTATCAGGAAGAAATCGCGCAGGCCGAACAGCTGATCCGCAGCCAGGGCTCGTCCTGGGCCGGCATCGGCGCCGAGGCGGTCGCCCGCATGCGGCTGCAGAACCGCTTCCAGACCGGTCTCGACATCGCCCGCTACACGGCGAAGATCATGCGCGAAGACATGGCCGCCTATGATCTCGATCCGGCCAATTACACGCAGTCGCTGGGCTGCTGGCACGGCTTCATCGGCCAGCAGAAGCTGATCTCGATCAAGAAGCATTTCGGCACGACCAAGCGCCGCTATCTTTATCTTTCGGGTTGGATGGTTGCCGCGCTGCGGTCCGACTTCGGGCCCCTGCCCGACCAGTCGATGCACGAGAAGACCAGCGTGCCGGCGCTGATCGAGGAACTGTACACCTTCCTGCGCCAGGCCGATGCGCGCGAGCTGGGGGGGCTGTTCCGCGATCTCGACAAGGCCCGCGAGAGCGGCAACCAGGTCGAGGAGCAGCGGCTGATCCACGCGATCGACAACCACCAGACCCACGTCGTGCCGATCATCGCCGACATCGACGCGGGCTTCGGCAACGCCGAGGCGACCTATCTGCTCGCCAAGAAGATGATCCAGGCCGGCGCCTGCGCGCTGCAGATCGAGAACCAGGTGTCCGACGAAAAGCAGTGCGGCCACCAGGACGGCAAGGTGACCGTGCCGCACGAGGACTTCCTCGCGAAGATCCGCGCCTGCCGCTATGCCTTCCTCGAACTCGGCATCAACGACGGCATCATCGTCGCCCGCACCGACTCGCTGGGCGCCGGCCTGACCAAGCAGATCGCCTATTCGGCCGAGCCGGGCGACATCGGCGACCAGTATAACAGCTTCCTCGACTGCGAGGAGATCACCGACGCCAGCACGATCAACGGCGACGTGGTGATCAACCGCGACGGCAAGCTGATGCGTCCGAAGCGCCTGCGTTCGAACCTGTTCCAGTTCCGGCCCGGGACCGGCGCGGACCGTTGCGTGCTCGACTGCGTCACCTCTCTCCAGCACGGCGCCGACCTGCTGTGGATCGAGACCGAGAAGCCGCACATCGAGCAGATCGCCGGCATGGTGGACCGCATCCGCGAGGTGATTCCGAACGCGAAGCTGGTCTACAACAACTCGCCTTCGTTCAACTGGACGCTCAACTTCCGCCAGCAGGTGTTCGACGCCTGGGCCGAGGCGGGCAAGGACGTGTCGGCCTATGACCGCGCCAAGCTGATGAGCGTCGATTATGACGGGTCGGAGCTGGCGGCCGAAGCCGACGAGAAGATCCGCACCTTCCAGCGTGACGCGGCGAAACGGGCGGGCATCTTCCACCACCTGATCACCCTGCCGACCTACCACACCGCGGCGCTGTCGACCGACAACCTCGCCAAGGAATATTTCGGCGAGGCGGGGATGCTCGGCTATGTTCTCAACGTGCAGCGCCAGGAGATCCGCCAGGGCATCGCCTGTGTGAAGCACCAGAACATGGCCGGCTCCGACATCGGCGACGACCATAAGGAATATTTCGCCGGCGAGGCCGCGCTGAAGGCGGGCGGCGCCCATAACACGATGAACCAGTTCGCGGCCTGATCCGCGCAGGTTTGGAGAGGACAGGAGGCCCGGGGCGAAAGCTCCGGGCCTTTTTCGGTGATGAATATCTTTGCCTAATCCCCGCGATCGGCGTCAGGATGGCCCGACTCGGGGGGACGGGACAGCGGATGCGAAGACGGACGATCCTGATTGTCGCGGCCTGTCTCGCTATCCTGGCGGGCCTGCTGCCGATGGTCGCGGTCGCCCACCTGCTGCGCGTCCGGGCGATCGCGGCCGAGCAGCGGCACATGGCGGAATATGCCCGCTGGACGCTGATGCGCACGAAACGGGTGTTCGCCGACGCCCGGCAGGCGCTGGTCGATGCCGGGGCGCCGCCCGGTACCGAATGCTCCCCCGAGCATATCGCGCAGCTGCGCCAGATCGCCATGGACGCGCGGAATGTCGAGGAAATCGGCTATTTCCGCGATGGCCGCCTCGTCTGCACCAGCCTCGGCCCGATCCGGCTGCGCGTCCCACGGACCCCGCCCGACCTCGATCTGGGCGGTGGGTTCGCCCTGGTCCTCAACATCCAGCCGCGCACCTTCCGGAGCCAGCCGATGCTGGCGATGAGCCATGGCGACTACACCGCCCTGATCAAGCCCGAGCGCCTCGTCGACGTCCTGACCGATACCCATATGACGCTCGGCATCGCCGCCGGGCCGGGCCGGGCCGTCGCCCTGTCGGGCAAGACCGACCCGGGGCTGCTCCGCACGCTGGCCGCGGACACGACGGAGGGCATCGACGAACGCCACGTCTTCGCGTCGCTGCGCGAGGGGCCGCTGACCGCCTTCGCCTTCGGCGATCGCGCCCAGGCGCTCGCCCGGCTGCAGAACGACTATCTGCTCCTGCTGCCGATGGGCCTGCTCGTCTCGACCCTCCTGGTTGGGATCGTTATCTGGGTATCGCGCCAGCGGCTGTCGCCCGAGAAGGAACTGGCCATCGCGATCCGCAATCGCGAGTTCGTTGTGCATTACCAGCCGATCATCGATCTCGCGGACGGCCGCTGCGTCGCCGCCGAGGCCCTGCTGCGCTGGCGCCGACCCGACGGCCGCTGGATCCGGCCCGACCTGTTCATCCCGCTGGCCGAGGAATCGGGCCTGATCTCCACGCTCACCGACCTGCTGATCGAGCGCGTCATAGACGACCAGGGGCCGCAGCTGCGCGCCGACCGCGACCTGCACATATCGATCAACATCTCCGCGCGAGACCTGGAGAGCGGGCGCTTCCTGCCCATTCTGGCCGAGGCGCTGGCACGCGCCGGAGTCGAGCCGTCGCAGATCTGGCTGGAGGCGACCGAGCAGGGCTTCATTCGCACCGAAATGGCAACCAGCGCGGTCGAGGCGGCGCGGGCGGCGGGGCACATGGTCGCGATCGACGATTTCGGCACGGGCTATTCGAGCCTGTCCCTCCTCCAGGGCCTGCCGCTCGACGCCCTCAAGATCGACAAATCATTCGTCGAGACGATCGCCACCGACGCCGCGACCAGCACGGTGACGCCGCACATCATCGACATGGCGCACGGACTGAAGCTCCGCATCATCGCCGAAGGTGTCGAGACATGGGAGCAGGAGGCCTATCTCAGGGCTGCCGGGGTACGGCTCGCACAGGGGTGGCTTTATTCGCGGGCTTTGCCAGCCGCCGAATTCGCGGCCTACCGTCAGAGCCGCAATGCCGGGAGCGACGGAGTGCTGGCGGGCTCGGCCCTGAGCTGACCCTCCGCTTACCCGGCCGGTCAACCCCGACCGACGGCGTCCCCGATCGTCGCGAAGCCGTCACGGTCGAGCAGCTCGACCAGCCCCGCATTGATCCGTTTCGCCAGGCCAGGCCCCTCATAGACCAGCGCCGAATAAAGCTGGACCAGGCTCGCGCCCGCCCGGATGCGGGCATAGGCGTCGGCCGCCGAGGCGATGCCGCCCGCCGCGATCAGCGGGATGGCGCCGCCGGTGGCCTTGCGGAAATCGACGAGCCGCTGCTGCGCCAGGTCGCGGAGCGGCACCCCCGACAATCCGCCGCTCTCGCCGGCATGAGGGCTACGCAGCGGCGGGCGCGAGATGGTGGTGTTCGAGACGATCAGCCCGTCGAGCCGGTGCACCGCCGCGATCTCGGCGATATCGTCGATGTCGGCGGGCTCGAGATCGGGTGCGACCTTCAGGAAGACAGGCGGTCCGTCCACCGGGCGTGCGTCCGTCACCGCGTCGAGCAGAGCGGTCAGCGCGCCGCGATCCTGCAGCGCGCGCAGCCCCGGGGTGTTCGGCGAGGATATATTGACCGTCAGGTAGCGCGCCACGCCGGCCATCACCCGCACGCCATTGGCATAATCGGCGATCCGGTCGGCGGCATCCTTGTTCGCGCCGATATTGACCCCGACGATGCCCGGCCTCTCGTTGCGGCGAAGCAGCCGTTCGAGCGCGGCGGCCTGGCCGCCATTGTTGAAGCCCATGCGGTTGATCACCGCGCGGTCCTCGACCAGCCGGAACAGGCGCGGGCGCGGATTGCCGGACTGCGGAAAGGGCGTGAGCGTCCCTACCTCCGCAAAACCGAAACCGAGCGCGAGGATCGCGTCGGGCACCTGCGCGTCCTTGTCGAAGCCAGCCGCGAGGCCGACCGGGTTGGGGAAGCGCAGCCCGGCGACATCGATCGCGAGGCGCGGGTCCGCCACGGGCAGCCCGGTGCGTGGCCGGAGCCGCAGCGCGCGGATCGTCGCGCGGTGGGCGCGTTCGGCCTCGACGGTGAAAATCAGCGGGCGGAGGGCGGCATAGAGCGACATGGACGCCCGCTTAGCGGGACAGGGCCGCGCCGTCATGGGTGAAGTTGCCTTCTCTCACGTCATGCCGGCGGAGGCCGGCATCTCAGGCGGCTCCTGCCTCGCCCCTTCTCCCCTCTCCCGAGATCCCGGCCTCCGCGTCATCCCGGCAAAAGGTGGATATCCGCCCTTGACCTGGGCCGCTCCCGAGCCCATCTGCCCAATCGGATCGAATCAGTCCGATTGGGATCGAGAACGCGATGCGCCTGTCCAGCCTGGCCGACTATGCCGTCGTCATGCTCTCCGCCGCCGCCCGCCACGGCGCCGGCGAACGGCTGACCGCGACGCTGCTGTCCGACGAGACCGGCGTGCCTCTGCCGACCGCGCAGAAGCTGATGGGGCGCCTCGCCCAGGCCGGCCTGCTCGCCTCGGCGCGCGGCACCGGCGGCGGCTTCCGCCTGGCGCGGGATCCCGGCGCGATCAGCCTCGCCGACATCGTCGAGGCGGTCGAGGGGCCGATCGCGATGACCGCCTGCGTCGACGACCAGCGGCACGACTGCGGGCTGGAAAGCGCCTGCCGCGTCAAGCCGCACTGGGGCGTGGTCAACGACACCATTCGTGGCGCGCTGGGCGGCGTGAGCCTCGCAACCCTCTCGAGAGCCTGAGATATGAGTGACGTGCGCAACAAGGCGGCCTTCGACGCCGCAGCCCGGGCCTCCAATTACGAATGGGGCTTCACCACCGATATCGAGCAGGACTTCGCGCCCAAGGGGCTGAGCGAGGAGACGGTCCGCTTCATCTCCGCCAAGAAGGGCGAGCCCGAATGGATGCTCGAGTGGCGGCTCAAGGCCTATCGCCACTGGCTGACGATGACGCCGCCCGACTGGGCGAAGCTGAACGTGCCCCCGATCGACTATCAGGACGCCTATTATTACGCCGAGCCCAAGGCGAAGAAGGCGCTGGGCTCGCTCGACGAGGTCGATCCCGAAATCCTCAAGGTCTACGAGAAGCTCGGCATTCCGATCGAGGAGCAGAAGGTGCTCGCCGGCGTCGAGGGGGCGCGCAAGGTCGCTGTCGACGCGGTGTTCGACTCGGTCTCGGTCGCGACCACCTTCCGTGCGGAGCTGGAGAAGGCGGGCGTCATCTTCCGCTCGATCAGCGAGGCGATCCGCGACTATCCCGAGCTGGTGAAAAAGTGGCTCGGCAAGGTCGTGCCGATGCACGACAATTATTTCGCGGCGCTCAACTGCGCGGTCTTCTCCGACGGCACCTTCGTCTACATACCCGAAGGCGTCCGCTGCCCGATGGAGCTGTCGACCTATTTCCGGATCAACGCCGAGAATACCGGCCAGTTCGAACGCACGCTGATCGTCGCCGACAAGGGCAGCCACGTCTCCTATCTGGAAGGCTGCACCGCGCCGATGCGCGACGAGAACCAGCTCCACGCCGCGGTGGTCGAGCTGGTCGCGCTCGACGATGCCGAGATCAAATATTCGACCGTCCAGAACTGGTATCCCGGCGATGCCGAGGGGCGCGGCGGCATCTACAACTTCGTCACCAAGCGCGCGCTGTGCCAGGGCCGCAACAGCAAGGTGAGCTGGACCCAGGTCGAAACCGGATCGGCGATCACCTGGAAATATCCGAGCTGCGTGCTGGCGGGCGAGAATTCGGTCGGCGAATTCTATTCGGTCGCGGTGACCAACAATCGCCAGCAGGCCGACACCGGCACCAAGATGATCCATCTCGGCAAGGGATCGCGATCGACGATCGTGTCGAAGGGCATCTCGGCCGGGCGCAGCGACAACACCTATCGCGGCCTGGTCCGCGTCGCCCCGACGGCCGAAGGCGCGCGCAACTTCACCCAGTGCGACAGCCTGCTGCTCGGCGACCGCTGCGGCGCGCACACCGTCCCCTATATCGAGGTGAAGAACCCGTCGGCGCAGATCGAACATGAGGCGACCACCTCGAAGATCAGTGACGACCAGCTGTTCTACGCGATGTCGCGCGGTCTCGATCAGGAGGCGTCGGTGGCGCTGATCGTCAACGGCTTTGCCAGGGAGGTGCTCCAGCAGCTCCCCATGGAATTCGCGGTCGAGGCGCAGAAGCTGCTCGGCATCTCGCTGGAGGGCAGCGTTGGCTGATCCCTTCCCCCGCAACCGTCACCCCGCTGGAAAGTAACAATGCTCAAGATCGAGAACCTCCACGCCGACGTCGACGGCAAGGCCATCCTCAAGGGGCTGTCGCTGACGATCAATCCGGGCGAGATCCATGCGATCATGGGACCGAACGGCGCCGGCAAGTCGACGCTCAGCTACGTGCTGGCAGGGCGGCCCGGCTATGAAGTGACGGCCGGCAGCGTGACCTTCCAGGGCGAGGACCTGCTCGACAAGGCGCCGCATCAGCGCGCCGCCGCCGGCATCTTCCTGGGCTTCCAATATCCGGTCGAGATTCCCGGCGTCTCCAACGTCCAGTTCCTGCGCGAGGCGCTCAACGCCCAGCGCCGGCTGCGGGGCGAGGAGCCGCTGTCGGGCGGCGATTTCCTCAAGCGCGCCCGCGTCCAGGCCGATGCGCTCGGCCTCAGCATGGACATGCTCAAGCGGCCGGTGAACGTCGGCTTCTCGGGCGGCGAGAAGAAGCGCAACGAGATGGTGCAGATGGGGATCATCGATCCCGTCCTCGCGATCCTCGACGAGACCGATTCGGGCCTCGACATCGATGCGCTGCGCACCGTCGGCCACGGCATCAACACGATCATGCGCAAGCCCGACAAGGGGGTGCTGCTGATCACCCATTACCAGCGGCTGCTCGACTATGTGAAACCCGACTTCGTCCACGTCCTGGCGGCGGGCCGCATCGTCCGCACCGGCGGCGCGGAACTGGCGCTCGAACTGGAGCGCGAAGGCTATGGGGCGATCGCGGCGTGAAGACCGGCGCACTCCTTTGGGAGGGGTTCATATGACCCTCGCCCTCCCCTCGACCCGTGAGGAAGCCTGGCGCTGGTCGGACCTGTCGGGCCTCCAGGCGCTGTCCGTAGCACCCGCTACAGGCGTCGCGGACGGCCTCGATTCGCATTGGATCGGCGACGGCCCCCGCCTGCTGTTCGTCGATGGCAGGTTCGACGCGAGCCGCAGCCGGCCGGGCCCGGTGACGACCGGCACGGTCGACGCGACGTCGACCCATCCTCTCGCGCGGCTCGCCAGCGGCGACGGCTGGACGCTGGCGCTGCACAGGGACGGCGCGACGCCGCCCGGCGCGATCGAGATCGTGCATGTCGCGGCAGGCGGCGCGAACCACGTCCCGGCGCGAATCGTGATGGCCGAGGACGCACAGGCAAGCATCGTCGAGACCTATGTCGGCGACGGCTGGGCCAACCGTCTGACCCGGATCGAACTGGGCCGCTCGGCGCGGCTGATGCGGGCGATCCGGCTGGTCCAGGCATCAGGCTTCACCTCGTTGCGCGACGAGGCGGTGCTGGGTGCGGGCGCGAGCCTCGTCACCACCATCCTGGGCGCGGGCGCGGGCGGCAGCCGGCTCGACGCCTTCATCACCCTCGACGGCGCCGGCGCCTATGCCGAGCATGGTGGCGCGCTGCTCGCCCGCGACAGCCAGCACCACGACGCCGCGGTGGTCGTCCGCCACGCGCAGCCCGAAGGCACCAGCCGCCAGCTCTGGCGCGCGGTCGCCGACGACCAGGCGACGGCCAGCATGGCGGCGCGGGTCGAGGTGGCACGCGACGCGCAGAAGACCGACGGCGAGCAGAGCCTGCGCGGGCTGATGCTCAAGCGCACCGCGACGGTGAACCTCAAGCCCGAGCTGGAAATCTTCGCCGACGACGTGAAGTGCGCTCATGGCGCGACGGTCGGTGAGCTCGATGCGCAGGCGCTGTTCTACATGACGTCGCGCGGGATCACCCCCGATCGCGCCCGCGCGCTGCTGACCCAGGCGTTCATCGCCGACGCCATGTCCCGGATCGGCGACGAACCCGTCCGCGACGCCTTCCAGGCCGCGGCCGAAGCCTGGCTGGAGGAGCGCATATGAGCAGCGTCGTAGACATCGCCGAACTGAGCCGCCGCGCCGATTTCCCAGCAATACCGGACGGGTGGCACTATCTCGACACCGCCGCGACCGCGCAGAAACCGCAGGCGGTGATCGACGCGATCGCACGGGCTTATGGCCGCGACTATGCGACAGTCCACCGCGGCGTCTATCGTCGCTCGGCCGACATGACGATCGCCTATGAGGCGGCGCGCCAGCGGGTCGCTCGCTTCCTTAATGCCCGCAGCGCCGACGAGGTGGTGTTCGTGCGTGGCGCGACCGAGGCGATCAACCTTGTCGCACAGAGCTGGGGCGTCGCGAATCTCAAGCCGGGCGACCGCATCCTGCTGTCGCAGCTCGAGCATCATTCGAACATCGTGCCGTGGCAGCTCATCCAGGAGCGGACCGGCGTTGAAATCGACGTCTGCCCGCTCACCGCCGACGGCCGCATCGACCTTGACGCGGCGGAGGCGATGCTGACCGAGCGCCACAAGCTGGTGGCGCTCGCCCATGTATCGAACGTGCTCGGCTCGGTGCTCGACGCCCGCCGCGCGACCGAACTGGCGCATCGGGTCGGCGCGAGGATATTGATCGACGGCTGCCAGGCGGTGCCACGGATCGGCGCGGATGTGGCGGCGATCGGGTGCGACTTCTACGTCTTCTCGGGGCATAAGCTCTACGGGCCGACCGGGATCGGCGTGCTATGGGCGAAGGCCGAATTGCTCGACGCGATGGCCCCCTATCAGGGCGGCGGATCGATGATCGACCGTGTCACCTTCGCCAAGACGACCTGGGCGCCGGCGCCGCAGCGATTCGAGGCGGGGACGCCCAACATCGTCGGTGCGCTCGGCCTCCACGCCGCGATCGATTATGTCGAATCGATCGGCCTGCCCTTCATCCATGCCCATGAGGCGGCGCTGGTGCGCAGGGCGCGCGCGGCGCTGTCGGGGGTCAACAGCGTGCGTCTGTTCGGGCCCGAGGATGCGGCGGGCATCGTCTCCTTCGCGATCGAGGGGGTGCATCCCCACGACATCGGCACCATATTGGACGAGGAAGGCGTGGCGATCCGGGCCGGGCACCATTGCGCCCAGCCGCTGATGGAGCATCTCGACGTTCCGGCCACCGCGCGGGCGAGCTTCGGCATCTACAATGACGATGACGACGTCGCCGCGCTGGCGCGGGGAATCGAACGGGTGACGCGGATTTTCGGGTGAGATGGACGAAGCGATGAACGAGACCGGGAAGATCGAGATCGAGGAGGTCGACGCGGTGCCGTCGCCGCCCAAGGCACGCGTCGATACGACGGAAGAGAGCGCCCGCAAGCCCGATTATCTCGAAGGCTTCCTGTCGCAGAAACCCGCCGAGACGGGCGCGGGCGAGCCCGGCGGCGACGTCTATGAGGGCGTGATCGCCGCGCTCAAGGAGATCTACGACCCCGAGATCCCGGTGAACATCTACGAGCTGGGGCTGATCTACGGGGTCGACATCACCGCGGACAACCATGTCGTGGTGACGATGACGCTGACCACCCCGCACTGTCCGGTCGCCGAATCCATGCCGGGCGAGGTCGAGCTGCGCGTCGGCGCGGTACCGGGCGTCGGATCGGCCGAGGTCAACCTGGTCTGGGACCCGCCGTGGGACCCGCAGAAGATGTCGGATGAGGCCAAGCTCGAACTGGGGATGTTGTAAGCCTGGCTCGCCGCTCCCATTTTCCTTGTCGACCGATTCAGGGGCATAGTCGGTTTGGAGTTTGAAACGATGACGACCACCACCCGCCCGCGCCCTGCCGCGCTGATCCTGACTCCGTCGGCGGAGGCGCGCATCGCCACGCTGATGGCGTCTGCACCCGAGGGCACGGTCGGGGTCAAGCTGTCGACCCCGCGCCGCGGATGCTCGGGCCTCGCCTATTCGGTCGACTATGTGACCGAGGCCGACCCGTTCGACGAGAAGATCGAGACCCCCGGCGGCACATTCTACGTCGATGGCGGATCGCTGCTCTATCTGATCGGTTCGACGATGGACTGGGTCGAGGACGACTTTACGGCCGGCTTCGTCTTCAACAACCCCAATGCCAAAGGCAGCTGCGGCTGCGGCGAGAGCTTCACGGTCTAGAGCTTTTCAGCGCGATCATCCCTGCTGGCCTCCTCGCCAGCAGGGATGTGAACCGGAACACCCGCTCCGTGGGATGAGCGATTCAGTCAGCCGAAGACCGCTCTAGTTGGTAAACGGCTGGAAGTTTTCGAGCTCGCCCGGCTCAATATATTTCGACCAGTTATCGAACCGCTCGAGCCCGGCAAGGAAGCCTTCGTAGATCGCATGTTCCAGCCGGCGCGGCGCGACGGCGTCACCGACGCGGTGTACGTTCGGCAGCCGTGCCTTGAGTTCGAAATAGAGATCATCGACCGGCAGGTTGCCTGTGGTCAGCACGAAGCTGTCGATCCCGTCGATCGCGCTTTCGCCGCCCGAATAAATGTTAAAGAGGTGGGCCGACCGACCTTCGATCCGGCTTGCCCAGGAATTCGGCGTGAACTCCAGCCCCGCGGACAAGAGCCGCTGGAGCATCACGGGCAGATCGAGCGTGGTGTTCATCCGGGTGAACAGGGCCTGCTGGCGGCTTACGATGCGAACCGCCTTGCCGCGTTCGAGCAGCAGCTCGGCAAGACCCGCCACGTAGCGCGTTCCGTCGTCGTCGAGGATCAACACATTCTCGCCCACCGAGTCGGGATTCTCGATCGCCTGCCAGCCGGTGACGACATTTGCCTGGTCGACACCGGCCAGCCGGTCGACCGCGGCATTGACGATGTTGAAGCCGCTCGTGTCGGGCCGCGCCCCGGTCGCGATGATCACGCCGTCAGGCTCCAGCGCGGTCACCGTCTCCATGTCCGCGCGCACGCCGGTGCGGATCTCGCCGCCATGCTTGCGAATCTGGTGCACGAGATCCTCGGCGATATGGGCGAAGCTCGGACGCTTCGTCTTGAGGATCAGATTCACCTGCCCGCCGAGCACTTCTTCCTTCTCGAGAACGGTCACGCGATGGCCGCGCCGCGCCAGCGTCTCGGCGCTTTTCAGGCCCGCCGTACCGCCGCCGACCACCACCCAGTGGCCCGGCTTCTCGGCTGGGGTGATCGTGCGATCGTTGAACAGCTCCTCGCGCCCGGTGGCAGGATTGAGGATGCAGGTGATCGGGCCACCGTCGAACAGACGACCGATGCAACCCTGATTGCAGCGAATGCAGTGGATCACGTCGTCCTCGCGGCCCTCGCGAAGCTTGGTGGCGAGATCGGGGTCGGCGATGTTCGGCCGCGTCATCGCCACCATGTCGCATACGCCCTCGGCCAGCGCCTGCTCCGCAAGGCGCGGGTTGTCGACGTTGCCGACCAGGAAAATCGCGAGCGAGGGGCAGGCGGCCTTGAGCCGGCGGCAGCGATCGATAAGCCAGCCCGAGCTCACATCGGCGGGCGGGATCATATATTGCGGCACATGGTAGGTACCGGCCGAAACGGTCACGTAATCGATCAGACCATCTTCCGCGAGCCGGCGACCGACCGACACCCATTCCTCGATATCGAGCCCCCCGGGGACCATCTCGTCGAGCGGCATACGAACACCAACGACGTAATCGGGGCCGACCGCCTCGCGTACCCGAGCGATCACTTCGCGAGGGAAGCGCAGTCGGTTTTCGAGGCTGCCTCCATATTCGTCGGTGCGCTTGTTGAAGAGCGGCGAGATGAACTGCTCGAGCAAGTAGCTGTGGGCTAGATGCACCTCCACGCCGTCGAACCCCGCCGCCTTCGCGAACTCCGCCGATCGTACCCAGCCGACGCGTAGCTCCTCCATATCCTCCGGCTCGACGGCCTTCGCCATTTCGCCGAAGGCAGGCGACTTCACGTTGGATGCCGACCAGAGTACCCGGTAGTCGTCCATCGAGGTGGTCGATCCATTCACCCCGAAATGGTTGAGCTGCGCGAAAATATAGCCGCCGTTGCGATGCACCGCGTCGGTCATGGCACGATCTCTATCGACCATGTCCTGGCGGTAGCCGTAGGAGAAGCCGCGCATGAAGGTGTTCGACGTGGGGTGTATCAGCCGGTTGCCCGTGGTGAGCAGAGCGACCCCACCCTTCGCGCGCGCCTCGGCATAATATCGATCCCGGTTGTTGGTGACACCTTCCTTCTTGTGGAAGCCCTTCGCATGAGCCGACTGCATGATACGGTTGCGCAGCGTCAGGCTTTTCAGCGTGAGGGGCCGAAAGATATTGGGATAGGTCTTTTCTCCGGGATATTCCGCCATCGCGTCACCTCGCTTCGATCATCGTTCTGCGGGTGAAGGTAAACGGCTGCGGCGCCCGCTTCTTTCAAGATCGGCGCGTGTTTGTCAGATTTGGGACCGGCGGAAAGTCGCGGGCGTACAGCCCCAGCGGCGGCGCATCTGGCTGGTGAGATGGGACTGGCTTGAAAAGCCGCTGGCGAGCGCCGCCTCGACGATTGAGCAACCGGCCAGGATAAGGTCGCCAGCGCGCGCCAGCCGCCGTTCGATCACAAACTGGTGCAGCGGCATGCCCAGCGCGATGCGCGCGCCCCGCTTCAGCAAGACCGGCGAGCAGCCCACCGCATCCGCTATTGCCGCCAGAGTCAGCTGCTGATCGAGACAGGTCTCGATCACCTCGCGCAGGATACGCTCCTGCCGCGCCGTAAGCCGCGCGCCAGCCGGCGGGCGTACCAGCGCGCTTCCATGCTGCCGCAACAGCCAGATTGCGATCTCCACAATCAACATGTCGCGTTCGAGGGCGCTTTGGCCTCCATGCAGCAACCCGGACGCATAGCGTTCAAGGAGCCGGCGAAGCGGCTCGTCGATGATGAATACGCGATCGTCTCGCAGTTCGGGCGGCGCGGAATCGAGTTCGAGCGCGATCATCTCGAGCAGCTCTGGCCGGAGATAGAAATGGATGCGATCGGATATGCTTTCCGACCGCCAGGTCGCGCTCATGCCCGCGGGGATAACGATGATGCGGCCGGGCGCGCTGCGAAAACGGGAGAAACGGGGATTGTCGATCCGCCGGGCATCGGTGCCGGCGTTCTGAAGAACGATGCTATGGTGCGAGAAACCGGGCGTCAGCGCATCATCCTCGAGCCGCGAGCGCCAGTGAGCGATCGGCATTGCAAGGCCGCCCGCCGTGCCGAACTCGCGTACGAGAGAAGCCGAGCGGAACTGACGGGTGAGCGCAAACTGCTCGGGCTGGCGATCGAACGAGGGCAGGTGATTGTCACAGCGTCCCAACAGCATGACCGGCCCCCGTATAGGAACGGCCCTCGTGATAGTCCAACGCACCAGGCGACGCCATCAACAATCTGGCCTGCCGGATCAGCACAGAGGGACCCGTGAGGCGGATGGATTGCGGCTACATGCGGACCGATCGAAACCGCTCTAGTTCCTGCGTCGCCGCCGGTAGCGATCTGCCGGTTGCCTCCCCTTCCCCCAGAGGCTACTCGCCCGGCTATGCCGCCCGCGCTCGACCATATCGACGCCTGGATCTTCGATCTGGACAACACGCTCTACCCGGCGTCGGCGGACCTGTTCGGGCTGATCGACGTGCGGATGGGCCTCTATGTCGAGCGGCTGCTGGGGGTCGACCCGGCCGAAGCCAAGCGCATCCAGAAGCAGATGTTCCGCGAGCATGGCACCACCCTGTCGGGCCTGATGCACAGCCATGCCATCGATCCGCAGGAATTCCTCGCCTTCGTCCACGACATCGAGATGGACGTCCTGGCCGAGGACAAGAGGCTGGTGAACGCGGTCGCGAAACTGCCTGGCCGCAAGCTGATCTTCACCAATGGCGACGCCGACTATGCCGGCCGGGTGCTCCAGCGGCTCGGCCTGTCGAAGAGCTTCGAGGCAATCCACGACATCCACGCCTGCGCCTATCAGCCCAAGCCGCAGGCGGCGAGCTACGAATCGATGGTCAAGGCGTTCGGGGTCGATCCGGCCACCTCGCTGTTCGTCGAGGACATGGCCCGCAACCTGAAGCCCGCCAAGGCGATCGGCATGACCACGGTGTGGGTCAACAACGGCTCCGAGCTCGGCAATCATGACGCCGACGCCAGCTTCATCGATATCGAGATACACGACGTCGGCCAATGGCTCGACGAACTCACAAGGGGAATGGAATGAGCGGCGATCTGCAGACGGTGATCGAGAAGGCGTGGGACGAGCGCGAGGGCGTCACCTTCTCGACCAGGGGCGAGGTGCGCGATGCGGTCGAGACTGCGCTCGGCCTGCTCGATTCGGGCGAGCGCCGCGTCGCCGAGAAGGGCGCTGACGGCTGGACCGTCAACCAGTGGCTCAAGAAGGCGGTGCTGCTGTCCTTCCGCCTCAACGACATGGAGCTGATTCCCGGCGGGCCCGGCGGCGCGAACTGGTGGGACAAGGTTCCGTCGAAATTCGCAGGATGGGGCGAGGCCGAGTTCCGCGGCGCCGGCTTCCGCGCGGTGCCCGGCTCGATCGTCCGCCGCGGCGCCCACATCGCCAAGGGTGCGGTGCTGATGCCGAGCTTCGTCAATCTCGGCGCCTATGTCGGCGAGAATACGATGGTAGACACCTGGACGACGGTCGGCAGCTGCGCGCAGATCGGCAGCAACGTCCACCTGTCGGGTGGCGTCGGCATTGGCGGCGTGCTCGAGCCGCTGCAGGCCGGCCCGGTCGTGATCGAGGACGACTGCTTCATCGGCGCCCGCTCGGAAGTCGCCGAGGGCGTGGTGGTCGAGCAGGGCGCGGTGCTGTCGATGGGCGTCTATCTCGGCGCCTCGACCAAGATCGTCGACCGCGCCACCGGCGAGGTCTTCGTCGGCCGCGTGCCGAGCTATGCGGTGGTCGTCCCCGGTACGCTGCCCGGCAAGGACGGAGGCCCGGGCCTCTACTGCGCCGTGATCGTCAAGCGCGTCGACGCGCAGACGCGGTCGAAGACCGGGATCAACGAGCTGCTCAGGGATTGAACGAACTCCCCCTCCCTTTCAAGGGAGGGGGTTCGGGGGGTGGGTGGCGAGCGGTAGCGAGCCTCCCCGGCTACAGCGCAGAACTCCGCCAAGGGGGATCGACCCCCTTGGCTGCGCACCCTTCAGCGAGGTGAAACATGCCCCCGGCATGTTTCACCTCGCTGAACTTACATCCCTCCCCTGAAGGGGAGGGAAAGCTTCGGGGCCTAACCCATCCCGATCAGCGTGCCCGCGCCGCGGCGGGTGAAGGCTTCGATCAGCATCGCGTGCGGCACCCGCCCGTCGAGGATGACGGCGGCGTCGACCCCGCCCTCGACCGCGTGGACGCAGGTCTCCAGCTTCGGGATCATCCCGCCCTGGATCGTACCGTCCTCACGCAGCGCGGTGATCTGGCGCGGCGTCAGGTCGCGGATCAGCTTCTTCTCCTTGTCGAGCACCCCGGCGACGTCGGTGAGCAGGAACAGCCGTGCCGCGCCCAGCGCGATCGCGATCGCGCCCGCCATGGTGTCGGCGTTGACGTTGTAGGTGTGCCCATCCTCGCCGATCGCGATCGGCGCGACCACCGGGATCATCCCTGCCTTGGAGATGGTGTCGATCACCCGCCGGTCGATATCGGCCGGTTCGCCGACGAAGCCGAGATCGATCGCCTTTTCGATATTGCTTTCGGGATCGCGCTGGGTGCGCCGGACCTTCTCCGCGACGACCATCCGGCCGTCCTTGCCCGAAAGGCCGACCGCGCGGCCGCCCGCCTGGGCGATCCACGAGACGATCTCCTTGTTGATCGAACCGCACAGCACCATCTCGGCGACCCGCGCGGTCTCCGCATCGGTGACACGCAGGCCGTCGACGAAGCTGCTCTCGACACCGAGCGTCTTCAGCATCTTGCCGATCTGGGGCCCGCCGCCATGGACGACGACCGGGTTGATGCCCACCGCCTTGAGCAGGACGATGTCCTCGGCGAAGTCGCGCGCGGCCTCCGGGTCGCCCATGGCGTGGCCGCCATATTTGACCACGAAGGTCTCGCCCGCATAGCGCTGCATATAGGGCAGCGCCTCGACGAGCGTCTCGGCCTTGGTGAGAAGGAGCGGATCGGGGCTGTGATCGGTCGACATGGCGGCCCCTTAGCGGAGCGGGGCCCCGGGATAAAGTAGCGCGTTCATACCTCGTCATCCCGGCGGAGGCCGGGATCTCGGGAGCCTCCTGCCTCGACCCCGTCTCCCCTCTCCTGAGACCCCGGCCTCCCAGGCGACGCCTTGGGGAAGCGACGACTACCCCCGCGCGTCGATTCGCCGGCCCCAGGCGACGAACAGGGTGATCAACGGCGGCACCAGCAGCACCGACAGCACCACCTTCGCCACCATCTGCCCGCCCATCAGACCGAGGATCTCGCGCTCGCCATAGAAGCTGATGGTGATGAACATGACGGTGTCGGCGACCTGGCTGACGATGCTGGCGATCATCCCGCGCAGCCAGACGAAGCGACCGACGCCCTGCCCCTTCAGCTTGTCGAAGATCAGCACGTTCAGCGTCTGCGACAGGCCGTAGGAGATCAGCCCGGCGATCATCATCCGGGCACCCTGCCCCACCACGATCGGGAAGGCCTCGACAGCGGGCGGGTACATGCCGGGGTCGGCGGGCAGCGCGAGCACCAGCCGGATCAGCAGGGCCGAGGCGATGAGCGGCAGGAAGCCCCAGCGTACCAGCGCATCAGCGGCGGCGCGGCCGTGCAGCTCGGCCGCCGCGCTCGCCATCACCACCAGCAGCAGGAAGGCGAAGATTCCCGCCTCCACCGCGAGCGGCCCCAGCGACACCTGCTTCACCCCCAGCACGCCGGCGATGCAGACCATCCCGCCGTAGAAGATCGAGAGGATGAAGAACGAGCGCGTGAACGCGCGGGGCGAGGTCGAGAGCGGAGCGGCGTCCATGGGAACGCCTGCTACCGGCTTTGCCGGGCGAGCGAAAGAGCGCTTGACCGGGCCGGGCGCGGCGCCATGGTGGCGCTTTCGCGCGGGCTGGGGACCTCTCTATCCATGACCAAATGGCTCACCGGCCTCGCCGGCATCGCGCTGATCCTGCTGGTCGCGGTGGCGCTGTCGTCGGATCGCAGGGCGATCAGGCTGCGCGTGGTCGGCGCCGCGTTCGGCCTGCAGGCCGCGATCGCGGTGCTCGTGCTCTACGTGCCCTGGGGCCGGACGGTGCTCGCCGGGCTCTCGGCCGGGGTCTCGAGCCTGCTCGGCTATGCCCAGTCGGGCACCGACTTCCTGTTCGGATCGCTGGTCAGGCCCGAGATCGGCGGCACCAGCTTCGCACTCGCGGCGCTGCCGGTGATCATCTTCTTCGCCTCGCTCGTCTCGATCCTCTATTATCTCGGCGTCATGCAGGCGGTGATCCGCTGGGTCGGCGGCGCGATCGAAAAGGTCACCGGCGTTTCCAAGGTCGAATCGCTGTGCGCCGCCGCCAACATCTTCGTCGGGCAGAGCGAATCGCCTCTGGTCATCCGTCCCTATCTGGCCGGCCTCGCCCCGCATCAGATGTTCGCGGTGATGACGACCGGCATGGCCGGGGTCGCCGGCACCATCCTTGCCGCCTATGCGGCGATGGGCATCAGCATCGACCTGCTGCTCGCCGCCAGCTTCATGGCCGCGCCGGGCGGGCTGCTGATGGCGAAGATCATCATGCCCGACCCGCGCACGCCCGAGGGCGAGCTGCCGCTCGGCGACGACCCGGCCGAGGAGGCGATCGTGCTGGCCGAGGCGCACGAGGCAGAGGAGCGGCCTGCGAACATCATCATGGCCGCGTCGCAGGGCGCGCAGACCGGCGTGCGGATCGCGGTCGCCGTCGGCGCGATGGTATTGTCCTTCGTCGCGCTGGTCGCGCTCGCCAACGGGCTGCTCGGCGTCGCGGGCGGCTGGTTCGGCTATCCGTCACTGAGCTTCCAGCAGCTGCTCGGCTTCGTCTTCGCCCCTGTCATGTACCTCCTCGGCATCCCGTGGGAACAAGCGCAGGTGGCAGGCGGGCTGTTCGGCGAGAAGATCGTGCTCAACGAGTTCGTCGCCTATATCCACCTCGGCCAGATCAAGGCGACACTCGATGCGCACAGCCTGGCGATCACCACCTTCGCGCTGTGCGGCTTCGCCAATTTCTCCTCGATCGCGATCCAGATGGCGTCGGCGGGCAGCCTCGCCCCCAACCAGCGGCCGGTGATCGCCCGGCTCGGCATCAAGGCGCTGATCGCCGGCAGCCTCGCCAACCTGATGTCTGCGGCACTCGCGGGACTGCTGCTGCCGAACTGACGACGAGCCGAGGAACCTTTTCGTCCCCTCCGCGCGTTTCGATCGGACCGTACCGCGGGAGCGATCCTATGAAGGCAGCCTGGGCGATCGGTGGGGCATTCATATTATCGGCGCCGATCATGGCGCTGCCGACCCGCTGGTCGGCCGAGCCGGACGTCGCCCGCTATCTGGTCGGCGATCTCGGCCGGCATGGCAGCCATGTCCTGATCGCCTGTCCAGCGGAAGGCCCCCCCGCCATCCAGGTTGCGATTGCGGGCACCGCCGCGCCGCCGGGCAGCGAGATAGGCTTCCGCGCCGGCGACCGCACAGTGGTGATGCACGCCGACCGCGACGGCATGATCGCCACCGGGGATAGCACCAACGCGGCCGCCTTCGGCGCGCTCTGGCGGGCGATCGGCGCAGGCGATCGGCTCGACATCGGGTTCACCAACGGCGTCTCGGCGAGCCTGCCGCTCAGGGGAGATGCCCGCGCGCTGCCGACGGCGCCTTGCGAAACCTGACCTCTCTCGCCCGAAGAAGGGAGAAGAAGGCTAGGCCGCCTTCATCGCACGCTGGCGCCGCCGCTGGACCGACGATCCCAGGCCGATTGCTTCCCGATATTTGGCCACGGTCCGGCGGGCGAGGTCGAAGCCCTTCTCCTTGAGCAGTTCGACCAGCTTGTCGTCCGACAATATGTCGTCGCCCTCGGCGGCAATCAGCTTGGCGATCTGGCTCTTCACGGCCTCGGCCGACACCGCATCGCCGCCGTCGGCCGCCGCGACACCGCTGGTGAAGAAATATTTGAGTTCGTGCAGCCCCCGCTCGCACATCAGATATTTGTTCGAGGTGACGCGGCTGATCGTCGATTCGTGCATGCCGATCGCGTCGGCCACCGCCTTCAGAGTCAGCGGGCGGAGATGCTCGACGCCGTGAAGGAAGAAGGCCTCCTGCTGCTTCACGATCTCACGTGCCACCCGAACGATCGTCCGGGCGCGCTGGTCGAGCGCCTTGACGAGCCAGTTGGCGGAGGCGAGGCATTCGCCGAGCCACGCCTTGCTGCCCTTATCCTGCGGCCCGCCCGACAGCTCGGCATAATAGGTCCGGTTGACGATCAGCCGCGGCAGGGTCGCCGTATTGAGCTCGATCGCCCAGCCTTCGGAGGTGCGGCGGACGAAGATGTCGGGCGTGATCGGCGCGGGCGGCTCGCCGCCGAAGCGCAGGCCCGGCTTCGGATCATAATCGCGCAGCTCGCGGATCATGTCCGCCATGTCCTCCTCGTCGACTCCGCAGAGCCGGCGAAGCTGCGGGATCGCGCCGCGCGCGAGCAGGTCGAGATTGTCGATCAGCTTGGCCATCGCCGGATCGTAGCGATCGGCTTCCTTAGCCTGCAGCGCGATGCATTCGGCGAGCGAACGTGCGCCGACCCCGGTGGGATCGAGCGTCTGGATCACGCCGAGCACGCGTTCGACCTGGAACAGCGGCACGTCGAGCGCCTGGGCGATCTCGAAGGTCTGGCCCTCGAAATAGCCGGCCTCGTCGATCAGGTCGATGATCCGGGCGGCGATCGCCAGCTCGAATCCGTCGAGCAGCTCGCCCGCCTGCGCGGTCAGATGGTCGTGGAGCGAGAGGGTAGCCGCCGCATAGTCGTCGAGCCCGCGCCCCTCCTCCCCGCCGCCGGCGACGCCGTCCATACCCAGGCTGCCGTCCATGCCGCGCGGGCTGTCAACAGGACTGTCATGGTGAAAGGTCTCGGCGGCATAGTCGACGTCCAGCGGCGCGTCGGCGATCGCGTCACCGGCCTCGACCAGCCGGTCGGCGGTCGGGCCATCCTCGTCGAAACCATCGCTGCGCGCGCCGTCTTCGTCGAAGGCGTCGTCGGCCGGCGGCGCCTCGTCGCGCTCGCCCGCTTCGCCGCCGCCGGCTTCGAGCAGCGGGTTCTTCTCGATTTCCTCGGCGATGAACGCCTCGACCTCGAGGTTGGACAGCGCCAGCAGCTTGATCGCCTGCTGGAGCTGCGGCGTCATCACCAGCGACTGGCTCTGCCGAAGGTCGAGGCGGGGACCGAGCGCCATGGCTAGGTGGCGGGGATGGGGATACGCCGCATCGTGCTCAGAGCGAGAAGCCTTCGCCCAGATAGAGACGGCGGACGTTCGGGTCGGCGACCAGCGCGGCGGGGCTGCCCTGGAACAGCACCTTGCCGTCGTAGATGATGCAGGCGCGATCGACGATGTCGAGCGTCTCGCGGACATTATGATCGGTGATCAGCACGCCGATGTCGCGGCGCTTGAGATCGCGGACCAGTTCGCGGATGTCGGAGATCGAGATCGGATCGATGCCGGCGAAGGGCTCGTCCAGCAGCATGATCGACGGGTCGGCGGCCAGCGCGCGGGCAATCTCGCAGCGGCGGCGCTCGCCGCCCGACAGCGCCATCGCCGCCGAGTCGCGCAGATGGGTCAGGTGGAATTCGCCGAGCAGCGAATCGAGCCGCTGGGCGCGCTGCGCCTTGTCGGGTTCGACCAGCTCGAGCACTGCCATGATATTCTGGCTGACCGTCAGGCCGCGGAAGATCGAGGTTTCTTGCGGCAGGTAACCAAGGCCGAGGATGGCGCGGCGGTACATGGGCAGCGTGGTGATGTCGTCGCCGTCGAGCAGGATGCGCCCGGCGTCGGGCTTGACCAGCCCCATCACCGAATAGAAGCATGTCGTCTTGCCGGCGCCGTTGGGCCCCAGCAGCCCCACCACCTCGCCGCGCGCAACATCGAGCGAGATGTCGGTCAGGACCTGCCGCTTGTCATAGGTCTTGGCGATCGACACGACCGAGAGACCGCGCACGGCACCAGTGCCGTCGGGACCGGCGGGGCGTTCGAGCGTGGCGGTGTCGTTCATGGCTGGGCGTTTCCCGCAGTCGATATTATCGGGCGCTAGTTAGCGAAAGCCGCCGCCCATGGAAACTGGCAAGCTTCGTGCATGGCGTTTTTGGGGGTGGCGAGTTGCCGAAATGAGACGATCCGCCAGGATCGGGCCGCGCAGCGACCCGGAACTCAGTTGCCGGTCTTGCGCGGCGGCGGCGTGAAGCGCCCGGTGACCCGGCCGCCCGCGCCGCCGCCCTCGAGCGACGCCGCGCCGCTGTTGAGGTTGAGGACAAGGCGGTTGCCGCGGGTCTCACCCTTGCCGGCGCGGACGATCACGACATTGCCGATCATCGTCACCAGCCGGGTGCGCAGATCGTAAATGGCATATTGCGAGCGGGCATTCTCGGTCGAGGTGGTCAACACGACGCCCCCCGATGCGTCCATCCGCGTCACCTCGGTCTGGGCGGCGGAGGTATAGGCGATCGTCAGCCGGGCAGCGCGGAGCCGCATGTCGCCCTGCTTGACGTCGACATTGCCGGTCAGCACCGCTCGGTCGGTGCGGTCCTGCAGCTCGATCCGATCGGCGGCGAAATCCACCGGCGCGTTCGAATCATGCTGCTTCAGCGCGTTGACGGTCTGCGCGCCGGCCAGCGCGGCCGTCCCGGCCAGCACCGCGAGCAGCAGCGATTTCGCCAGCACCGCACGCCCCATCACTGCTGACCTCCGACCTTCGCGCCGACTCTCGCCCCGGCCTGGGGCTTGGGCGCTGCCTTGGCCTGTCGCTGATCGATATGCAAGCGGGCTCGGCCCTCCAGCACGACGATCCGCTTGTTGAGATCGGCCGTGAAGCGGTCGCCGGAGAAGGTGCCGACGTTCATCCGGCCGTCGACGGGTCCGCGGCTCGCGACCTGCCGGGTCTTGAGGTCGATGCCGACGTCGCGCGTCTCGATATTGTAGCCGTCGGCCGAGCGCAGGTGGACCGGCCCGTCGATCGCCACATTCTCGCTGTCCATGTCGTAGCGGCCATGTCCGGCGACGATCTTCGCCGGGCCCTCGGGGAGCTGGATCTCGGCGGCGAGCTGCTGCAGCCGCACCACCGGATCGCGCGAGGTAGCCTGCACTGCCGAGCCGGCGGTGAGCTGGAAGGATTGGCCCTTCGAATCCTGGCCGCGATAGGTGGCGGTGGTCACCCGCATCCGCTCGCGCGCCACTTCGACCCGGTCCTTCGACAGGACGAAGCTGATGTCGCGCCCGACCGTCAGCGGCGCGAGCGCGAGCAAGACGACGAGCACCCCGATCGCGACCGGCAGCAGGATCCGGAGGATCGCGATCACCCGATCATGGCTGCTGCCGCTGGCGGCCCAGAGCTGGCGCTCGCTGCGGACGCGGTCGGCGAGTTCAGACATTCTTTCAGGGCCTCCGGCAGTCGGTGCCGGGTCCGCTATAGCGGACCATGTCGCACGACATCAAACATGCGCGAAGATATCGATCTCCGGCCAGCCGGCCAGATCGAGTTCGGCGCGGGCGGGCAGGAAGTCGAAGCAGGCCTGGGCCAGTGCGGTCCGCCCCTCGCGCGCCAGCCGTTCGTCGAGGATCGTCCGCATCGCGTGGAGATAGCGGACGTCGGAGGCGGCATAGTCCTTCTGCGCCTCGGTCAGGTCGGGCGCCCCCCAGTCGGACGACTGCTGCTGCTTCGACACCTCCTGGCCGAGCAGCTCGCGCACCAGCTCCTTGAGGCCATGCCGGTCCGTATAGGTGCGGATCAGACGCGACGCGGTCTTGGTACAATAGACCGGAGCGGCCATCACCCCGATATAATGCTTGATCGCCGCGAGGTCGAAGCGCGCGAAATGGTAGAGCTTGAGCCGCGCCGGGTCGGCGAGCACCGCCCGCAGGTTCGGCGCGGCATAATCGCTGCCCGGCGCGAAGCGGACGAGATGCTCGTCGCCGCGTCCGTCGGATATCTGGACGAGGCAGAGCCGGTCCCGCGGGGTGATCAGCCCCATCGTCTCGGTGTCGACCGCGACCGGGCCGGGGCCGAGCGCGTCGGCGGGAAGGTCTTCCTGATGGAGATGGACTGTCATCGCGCCGCCATAAAGCCCGGCCGGGCCGAGGGCAATCCATAAGCCTTTTCCGGGAGCAAGGCCTTACCTGGCCTTTTGCCGTCTCCGCCGGGCGTTGCGCTGGAACATGTTGAGCGCTTCGACCGCGGCGGAGAAGGCCATGGCGGCGTAGATATAGCCCTTGGGCACATGCACGCCGAAGCCCTCCGCGATCAGCGTCATGCCGATCATGAACAGGAAGGCCAGCGCCAGCATGACGATCGTCGGGTTGCGCTCGATGAAGCGCGACAGCGGCCCGGCCGCTGTCATCATCGCCGCGACCGCCGCGATCACGGCGATGAACATGATCGGGACATGGTCGGTCATGCCGACAGCTGTGATGATCGAATCGATCGAGAAGACCAGGTCGAGCAGGATGATCTGGACGATCGCCGAGCCGAAGCCGAGCCCGGCGCGGGTCGCGTCGAACAGTTCGCCCTCGTCGTCCTGGTCGACATTGTGGTGGATTTCCTTGGTCGCCTTCCACACCAGGAACAGGCCGCCTGCGATCAGGATGATGTCGCGCCACGACAGCGGCTGGCCGAAAAGCTCCATGATCGGCCGGGTCAGCGTGACGATGAAGGCGATCAGGCTGAGCAGCACGAGCCGGAGGCCGAGCGCGAGCCCGATGCCGATCGTCCGGGCCCGCGGCCGCTGCGCCTCGGGCAGACGATTGGTGAGAATCGAGATGAAGATCAGGTTGTCGATGCCCAGCACCACCTCCATCGTGACCAGCGCTGCGAGCGCGGCCCAGTTGGCGGGATCGGCGAAGATTGCGGCGATGTCGGGCATGATGTCCTTGGTGGCCTGATGGATGATGGGAGGGTCGCGCTCGACAGGCTTGGGCCGGCCGCGACTCGGAAAGCGGATCGGGCAACGCTAGACGCGAATCAAGCCGCTGCGGAGGACCGAAGGCGTCAGAAAATACGGTTACATGCTCATTCCGGCGGTCGATTCCACCCGATCGACGCGTTCATCACCCGTACAGGACCATTAAACCGCTCGCCCATGGGGAATATTTGCTTTATGTCTTTTGTTTGGCGCGTCTGATTTTTTACGCGCCGGAAGGATGATGGACCCACGCCCGGTGCCGCTTCCTTTCGATGCATGGGGCGAGATTCGGGAAGAACTGCAAGGCATGGGTTTCGATAGAGGGAAGCGCGGTCCGCGCGGCGGCGGCAGGGACAAGCGCGACGGCTTCGGTGACGAGAGTTACGGCGGCTATGGTGGTGGCGGTTTCGGCGGTGACCGTTTCGGCGGCGGCGGCGGTTACGGCGGTGGCGGCGATCGCTTCGGCGGCGGCGGCGGCGGATATGGCGGCGGTGATCGCTTCGGCGGTGGCGGCGGCGGCGGTTTCCGTGGCGGCGGCGGCGGTGGCTTCGGCGGCGGCGGCGGCGGTCGCGGCGGCATGCCCGCCCAGGTGATCGGCGAAGGCAAAGGCGTCGTCAAATTCTTCAACGGGCAGAAGGGCTTCGGCTTCATCGTCCGTGACGATGGCGGCGAGGACGTGTTCGTGCACATCTCGGCGGTCGAGCAGGCGGGCCTCACCGGCCTGGCCGAGGGCCAGCCGCTGGAGTTCACGCTCGTCGATCGCGGCGGCCGCGTCTCGGCGACCGACCTCAAGATCGAGGGCGAGCCGCTCCCGGTCGAGGATCGCGGTCCGCGTCCGGCGGCCGGCGGCGCCGGCGGCCCGGCCCGTCAGCTCACCGGCGAGAAGGCGAGCGGCACGGTCAAGTTCTTCAACGCGATGAAGGGCTTCGGCTTCATCCAGCGCGATGACGGACAGCCCGATGCCTTCGTGCACATCTCGGCGGTCGAACGCGCCGGAATGACCAACCTCAACGAAGGCGACCGGCTCGAGTTCGAGCTGGAGGTCGATCGTCGCGGCAAGTACGCGGCGGTGAACCTCACCCCGCTCAGCTGAGCGAGGCGCCTCGGCGACCGAAAGGCCCGGCTTCCCCACGGGGAGGCCGGGCTTTTTCTTTATCTCCCCATCATTCCGGCGGAGGCCGGGATGATGGTTGGAGAAGGACTTGTCTCAGGCCGCCTTCGCCACGAAGCTCAGCGCCGCGCCGTTCATGCAATAGCGCTTGCCTGTCGGCGGCGGCCCGTCGTCGAAGACATGCCCGAGATGGCCCCCGCAACGGTGGCAACTCACCGCAGTGCGTGGCACGCCGATCTTGTAGTCGGTGCTGGTGTCGACCGAACGCGGCAGCGGTCGCCAGAAGCTGGGCCAGCCGGTCCCGCTGTCGAACTTGGTCGCCGAGCTGAACAATGGCAGCGCGCAGCCGGCGCACAGGAAGGTGCCGGCGCGATGCTCCTTGTTGAGCGGGCTGGTGAACGCCCGCTCGGTCGCCTCCTCGCGGAGCACGGCATAGGCGAGGGGACTCAGCCGCTTGCGCCATTCGGCGTCGCTCAGCGTGAAGGCATAGGCCCGCTTCGGCGCCGAGAAGGCTCGGCCGGCGATGATCGCCGTCACCGCGGCCGCGATGCCAGCGCCCAGGACCGTGCGTCGATCGACCGTCATCACCCTGCTCCTTCCGCTCCCATGTGGTGACGGAGAAGATACGCGGCAACCTTGGCGATAGTTACGAAGACGAACAGGACCAATGAGAGCCGTCATGCTGAAACAAGTTCGGCATGACGGAAAAGGGAGAAGCTTTGGTTTTGCTCGCGACCCTTCTAGATTCACCGGGAATGACCGAGGACCCCTTCTCCCTGCGCGAGGCGATCCGGGACGAGGCGCTGAAGCTGGGCTTCACCGCCTGCGGCTTCGCGCGCGCCGACGCCGCACCGGAGAGCGCGGCCCGGCTCGAGGCGTGGCTGGCGGCGGGCGCGCACGGATCGATGGCGTGGATGGAGGCGCGCAAGGGCGAGCGTGCCCGGCCGCAGGGGCTGTGGCCCGACGCGCGTAGCCTGATCATGCTCGGCATGAGTTATGCGCCGCGCGAGAATCCAATGCGGTTGGCCGACGAGCCCGGCATCGGCCGAATCTCGGTCTATGCGCAAGGCACCGACTATCACGACGTCGTCAAGAAGGCGCTCAAGCATCTCGCGCGCTGGCTGGTCGAGCGAGCGGGCGGCGCGCTGAAGGTCTTTGTCGATACCGCGCCGGTGATGGAAAAGCCGCTGGCGGCGGCGGCTGGCCTCGGCTGGCAAGGCAAGCACAGCAACCTCGTCTCGCGCGTGCATGGCAGCTGGCTGTTCCTCGCCGCGATCATGACCAGTCTCGATCTGCCCCCCGACGACGCGCATGACGACCGCTGCGGGAGTTGTTCGGCCTGCCAGGCGGCGTGCCCGACCGATGCCTTCCCGTACCCCTATGTCGTCGACGCGCGGCGATGCATCTCCTACCTGACGATCGAACATAAGGGTCCGATCCCGGCGCAGTTCCGCGCGCCGATCGGCAACCGCATCTATGGCTGCGACGATTGCCTGGCGGTCTGCCCCTGGAACAAGTTTGCCGAGGCCGCCGCTGCCAACCGCGCCTTCGCCGCCCGCGCCGAACTCGCAGCGCCGGAGCTGGAGGATCTGCTCGGCCTCGACGACGCCGGCTTTCGTGCGGTGTTCGCGGGATCGCCGATCAAGCGGATCGGCCGCGACCGGATGCTGCGCAATGCGCTGGTGGCGGCCGGCAACAGCGGCCTGGGAAGGTTGGTGCCGCCGGTTGTCGCACTGCTCGACGACCCCGCCCCGGTGGTGCGCGGCACCGCCGTCTGGGCCCTCGGCCGGCTCGCTCCAGCCCGCTTCGCCGCCGAGCGCGTGGCGCGGCGCCCCGGCGAAAGGGAGCCGGACGTCATCGCCGAATGGGACGCGGAGATTGCGGTGACCCCGATCGCCCGATAACAGCGGCCCCGAACAGAGTCGTCGGAGGGAACAGCATGGACATCATCGGAGTCGTCGGGGCGGGACAGATGGGCGCGGGAATCGCGCAGATCGCGGCCCAGGCGGGGTTGAAGGTTCTGCTGTCCGACGTGTCGGTCGACGTCGCGGCCAAGGGCAAGGCCGGGATCGTCAAGCTGCTCGACAAGGCGGTGGAGCGCGGCAAGCTCGACGCCGGCAAGCGCGACGCCGCGGTCGACCTGATCGAGCCGGTCGGCGACCTTTCGGCGATGCGCGCGGCCGACCTGATCATCGAGGCGGCGACCGAGCGCGAAGCGATCAAGCGCACCATCTTCGAGAATATCGGCAAGGTGCTCGCCCCCCACGCGATCCTCGCCACCAACACCTCGTCGATCTCGATCACCCGGCTCGCCCAGGCTTCGACCGATCCGGCGCGATTCATCGGCATGCACTTCTTCAACCCCGTGCCGCTGATGCCGCTGCTCGAGCTGATCAAGGGCCTCGCCACGAGCGCGGAGGCGGTCGAAGCCGCCGAGGAATTCGGCCGCCGCACCGGCAAGACGACGATCCTCGCGGCCGACAGCCCTGGCTTCGTCGTCAATCGCATCCTGCTGCCCTTGCTCAACGAGGCCTTCTTCGCGGTGGGTGAGCGGCTCGCCTCGATCCCCGACATCGATGCGGGCGTGAAGCTGGGCCTCGGTCATCCGATGGGTCCGCTGACGCTGGCCGACATGATCGGCCTCGACACGCTGATGGAGGTGCTCCGCGTGCTCCAGTCCGATTTCGGCGATCCCAAATATCGCCCTGCCCCGATCCTGTCGAAGCTCGTCGAGGCCGGCTGGCTCGGCCGCAAGACCGGCAAGGGCTTCTACGATTATTCGGGCGAAACCCCGGTTCCGAGCTTCTGAGGACCGAACACCCCGCCATGGCCGACCAGATCGCCTACAAGGTCCTGCTCGCCGACGAGATGGCCCGGCTCAAAGCCGACGGCCATTTCGCCGGCGCGCCGGTCGACCTTGCCGACGGATATGTCCATCTGTCGACAGCGGCGCAGCTGGACGAGACGGTGGCGAAGCATTTCGCCGGCAGGGAGGGATTGTTCGTGGCCGCCGTCGACCTGTCCACGCTCGGCGATGCGCTGCGCTGGGAACCGTCGCGGGGCGGCGCGCTGTTCCCGCATCTCTACGGGATGCTGACGCTGGACAGCGTGATCGCCTACGGCCCGCTGGAGCGGGACGATGAGGGCGCGGTCCGGCTGCCGGTGGCGGGGTAACCGAGGATCGCCACCCCGGCGGAGGCCGGGGTCTCAGGAGAGGAGCGCCACCGGCTCTCCCGAGATTCCGGCCTCCGCCGGAATGACGAGGAGAGTTGGCGAGCGAAGCGCCGAGACCTACGCCTCCTTTCGCAACACCCGGTCGGCGACCCAGCCCATGGGCAGGCCGACGCAGACCAGGTGCGAGAAGAGCGCGTTGCCGACGTCCCAGGCGCCGGTGCGCGGGAAGAGTTCGGGCCAGCGCAGCGGCAGGACGATCCAATACATCACCAGATAGAGGCCGAGCCCATAGAGCGTGCCCCACAGCAGTGGCCGGCGCAGGATGAAAGACAGCAGCGTCGCCGCGGCCATGAAGACGGTCACCATCACCGTCATCAGCGCATAATGGACGATCAACCCGGCGAGCGCGACCGGCACGCTCGCCCCCTGGACCATCGGATCGCCGAAAGGCCCCGCCGCCACCCCCTGCAGCACCCGGAGCGGGCCGACCCCCTTGATCGCACTGAACGCAAAGGCGCTGAGCAGGTCAAGCGATCCGGACAGGGCGGTCGCGGCGACGATCGCGCGGGTGATGGGTCGCATGCCCGTTCTCCTCTCCCTGATGCGGCGACAGCCTACACCCCCCGCCCCCCGGCCGGGCAAGGACTTTCTCAGCTCAGCCGATAAGGCACCACGTCGCGCCGGTCGGCATCGACCTCGATCGGCCGGCCGGCCGGCGGGAAGGCGCGCTGATCGCAATGCTCGCGCGGGCACAGCCGGCACGAGATGCCGATCGGCGTGGCCGCACCCGGATTGCCGAGATCAAGGGCGTCGGCATAGATGAAGTCGCGGGCATGTTCGACCTCGCAGCCGAGCGCGACGGCGAAGCGGCGCGGGGCGCGGGTGAAACTGCCCGACGGCTTGACCAGCCCCTTTGCCATCTGCACGTAGCGCACCCCGTCGGGCATCTCCGCGAGCTGGACCAGGATGCGATCGGGGATCGCCACCGCCTCGTGCACGATCCACAGCGGGCAGGCGCCGCCGAAGCGGGCAAATTGCAGCCGCGTCGCCGAATGGCGCTTGGTGATGTTGCCCGCCATGTCGACCCGGCAGAAGAAGAAGGGGATACCGCGCTCGGCCGGGCGTTGCAGCGTCGACAGCCGGTGACACGCCTGTTCGAAACTGACGCCGAAGCGCTGGCACAGCCGGTCGATGTCGTGGCGCAGCCCCCGCGCGGTATCGCGGAAGCGCCGATAGGGCATCAGCAGCGCCCCCGCCGCATAGTTGGCGAGGCCGACGGAAAGCAGCGGGAAGGCCTCCGCCGCGCGGAAGCGCCCCTCGGCGGCGACCGAGGCGATCTCATGGTGCAGGTCGAGCTGAACGAGCTGGTGCGCCATCATGAAGCGGCGCGTCTCGGGCGGCTGCGCCGATCCGATCGTCAGCAATCCGCGCGCCGGATCGAAGCGACGCAACATGCCGCCGCCGTCGTCGGCCGCGGTGACCATGTCGACCCCATGGCGCTGCTTGAGCGCATGCGCGATCAGCGCCTCGGGCAGGGGCTCGGCATCGAGCTCCTCGGCCAGCGCCTCGGCGGCACGGTCGATCGCATCGACATAATTACCCTCCTCGTGAAACCAGTCGCGCACCTCCTCCCACGGCAGCCGGTCGTCGCCGGGAACGCCGCTGGCAATCCGGTCGTCAACGAGCTGGAGCCGCTCCTCGGCGCGGCGCCAGGCGTCGTGGAGACGGACGAATTGATCGGCGAACACCGGCTGCTGCTCGACCATGCGGTGGAGCATCTGCGGGCCGACTTCAGCGGTAGCGAACAAGGGGTCGGCGAACGCCTCGCGCAGCGCCGCCAGCCGCCGTTCCGCGTCGCCCGCGGTGTCGCGGTTCCAGTCGATCGGAAAGGCCTTGGCAAAGGCCTCCCCCACCGCCGGAGTTATCGGCCGGTCATCATTTTCAAGCTGGGACAGATAGGAAACCGACAGCCCCACCCGGGACGCCATCGCCGCCTGGCCGAGCCCGACCCGCTGCCGCAGCGCGCGCAGCTCATGCCCCGCGAAGAGGCGCGCTCCGGTGCGTCGTGCCATGGTCTGCATCCCTTTGGAGGTCGATTTTGCAAATAGGGACTTCGCAAGTCCGCAAGTTCACATTTGCCTTATCGGGCAAAGCTTGAAAAGGGGGCCGCATTACGAATCCCAAGGAGCCCATGGTCCTATGCTGGCGATCCTGCAGAAGCTCGAGGAAAAGCGTGCCGCAGCGCGGCTCGGCGGTGGCGAGAAGCGCATCGAGGCGCAGCACCGCAAAGGCAAGCTGACCGCGCGCGAGCGCATCGAGGTGCTGCTCGATCCCGACAGCTTCGAGGAGCTCGACATGTATGTCGAGCACAACTGCACCGATTTCGGCATGGAAGCCGAGCATATTCCCGGCGATGGCGTCGTCACCGGATCGGGCACGGTCAACGGCCGCCTCGTCTTCGTCTTCAGTCAGGACTTCACCGTCTATGGCGGTGCGCTCAGCGAGCGCCACGCGCAGAAGATCTGCAAGATCATGGACATGGCGATGAAGGTCGGAGCGCCCGTGATCGGCCTCAACGACTCGGGCGGCGCCCGCATCCAGGAAGGCGTCGCCTCGCTGGGCGGCTATGCCGAAGTGTTCCAGCGCAACATTCTGGCGTCGGGCGTGGTGCCGCAGATCAGCGTGATCATGGGGCCCTGCGCGGGCGGCGCGGTCTATTCGCCGGCGATGACCGACTTCATCTTCATGGTGAAGGATTCGTCGTTCATGTTCGTGACCGGCCCCGACGTGGTGAAGACGGTCACCAATGAGGTGGTGACGCAGGAGGAACTGGGCGGCGCCGTCACCCACACCACCAAGACCTCCGTCGCCGACAACGCCTTCGACAACGACATCGAGGCCCTCCTGTCGGTGCGCGAGTTCGTCGACTTCCTGCCGCTGTCGAACCGGCACGACCTGCCCGAGCGGCCGACCGACGACCCCTGGGACCGCACCGAGCCGAGCCTCGACACGCTGATCCCGGACAGCGCGACCAAGCCCTACGACATGAAGGAGCTGATCGCGAAAGTCGTCGACGAGGGCGACTTCTTCGAAATCCAGCCGAACCACGCCGCCAACATCGTGATCGGCTTCGGCCGGATCGAGGGCCGCCCGGTCGGCATCGTCGCCAACCAGCCGATGGTGCTGGCGGGCTGCCTCGACATCAATTCGTCGAAGAAGGCGGCGCGTTTCGTCCGCTTCTGCGACGCCTTCGACATCCCGATCGTCACCTTCGTCGATGTTCCCGGTTTTCTGCCGGGCACGGCGCAGGAGCATAACGGCATCATCAAGCATGGCGCCAAGCTGCTGTTCGCCTATGGCGAAGCGACCGTCCCCAAGATCACCGTCATCACCCGCAAGGCCTATGGCGGCGCCTATGACGTCATGGCATCGAAGCATCTTCGGGGCGACCTCAACTACGCCTGGCCGACCGCCGAGATCGCGGTGATGGGCGCCAAGGGCGCGGTCGAGATCATCTTCCGCAAGGACATCGGCGACGCCGAGAAGATCGCCCAGCGGACCAGGGAATATGAGGATCGCTTCGCCAACCCGTTCGTGGCGGCCTCGAAGGGCTTCATCGACGAGGTGATCATGCCGCATTCGACCCGCAAGCGGATCGCCCTGGGTCTTCGCAAGCTCAAGAACAAGAGCCTCGAGAATCCCTGGAAGAAACACGACAACATCCCGCTCTGAGCAGAGAAGCGCGGACCCCAGCAGCAGGAACCCTTTCCATGGCCCAGATCCAAGACATCTACATCGTCGGCGCCGCGCGGACCGCGATCGCCGACTTCGGCGGCGCGCTGAAGGACGTTCCCCCGGCCGAGCTCGGCGTGATCGTCGCAAAGGCCGCTCTCGAACGGGCCGGGCTCGAACCCGGGGACGTGCAGAATGTGGTGATGGGCCAGGTGATGCCGACCGAGCCGCGCGACGCCTATCTGGCGCGCATGGTGAGCGTGAACGCCGGCATCCCCATCGAGACGCCCGCGCTGACCCTCAACCGGCTGTGCGGATCGGGCGTCGAGGCGATCATCAGCGGTGCCAAGGCAATGGTGCTGGGCGAATCGGACATCGTGATCGCCGGTGGCGCCGAGGTGATGAGCCGTGTCCCCCATGTCGTGAAGGGCGCGCGCTGGGGCACCAAGATGGGCAATGTCGAGATGACCGACGGCCTCATCGAGGCGTTGAGCGATCCGTTCGACAAGGTCCATATGGGCATCACCGCCGAGAATGTCGCGGAACGCTATCAGATCACCCGCGAAGCGCAGGACGCGCTGGCGCTGCAGGGCCACCAGCGCGCCGCGAAGGCGATCGCCGAAGGCCGCTTCAAGGAGCAGATCGTCCCGGTCGAGGTGAAGACCCGCAAGGGCGTCGTCGCCTTCGACACCGACGAGCATGTCCGCGGCGACGTCTCGGCCGAGGAACTGGCCAAGCTGCGTCCCGTCTTCAAGAAGGACGGCACCGTCACCGCCGCCAATGCCAGCGGCATCAACGACGGCGCGGCGATGATCGTGCTCGCAACGAAGAAGGCGGTCGACGCCAAGGGGCTGAAGCCGCTCGCGAAGATCCTGAGCTGGGGCCATGCCGGGGTCGAGCCACTCTACATGGGCGTCGGCCCGATCAAGGCGGTGCCGATCGCGCTGGAACGCGCCGGCCTGACCCTGGCCGACATCGACGTGATCGAGGCCAATGAGGCGTTCGCCGCGCAGGCCTGCGCGGTGGCGCAGGAGCTGGGCTTCGATCCCGACAAGGTAAATCCGAACGGATCGGGCGTCGCGCTCGGCCATCCGGTCGGCGCGACCGGCGCGATCCTGACCGTCAAGACCGTCTATGAGCTGGAGCGCATCGGCGGCCGCTACGGCCTGATCACCATGTGCATCGGCGGCGGCCAGGGCATCGCCATGGTGGTGGAGCGCTGCGCATGAAGCTCGGCCGCCTCAACCATGTCGGGGTCGCCACCCCGTCGATCGAGAAGAGCATCGCCTTCTACCGCGACGTGATGGGTGCCGAGGTGATCCGCGAGCCGTTCGACCTGCCCGCGCAGGGGGTGAAGGTCTGCTTCGTCGACACGCCGAACAGCCAGATCGAGCTGATCGAGCCGCTCGGCGAATCCTCCCCGATCGCCGGCTTCCTCGCCAAGAATCCGGACGGCGGCCAGCACCATATCTGCTATGAGGTGCCCGACATCCACGCCGCCAAGACCTGGTTCGAGGGCAAGGGCGCCCGCGTGCTGGGCGAGCCGCGCATCGGTGCGCACGGCACGCTGATCTTCTTCGTCCACCCGCGCGACATGGGCGGGGTGCTGACCGAGATCATGGAAACGCCGCGACCCGGCGCGAGCCACTGACGGCGCCCCTGAGGTTCGGAAGGAAGCTGCGATGAGCGACGAAAAACCCGATCTGGCCCGCTGGGAGGCCGCCGCCGCCAAGGAGGTCAAGGGCAAGGACCTGACCTGGAACACGCCCGAGGGGATCGCGGTCAAGCCGCTCTATACGGCCGAGGACGTGGCCGGTATCGATCCCGGCCTGCCCGGCTTCGCGCCGTTCACGCGCGGTGTGCGCGCGTCGATGTACGCCGGTCGTCCCTGGACGATCCGCCAATATGCCGGCTTCTCGACCGCCGAGGAATCGAACGCCTTCTACCATCGCAACCTCAAGGCCGGGCAGAAGGGGCTGTCGGTCGCCTTCGACCTGGCGACCCATCGCGGCTATGACAGCGATCATCCGCGCGTGACCGGCGACGTCGGCAAGGCGGGCGTGGCGATCGACACGATCGACGACATGAAGATCCTGTTCGCCGGCATCCCGCTCGACCAGATGTCGGTGTCGATGACGATGAACGGCGCGGTGATCCCGGTGCTCGCCTTCTTCATCGTCGCGGGCGAGGAGCAGGGCGTGCCGATGGCCCAGCTCGACGGGACCATCCAGAACGACATCCTCAAGGAGTTCATGGTCCGTAACACCTATATCTACCCGCCCGAGCCGAGCATGAGGATCATCTCGGACATCTTCGCCTTCACCAGCGCGAACATGCCCAAGTTCAACTCGATCTCGATCTCCGGCTATCACATGCAGGAAGCCGGGGCGACGCAGGTCCAGGAGCTGGCCTTCACCATCGCCGACGGCATGGAATATGTGAAATACGGCGTCGCCTCGGGCCTCGACATCGACAAGTTCGCCGGCCGCCTCAGCTTCTTCTTCGCGATCGGCATGAACTTCTTCATGGAGATCGCCAAGCTGCGCGCCGCGCGCGTGCTGTGGCACCGGGTGATGACGAAGCTGGGCGCGAAGGATGAGCGCTCGAAGATGCTGCGCACCCATTGCCAGACGTCGGGCGTCTCACTGACCGAGCAGGACCCGTACAACAACGTAATGCGTACCACGATCGAGGCGATGGCGGCGATGCTGGGCGGCACCCAGTCGCTCCACACCAACGCGCTCGACGAGGCGATCGCGCTGCCGACCGACTTCTCTGCCCGGATCGCGCGCAATACCCAGATCGTCATCCAGGAAGAGACCGGGATGACCAAGGTCGTCGATCCGCTCGGCGGCTCCTATTATGTCGAGAGCCTGACCCAGGAGCTGGTCGACCGCGCCTGGGAGATCATCGAGAAGGTCGAGGCCGAAGGCGGCATGGCGAAGGCCGTGGCGGCCGGCTGGCCCAAGGCGATGATCGAGGAGGCCTCGGCCGCCAAGGCGGCGCGGATCGACCGCGGCGAGGAGATCATCGTCGGCGTCAACAAATACCGCCTCGCCAATGAGGAAGAGATCGACATCCTCGACGTCGACAACCATGCGGTGCGCGAGGCGCAGATCCGCCGCATCCAGGCGGTCAAGGCCGGCCGCGACGAGGCGAAGTGCCGGGCGGCGCTCGCCGCGCTGACCGAAGGCGCCCGGGGCGGCGCGAACCTGCTGGCCCTGGCCGTCGACTGCGCCCGCGCCCGCGCGACGCTGGGCGAGATCTCGGCGGCGATGGAGGCGGTGTTCGGCCGCTTCGGCACCAACCCGACCCCGGTCAAGGGCATCTATGGCGGCGCCTATGGCGACGACCGCCGCTGGGGGGGGCTGGTCGACGGGGTCGAGACGATCACCCGGCGCAAGGGCCGCAAGCCCCGCATGCTGGTCGCCAAGATGGGCCAGGACGGGCACGACCGCGGCGCCAACCTCGTCTCCTCGGCATTCGGCGACCTTGGCTTCGAGGTGGTGGCCGGGCCGCTGTTCCAGACCCCGAAGGAAGCCGCCGAACTGGCGCTCAAGGCCGATGTCGACGTGGTCGGCGCGTCCAGCCTCGCCGCCGGCCACAAGACGCTGATCCCCGAACTGATCCAGCACCTCAAGGATGCCGGGCGCGGCGACATCAAGGTGGTCGCCGGCGGCGTCATCCCGGCGCAGGACTATCAGTTCCTGCGCGACGCGGGGGTGCAGGGGATTTTCGGGCCCGGCACGAATCTCGTCAACGCGGCGACCGAAGTGCTACGGCTGTTGGGCCACAACCAACCGCCCGAAGGCTTCGAGGAGGCCGCTGAATGAACGCCCATGCCAATCCCCGCCCCGCCGTCCGGTCCGACTGGACGCGCGAGGAGATCGCGGCCCTGTTCGACCTGCCGTTCAACGACCTGCTGTGGCAGGCGCAAGCCGCGCATCGCGCCGCCCATGCGGCGAACGAGGTCCAGCTCTCGACCCTGCTGTCGATCAAGACCGGCGGCTGTCCGGAGGATTGCGGCTATTGCAACCAGTCGACCCATGCCGAGACCGGGCTCAAGGCAACCAAGCTGATGGACGTGCGCGCGGTGCTCCAGGCCGCCGCGCAGGCCAGGGACGCCGGATCGACCCGCTTCTGCATGGGCGCCGCCTGGCGTAACCCCAAGGACCGCGACATGCCCGCCATCGTCGAGATGGTGAAGGGCGTCCGCCAGATGGGGATGGAGACCTGCATGACCCTCGGCATGCTGACCGGGGACCAGGCGCAGACCCTCGCCGATGCCGGGCTCGATTACTACAACCACAATATCGACACCTCGCCCGAGCGTTACGAGCAGGTGATCACCACCCGGACCTTCGAGGACCGGATCGAGACGCTCGAGCATGTCCGCGAGGCAGGGATCAACGTCTGCTGCGGCGGCATCGTCGGCATGGGCGAGACGCGCGCCGACCGGGTCGGCTTCATCCACGCGCTGGCGACGCTGCCGGTCCATCCGGAAAGCGTGCCGGTCAACGCGCTGGTGCCGGTCAAGGGCACGGTGCTCGGCGACATGCTCGCCGACACGCCGCTGGCGAAGATCGACGAGATCGAGTTCGTCCGCACCGTCGCGGTCGCGCGGATCACCATGCCGGCCTCGATGGTCCGCCTGTCGGCGGGCCGCGAGAGCATGTCCGACGCGGCGCAGGCGCTGTGCTTCATGGCCGGCGCCAATTCGATCTTCACCGGCGACAAGCTGCTCACCACCGACAATGCCGGCGACGACAGGGACGCCGCGCTGTTCGCCCGGCTCGGCGTCACGCCGATGGCGGCCGAGTGCAAGGTCGAGCTGGCGGCGGAGTGATTACAGGATCCGCCCATTCCGAGGAGGGGCGGAAGAGATAGCACACAGGGAAACGACGACGACGATGTTCAAGAAAATCCTGATCGCCAACCGCGGCGAGATCGCCTGTCGCGTGATCAAGACCGCCCGCCGCATGGGCATCAAGACCGTCGCCGTCTATTCGGACGCCGATGCGCGCGCGCCGCATGTCGAGATGGCCGACGAGTCGGTCCATATCGGCGCTTCGCCCGCGTCGGAGAGCTATCTGGTCGCCGACAAGATCATCCAGGCGTGCAAGGACACCGGCGCCGAGGCCGTCCACCCCGGCTACGGCTTCCTGTCGGAACGGACCAGCTTTGCCGAGGCGCTCGCCGCCGCCAACATCGCCTTCATCGGCCCGCCGCCCGGCGCGATCGCCGCGATGGGCGACAAGATCGAATCGAAGAAGCTCGCCAAGCAGGCCGGCGTCAACGTCGTTCCCGGCTATGTCGGCGAGATCGACGACACCGACCATGCCGTCCGCATCGCCAACGACATCGGCTATCCGGTGATGATGATGGCGTCGGCCGGCGGCGGCGGCAAGGGCATGCGCCTCGCCTATTCGGAGAAGGACGTCCGCGAGAATTTCGAGAGCGTCAAGCGCGAGGGGCTGAACAGCTTCGGCGACGACCGCGTCTTCATCGAGAAGTTCATCGAGAGCCCGCGCCACATCGAAATCCAGGTGCTCGGCGACAAGCACGGCAACATCGTCTACCTCAACGAGCGCGAATGCTCGATCCAGCGCCGCCACCAGAAGGTGGTCGAGGAGGCGCCGTCGCCCTTCGTCAGCCCGGAGATGCGCAAGGCGATGGGCGAGCAGTGCGTCGCGCTCGCCCGCGCCGTCGGCTATTTCAGCGCCGGCACCGTCGAGCTGATCGTGTCGGGCGCCGACAAGACCGGCCAGGGCTTCTACTTCCTCGAGATGAACACCCGTCTCCAGGTCGAGCATCCGGTCACCGAATGCATCACCGGCCTCGACCTGGTCGAGCAGATGATCCGCGTCGCCTATGGCGAGAAGCTGGCCTTCACCCAGGCCGATGTGAAGATCAACGGCTGGGCCGTCGAGAACCGCGTCTATGCCGAGGACCCCTATCGCGGCTTCCTGCCGTCGACCGGCCGCCTCGTCCGCTACCGGCCGCCGGCCGAGGTCGACAATGTCCGCGTCGACGACGGCGTCTACGAAGGCTCCGAGATCTCGATGTTCTACGACCCGATGATCGCCAAACTGATCACCTGGGGCGAGACCCGCGAGGCCGCGATCGACCGGCAGATCACCGCGCTCGACCGGTTCGAGATCGACGGCATCGGCCATAATGTCGATTTCCTGTCGGCGCTGATGCAGCATCCGCGCTTCCGCTCGGGCAACATCACGACCGGTTTCATCGCCGAGGAGTTCCCCGAAGGCTTCACCGGCGCCGCCGCCGACGCCAAGCTGGGCCTGCACCTGGCCGCGGTGGCGGGCGTCCTCGCCAGCATCGACGCGGCCCGCGCGGCACAGATCGACGGCCGGCTCAACGGGCCGGCCGATCCCTCGACGAGCTGGGTCGTCACCCTCGACAAGGTCGAGCGCCAGATCGAGATTCTGGGCGATGCGGTCAGCGTCGACGGCACGCCGGTGGTGGTGGATGCCCCTTATGCGCCGGGGCAAAAGCTGGTCGAGGCGGTGATCGACGGCGAGCCGCTGTCGATCCGTGTCGAGCGCAAGCGCACTGGCTGGCGCTTCACGACGCGCGGCGCGAGCCATGATCTGCGCGTGCTGACCCCGCGCGTCGCGGCGCTGTCGCACCACATGATCGAAAAGATCCCGCCCGACATGTCGCGTTTCCTGCTCTGCCCGATGCCCGGGCTGGTGACGGCGATCCATGTCGCCGAGGGCGCGAAGGTCGAGGCCGGGCAGCCGCTTGCGGTGGTCGAGGCGATGAAGATGGAGAACATCCTGCGCGCCGAGAAGGCCGGCACGGTCAAGACCGTCGCTGCCAAGGCCGGGGACAGCCTCGCGGTCGACGCGGTGATCCTCGAATTCGAGTGATCGCGGCTCCCGCCGCGAGGAGGGGTTAGGCTGCCAGTTTCGCCGCCGCTCTCGCGCGGCGGGTGATCTCGGCGACATCGAGCTTGCCCGGTGGCACGATCCAGCTCCCGCCGACGCACAACACCGCATCGAGCGCGAGCCAGTCGGCCGCGTTCGCCTCGGTGATCCCTCCGGTCGGACAGAAGCGCGCGGCCGCCAGCGGCGCGGCCAGCGCCTTCAGCGCCGGGACGCCGCCATTCGCCATGGCGGGAAAGAATTTAAAATGGGTCAGCCCCATGTCGAGCCCGCGCATGATGTCGCCGGCATTGGCGGTGCCCGGCAGGAACGGCAGTCCGCAGCCTATCGCCGCATTGGCGAGACGGTCGGTCAGCCCCGGTGAAACCAGGAATCGGGCCCCGGCGTCCACGCTCGCCTTGACGTCGTCGGGATTGAGCACCGTACCGGCGCCCACCACCGCACCTTCGACCTTTGCCATCTCGCGGATCACGTCGAGCGCGACGGGGGTGCGCAGCGTCACCTCCAGCGCGGGAAGCCCTCCTTCGACCAGGGCCTCGGCGATCGGCCGGGCGTGCTGCACCTCGTGCACCACCAGCACCGGGATCACCGGCGCCAGCCTCATCACCTGATCGACCGTCATCTCCGCTCATCCTCCTGATAGGCCGCTGCCACACCGAGCAATCCCGCCTGGACGTTGCGGGCGAGCCGGACCGGAATCCGCGCCATGCGCGCCTCGAAGCGACCCTTGGCGCGGAAACGGTCGTGGAACAATGGGCTCGCGAGCCGATGCTCGATCCGGTTGGCGAGTCCGCCGGTGACGACCACGGCATTGGCGCCCTGGGCAAGCGCGAGATCGCCCGCGACCGCGCCAAGCGCCATGACCAGCCGGTCGAGCGCCTGTGCGGCGAGCGGGTCTCCGTCGCCGGTCGCCGCCTGCCACAGCGCCGCGTCGTCGCGCGGCACGATGGCCCGGCCATCGATCATCGCCAGCGTCGCATGGATGTCGGCAAGCGCCGGCCCCGAAACGATTCGCTCGACCGATACCCGGCGATGGCGCGCGCGCAACCGGGCGAGCAGCGTCTCCTCGAACCCGTCGAGTGCCGCAAAATCGATATGCCCGCCCTCGGTCGGCAATAGGATGCGGCGACCATGCCAGCGCAGCAGCTGGGCGACGCCGAGCCCGGTGCCGGGGCCGAGCACGGTGGTGACGCCCTCCATCGGCAGCGGCCCGCCGGGACCGCCGATGGGAACCAGCTCGTCGCCTTCGAGCACACCGACCGCCGCGGCCATCGCCGCGAAATCGTTATACAGGGCAACCTTCTCGACGCGCAGTTCCTGCGCAACCGTCGCGGGACGGATCGTCCAGTCATTGTTGGTGAAGCGGATCAGTTCGCCGTCGACCGGCCCCGCGACCGCGATGCTGGCGATGCGCGGCGGCTCATGCCCGAGATCGCGCGCAAACGCGGCCCAGGCGGCAGGGAGCCCCGAGAAGTCGGCGGTCCTGTGGACATGGACCTGTCCCAGCGTCGGCCGCCGGTCGTCGTGCAGCTCCGCCACCGCGAAGCGCGCATGGGTCCCGCCCAGGTCGACCGCCACGATCCTCATCAAGAAATCCCGTTCGCCCCGAGCGAAGTCGAGGGACGTTCACTCTCGCAACGTGTCTCGACTGCGATCGACACGAACGGCACCGGGGAGGAAAGCGCGAGCATCACAACCCCGCCGCTGCGAGCATCGCCGACCCGCCGCGCTCGGCGGTGTCGGCACCCGCGCGCATGAAGGCGAACAGCTCGCGGCCAGTGCCCGGCTGCGCGGCCGGCGGTACCGCAGCATCGCGCGCCTCCCATTCGGCGGCATCGACCAGCACCATGATCTCGCCCCGCTCGGCGCAGAGCCGGACGACATCGCCGTCCCGAAGCCTGGCGATCGGCCCCCCGCCCAGAGCCTCCGGCGTCAGGTGGATCGCCGCCGGCACCTTGCCCGAGGCCCCCGACATCCGTCCGTCTGTCAGCAGCGCAACCCGAAAGCCGCGGTCCTGCAGCACGCCCAGCGACGGCGTGAGCTTGTGCAGTTCGGGCATGCCGTTCGCCCTGGGCCCCTGGAAGCGCACGACGACGACCACGTCGCGGTCGAGCTCGCCCGCCTTGAAGGCGGCCGTCACCTCGTCCTGGTCGTCGAACACACGGACCGGCGCCTCGATCGTCCAGCGCGACCGCTCGACCGCGCTGGTCTTGAACGTGCCGCGCCCGAGATTGCCGCGCACCAGCCGCATGCCGCCGTCGGGCTGAAACGGGTCGCCGTGCGGACGCAGCATCGCCGGATCGAGCGGCTCGGCGGGCGCGTCCCGCCAGACCAGCATCTCGCCATCCAGCGCCGGTTCCCTTGCATAGGCGCCCAGGTCACCACCCGCGACGGTCAGGATGTCGCGATGAAGATAGCCGCCATCGAGCAGCGTGGCGATCACATAGGCCATGCCGCCCGCTGCCTGGAAATGGTTCACGTCGCCCGAACCGTTGGGATAGACCCGGGCGATCAGCGGCACCGCCGCCGACAGCCGGTCGATGTCCTCCCAGTCGATCATGATCCCCGCCGCCCGCGCGATCGCAGGCAGGTGGATGACATGGTTGGTCGACCCCCCCGTCGCCAGCAGCCCGACCGCCGCGTTGACGATCGCCTTCTCGTCGACGCAGTGCCCCAGCGGCCGGTAGTCGCCGCCGTCCCAGCCGATCTCCCCCAGCCGGTGGACCGCCGCGCGGGTCAGTTCCTGACGCAGCTTCGTCCCCGGATTGACGAAGGCGGCGCCGGGCATGTGCAGGCCCATCACCTCCATCATCATCTGGTTCGAATTGGCGGTGCCGTAGAAGGTACAGGTTCCGGCACCATGATAGGAGGCGCTCTCCGCCTCGAGCAGTTCCGCCCGGCCGACCTTGCCCTCGGCATAGAGCTGGCGGACCCGCTGCTTCTCCTTGTTGGCGAGGCCCGAGGGCATCGGCCCCGCCGGCACCAGGATCGTCGGCAGATGGCCGAAGCGCAGGGCGCCGATCAGCAGGCCGGGAACGATCTTGTCGCAGATGCCCAGCAGCGCCGCGCCCTCGAACATGCCGTGGCTGAGCGCCACCGCGGTCGACAGCGCGATCGTGTCGCGACTGAACAGCGACAGCTCCATGCCGCGCTGCCCCTGCGTCACCCCGTCGCACATCGCCGGAACCCCGCCGGCAACCTGGGCGGTGATGCCCGCTTCGCGCGCCCAGAGCTTCATCCGGTCGGGATAGCCGCCATAGGGCTGATGCGCCGACAGCATGTCGTTATAGGCCGTCACGATGCCGATGTTCATCGCACGACCCTCGCGGATCGCCGGCTTGTCCTCTCCGCTCGCCGCGAAGCCATGCGCCAGGTTGCCGCACGACAGACGCGGTCGATCGACCCCGCTCTCGCGCTCTCGTCCGATCAGCTCCAGATAGGCCCGGCGACCCGCGCGCGACCTATCAATGATCCGGGCGGTCACCGCCTCCACCGCCGCGTGCAGGGTCATAGTTTCGCTCCCGTGCGCCTCTCAGGCGCTCCAGTGGATGTCGATCGCCTGCTCGGCATCGGCGAGCACCCGGCCGATCGGCAGGCTCGATCCCGCCCCCTCCTTGAGCGCCCGTTCGAGCAGCTTCTTCTTTTCCTTGCCGGTGAGCACGAGCATCACCGTGCGCGCCGACAGGATCGCCGCCTTGGTCAGCGTCACCCGCGCGACCGGTGCCTCCTCGGGCAGCGGATCGGGCATGACCCCCACCGCGCGACGCGCCTTGGGCGCGTTGAGGGCATCGTCGAGGTCGGGCCCCGCGAAGATCGAGGCGGTGTGGCCGTCGGTGCCGACGCCGAGCCAGACCAGATCGGGCGGCCAGGGGAAATCCTGCAGCCGCGCGTCGGCGGCCATGCCGGCGCTGCGATAGTCGGGCGCCTTCTCGCTGATCACCGGCACCACCCGCGCGCCCTTCGGCAGGAATATCCTGGCGATCGCCGCCGCGTTGGACAGCGGATCGGTCATCGGAACGATCCGCTCGTCCGTGGGGATGATCGTCACCCGCTTCCAGTCGATCTTGGCCTTGGCCAGCTTCTCGTAGATCGGCAGCGGCGTCTTGCCGCCCGGCAGCGCCAGCAGGCACTGGCCTCGCGCATCGAGCGCCGATTCGATGATGAAGCCGACATCGCCCGCCACCGCCTCGGCAAGCTCGGCCGGGTCCTCATAATCCCACCATTCGGCCTCGATCATATCTTCGTCCTTGTTCTTCCAGTCTTCTCCCCGCGCGGGAGCGCGCAAAGGATGCCTATCATTGTCCTAGTCATGCCATGTGACGCCGTCGCGTTCGGTCAGGGCGATGGCGGCGGAGGGCCCCCAGGTGCCGGCCATATAGGTCTTGGGCTTCATGGCATTGGCGGCCCAGCCGTCGCGGATCGCATCGACCCAGGCCCATTGCGCCTCGACCTCGTCCCGCCGCACGAACAACGTCTGGTCGCCCTCGACCAGATCGAGCAGCAGCCGCTCATAGGCGATCCGCCGCCGGCTGTCGGCAAAGGCGTTCGGCATCGATATGTCGAGCGGCACCTCCCTCAGCCGGATTCCGTCGCGGTCGAGCCCCGGCTCCTTCGCCATCAGCAGCAATCGGACATTCTCGTCGGGCTGCAAACGGATGATCAGCTTGTTGGGTTGCAGCGCCGCGCCCCGCCCGTCGAAGATCGAGTGCGGCACACCCCTGAACTGGATGAAGATTTCCGACTGCCTGCTGGGCAGCCGCTTGCCCGTGCGCAGGTAGAAGGGCACCCCCTTCCAGCGCCAATTGTCGATGTTCGCCTTCAAGGCCACGAAAGTCTCGGTGTCCGACGGCCTGCCCAGTTCCTCGACATAGCCGGGCACAGGTCCGCCCGCGACCGCACCAGGGCCATACTGCCCGATCACGCTGTGGCTCACCGCCGTCGTCCGGTCGATCGGGCGCAAGGACCGGAACACCTTCACCTTCTCGTCGCGCACCGCTGCCGCGTCGAACCGGGCCGGCGGCTCCATCGCCACCAGTGCGAGCAGCTGGAGGATATGGTTCTGCACCATGTCCCTGAGCGCGCCTGCCCCATCGTAGAAGCCGACCCTGCCCTCCAGCCCGACCGTTTCCGACACGGTGATCTGGACATGGTCGATCCCGCCCTCGCGCCACAGCGGCTCGAACAGGCCGTTGGCGAAGCGCAGCGCCAGCAGGTTCTGGACGGTTTCCTTGCCCAGATAATGGTCGATCCGAAAGATCCGCTCCTCGGGAAAGACCGATCCCACGGCATCGTTGATCTCGCGGCTGGACGCCATGTCGTAGCCGAGCGGCTTTTCCAGCCCGATCCGCACCCCTTCGCCCGCGAGACCCGCCTTGGCGAGACCGTCAATGGTCGCGCCGAACAGCGACGGGGCGGTCGACAGGAAGATCGACAACCCTCGGTCGGTCGCGCCCACCTTCTCCGCGAGCGCGGCGAAATCCCCCTCCTTCGAGGCGTCGACCGGGACATAGCCGACCCGCGCGAGGAAACCGCCGAGCGCCCGTTCGTCGAGCCTCTCCGCCGGTACGAAGCGCCGCAGGGCCTGCTCCACGAACCCGCGGAACGCCGCGTCGTCATGCCCGGTCCGCGCCGTCCCGACGATGGCCAGCTCCGACGGCAGCAGTCCCTCCGCCGCCAGACCATATAGCGACGGCAGCAGCATCCGCTGCGACAGATCCCCCGTCGCGCCAAACAGCAGCAGCTTCTCGCTCGGTGACGTCACTCCGGATTCTCCTTGTGGTCCGGCGGTCGCCGGGAAGGTCATGCCGTCATCGTCACGGCCGTGGAACATGGTTGTAGCAAATCGATCGCGATGCGGTAGCCGCCCTGTCGCACTGCGCCATTATTGCCGGTTCACCGTTGCAGCAAGGGGACGCCATGATGACGCAGGCCCTCGACAGGGTTGAACGCCGCCTTGCCGTCCGGCTCGCCGATGGCGAGGCCGACGTGATCGCGGCGCAGCGGCTGCGCTACGACATCTTCTTCCGCGGCATGGGCGCGACACCCGATCCCGCCATGGCCGGTACCGGCCAACAACGCGACGTCGACCCCTACGACATGCTGTGCGACCATCTGCTGGTCGAGGACCATGCGCGTCCCGGCAGTCCGGTGGTCGGTACCTACAGGCTGCTCCGCCAGAGCGTCGCCGAGGCCCATGCCGGCTTTTATTCGGCGCATGAGTTCGACCTGTCGGCGGTGATCGCACATGGTCGGCGCGAGGGAGTCGAGCTGCTCGAGCTGGGCCGCTCCTGCGTCGATCCCGCCTATCGCGACGCGGGCACGATCCAGCTGCTGTGGCGCGGCATCGCCGACTATCTGCAGCGCCACAGCATCGGCCATATGTTCGGCTGCGCAAGCTTTCCCGGCACCGAACCGACCGAACATGCCGAGGGGCTGTCGCTGCTCGCCCATAACCATATGGCGGTCCCCGAACTGCGCGCCCGCGCGATCGGCGCACACGCCATTCCCCTCGGCCCGCTGCCGCTCGGCGGCTACGACCCGCGCATCGCCTCGCGCCGGCTGCCGCCGCTGATCAAGGCCTATCTGCGCGTCGGTGCCGAGGTAGGCGACGGCGCCTATATCGACCACGCCTTCAACACGATCGACGTGTTCGTGCTGATGCCCGTCGCCCGCATCGCCGCCCGATACGCCCAGCGCTTCGAGGTCGCGGCGTAGGGCGGCCCACACTCTCCGTCGTCCCGGCGTAGGCCGGGACCTCCGGTGGCTCCTGCCTCGACCTTCTCTCCTCTCCCGAGATGCCGTCCTCCGCCGGCATAACGGAAGGACGTCTTGGCCTTTATACCCATTGACGCCGCCGCCCTGGAATGGTCATCCGCCCCGGCAACTTCCGGGAGTATCATCGTGCGCTATCTTCGTTTCCTGCTGACCGCCGCGTGCGTCGGGCTCGTGACCGGCCCCGCCCGCGCCGACGATGGGGCGGAGATCGTCGTAACGGGCCAGGGCCTGCCGCGGTCGCCCGGCGACGCGGCTTTCGACGTGATCAGCATCGATCGCGCCCGGCTGGAGACGTCGGCGAGCGGGCGGATGGAGGATATCCTGCGCGACGCCGCCGGCTTCCAGCAGTTCCGTCGTTCCGACGCGCGGTCGGCCCACCCGACCAGCCAGGGGGCGACGCTGCGCGGTCTGGGCGGCAACGCATCGACGCGCGCGCTGATCCTGCTCGACGGCGTGCCGATGGTCGATCCGTTCGGCGGCTGGGTGAGCTGGGCGGCCCTCGACCCGGCACGGATCGGCCATGTCCGCGTCACCCGCGGCGGCGGCAGCGGCGTCTACGGCCCCGGCGCGCTGGCCGGCACGATCGAGCTGTCGAGCATGGGGCCCGACGAGGCACATGCCGTCGACGCGAGCGTCGCCTATGGCAGCCGTGACTCGATAGACGCCGACGCGACCGTGACGGCGCATCTCGGCGGCGGCTTCCTGATGCTGTCGGGCGGCCATGCACAGGGCGACGGCTTCATCCCCGTCGTCGAGGAGGACCGCGGGCCGATCGACCGCGCCGCGCGCTACCGGCAGAGCCGGGCGGCCGCCCGCGCGGTGATCCCTGTCGGCGCGGAGACCGAGTTGCAGGCCAACGGTTCCTTCCTGCTCGACCGGCGCGACCGCGGCGTCCCGTTCACCGGCAACAGCAATCTCGCGGTCGACAGCTCGGTCCGGCTGGTCGGGCGCGGCCGTTGGGGGTGGGAGGCGACCGCATGGCTCCAGCATCGCGAGTTCTCGAGCGGTTTCGCCAGCATCGGCGCGGGCCGAGCGACGGCCAGCCAGTCGCTCGATCAATATAACGTCCCCGCCAATGGTTTTGGCGGGAGGATCGAACTGCGCCCACCGCTCGGCACGGGGGTCAACCTGCGGCTCGGCGGCGACGCCCGCCATGTCAGCGGACGCACCGAGGAACGGGTTTTCTCGACCAACGCCAATCGCATCGCAGGTGGCGAGCAGACCGTCTTCGGCGGCTTCGCCGAACTGGCGCTGCTACCCGCCCGGGGGCTGACGCTGACCGCGAGCGGCCGGGTAGACCATTGGCAGCTCCGTGACGGCAAGCGCACCGAGATCAGCCGGGCGACAGGGGCGCTGATCGCAGCCAACAGCGCGCGCTATCCCGATCGGTCGGGAACCGAAGCGACCGGCCGAGCCGGCATTGCCTGGAGCCCGCCGGGCGCCGCGGCGGTCAGCCTGCGCGCGGCAGCCTATACCGGCTGGCGCCTGCCGACCCTCAACGAGCTTTACCGCCCGTTCCGTGCGGGCAACGATTCGACCGTCGCCAACCCGCTGCTCGATCCCGAGCGGGTGAAGGGGATCGAGGGCGGAGCCGAATATGCGCCGCTGCCCGGCTGGAAGCTGGGGGCGACAATCTTCTGGAACCGGCTCGACGACGCGATCTCCAACGTCACCATCGCGCCGAACACCCGCCAGCGGCAGAACGTCGACGCGATCCGCAGCCGCGGTATCGAGATCGACGGCATGGCGACGCTGGGCGAATGGCGCGCGATCGCCAGCTATTCGCACATCGATGCGCGCGTCCGCGCGTCCGGCGCGGCGACCGGCCTGGCCGGGCTGCGCCCGGCCCAGACGCCGCGCGACCAGGCGAGCGCCTCGATCGAGTGGAACCGGCCCGACACGGCCCGGCTCGGCATCACCGCACGCTATGTCGCCAGCCAGTATGAAGACGACCAGAACAGCCGGCGCCTTGCCGATGCGCTGACCTTCGATGCCGTCGCCGCGATCGACCTCGGCGGCGGCTTCAGCGCCGAGCTGCGCGGCGAGAATATCGCCAACAAGCGCGTCGAGGCGACGGTGGGCGCCGACGGCACCGTCGAACGCGCGACGCCGCGCACGCTGTGGGTCGCGCTCAGATATAGGCGGTAATTCAACCCTCCCTTGAAAGGCATCGGGATTCGTGGGACGTCAGCGGCCTCTCGGAGGGGGCCCGTCATCTCATGATCATCGACAGCGACGCCGCGCCGGCGTCCCGCCCACCCTTCTGGCGATCGCTCTATGCGCAGGTGCTGCTCGCCATCCTGCTGGGCGTTCTGCTCGGCTGGCTGGCGCCGGACATCGGCGCGCAGCTGAAGCCGCTCGGCGACGCATTCATCAAGCTCGTCAAGATGATCATCGCGCCGGTCATCTTCCTGACCGTGGTGACCGGCATCGCCGGGCTCAGCCATCTCGGCGATCTCGGCCGGGTAGCGCTCAAGGCGTTCGGCTATTTCCTCACGGTGTCGACGCTGGCGCTGATCGTCGGCATGTTCGTCGCGAACATCGTCCAGCCGGGCGCCGGGATGCATATCTCGGTCGCCGATCTCGATAACAGCCACATCGCCAACTATGCCAAGGCAGCGCACGACCAGTCCCTGGTCGGCTTCCTGATGGCGATCATCCCCGACACGCTGCTGTCGGCGCTGGCCGGGGGAGAGATACTGCAGGTCCTGTTCGTCGCGATCCTGTTCGGCATCGCGCTGTCGCTGGTGGGCGAGCGCGCCCGGCCGGTCACCGACCTGCTCGAGCGGCTGACCATGGTCGTGTTCCGGCTGGTCGGCATCCTGATGAAGGCCGCACCCGTCGGCGCCTTCGGCGCGATGGCGTTCACAATCGGCAAGTTCGGCCTCGGCAGCCTCGCCAATCTCGGCGGGCTGGTGCTGTGCTTCTACCTGACCTCGCTCGGCTTCGTCCTCGTGATACTCGGCATCATCGCGCGGATCGCGGGCTTTTCGATCCTGCGGCTGATCGCCTATCTCAAGGACGAGCTGCTGCTGGTGCTGGGCACCTCCTCGTCCGAAAGCGCTCTGCCCAACCTGATGGCCAAGATGGAGGATGCCGGCTGCGCCAAGCCGATCGTCGGGCTGGTCGTCCCCACCGGCTATTCGTTCAACCTCGACGGCACCAACATCTACATGACGCTGGCGGCGCTGTTCATCGCCCAGGCCTGCGATGTCGACCTGTCGTTGGGCGAGCAGATCGGCCTTCTGCTGGTGGCGATGCTGTCGTCGAAGGGCGCCGCCGGGGTTACCGGCGCGGGCTTCGTCACCCTCGCCGCGACGCTGTCGATCGTGCCGTCGGTGCCGGTCGCGGGGATGGCGCTGATCCTCGGCATCGACCGCTTCATGTCGGAATGCCGCAGCCTCACCAATTTCGTCGGCAACGCCGTCGCGACCGTCGTCGTCGCCCGCTGGGAAGGCCAACTCGACCGCGAGAAGCTCAAGGCTGCGCTGGGCTAGGGCTCATCGTAACCGCTAACCAGGCGCTGGACCCGGTCTTTGACAGAATCCCAATATGTTGATATCAACTCTTTGCCCACCAGAGCGAGAGAGGAGCCGTCATGCCGATCGACCAGAATGCCCCCATCGAGATCACCGGCTTCGCCTGGGTACCCGATTTCGCGCGCGGCTTCGTCCGCGACCTGCGGCCGCGCTGGGCCTGCGAGGAGGCCGGGCTCGGCTATCGCGAGCGGCTGATCGGCTTCGAGACGGCGAAGGGTGCGGATTATCGCCGCGAGCAGCCGTTCGGCCAAGTCCCCGCCTATCGCGACGAGGAGGTGCAGATGTTCGAGAGCGGCGCGATGGTGCTGCGCATCGCAGAACATAGCGAGCGGCTGATGCCACGCACCGCGCAGGGCCGCGCCCGCGTGCTCAGCTGGGTGACGGCGGCACTCAACAGCGTCGAGCCCTTCGTCTTCGACCTCGTCGATATCGACACCTTCAACCCCGATGCCGAATGGGGTCGCCTGCGCCGCCCGCAGGTGATCGAGACGCTGCGCGGGCGACTGGCCTCTCTCGCCGGCTGGCTCGGCGACAAGGATTATCTGGAGGGCGAGTTCACCGCCGCCGACATCGTCATGACGACGGTCCTGCGCGAAGTCTCCGACGAGGCGTTGGTGGCCGAATTCCCGACTCTCACCGCCTATCGTGACCGCTGTGTCGCGCGTCCGGCCTTCCAGGCCGCACATGCCGCCCAGCTCGCCTCCTTCGCGGCGGAGCCGGTGCCCGCCTGACCGCGCCGGATCAGGCGCCCCAGATCGCCTCGGCATGGCGCAGGAAATTGGCGCCGAGGATCTTCTCGATCCGGGCGCTGCCATAGCCCTTCGCCTGGAGCAGCCGGGCGAGCCTGCGGAACTGGTCCGGCCCGCGCAGGTCGACGACGAAGGGATAGGTGTCGGGCCGCTCGCCCGCCGCGCTGATCCCGGCGGCGCGTCGTTCGGCGATCTCCTTGGCGAGGGCCGCCTCATAGCGCTTGAGGTCGTCGATCTGGGTGACGTCGCCGTCGGTGCCGATGCCGACATGATCCTCGCCGCAGACGTTCACCGCATGGTCGATATGCGCGACGACGTCCTCGGCGCGGGCATGGCCGGTCGCGTTGAGGAAGGGCATGAAATAGATGCCGACGAAGCCGCCCCGCTCGGCCACCAGCCGCAGCTCGGCATCGGTCTTGTTGCGCGGCAGATCGACCAGCGCGCGGCAGCCCGTATGGTTGATCGAGATCGGCGCGCGCGAGGCGCGGGCCGCCTCCAGGCAGGTCCGCTCTCCGCTGTGCGACAGGTCGACCATCACCCGCAGATCGTTGAGCCGGGCGATCAGCTCGCGCCCGAACGGGGTGATGCCCCGATTCCCGGGCGCCATCGATCCGTCGCCGATCTGGTTGGCGGGATTATAGGTGAGCTGGAAGATGCGCACGCCGAGATTCGCGAAGATGTCCGCGCGGCCGACATCCTGGCCCATCATCGCGCCATTCTGGAAACCGTAGATCAGCCCGACCTTGCCCTCCGCCCGGGCGCGGCCAATGTCGGCCGCGCTCAGTATCTTGGTCAGATCGCGGCCATGTTCGCGCACCAGCCGGTCGGTCGCGGCGATGTCGCGCACACTCGCCTCGAACGGGTCGGCGGGGCCCGCCACATAGCCGAGCGTGATATTGACCGCGGTCAGCCCCGAGGCATGCGCCTCCGCCAGTACGCGGGGGCTGACGCGAGGGACCATCCCATCGCCGCGATCGTTGGGATCGCCGAGCCCGCCGAGCGCATTGACGACGATCCGGCCCTTCACCGGGTCGTCCGTGGCCGCGGCCCGCAGCGGACCCGGCAAGGCCGCCGTCGCCGCCGTCGCCGTGGCGAGCGCCAGGAATTCGCGCCGTTCAATCGTCATCGCCGTCCCCCATTTCCGCCTTGGTCGTCGGCCGATAGTCGTCGCGCGGATAGGCGCGGCCGCGCTTCACCACCGTCTCGATCGTCCGGATATTGCCGATGTCGGCGGCCGGATCGGCGGCCAGGACCAGGAAATTGGCGAGCTTGCCCGGCTCGATCGATCCCATCTCCGCCGCCTGCCCCGCCGCCTGCGCGCCGACCAGCGTCGCCGACCGGATCACCTCGATCGGCGGCATGCCGACGTCGCGGGCGAGGAAGAACAGCTCCTCATGCACGTCGGGCCAGTCGCTGCGATAGCCCTGGACGAAGTCGGTGCCGGTCGAGACGGGCACCCCCGCCTTCCATGCCTGCCGCGTCAGCCGGGTGGTCGCCGCGCCGCTGCAGCGCAGCCGCCGTTTTTCCGGATGCTGCTGCCGTGCCTTGTCGTACCGAACGAACAGGCTGCCGGTCGCATCGAGGATCGTGCCCCGCTTCAGCATCGAACGATAGAGGCCGGCGATCGTCGGGTCATCGCCCTCGGACGCGAGCAGTGCCTCGTTGACCGGCGTTCGATCCTCATAGGCGGCGAGCATCACCGGCTCGACCTGATAGGCGAGGTAGCAGACATGGCTGACCGTGTCGGCACCGGCGGCGATGACGTCGGCCGGGCGGGTCGGAAACACGGCGCTGTGCGCCCAGACCGGTATATTCTGGCGGTGCGCCTCGGCCGTGATCGCCTTGACGAGCCGCGCCGGGAGGTCGGCATAGATCTTGATCGCGGTCGCCGAGGTGCCGCGTGCCAGCGTCACCGCGGTCCGGAGGTCGGTCCGATCGTCGATCGCCTGCATCCAGGGCGCCTTGCCCGGCGTGACGCCCAGCGTCACCGCGAGCACGCGGGGGTCCTGGAAGAAGGGTGGGCCCGCCATCAGCGCGGTGTAATAGATATCGGGCGCGGCGATCTCCCCCGCCAGCGCGGCGCGGCCGAGTTCGGCCACCGGTCGCACGTCATCGGCCATGTCACGCACCGCCGTCACCCCGCCATAGAGATTTCGGCGCAGGATCGCGCGCGCCCTGGCGTCGTCGGGAGGCGTTGCGAGGTGGACATGGGTATCGACCAGCCCCGGCATGACGAAGCGCCCCGCCAGGTCGATCCGTTTCGCCCCCTCGGCCCCGGCGATGGTGCCGCGCGGCGCGACCGCGACGATCCGCTGCCCGCGTACCAATATGTCCTGATGCGCGCGGGGCGCCGCGCCGGTGCCGTCGATGACGGTCGCGTCGGCATAGAGGCTGAGCGCCCCGTCGGGTTGGGCGGGCGGGGCGGCGGCCACCAGCGACAGCAGGGCCAGCGACAGCAGCGCGATCCGGGAAGGCCGGTTCCTGACAGAGATGATCACGGCACTCTGGCTAGGCCAGTGGACCGGCTTTGACCAGCCGTGGCGGCCCCCGTTAACCATGTCTTAGCGGCTCGTCGGCCATGCCCGGGGCGAATATCCGGATGAGGGACCTTCGATGCCGCGCGCTTCCCACCATGTCGACGTCGCGATCATCGGGGCGGGGCCCGCCGGCCTGACCGCCGGCTACATGCTCGGCAAGCAGGGATTCACCGTCACCCTGATCGAGAAGGACCCGGAGCAGGTCGGCGGGATCAGCCGCACGGTCGAACATGGGGGCTTCCGATTCGACATTGGCGGCCACCGCTTCTTCTCCAAGTCGCGAGAGGTGGTCGATCTGTGGAACGAGCTGCTGCCCGACGACTTCATCGAGCGGCCGCGGATGAGCCGCATCTATTATCGCGGCAAATATTACAGCTATCCGCTGCGCGCCTTCGAGGCGCTGCGCAACCTGGGCCTGTGGCAGTCGACCCTGTGCATGGCCAGCTTCTTCCGTTGGAAGCTGTTCCCTCACAAGGAGGTGAGAAGCTTCGAGCAATGGGTGGTCAACCAGTTCGGCGCCCGCCTGTTCGGCATCTTCTTCAAGACGTATACCGAGAAGGTGTGGGGCATGCCGTGCGACGAAATGTCGGCCGACTGGGCAGCGCAGCGCATCAAGGGGCTGAGCCTGGGCAAGGCGGTGTGGGACGGCGTCCGCCGCTCGCTGGGCCTCAACAAGCAGCCCAATGACGGGATGCAGGCCAAGACCCTGCTCGAAAGCTTCCGCTACCCGCGCAAGGGCCCCGGCATGATGTGGGACGCCGCGCGCGACCGCATATTGGAGCAGGGCAACAGCGTGCTGATGGGGCACACGCTCCACCAGCTGTCGTGGGACGAGACCGCCGGGCTGTGGCGGGTCGCGGCCATGGGACGCGACGGCCGGCTGGCGATGCTGACCGCCGATCATGTGATCAGCTCCGCGCCGATGCGCGAGCTGGCGAGCCGTATCCACCCGCTGCCGGCGACGCTGCCCGATGCGATGGCGCTCAACTATCGCGACTTCCTGACCGTCGCGCTGATGATCCGGTCGGACGACCTGTTCCCCGACAACTGGATCTACATCCATGACGAGCGGGTGCAGGTCGGCCGCATCCAGAATTTCCGGAGCTGGTCGCCCGAGATGGTGCCCGATCCGGCGCTCGCCTGCGTCGGGCTCGAATATTTCTGCTTCGAGGGCGACGGCCTGTGGTCATCGTCCGACGAGGACCTCGTCGCGCTGGCGACGCGCGAGCTGGCCACGCTCGGCCTGTGCGATCCGGCCGCGGTGGCGGGCGGCGCGGTGGTCCGCCAGGAAAAGGCCTATCCGGTCTATGACGACGACTATGCCGCCCATGTCGCCGCGGTGCGCGGCGAGCTGGAGGCGCGCTATCCGACGCTCCACTTCGTCGGCCGCAACGGCATGCACCGCTACAACAACCAGGACCATGCGATGATGACGGCGATGCTGACCGCGCGCAACATCGCCGTCGGCGCGCGCCGCCATGACGTCTGGGCGGTCAACGAGGACGCCGAATATCACGAGGCCGGGAGCGAAGGCGACGACGCCGGCATCGCCGCCGCGCTCCGCTCCGAACGCGCGGTCCCGTCCCGGATCGCCGACAGGAAGGCGGCGTGATCTCCTCTTTCCCCTTCCCGGAAAGCGGGAAGGGATGATGGCCGGCGCGCCCCTCTCCTCCCGTCGGCTGGTCCTCGGCGTCGCGGCGTTGTGGCTGCTCGCATCGGCGGTACTGCTGGCCGTGGCGCGCAACCGGATCGCCCCGCTCGAAATGTGGGATCCGGACGATTATCTCCGGCTCCAGCAGGTCCGCGACTGGCTGGCCGGGCAGAGCTTCTTCGACGTCACCCAATATCGTATCGATCCGCCGAACGGCGTGCCGATGCACTGGTCGCGCATCGTCGACCTGCCGATCGCCGGCCTGATCCTCCTGCTCCAGCCGCTGCTCGGCGAAGCGAACGCCGAACGGGCCGCCGCCTGCGCGGTACCGCTCATCGCCTTCGCCGGCACGCTGTGGGCAGTAGCGCTTGCCACCGCCCGGCTGGCCGGCCGGCGCACGGCGCTGCTCGCTGTGGCGCTGGCCACGATGGCGCCAATGATCCTGTTCCACGTCCTGCCGATGCGGATCGACCATCATGGCTGGCAAACGGCACTCGGGCTGTTCGCGGTCGCCGCCTGTTTCGATCGCCAGCCGCTGCGCGGCGGGACAACGGGCGGCGTCGTCACCGCCTTGTGGCTCGCCGTCTCGCTCGAAGCGCTGCCAGTGGCGGCGGCGATCGCGCTACTGCTCGCCCTGCGCTGCCTGTGCCGGGGCGAAACCGATCGGCTCCGCGCCTTCGCCGCGGCGTTCGGCGGCGCCAGCCTCGTCCTGTTCGCCGCCTTCCACGGGCGCGCCGCGTGGGGCCAATATTGGTGCGACGCCGTCAGTCCGGCCTGGTTCGGGCCGCTGATCGTCACGCCGATTGCCGCCGCGATCGGGTTGCGAATCGCGGCGCGGCGCGGCGCCGGCGCACGACTCACGGCGCTGGTCCTGGCCGCCGGCCTGGGCGTCGGGCTGCTGGCGGCGACCGCGCCGGCCTGCCTCGCCGGGCCATTCGCCGCGCTCGATCCGGTATCGCGCCATTTCTGGTACGACAATGTCCTCGAAGGGCTGCCGCTATGGCGGCAGCCGGCTGACAATGCGGCGATGCTGGTCGGCTTCCCGCTGATCGGACTCCTCGGCACGCTCACCGCCTGGCGCGGCGCACGAACCAGCGCCGAGGCGCGTAACTGGCTGGCCATGGCCGCGATCCTCGCCGCCGCCTTCGCTGTAGCTCTGCTCGTCCAGCGTGCCGGCGCCTTCGCCCATGGCTGCGCATTGCCCGGCACCGCCTGGCTGCTTGCCCGGATGCTAGGCGCGATAGACCGCTGGCGACGCATGCCCGCCCGCATCACCGCCTCGGCCGCGGCATTCCTCGCACTGTCGCCGATCGGGGCGGTCGCGGCGGGTGTGGTGGTGGTCGATCGCGCCCTGCCCCGCGCCAGCACGGCCGCCCCCCGCATGCCGGTCCGCTATTGCTTCGCGCCCTGCACCAGCCTGGATCCCGTCGCACGCCTGCCGCGCGGCACCATCCTGACCGGCCTCGACCTCACTCCGCGCCTGCTGATCGCGACGCCGCACAGCTATGCCGGCAGCGGCCATCACCGCGACCCGCAGGCGATCCGCCGCGTGATCCTGGCCTTCACCGAGCCGCCCGAGGTGGCCCACCGCATCATGGCGGCGCACGGCATGGCCTATCTGCTGATCGACCCCACCGGCGCCGAGACCGGCCTCTATGCCGGCGCATCGCGCGCGGGTCTGGCGGCCCGGCTGCTCCGCGGCGAGACGCCCGCCTGGCTGGAGCCGGTGCCGCTTGAAGGCAGCACACTTCGGCTGTGGCGGCGACGGTCCTGATGTCCAGAACCGACTGAGCATCGCCGATCGGCCCAGGCAGGGCCCGCGCGGCGCTGGGCCGATCGCGATGGTCTGAAACGGCGATATACGCTGTCGGCGCCGCCGATATTCCAGGCGGAAACGCGCCAACCCCTTGCCGTCCTTTCGCGCCCGACATAAGGGCGAGTCCCGATGTTCCGGTCCACACCGCCTCTGACGCCGCCGTCCGGCTGGTGGACGCGACCCTGGTATATCGCCTTCCTCGCGATCATATCGATCATCCCGCTGATCCGGCCGGAAGTGCCGCCCCTCGTCGACCTGATGGGACATATGGGGCGCTACCGGGTCGAATTGGCCGATCCTTCGTCGCCGCTTCTCACCGAATATTTCAGCTTCCAATGGGCGCTGATGGGCAATCTCGGCGTCGATCTGCTGATCATCCCGATGGCGAAGCTGTTCGGGCTCGAACTGGGCGTGAAGCTGATCGTCATGGCGGTGCCCCCGCTGACCCTGACCGGTTTCCTGCTGATCGCACGCGAAGTCCATGGGCGGCTGCCGGCGACGGCAGGGCTGGTGGCGCCCTTCGCCTATTGCTGGCCGTTCCAGTGGGGCTTCATCAACTATGTGCTGGCGATGGCGCTCGCCCTCAACGCCTTCGCATTGTGGCTCTACCTGGCACGGCTGGGACGGATCCGGCTGCGCGCGATCCTGTTCCTGCCGATCGGCTGCCTGGTGTGGCTGGCCCATGGCTTCGCCTGGGGCGTGCTCGGCCTGCTCGCCTTTTCCGCGGAGATCGAGCGAATGCGCGACGTGGAGGGACGCGGCTATTTCGAGGCGCTGTGGCGCGGCGCCCTTCACTGCCTGCCGCTCGCCCCGCCGATGCTGCTGATGCTGCTGTGGCGATCGGGCGACGTGCAGGGAGAGACTGCCGACTGGTTCAACTGGAAGGCCAAATATGTCTATCTGGTCTCCTCGCTGCGCACCCAGTGGATGGAATTCGACATCTGGCTGGTGTCGCTGCTGATCATATTGGTGCTGTTCGGGATCGGCTCGATCGGCTGGCGCAGGGTCGGCGTCGACATGCGCCGCACCCTGGGCGTGGCCACGCTGGTATTGATCATCGCCTATGTTCTGATGCCCCGCATCGTCATCGGCTCGGCCTATGCCGACATGCGGCTCGCCCCTTATGTCGTCGCGATCGGCGTGCTGGGCCTCGTGCCGCGAACCACCAACCGGGTCGCGCTGGGCTGCATCGCGGCGGTCGCACTGGCGATCTTCGGGGTCCGCGTCTGGCAGGCGACCGTCCAGTTCGCCGGCATCTCCGCCTATCAGGAGAAACAGCTCGCCGCGCTCGACCATGTCGATCGCAACGCCCGAGTCTTCGCACTGGTCGACCTGCCCTGCCTGTCACGCTGGGAATCGCCACGGCTCGAGCATCTCGGCGCGATGGCGATCGTCCGGCGGGAAGCGTTCGTCAACGGCCAGTGGACGATGGCCGGCGCCCAGCTGCTGTCGATCAAATATGCCCCGGCCAAGGGCTATGCCGAAGATCCGACCCAGGTGATGCGCCCGCGCCGCTGCCGCGCGCCGAGATCGCGCAGCATCGAAAGCTCGATCGCGCTCTTCCCGCGCGAGGCCTTCGACTATCTGTGGCTGATCAACGCCTCGCGCGACCGCTGGCCGATCAACGATCCGTCGCTCAAGCTGATCTGGGACGGCGGCGAGCGCGGCGCGCTCTACCGGATCCAGGAGGACGTCGCGCCCTTCCGCTTCAAGCCGGTGCGCTGATTGCCTCGAGCCTCACGGCTCCGCGACGATCGCGATCGATACGCCGAACGGCACCGGCACCCGCGCCGCCCAGAGGCGCTCGGCCCCGAACAGCGTGGTCAGCGCCGCGTTGACCGGCTTCGACGGCATCGCGTCGTCGCCGCCTTCCTTGCCGGAGAACTTGCCGAGCAGCCGCACCGCCGCGATCAGCGGGAACAGCACGCTGTTGAAGTGGGTCAGGTAGCGGGTCCTGAGCCCCGCGCGGCCGAACACGGCGCGGAACTGCGCGGCGGTGTAGCGTCGCTGGTGGTGGTGGGCGACGTCGTGCGCGCTCCACATCCACGGCGCGCCCGGCACGGTGACGAGGATGCGCCCGCCCGGCGCCAGCTTGTCCTTCAGGCAGGCCAGTGCCTCGACGTCGCCGGGAATATGCTCGAGCACGTCGAGCAGGACGATGAGGTCATAGGCGCCGTCGTCGAGCGGCACGTTCGGCAGGTAGCCGCCCTTGATGCTCAGGCCGCTGCGCTGCTCGGCGAAGGCGCGCGCGCCGTCGTCGGGCTCGATCGCGTCGACGGCGCCGTAACGCTGGAGCAGCGCGAGGTTCGAGCCGGTCCCTGCCCCAACCTCCAGGATACGCATCGGCCCCGGTTTTGGCCGGTGGCGATCGATCAGGCTGGCGATGATCCGGCGGCGGGCGACGAACCACCAATGGTCCTGGTCGATCTCTGCCATGCGGTCATAGGTGGCACGGTCCATCAGTCGGCGTCCTCGGCCTCAGGTTTGGCGCCGATCCCCGCCTTTTCCAGCTTCGGATCGGCGCAGCCGATCCGCTGCCGGACGATGTAGATCGGCCGCTTCTTGGTCTCGACCAGGATGCGCCCGACATATTCGCCGAGGATGCCGAGCGAAAGGAGCTGGACACCGCCGAGGAACAGCGTGGCCACCATCAGCGACGGATAGCCCGCCACGTCCGCGCCGTAGATCAGCGTGCGGACGCCGATGTAAACGGCATAGACCAGCGCCACCACCGCGATCAGCGCACCGACATAGGACCAGACCCGCAAGGGCGCGGTCGAGGCGGAGGTGATGCCGTCGATCGCGAGCTGCCACAGCTTCCAATAGTTGAACTTGGTGGTGCCGACGGCGCGCTCGGCACGGTCATATTCGACCGCGGTCTGGCGAAAGCCCGACCAGGCGAACAGACCCTTCATGAAGCGGTTGCGCTCGGGCATCCGCTTGATCACCTCGACGACCTTGCGGTCGAGCAGGCGGAAATCGCCGGCATGCTCGGGGATCTTGTCCATCGAGAGCCAGTTGTGGGCGCGATAGTAGAGATCGGCGGTCAGCCGCTTGGGCAGGCTGTCGGTCAGGCGGTTGCGCCGCACGCCATAGACCACTTCATAGCCGTCGCGCCATTTGTCGATCATCGCGCCGATCACTTCGGGCGGATCCTGCATATCGACGTCGATCGGTACGACCACCACACCGCGGGCATGGTCGAGCCCGGCCGACAGCGCGGCTTCCTTGCCGAAGTTTCGCGACAGCGACAGCGCCGTGACGCGGCGGTCGGCGTCGTGCGCGATGAGGATCGCGGCCATCGTCCGGTCGGTGCTGCCGTCGTCGATGAAGACGATCTCCCAGTCGATCGGCGCGCCCTGAGGATCGCGCAGCGCGTCGAGCACGCGGGTCATCCGGGTGACGAAGGGGACGATCGCGTCCTCCTCGTCCTTCACCGGAACGATGACCGACAGCAGGGGGACGGACAGCAGGGGGACCGGCAGCGCTTCGCTCATTCGAACACCCATTGGCGGTTCAGCCAGAAGACCAGGAGCGGCGTAACGCCCAGTACCAGCGGATAGGGCGACCAGATCGGAAGGTCCATATGCTGGACGAGCAGCCATACCCACAGGCTGTTGAGCGCGAAGCTGATCAGCGAGACGATCGCAAAGCGCAGGATCCGCGTTCCCTGCCGGTCGCGCCCGCCATGGCCGCGAAAGCTCCACTGGCCGTGGACGACATAGCCGGTGGTCGCCGCACCGACGAAGCCGAAGGTCCAGGCGAGGTTGGGATCGAAGCCGGCCGCCTTCACCAGCAGATGGTAGATGCCGATATTGACGAGCGAGGCGAACACGCCGGTGACCGCATATCGGACGAGCTGGCCGAGCAGCACGATCCGCTCGCGGGAAAGAAGGGGCGCCTCCGGCATCGGCGCGCCATTCCACAAAAGCGGGAACGGCTCAAGCTGGAGCTTGGCGGGCCGGTTCATGCCGTGAAAAGGGAAAAGCCGTCGGGGGAACACGCTCCCCGGGGAAAGGGAACCCCGAAGGAGCGCCTCCCGAAGGGCGGAAATTGCCAGTCCGGTCCCTTCGTATCCGTTCCCGGATGGAAGCAAACACAGCATGGCGAAGCTGAACCTCGCCCGAACGAACGGGAGTGTTCGGGACGGAAAACCGCTATCCCCTTGTCCGGAAAATGCTCTAACGGAGACCGATGCAGGACCAGAACGACGGGCAGCTCGAAGAACGGTTGATGGCCTGGATCGAGCGCCGCTGGCGCACCGTCTTCTGGCTGATGTTCCTGGGGGCCTGTGCCTATCTCCTCTACTATCGCTGGGGCCAGGTCCGCTGGCTGGCGCTGAGCGACACCGATGACAATCTCCGGCTGGCCGAGGTCAAGGCCTGGCTCGCCGGCCAGGGCTGGTTCGACCTGCGCCAGTACAAGCTCGCCCCGCCGGACGGCCTCAACGTCCATTGGTCGCGGATCGTCGACCTGCCGATCGCGGCGATGATCCTGGTGTTCCGCCCGCTGGTCGGCGAGTTCACCGCCGAACGGATCGCCTGCGCGGTCGCCCCGATGCTGGCGCTGGCCCCGGCCCTGTGGGCGATCCTGCTCACGGTGCGGCGGACCGTCCATCCGCGCGCCTATCCCATCGCCTTCGCGGTGCTGCTGTGCGCGCAGACGACGCTGTTCATGTGGATGCCGCTGCGCATCGACCATCATGGATGGCAGCTCGCTATGCTGGCGCTGGTGGTCGCCGGGATCGCCGACCGCCACCCGCAGCGCGGCGGCGCCGTCGCGGGCGTCGCCACCGCGGTGTCGCTGGGCATCGGGCTCGAGCTCATTCCGGTGATGGCGGTGGCGGGCGCGTCGATCGCGCTGCGCTGGGCCTGGGACCGCGAACAGGCGGACCGACTGCGCGCCTATGCGGTGGCTCTCGGCGGCGGCTGCGCGCTGGCCTTCGCCGGCTTCGCCTCCTACGACAACCGGCAGATGGTGTGCGACGTATTGTCGCCCGTCTATCTGTCGACCCTGCTGCTGACATCGGCGCTGATGCTCGCGCTGTCGCTTGTCACCATCCGCGGCCGCTGGTGGCGGCTCGCCGCCCTGGCGGCCGCGGGGGCAGCGGTCGCCGGCTTCTTCGTGTCGAGCTTCCCGCAATGCCTCGCCGCACCCGAGGGCATATCGCCTGAACTGAAACTGCTCTGGTTCGACAATATCCGCGAGGTAAAGCCGCTCTACACCAAGCCCTGGCGCGATGCGCTGCAGACCGCCTGGCTGCCGCTGATCGGCACGGCGGGGGCCGTCATCGCACTGTGGCGGGCGCGGCAAACGGCCCAGGCCCCCGCCTGGGCGACGATCGCGCTGCTCAGCCTGCTGGCGACGGCAGGGCTCGCCTGGCAGTCGCGTTTCGGGCCGCAGGCACAACTGCTGGGCATCTATGGTGCCACCGCGCTGGGCTGGATGCTGTTGCCCCGACTGCTCAATTCGACATCGTCGCTGATCCGCGTCGGCGGCACGCTGGTCGTCTTCTTCGCGCTGTCGGGACAGGTCGCGCAGTTCGTGGCGATGATCCCCAAGCCCGCCAAGGAGGTCCGCAAGGAAAAGGCACGGGCCGAAACCGACCGCCAGCCGCGCCGCTGCACCACCCTGCCCGCGCTCGCCCAGCTCGACCGGCTGCCGGCGGCGACGATGCTGACCTTCGTCGATCTGGGGCCGCGATTGATCGCCATGACCCGGCACAGCGCGGTCGCCGGCCCCTATCACCGCAACGGCGACGCGATCCTCGACGTCCAGCACAGTTTTCGCGCGACATCGCCCGAAGTGGCGCATGCGGTAATGAAGCGCCGCGGCGCGACCATGTTGCTGCTCTGCCCGGGCATGGCCGAATCGACCATCTACAAGGCGCGTGCGCCGCAGGGCTTCTACGCCCAGCTGATGGAGGGAAAGATACCCGCCTGGCTGGAGCCGGTCGCGTTGCCCGGCGATTCGCCTTTCCGCCTGTGGCGGCGGACCGACTGAGAAGACGATCAGCGCAGGCCGAAGGCCGCGCTGATACCGTCGATCACGAACTGCGCGGCGAGGGCCGCCAGCAGCACGCCCAGCACCCGGGTGATCATCGCTTCGAGCTTGGGGCCGAGCACCCGCATGATGGGCCCGGCGGCAAGCAACGCGGCCATGGTCAGCGCCAGCACCGCAAGCAGCGCGCCCAGCACCAGGATCGTCTGCTCGGGACCGTGGCTGCGCGACACCAGCAGCATCACCGTCGCGATCGAACCCGGGCCGGCGATCATCGGGATCGCCATCGGAAAGACCGAGATATCCTCGATCGGGCGACGTTCCTCGGCGGCCTTGCGGCTGATCTCGTCGGCACGACCCTCGCGCCGTTCGGTGCGCTTCTCGAACACCATCTCGAGTGCGATCAGGAACAGCATGATGCCACCGGCAATCCGAAAGGCGTCGAGGCTGATGCCGAGCGTGTCGAGCAGCTTCTCCCCCACCAGCGCGAACAGGAACAGCAGCACCGTCGCGATCAGGGTCGAGCGGATCGCCATCGAGCGCCGCTGGCCGGCCGGGGCGTCGCGGGTCAGCCCGGCGAAGATCGGCGCGCAGCCGGGCGGATCGATCACCACGAACAGGGTGACGAACGCCGACAGGAACAGGGCGATCATCCGATCGCGCCCTCCGGCAGCGCGACGCCGGCGCGGCGATGCGCGGCGACCAGCGTGTTGCGCAGCAGCACCGCGATCGTCATCGGCCCGACCCCGCCGGGGACCGGGGTGATCGCGCCCGCGACCACCGCCGCCTCGGCGAAGGCGACGTCGCCGACCAGCCGGGTCTTGCCCGGCTCGGCGCCCGGCACGCGGTTGATGCCGACGTCGATCACCGTCGCGCCAGGGCGAATCCAGTCGCCCCTGACCATCTCCGGCCGGCCGACCGCGGCGACGACGATATCGGCGCGACGCACCACGTCGGCGAGGTCGCGGGTGCGGCTGTGCGCCACCGTCACCGTGCAATTCTCGGCGAGCAGCAGCGCCGCCATCGGCTTGCCGACGATGTTCGAGCGGCCGATCACCACCGCCTCAAGCCCCGACAGATCGCCGAGCCGGTCCTTGAGCAGCATCAGGCAGCCGAGCGGGGTGCAGGGGACATAGCCCGCCTCGCCCACCGCCAGCCGCCCGGCGTTGACGACGTGGAAGCCGTCGACGTCCTTGTCGGGATCGATCGTCGCGATCACCCGCTTCTCGTCGATATGTTTGGGCAGCGGCAGCTGGACGAGAATGCCGTCCACCCGGTCGTCGGCATTCAGCCGCTCGACCAGATCCAGCAATTCCATCTCACTCGCCGTTGCAGGCAGGCGGTGCTCGAAGCTCTCCATCCCTGCCTCGACCGTCGCCTTGTGCTTCGAGCGGACGTAGATCTGGCTCGCCGCATCCTCGCCGACCAGGACGACGGCGAGGCCGGGCGCGCGGCCGGTGGCGACACGGAAGGCGGGGACGGCCGCCGCCACCCGGGCGCGCAGACCCGCCGCATAGGCCTTGCCGTCGATGATCTGCGCGTCGTTCGTGCCCACCTGTTCCGTCCTATTCGATCAAGCGTTGAAGGGCGGCCGCCAGCACGGCGGGATCGCCCGAGACATGGAGCCTCTTTAGCCGCGACGTCGCGCCGCTGGCCAGCGTCACGTCTCGCTTCGCCACGCCGAGCGCCTTGGCGATCAGCCGCACCAGCGCCTCGTTCGCCGCCCCGTCGCTCGGTGCGGCGGTCAGTTTGACGGAGAGCCATTGTCGCCCGTCGGCGGCGGCGACGATCCCTTCGATCGAATCGCGCCCGGCCTTGGGACTGGCGCGGACGGCGATGTGAAGCCCGCCGGGCACCGCCCTCCAGGCGTCGCCCTCTCTCAGACGCCGGCCATCATCGCCTGCGCCTGGGCATGCGGTATGACGATCCGGGTGAGGATGTTGATGATCAGCAGCGCGACCAGCGGCGACAGATCGAGCGCGCCGAAGTCGGGAAGGATGCGACGGATCGGCCGGTAGATCGGCTCGGTGATCACATTGAGCGCATAAAGCACCTGCCGGACGAAATCATTATAGGTGTTGATCACGTTGAACGCGACCAGCCAGGACAGGATGGCCTGGATGATGATCACCCAGGTCAGCGCGCCGAGCAGATAGGCGACGATCTCTAACAGGACGGCAAGCATCTGGAGCCCTTTGCAGTGAAGCCGCCGATGTAATGACCGCATCTGCCCGGGGCAACCGGGTGACCGTATCAACCGAAGATGTCGCCGCCCGGCTCACCGCATCATCCCGGCGGAAGCGGCGAATCCCGGAGGCTCCTGCCTCGACCTCGTCTCTCCTCTTCCGATATTCCGGCCGCCACCGGAATGACCCGACGATCTTCCATGACGCGCCTGTCACGGCCCGCTATGGTCCGTGCTCGGGGCGGCCGCGCAGGTGGATGGATGGATTTTGGACAGCTCGTCGCGGCGATCGGCCCCTGGGCGATCGCGCTCGGCGCGGGTTTCGAGGGTGAGACCGCGGCAATCGCCGGCGGGGTGATGGCGCATCGCGCGCTGTTCCCGCTCTGGGCCGCCTTCCTCGCCACCGCTTTCGGCGCGGTGGTCGCAGACCAGCTATTCTTCCAGATCGGCCGCCGCTTCCGCGACCGCCCGTTTGTCGTTCATGTCCGCCAGAAGCCGGCCTTCGCCAAGGCGGTCGGCTTCATCGAACGTTATCCGACCGGCTTCATCCTCGCTTTCCGCTTCCTTTACGGTTTTCGGACGGTCAGCCCGATCGCGATCGGGCTGTCGACGATCCCGGTGCGCCGCTTCGCCATTCTCAACGTCGTCGCGGCGCTGCTCTGGTCCGCGGTCTTCACCACCATCGGCTATCTGTTCGGGCCGGCCGTCGACCGGATCATCGAGGCGCTGAAGCCTTACAAGACCGAGCTGATGATCGCCTTTCCGATCCCGGGCACCTGCCTGCTGCTCTGGCTTCTGTGGCGCCGCCGCCGGCAGCGCCAGCGCGAGCGGACGAACCCGCCGTTCCACGCCCCGGAGATCGCCGAAGGCTGATCGTCGGGAGCCCGCCCGCGTTCAGCGGCTCGCGGCGCGACGCTGCTCGGTGACGATGTTCCAGGTACCGATGAACAGTGCAGCCACCACCGGGCCGACGATGAAGCCGTGGAAGCCGAACAGCTGCAGTCCGCCGAGCGTCGAGATCAACACGACATAGTCGGGCATGCGGGTGTCGCGGCCGACCAGGATCGGGCGCAGCACATTGTCGATCGATCCGATCACCAGTGCCCCTGCGATGACCAGGATGATCCCCTTCACCACCGCCCCCGTGGCGAACAGATAAAGCGCGACCGGCACCCAGACGATGCCGCAGCCGATTGCGGGGATCAGGGAGAATACCGCCATGATCGTCCCCCACAGCAGCGCGCCTTCGATTCCGAGCAGGGCGAAGGTGACTCCACCGGTGACGCCCTGCGCGATCGCGACGATCAGGCTGCCCTTGATGGTCGCGCGGGTCACGACGGTGAAGTTGCGGACCACCGCGCGCCGCCGGTCCTGATCGAGCGGGATCGATTCGATCACCCGGCGGGCCAGTCCTTCCCCGTCGCGGATCAGGAAGAAGGTGAGATAGAGCATCACGCCCAGCATCAGGACAAGGTTGAGCGCCCCCTGTCCGACCTGCAGCGCATGTGCGGCGATCGCGCTGAAGCTGCCGCTGAGCGCATCGCTGAGCTGCTGGCGGGCGGCGGCGAAGTCGGTCCAGCCTCGGGCGGCAAGCCAGTTGGCCGCCCAGTCGGGCAGCGCGCCGGTCATCTGCTCGAACATCCGGGCGATGTCGATCTGGCCGGACTGGATCATCGCGTAGACGTGGAGAAATTCCTGGATAAGCGCCGACCCGAGGAGAGCCGCCGGCAGGATGACGATCAGGATGATGATCAGCAAGGTGATCATCGCCGCGACGTTCGACCTCTCCGGCAAGCGGTCGAGGATGCGGCGATGGATCGGGCTGAACATCAGCGCGAGGACGAGCCCCCACAGGATCGCACCAAAGAATGGAGCGATCACCAGCGCGAAGCCGACCGTGACGATCAGGACGAGGGCGAGGAAACTCCCGTCCTCGAAACGGAGACGCCGCGGTTCCTCGGATTCGCTCACTCGGTGCTTCCCCTTCGCTGTTCCGGCGATCGATCGCGCAGCGCGTGAACGATTACCATAGGAAAATGAACCGGCACGGAGCGGGATGGTTGCATGAAGTCCTGCCTTCCCGTCATCCGCCCATGAATGAGCGCGGGACCCGCAGGGCTGCGCAAGCCCGAACGCGCCGGCACGATGATGAGGGCGCGCGCGGATGATCGCCTGCGGTCAGCGCAGCGGCCCTGGCCGCCGGCCAGGGGCCATCAATCGAACCTGAAGCCGGAGATCATCGTCTTCATCACCAGCTCGCCATAGACTCGTGATCCGGCGCCGTCGGACGCGCCCGCCGCGACCATCAGCGGCAGCAGGTGCTCCTCCCGCGGGTGGGCGAAGCGCGCGGCGGGAGCTTCCGCCCAGCCGGCAAGCCGCTCTCCGCGGCCTGCGGCGTCACCCTCGACCGCGCCCGCCAGCCAGGCGTCGAACGCCAGCGACGGATCGGTCGCGCGGCGATCGCCATAGGCGGGTAGGTTGTGGAAGCTCATCCCCGCGCCGAGGATCAGCACGCCCTCGTCACGCAACGGACGCAGCGCGCGGCCGGCCTCCCAGGCCGCCACGGGGTCGAGCCGACGATCGAGCGACATCTCGACCACCGGCACGTCGGCATCGGGAAAGGCAACCTTGAGCGGGACGAACACACCGTGGTCGATACCGCGGTCGGCGTCGGTCGCGGCGGAATGGCCGGCGGCGCGCAACAGCCCGGCGGCGCGCTCGGCCAGCGCCGGATCGCCAGGCGCCGGCCAGTCCAGCTCATAGGTGTGCGGCGGGAAGTTGTAATAGTCGAAGATCAGCGGCGGCCGCGGCGAGGCAGAGAAATGGAAGCCGTCGGTCTCCCAATGACCGGAGACGATAAGGATCGCGCGCGGGCGATCGGGCAACCGATCGGGCAGGCTCCGCAAAAAGGCCCCCATCCCGGTCCAGGTGCCGGCGGGATCATCCATGAAGAAACAGGGCCCCCCGCCATGCGGGATGTAGAAGCTGGGCTGGCGCGTCGTCATCGAATGAAGATCGGCAGCCGGCTGTTGCATTTCAAGAACGGGCGCCGGGAATCATGACGCCGTCGACAGGACCGCGCCTCTGGTGCAATCAACCGCGGCATCACTTGTCGAAAGGAGAGACGCGTGTTCAGCCACATCATGGTCGGTACCGACGACCTCGAGGTTTCCAAGAAGTTCTACGATGCCGTGCTCGGGACGCTCGGCGTCGCGCCGGGACGCGAGGATCCGGGCAAGAACCGTATCTTCTGGATGGCCCCCACCGGCCTTTTCGGGGTGACCAAGCCGATCGACGGCAAGCCTGCCTGCCACGCCAATGGCGGTACGATCGGCTTCGCCGCCGCCTCGCCCGAGCAGGCCGATCAGTGGCACGCCGCCGGCGTCGCCAACGGCGGCACGAGCTGCGAGGACGCACCCGGCGTTCGCGACATGGGCGCGTTCAAGCTCTACCTCGCCTATCTGCGCGACCCCGACGGCAACAAGCTCTGCGCGATGTACCGGATGGCGTGACATCCTCCCGCCGTCATGCCGGCGGTGGCCGGCATCTCGGGAAGATGGCGTGGAGCCTCGTCTCCTGAGACCCCGGCCTCCGCCGGGGTGACGCCCTGGGAAGGAGTCCCTACCCCCCGATGGCGTCGCCGATCAGCTTCTTCGCAGGGGCGCCGTTCCAGTCCATCATCCCGTAGACCCGCCACATCTCCTTGCCCTTGGCGTCGTAGAACACCGTGGTCGGCAATGTCTCCGTACCGAGCGCGGTCATCAGGACATTCTGCTGGTCGCTATGGCGGGTGAGCGCCTTGAACCCCTTTTCCTTGAAGAAGGGTTCGATGACCTTGGCGCCCTCAAGGTCCTCGCTGACGGTGATCAGCCGGAAGCGGTCGTCCTCGGCCGCCATCTTTTCCAGGGTCGGCATCTCGGCGATGCACGGTGCGCACCAGGTTGCCCACAGGTTGACCATCAGCGGCTTGCCCCGGAACTGGGTCAGCGTCGCCGGGCCGCCCTTCTCGTCAGCGAAGGGGATGGCCGGCATCTCCTTGCCGCGATGTGAAATATCGACCCGGCCGACCGATTCGGCGGGTACGCCGCCTTGCGGCGCGTCCTTCGGTTTACTATCGCAGGCGGCCAGCGCCAAAGCGAGGAGACAGGCGATCAACGGCCGCACGGACAACTCCAACAAGATGTGGGGAGGGCGCTTCGCAGAAGGGCCCGCCGCGGTGATGCGTGAAATTAACGCGTCCATCCCGTTCGACAAGCGGCTTTGGCAGCAGGACATCGCCGGATCGAAGGCGCATGTCGCGATGCTGGCGAAGCAGAAGATCGTGACCGAGGCCGATGCGGCCGAGATTTCCAGGGGTCTCGACGCCGTCGCCGCCGAATATGCCGAGCAGGGCGTACCGGTCGACCTCGCCCTCGAAGACATCCACATGGCGACCGAGGGACGGCTGGCCGAACTGATCGGCCCGCCCGCCGGGCGGCTCCACACCGCACGCTCGCGCAACGACCAGGTCGCGACCGACTTCCGCCTGTGGGTCCGCGACGCGATCGATTCGGTCGAAGCGGGGCTGGTCGCGCTCCAGGTGGCGCTCGTCACCCGCGCGTCGGAACATGCCGCCAGCGTGATGCCGGGCTTCACCCATCTCCAGGTCGCGCAGCCTGTGACCCTCGGCCATCATCTGATGGCCTATCACGAGATGATCGCGCGCGACCGCAGTCGCTTCGCCGACGCCCGGGCCCGGCTCAACCGCTGCCCCCTCGGCTCGGCCGCGCTCGCCGGCACCGGTTTCCCGATCGACCGCCACATGACGGCGAAGGCGCTCGGCTTCGACGGCCCCACGCGCAACTCGCTCGATTCGGTCAGCGACCGGGATTTCGCGCTCGACTATCTGATGGCGGCGACCCAGCTCAGCTTGCACCTCTCGCGGCTGGCCGAGGAATTCATCATCTGGGCGAGCCAGCCCTATGGCTTCGTCAAGCTGCCCGACAGCTATTCGACCGGCTCGTCGATCATGCCGCAGAAGCGCAATCCGGACGCCGCCGAGCTGGTGCGCGGCCATTCGGGGCGCATTGCCGGCTGCATGACCGCGCTTGTGATGACCATGAAGGGCCTGCCGCTCGCCTATTCCAAGGACATGCAGGACGACAAGCCGCCGGTGTTCGAGGCCCACGATCTGCTCGCCCTGTCGATCGCGGCGATGACCGGCATGGTCGAGACCGTCGAGTTCGTCGCCCCGCGCCTGCGCCAGGCCGCCGAGCAGGGCTTCTCGACTGCGACCGACCTCGCCGACTGGCTGGTGCGGATCGCCGACATCCCGTTCCGCGAGGCGCATCACATCACCGGCACCGCGGTCAAGCTGGCCGAGCGCGAGGGCGTGGCGCTCGACAAGCTGCCGATCGAGGCGCTGAAGGCGATCGACGAGCGGATCGACGAACGGGTGTACCAGGCGCTGTCGGTCGACGCCTCGGTCGCCAGCCGGGCGAGCTATGGCGGCACTGCCCCCGACCAGGTTCGCGCCCGCATCGCAGAAGCCAAGGCCGCCTTGGGGATCGAGGGATGAGGATTCGCACCCTTCTCGCCGCGGCCGCGCTGCTCGCGCTCGCCGCCTGCGGCAAGCGCGACGCACTGCGCCCCACCGGGGGGCACAGCCTGCCGCCCAAGCCGGCGACCGCCGCGACCCAGCCCGACGTGCCGGCGCTGCTCACCCCGCCGGTCGAGACGCGCCCGGGCCGCAGCGACGATGTGCTGCGCCGCTCGGAGGAGCGCCCCGACGACCGCTTCAACCTGCCCCCGCCGGGCTGAGGCGCGAAGGCCCATCCCTCTCCACCAGCGTCATCCCGGCGGAGGCCGGGATCTCGGGAGAGGATCGGCCACCCTATCTCCTGAGATCCCGGCCTCCGCCGGGATGACGCCGACATCGCGACGGACAACGGAAACGACATGGACCATTTCAACCTGAAGGACGGCGTCCTCCACGCCGAGGACGTGGCGCTGCCCGCGATCGCCGAGGCGGTGGGGACGCCGGTCTATGTCTATTCGACCGCGACGATCGAACGCCACGTCGCGGTGTTCAAGGCTGCGCTGACCGCCGTCGAGGCAGGCCCGGATGGACCGCTGATCGCGTTCGCTGTGAAGGCCAATCCCAACCGCGCGGTGCTGGCGACGCTGGCGAAGGCCGGGCTCGGCGCCGACGTGGTGTCGGGCGGCGAGCTGCTGCGCGCGCGCGCGGCCGGCATCCCGGCCGACAAGATCGTCTTCTCGGGCGTCGGCAAGACCGAGGCGGAGATGCGGCTAGGCCTGGAGCAGGGCATCTTCCAGTTCAACATCGAATCCGAGCCAGAGGCCGAGATGCTGGCGGCGGTCGCGGCGGCGATGGGCCGGCGCGCACCGGTCGCGTTCCGTATCAACCCGAACGTGATAGCCGGCACCCACGCCAAGATCTCGACCGGCGGATCAGAGGATAAGTTCGGCGTCGCCTATGACCGGGCGATGGCCGCCTATGCGCGCGCGGCCGAACTGCCCGGGCTCGACATCCGGGGGGTCGCGGTCCACATCGGCAGCCAGCTCACCGACCTCGGCCCCTCGCGCGCCGCCTTCGAGAAGATCGGCGCGCTGATCGCCGAGCTGAGGGCCGCCGGGCACCGCATCGTCACCGCGGACCTGGGCGGCGGCCTGGGCGTTCCCTACGACCCGGCCAAGCCGGTGCCGCCGCTGCCCGACGCCTATGGCGCGATGGTACGCGAGGTGACCGCGGGGTGGGACGTGCGGCTCGTCTTCGAACCCGGCCGGGTGATCGTCGGCAATGCCGGGGTGCTGTTGTCCCGGGTGATTCGGGTGAAGCCCGGCGTCACCGATCCCTTCGTCATCGTCGACGCGGCCATGAACGACCTGATGCGGCCCAGTCTCTACGACGCGTGGCACGATATCCGCGCGGTTACGCCGAACGGTGCGGCAATGACGGCCAACATCGTCGGACCCATCTGTGAAAGCGGTGATAGTTTCGCCAAGAAGCGGGCGATGGATGCCGTCGGTCCCGGCGACCTCGTCACCTTCATGACGGCGGGAGCCTATGGGGCGACGATGGCCAACACCTATAACTCGCGCGCCCTGACGCCCGAGGTTCTGGTGAACGGAGACCAGTGGGCGGTCGTCCGGGAGAGGCAGCCAATCGAGGCGCTGATCGCGGCGGACAAGCTTCCGCCGTGGGTGTGAGGATTTAGGGATAACCGGGCGGCCGTTCATCGAACCGTCCCGGAACCGCCATAGAGGGAGCCCGCATGAAGCCCGTCCGCAAGGCCATCTTTCCCGTCGCCGGTTTCGGCACCCGCTTCCTGCCCGCCACCAAGGCCGTTCCCAAGGAGATGCTGCCGGTCGTCGACCGGCCGCTGATCCAATATGCCGTCGACGAGGCACGGGCGGCAGGGATCGAGCAGATGATCTTCGTCACCGGCCGCAACAAATATGCGATCGAGGACTATTTCGATTCCGCCTATGAGATCGAGAGCGATCTTGCCGCCAAGAACAAGACCAACTTCCTCGACAAGCTCGAATCGACCCGGCTGTCGCCCGGCAAGGCCGCCTTCATTCGCCAGCAGCAGATGCTGGGCCTCGGTCATGCGGTCGCCTGCGCCCGCGACCTGGTTGGCGACGAGCCTTTCGCGGTGCTGCTGCCCGACGAGCTGTTGTGGAACCCGACCGCGCCCTGCCTGAAGCAGATGGCCGACACCTATGCGCTCAAGGGCGGCAACGTCGTCGCCGTGCTCGAGGTGCCGGAGGACCAGACGCACAAATATGGCATCGTCGATCCCGGCACCACTGACGGCGCCGTGACCGAGGTCCGCAAGATGGTCGAGAAGCCGGCGGCGGGTACCGCCCCGTCGCGCCTCGCCATCGTCGGCCGTTATATCCTTCAGCCCGAGATTTTCGCCCTGCTAGACAAGGGCGAGCGCGGCGCCGGCGGGGAAATCCAGCTCACCGACGCGATGGCGAAGCTGGTCGGCGCGCAGCCCTTCCACGCGCTGACCTTCAACGGCGAGCGCCACGATTGCGGCGACAACGCAGGGTTCATCCAGGCCAATATCGCGCTCGCGCTGGAGCGGCCCGATATCGCCGATTCGGTCAGGGCGTTCATCAGGACGCTGGTCTGATCCTCCTCTCCGCCACCCGGCTCACGTCCGGGACGATGATGGGGATCAGGTGAACTGTTCGGTCGTGACGGTCGCCTGCTGCGCGGCGTTGTAACGCTCGCCCGACACGGTCGCCTGATTTACCAGCGCGTCGAGCGCCGCCATCTGCGTGGGGGACAGGCGGACTTCGTTCGCGCCCATATTCTCCTCGAGATGCGTGATGTCATGCGTGCCGGGGATGGTCACGAGCCCCGGATCGCGATGGAGAAGCCAGGCGAGCGCGAGTTGTGCCGGGGTGCAACCCACCTCCACCGCGATCGCTTTGTATGGAGCGTAGAGCGCCTGGTTCCGGACAAAGTCGTCCCCGTGAAAGCGCGGCATGCCGGACCGTATATCGTCGCGACCCAGCGCCCGGGGCGTCTCGAACGCCCCTGCCAGGAAGCCCCGGGCCACCGGCGAGAAGGCGACGAAGGTCACACCCAATGCGCGGCAGGCATCGAGCACCGCGATCTCAGGGTTGCGGGTCCACAGCGAATATTCGGTCTGTAGCGCCGCGATCGGATGGACGGCATGGCCGCGGCGAAGCTGGTCGGCCGAGACTTCGGACAGGCCGATCGCGCCGATCTTGCCCGCCTCGACCGCGCGGGCGAGCGCACCGACCGACTCCTCGATCGGCGTCCTCGGATCGGGGCGGTGCAGATAATAGAGATCTATATGGTCGAGCCCGAGGCGACGCAGGCTGGCGTCGAGCGTTTCCGCGATCGCAGCGGGCGATCCGTCGACGACGCGTGGATTTTCCGGAGTGACCCGGAAACCGCATTTCGACGCGAGGGTGAATTCCGATCGCCGCGCCTTGAGGGTGCGGCCCACCAGCGTCTCATTGTGCCCATCGCCGTAGATCGCGGCCGTGTCGAGGAAGTCGCAGCCGAGGTCGAGCGCCCGATGGAGCAGCCGCTCCGACGCCGCCTCGTCAGGCTGCGGACCATAGGCCTGGCTGAGGCTCATGCAGCCGAGGCCGATGGGATTGATCGAGAATGGGCCGAGCCTGCGCCTGTTCACCATGGGAGTCCTTCCGGTTGCGTCGCTTCCCCTCTGCCACGCGAACCGGCTTGGCAAAAGCCGGCCCGCGCGCGACAAGGCACGTAATGCACAGCCTGCCGATCTTCGTCGATCTTCGCGGCCGGCCCGTCGTCCTGCTGGGCGAGGGCGAGGCCGCCGAGGCGAAGCGGCGCCTGATCGTTCGCGCGGGCGGCCGGCCGGTCGGTGAAACCGAGGGCGAGGATAGCGGCGCGCGCTTCGGCTTCGTCGCTTGCGCCGACGAGGCGGAAGCGATGGCGGCAGCGGCACGCCTCAAGGCCCGGGGCCTGATCGTCAACGTCGCCGATCGACCGGCGCTGTGCGACTTCACCCTTCCCGCGATCGTCGACCGCGATCCGGTCCTGGTCGCGATCGGCACCGGCGGCCGATCGGCGGGGCTTGCCAAGGCCCTGCGCCAGCGGCTCGAGACGCTGCTGCCGTCCGGCCTGGGCATGCTGGCCGAAGCGCTGTTCAGGGCGCGGGGCGCGCTGCGCCGCCGCTGGCCCGATGCCGATGGCCGCCGCCGCGCGATCGACGCCGGACTGGCGGAGGGCGGCCCGCTCGATCCGTTCGGCGACGGCGCGGCAGATGCGGTGGATCGCTGGCTGGCTGCCGACCATGCCGACGATGGCGACAGGATGGTCATGGTCCGGCTGCGGTCATCCGATCCCGACGACCTGACGCTGGGCGAGGCCCGGCTGCTGGGCCAGGCCGACCGGCTCTACCATCGTCGCGACGTGCCGCACGCGATCCTGGCCCGCGCCCGCGCCGACGCCGCGCGCATCGCCTGCGCCGCGCCGCCGGCCGCACCTGGACCCGGGCTTTCGATCGACCTGGGATTCGCATGACGCCCGGCTGGACCATCGGCGAGGAAGGCTCGGGGCAGTTCCGCTGGATCCATCTCGACGGGCGCGATGCCCAGGCGATGCGCTGGCTGGAGGACGAAGCCCACGGGCTCCCGCCGACGGCGCGTTTCAACCTGACCACCGCCGAGACCCGGCCGCGCTGTCAGCCGCTTCACGACGGGGTGATCATCAACTTGCGCGGTCCCCGCCATAGCGAGGAGCAGGACGAGGGCGACGAGCTGGTTTCGATCCGCATCTGGGCCGAGCGCGGCCGGCTGGTATCGGTGAGCTACCGCCGGATGGCGGGGCTGGAGGAGCTCCGCGCGCGGATGGACAAGGGCGAGTTCCTCGACCCCGGCGACCTGATCGCGGCGCTGGCGGTGCAGATCGCACGCCATCTCGATCCGGTGGTCGCCGACCTGGGCGACCAGGTCGACGATTGCGAACTGGCGCTGTCGGCCGAGACCTTCCACCTGCGGCGCCACATCGCCAAGGCGCGGTCGACGGCGATCAGCTATCGCCGCTTCATCGTGCCCCAGCGCCAGGCTCTCGAGGCGATGGCGCTGCTGGAGCTCGACTGGATCGAGGACGACGACCGCATCCACCTGCGCGAGGCCGCCGACCGTTTCGCCCGCATGGCCGAGGAGCTGGAGGCGGTGCGAGAGCGATCGGCGCTGCTTCACGAGCAGATCACCGATCTGCGTGCCGAGAAGATTGATCGCCGTTCGCTGGTCATCGCGATCGTCGCGATGATCTTCCTGCCGCTGACCTTCGTCACCGGCCTGTTCGGGATGAACGTCGACGGCATCCCCTATGCGCATCATCCATTATCCTTCTGGGCAGTGACGGGGTTCAGCCTGCTGGTCGGCGCCGGCGTGGCCTTGTGGTTCGCTGCGGCACGCTGGTTCCGCAACTGACCGGCTGCCGCCGCCGGCAGCCGTACCGATCGCCCATTCGCCCGTTCGCCCGCAGACGAAGCTTCTGTCGCACGCCTTGCCGTGTCTCGGCACGGCCGGGGAATGGAGATCTATCGCAGCAATACGTTGCTCGTGCGCAAGCGCGGCGGCCGGTGCCGGAAGCGCTGGGTCGTCACTTTCGACCATTATGGAATAACCGGCAGCTTCGACCGGCCGGGCTTCGGCGAGGAGTTCCTCGCGGCGCGGGGCATATCGCTGATCACCATCCTCGGCTGTGGCAATGACTGGTACCAATATCCCGACATGGGTGCGGCGCTGGCCGCCGCGCGATCGGCGCTGCTGCGTGCAGACCGGGTGATCACCTATGGGTCGAGCATGGGCGGCTATGCCGCGATCCGCTTTGCCGACGCGCTCGGCGCGCATGGCTGCCTCGCCGTCTCGCCGCAATATTCGAACGATCCGGCCAAGGTACCGTTCGAATGGCGGTGGCCCGAGGACGCCCGGCGGATCGACTGGCGCGCCGAGCCAGACCGCCCGATCCGCTGCGCCGCCGATCCGGTGATCGTCTATGACCCGACGATCGAGGATGGCGAGCATGTCCGCCGGATCGCCTGCGACATGCGGTGCCGGGCCATGCCGATCCGCCACGCCGCCCATCCGGCGACGACCTTCCTCGGATCAACCGGCCTGCTGCCCGATCTGGTGCTGTCCGTACTCGACGGCAGCTTCGCCCTGGAGCCATTCCGCCAGCGGGTGATGGCCGCGCGCAAGACCGATCCGGTCTATCTGTGCGAGCTCGCCCGCCGCCAGCCCGACTGCCGCCCCCGGCTGGGGATTGCGCTGGCGCGCCGCGCGGTCGCGGCCGTGCCCGATGTCGACCTGGTCCACCATGTCCTCGCGACCCGCCTCGCGCTGGCGGGCCAGGCCGACGAGGCGCTGGCGGCGCACGCCCGCGCGTGCGAGCTGTCGGACGAGTTCTGGAGCTATGCGCTGCCCTATGTCATGGCGCTGGCCGATGCGGGCGAGCGGCCGGCGGCGCTGGCGCTGGCGAAGCGGCTGGCGGTGACCTGGCCGGAGCAGGCGCATGTCCAGCATGTCCTCGGCCATCTGCTGTGGCTGTCGGGGCGAACCCAGGAAGCGCTGAAACCCGCTCGCCAGGCGATCCGCCTCGCCCCGGGCAACGCCTTCTATCGCGCCGCGCTGTTCCGCTATCGCTGGCGCTATGCGGCCTTGCCGGCCTTCGCCGGATGGCGGCTACTGCGCTGGGCTGCGCACCGCCTGTCCCGCATCCTGCCCGAGCGGCGGCGCTCCCTCGCCGGCCGCCGGCCGCTGGAGCGGTTCACCACCTGATCAGCGCGCGCCGAACAGCGCGGTGCCGACGCGGACATGGGTGGCGCCCAGCATCACCGCGGTCTCGAAATCGCCCGACATGCCCATGCTGAGCCCGGCGAGTCCGTGCCGTTTCGCCAGCTTGGCGAGCAGCGCGAAATAGGGTGCGGGCTCGACATCTGCCGGGGGCACCGCCATCAGCCCGACCACCGGCAAGCCGGCGTCGCGCGCGCGGGCGAGGATCGCGGGCAGCTCGTCGATCGCGCAGCCGCCCTTCTGGTCCTCGGCGCCGATATTGACCTGGACGAAGCAGTCGGGCCGCCGCCCCGCGCCGTCCATCGCCCTGGCCAGCGCCTCGATCAGCGACGGCCGGTCGACCGAATGGATCGCGTCGAACAGCGCGACCGCCTCCTTCGCCTTGTTCGACTGGAGCTGTCCGACGAGATGGAGGCGGAGCGCCCGGCCCTCCTTCAGCGCCGGCCATTTCGCCTCGGCCTCCTGGACGCGATTCTCGCCGAAACCGGTCTGGCCGGCGGCGATCAGCGAGGCGATCGCCTCGGCGGGCTTGGTCTTGGAGACGGCGATCAGCTCGATCATGGCGGGATCGCGATCGGCCAGAGCAGCGGCGTGGGCGATCCGCGCGCGGATGTCGGCGAGGCGGCGGGAAGCGGTGTCGATATCGGACATGGGCCACGCTATAGGAGGCGCGATGCAGCCCCGCCAGCTTCCGTTGCTATGGATGATGACCGACGAGCGGCAGGGTGTGGCGCTGTGGGCGGCGCTGCATCGCCTGCCGGCGGGATCTGGCGTTGTCTTCCGCCACCGCACGCTGCCGGACGGGGAGCGGCGGCGTCTGTTCGAGCAGGTCCGCCGGATCGCGCACCGGCGCGGGCTGATCCTGCTGCTGGCCGGCGACGAGGGCGAGGCGAGGCGCTGGGGCGCCGACGGCGCGCATCACCGCCGGCCAGGTCCGCCCCGCGCCGGCACCGCCCCGGCCCACGACCTGCGCGAGATTCGCGCGGCCGAACGATCGGGCGCGATGGCCCTGTTCCTGTCCCCGCTCCACTCCACCCGCTCGCACCCCGGTACCCCGGCGCTCGGCCGGATGCGCTTCGCGGCGCTGGCGCGTGCGACCCGCCTGCCGGTGATCGCGCTGGGCGGCGTCGACGGGCGGCGTGGCCGCGCGGCAGTGGCGGTCGGCGCCCATGGCTGGGCCGCGATCGATGCCTGGATGTGCGTTGATGAACGTCACCCCTGCGGAGGCAGGGGTCCATGCCTTTCATCAGCCAGATACCGTCCGAGAAGAGAGCAGAGATGGATGCCGGCCTTCGCTGGCATGACGTCAAATCAGAAAGCGAAAAGCCGACCCGACGTCAGAATTTGAAGGCGGTTCCGATATAGATCGCCTGGCTGTCGCGGCGCTGGTCGCTGCTCAGGTCGAGGCGCTCGCGCTGCGACTTGTAGCGGACGCCGCCCGACAGCTCGAGATTGCGGGTCAGCGAGAAGGAGCCGCCAAGATCGACCGACATCGCTTCGTCGGGACCGCCGATCGCATTGTTGCCGGTGGCGCGCTCGGCACCGAACAGCAAGCGGGTGCTCCACTTGCGGCCCGAATAGCTCAGGCCGATATCCGCCATCTCGCGGCCTTCGGGCACCGCGCCGCCGTCGATCTTGGCGAAGTCGCCGGACAGGGCGAAATGCTTCCAGCCGACCGAGGCGCCCAGGCTGTAGGCGCTGGGCGCGAGGCCGGCGGCGATGTTGGAACTGTTCGCGGCGGCGAGCGCACCAGCGCTGGGCTTGTTGCTCGAACGGGCACGGATCGCGACGGTCACCGCGCGCTTGCTATTGCCACCCGAAGGGGTGAAGCGGAAGCCGGGATCGTTGAAGCTGCCGCCGATGCGATCGAACAAGGCGGCCTGACGCGGATCCGACGCGGTGGGCGTAAAGAAGCCGATTCCGCGGGCTTTCTTCTTGTCGATCTTGACCTTGGGGGTGGGCGCAGGCTTAGCGGACTCGGCAGGCGCAACGAGGGCTATCGACGCAGCCGCAGCGGCGCCAACCAGCACTCCTCGGACCCCCTTTGCCATCATCCTGCATAACTCGATTTTATTCTATATAGTTGCACCTAGCATCGCCGCCGAGTCGTTACCAGCGGCGTTTCGGCGAATTTCCGCGCCCGCTGCGAAAAAAAGTCATTGTTGCACGGACTCCACAGCCGGGGCGCGGTGCGGCGCTTTTTGGCGTCAAGATCGCTTGCGGGGCCGGGGGTTCCGACTATAACGGCCGGCATCGTGAGACATCGATCCCCAAGGACGCCCCGGACATGACCAGCCGCACCCTCCGCACCGCGACCGCCATCGCCCTCGTCGCCCTGCTGGCCGGCTGCGGCGGCGGACGCAAGGCGCAGTTCACCTCCGACGTCGCGGCGGCCAGGACCACGACGATCGGCATCAACACCTATTTGTGGAAGGCGTCGCTCGAGACGCTGAGGTTCATGCCGCTGCTGCAGACCGATTCGAACGGCGGCGTGATCGTCACCGACTGGTACGTGAATCCCAACCAGCCGGCCGAGCGCATGAAGCTGACCGTCACCATCCTTGATGCCGACCTGCGCGCCGACGCGGTTCGCGTCGCGGCGCAACGCCAGGTGCTGTCGAACGGCAACTGGGTCGACGCCGCGGTTCAGGCCTCGACGGTCCAGAAGCTGGAAGACATCATCCTGACCAAGGCGCGCGATCTGCGCCGCGCCACCGTCAGCGTCGGATAGAAGCGGAATACAGAGTGAGCGCGCGTTTCAACCATCTCAAGGCGGACGCGCACTGGCAGGGGGTCTGGGAAAGCCAGGGCACCTTCCAGGCGCGTGACGACAGTCCCAAGCCCAAATCCTATGTGCTGGAGATGTTCCCCTATCCGTCGGGGCGCATCCACATGGGCCATGTCCGCAACTACACGATGGGCGACGTGCTCGCCCGCTATCGGCGCATGAAGGGCTTTGAGGTGCTCCACCCGATGGGATGGGACGCGTTCGGCATGCCGGCCGAGAATGCCGCGATGGAGAAGAAGGTCCATCCTGGCGACTGGACCCGCGCCAACATCGCGGCAATGCGCGAACAGCTCAAGCGTATCGGCTTCGCGCTCGACTGGAGCCGCGAGCTCGCCACCTGCGAACCCGATTATTACGGCCAGGAACAGGCGCTGTTCCTCGATCTCTACGCGGCGGGCCTGGTCTATCGCAAGGAATCGGCGGTCAACTGGGACCCGGTCGACATGACCGTGCTCGCCAACGAGCAGGTGATCGACGGGCGGGGCTGGCGATCGGGTGCGCTGGTCGAGCGGCGCAAGCTCAACCAGTGGTTCCTCAAGATCACCGACTTCGCCGACGACCTGCTCGACGGTCTCAAGACGCTCGACCAGTGGCCCGAGAAGGTCCGGACGATGCAGGAGAACTGGATCGGCAAGTCGCAGGGGATGCGCTTCACCTTCGAGTTGGACACACCGGCCGGCAACCTGACCAGCTTCGACGTGTTCACGACGCGGCCCGACACGATGTTCGGCGCCAGCTTCGCCGCGATCGCCGCCGATCATCCGATCGCGCAGGCGCTGAGCGCGGGCAATCCGGCGCTGCAGGAGTTCATCGCCGACTGCAAGCGCACCGGCACCGCCGCCGCCGAGATCGAGACCGCCGAGAAGAAGGGTTACGACACCGGCCTGTCGGTGATCCACCCGCTCGACCCCGACTGGAAGCTGCCGCTGTTCGTCGCCAATTTCGTGCTGATGGATTATGGCACCGGCGCGGTGTTCGGCTGCCCCGCGCACGACCAGCGCGACCTCGACTTCGCGCGCAAATATGCGCTGCCGGCCAAACGCGTCGTGGCTCCTTCCCCCGAGGAGGCCGCCGCGCCGATCGGCGACGAGGCCTATGTCGGGCCCGGCCGCATCGTCAATTCGGCCTTCCTCGACGGCCTGCCGGTCGAGGAAGCCAAGGCCGCGGTGATCGCGCGCGCCGAGAGCGAAGGTTGGGGCACGGGGACCACCGTGTGGCGGCTGCGCGACTGGGGCGTGTCGCGCCAGCGCTATTGGGGCACGCCGATCCCGATCATCCATTGCGAGGGCTGCGGCGCGGTTCCCGTGCCGCACGACCAGCTCCCCGTCGTGCTGCCCGAGGACGTCGCCTTCGACATCCCCGGCAACCCGCTCGATCGCCATCCGACCTGGAAGCATGTCGACTGCCCGAGCTGCGGCAAGCCCGCGCGGCGCGAGACCGACACGCTCGACACCTTCGTCGATTCCTCCTGGTATTTCATCCGCTTCGCCAGCCAGCCGTCGGACAAGCCGTTCGACCGCGCCGTCGCCGAGAGCTGGATGCCGGTGGGCCAGTATATCGGCGGGGTCGAGCATGCGATCCTCCATCTGCTCTACGCGCGGTTCTGGACCCGCGCGCTCGAACGGATCGGCAAGATCGGGGTCAAGGAGCCGTTCACCGGCCTGTTCACCCAAGGCATGGTGACGCACGAGACCTACAAGGACCCGGCCGGACAATGGCTGAGCCCCGAGGAGGTCTCCGACGGCATCGTCGTCGCGACAGGCGCGCCGGCGACGGTCGGCCGCATCGAGAAGATGTCCAAGTCGAAGAAGAACGTGGTCGATCCGGGCCCGATCGTCGAGCAATATGGCGCGGACGCGGTGCGGTGGTTCATGCTGTCCGACAGCCCGCCCGAGCGCGATCTCGAATGGACCGAGAGCGGCATCGAGGGCTGCTGGCGCTTCGTCAACCGGCTGTGGCGTATCACCGACGTGGGCGAGGTCGCAGAAGGCGAAGATCGTGATCTCGACCGCAAGCTTCACAAGGCCATCGCCGGCATCGCCGCCGACATCGAGGCGCTGGGCTTCAACCGTGCGGTTGCCAAGATCCACGAGCTGTCCAACGCGATCGAGAAGGCCGCACCCTCGGCAAGCCGTACCGCTGCCGCCCGTGCGCTGGTCCGCCTCGTCGCGCCGATGGTGCCCCACCTGGCGGAAGAGGCCTGGGCGCGGCTCGGCGAGCAAGGGCTGGTTGCCGACGCGGCCTGGCCGGCGCATGATCCCGCGCTGCTGGTCGACGACGAGGTGACGATCGCGGTGCAGGTCAACGGCAAGCTGCGCGACACGCTGATCGCTCCCAAGGGCGCGCCGAAGGACGCGCTCGAGCGGATGGCGCTCGAATCGGAGAAGATCGCCCGGCTGCTGGAAGGCGCCGCACCACGCAAGGTGATCGTCGTTCCCGACCGCCTGGTGAATATCGTCGCATGAAGCGGCTGGCGGCCCTGATCGTCCTGGCTGGCGCGGTCGCGGCGCTGCCCGGCTGCGCGCTCAGGCCGCTCTACGCCGACGGCGGCGCCGGATCGGTGGCATCGTCGCTGCGCGCGGTCGAGGTCGCGCCGGTCGGCGGGCAGAGCGGCTGGCTGATCCGCAACGCGCTCAATGACCGGCTCCACCGCCAGGGCGAGACGGCCCCCCGCTTCCGGCTCGAGGTCGAGCTCGACGACCAGATCACCGGCTTCGGCATCCGCCAGGACAATGCGGTGAGCCGCGAGCGGCGGACGCTGCGCGCGCGCTATCGCCTGCTCGACGCTGCAACCGGCGGCGTGCTGCTCGACCAGACCGCCGCGGCCGATGCCGGCATCGACGTCACCGGCTCGGAATATGCCACCGTCGCCGCCGAGCAGACCGCGCTCGAACGCCTGACCGAGAATCTCGCCGACCAGATCGTCGCGCGTCTTGCCACCTATGCGGGGCGCAGCGCGGGCCAGTGAGCGCGCCCAGTGAGCGTGCGATGCCGATGAGCACCCTATGAAAGCCGATGCCGGCCAGATCCAGCGGGCGCTCGACCGGCCCGATCCGGGCATCCGGCTCATCCTGCTGTACGGTCCCGACGAATCAGGGTCGCGCGCGCTGGCGACGCGGCTCGACAAGGCGATGGGAGCCGAGGCCGAGCGGATAGACATCAGCGGCGCCCAGCTCAAGGAGGATCCCGCCCGGCTGGCCGACGAGGCCGCTTCGATCTCGCTGTTCGGCGGTGCGCGACACATCCGCGTCGATCCGGCCGGCGACGAGATCATCGATGCGGCCCAGGCGCTTCTGGAGGCTCCTTCCGCGGGCAATCCGGTGGTCGTCATCGCCGGCAACCTGCGCAAGGACGCGAAGCTGGTTAAGCTCGCCCTCGCCTCGCCGACAGCGCTCGCCTTCGCTTCCTACCTGCCGGAAGGCCGTGCCGCCGATCAGGTGGCGGTCGAGATAGCCCGCGAGCTGGGCCTGCGAATCGATTCGCGCGCCGCTCAGGCGGTCGTCGCGGCCACCAATGCCGACCGCGCCCTTATCGCACGCGAGCTGGAAAAGCTGGCGCTGTTCGTCGATGCGAGCCCGGACGATCCGAAACCGGCGGACACGGCCGCCTTCGAGACGATCGGCGCGGTCAACGACGAGAGCGACCTCAGCGCGATCGTCGACGCGGTGATGGGCGGACGGCCCGAGCAGGCGGCCGCCGAACTGGCGCTGATCGGTGCGCCCGAAGCGATCGGCGCGGTCCGTGCGGTGCTCCGCCGCCTGGCCCAGATCGCGCCGCTCCGCGCCGAGGTCGCTGCCGGCCAAAGCGTCAACGCGGTGATGGCCAGCGCCGGCAAGGCAATATTCTGGAAGGATCAGAAGGTGGTGGCCGGGCTTCTTCAGCGCTGGTCGCCGGATCGCATCGCCACGGCCATGACCCGCCTCGCTGCGCTTGAACGTGCTTATAAGCGCTCAGGAGCGCCGGGCATGATATTGATCGGCGAGGAACTTCTCACCATCGCCCGGGTGGCGGCATCGGCGCGACGTTGAGACCGGGTGTGAAGCTGTTCAGTTCGAGTCTCAACTGATCTCGTCGCTTCAGCGAAGGCTGGAGCGCATGTCTGTGCGATGTTGAGATGCGGTGTGAAGGCAAAGTGAAATGGTCCGTTCGTGTCGAGCGAAGTCGAGACATGTTCGAGAGCCAGCGTCCCTCGACTTCGCTCGGGACGAACGGTTCGCTACTGGAATATCAACACCTTAACCGCTGAAACCGTCACCCCGTCCGAGACGCTTCGTACGCCGTCTCAGATCGGCTCGCCGCTTAGCCGCTGGCAGACCAGGTCAAGCTGGTCGAGGGTCGAATAGGCAATACCGATCCGGCCGCCCTTCTCGCCGTGCTCGATCGTCACCTTGAGCCCGAGGATATCACCGAGATGGCGTTCGAGCGCGGCGATGTCGGCATCGGCGGGTTGCGCCGGGCGCGGCGCCACCGGCTTGGGCGCGGCATTGCCGGGCCGTCCGGCCTGGACGAGCTTCTCGGCGTCGCGGACCGACAATTGCTGGGTGACGACGTGCTCGGCCAGCTCCTCGGCATTAGGCGCGGTAACGAGCGCGCGCGCGTGGCCCATCGACAGGCGGCCGTCGGCGACCATGTCGCGCACGGGCTTGGGCAGGTCGAGCAGCCGCATCAGATTGGCGACATGGCTGCGCGACTTGCCCACCAGCTTGCCGAGCATCTCCTGGGTATGGCCGAAGTCGCCGATCAGCCGTTGATAGGCCTCGGCCTCCTCGATCGCGTTGAGGTCCTGGCGCTGAACATTCTCGACGATCGCCAACTCGAACGTCTGCGCGTCGGACAGCTCGCGGACGATTGCCGGCAGCTCGTGGATGCGCGCGCGCTGCGCCGCCCGCCAGCGTCGCTCGCCGGCGATGATCTGGTATCCACCGGCCGATGGATGGGTGCGGACGACGATCGGCTGGATCAGCCCGCGCGCGCCGATCGAGGCGGCGAGCTCGTCGAGCGCGGTGTCATCGAAATGGCGGCGCGGCTGGCTGGGGTTGGGCTTGATGTCCGCAACCTGGATCATGCGGATGCCCGAGGGCCGCTCGGCGCCGGGCGCAATCGGCTGCTCGGCCGCCACCTCGCCGAGCAGTGACGACAGGCCCCGACCGAGGCCGCGGCGCGGACCGTCGGCGCTCATGCCGCCTGCGCCTTGTTGGTCAGCCGCGCGATGCATTCGCGGGCGAGCGCGATATAAGCCTCGGACCCGGGGCAGCGATGGTCATAGATCAGCGCGGGCACACCATGGCTCGGCGCCTCGGACAGGCGCACATTGCGCGGGATCACCGTTTCGAACACCACATTCCCCAAAACATCGCGCACGTCGGCCGCCACCTGTTCGGAGAGCCGATTGCGACGGTCGTACATGGTCAGCGCGACTCCCAGGATCGAGAGCTGCGGATTGAAGCGCGCCCGTACCCGCTCGATCGTCTGGAGCAGTTGGGTCAGTCCTTCGAGCGCAAAGAACTCGCATTGCAGCGGCACCAGCATCATGTTCGCCGCGACCAGCGCATTGACGGTGAGCAGGCCGAGCGAGGGCGGGCAGTCGATCAGGCAGACGTCCCAGCGATTCTCGTCCTGGGCGAGCGCATCGTGGAGCCGGTGGGTGCGCTTCTCGACGTCGATCAGCTCGATCTCGGCCCCGGTCAGGTCGACCGTCGCGGGGACGATGTCGAGCCGCGGGATCTTGGTCGCGACCACCGCCTCGCCGAGCGTGCAGTCGCGGCGGAGCAGCTCATAGCTCGAGCGCTCGCGCGACGCCTGCTCGACGCCCAGCCCCGTCGAGGCATTGCCCTGCGGATCGAAATCGACGAGCAGCACCCGCCAGCCGGTCGCCGCCAGCGCGGTGGCGAGGTTGATCGCGGTGGTCGTCTTGCCCACCCCGCCCTTCTGATTGGCGATCGCGATGCGGATCATCGGCGTCCCTTTTGACCTTTGCCCTGCGGCTGAACCTGCGACGCGACGATGATTGCCGCCTCCGGGTCGGTCATGCTCGGAACGACCCGGAAATCACCCTGCCACGAAGTGGTTACGGCTTCCAGTTCGGATGCGGCGCTACGTCCCTTCGGCAACAGCCAGAGCGTTGCTTCGTGCGAAAAACGGTGCGCGAGCGGCAACAGCCGGTCGAGCGGAGCAAAGGCGCGCGCGCTGATCACGTCGTGCGGGCTCGATTCAAGCATCTCGAGCCGTTGACCCGCCACGGTCACCCGATCGGCCATGTCGAGCGATTCGGCCATGAAGCGCAGGAAGTCGATCCGCTTGCGGCGCGACTCAACCAGCGTCATGCGAACCTCGGGCAGCATCAGCGCTACGACCATGCCGGGGAAACCGGCGCCTGAGCCGAGATCGATCCAGCGAAGCGGACCGCCCTTCCCGGCGATCGGTACGAGTTGCGCCGAGTCGACGATATGGCGAGACCATATCTGTTCGGCGGTCGAGGCGGCGATGAGATTCTGGCGCGGCATCTCGTCGCGGATCATCGCGACGAGCATCTCCAGCCCCATCACTGTTCCACGTGGAACACGCTCCCCGACCCAGTCGCGTGCCTCCTGCTCGGTCATGCTCATGCCGCGAGGCGCCGGGCGTGGACCATGATCGCGGCGAGCGCAGCCGGCGTAACACCGCGAACACGGCCCGCAGCGGCGAGGTCGGCGGGGCGGGCGGCGTTAAGCCGCTCGACCATTTCGTTCGACAGCCCGGCGATCGCGCCATAATCGGCGATGTCCGCGAGGCCGATCTCCTCGTCCGCGCGGAGCCGGGCGATTTCCTGATCCTGGCGCGCGAGATAGGGCGCGTAGCGGCCGTCCTGGATCACCTCGGCGCGGACATCCTTGGGAATAGCGGCGAGTTCGGGCGCCAGAGCGATCAGTTCGGCATCGCCGACCTCGGGGAAGCGCAGCCACTCCGCGAGCGAGCGGCGGGCATGGTCGTCGGAGACCGCCGCGCCGGCCGCGACCAGTTCGGCCGACCTGGCGATGCGCGTTGCGAGGCGGTCGGTCATCGCCGTCCGCTGCGCTTCGCGTTCCACGTGGAACATCCGCCGGGCGGTCGAGATCGCGCCGTGCGTGTCAGCCCAGCCCGTCAAGCGGCTGCCGGCATTGTCGGCGCGCAGCCGCAACCGATACTCGGCGCGGGCGGTGAGCATGCGATAGGGTTCGGACACTCCCTGTAAGGTGAGGTCGTCGATCATGACGCCGATATAGCTCGTCGCCCGGTCGAAGTGGATCTCGGTCCGACCGGCCGCAAACGCGGCCGCGTTCATCCCGGCGGCGAGCCCCTGCGCGGCCGCCTCCTCATAGCCGGTGGTGCCGTTGATCTGCCCAGCGCAGAACAGGCCCGGCAGCGCCCGCAGCGCAAGCCCGGCGGTCAGCGCGCGGGGATCGATATAATCATATTCGACGGCGTAGCCGGGCTGGAGGATTTCGACCCGCTCGAGCCCCGGCACCGTCCGGAGCATCGCGCGTTGGACATCCTCGGGAAGCGAGGTCGACACCCCGTTGGGATAGACGGTCGGGTCGTCGAGGCCCTCGGGTTCAAGGAATATCTGATGCCCGTCGCGATCGCCGAAACGGTGGACCTTATCCTCGATGGAGGGGCAGTAGCGCGGCCCGACTCCGGTGATCGCGCCTGAGAAGAGCGGCGACCGGTCAAGCCCGGCGCGGATCACGTCATGGGTGCGCTGGTTGGTCCGGGTGATCGCGCAGGAGAGCTGCGGGACGAGACGGCACGGCGTGAGTGCCGAGAAGGTCCACCTCTCCTCATCCGAAGGCTGGCGGTCGAGCTGGGCCCAGTCGATCGTGCGCCCGTCGAGGCGCGGCGGCGTCCCGGTCTTGAGGCGAGCGATCGGAAGATCGAGCGCGCGGAGTTGCTCGGCGAGCCCCACGGCAGCCGCTTCCCCTACCCTGCCGCCGGCGCGACAATCCATCCCGAAATGCAGTCGGGCATTGAGGAAGGTGCCGGTTGCCAGCACTACCGCCCCCGCCCTCAGCCCGCGCCCGTTGGCGAGGACCAGTCCGGACGTTCCACGTGAAACGTCGTTATCGAGTCGCAGCCGTTCGGCAGATCCCTCGATGATCTCCAGCATAGCCAGCTCAGCGAGCAGCTCGTGGATCGCCGCCTTGTAGAGCCTGCGATCGGCCTGGATGCGCGGGCCCTGCACCGCCGCGCCCTTGCTGCTGTTGAGCATGCGATAGTGGATTCCGGCGCGATCGGCGGCGCGGGCGATGAGCCCGTCGCAGGCATCGACCTCGCGGACGAGATGGCCCTTGCCGAGTCCGCCGATCGCGGGGTTGCACGACATCGCCCCGATCATGTCGCGACGCATGCTGACGAGCGCGGTCCGCGCGCCCATTCGCGCCGCCGCTGCCGCCGCCTCGCAGCCGGCATGGCCGCCGCCGACCACAATCACATCGAAGCTGTCTGCCATAGGGGAGCGCGCTATCCGACCCCGCGCGCCGAGTCAAAAATGTTCCACGTGGAACACACTCACTTGCCGATGCAGAAGCGGCCGAAGAGACTGTCGAGCATGTCCTCGGTACCGGCTCGGCCGGTCAACATGTCGATGGCGGCACGGGCGAGGCGGAGTCCTTCGGCGACGAGAATCGGGTCGCCCTCCCCTCGCGCCAATGATAGTGCCTCGCCAAGGCGGTCGAGCGCCGCGCGTTGTCGCGCCGACAGTGCGGCCTCGCCCTCGCCCGGCAGCAGCGCCGCCGCACGATCGAGCAACAGCCCGATCAGATCATCCATCCCCGCGCCGCTTCGCGCCGAAACGAGCAGGTCATAAGCGGCGCGGTCGAGCGCGCGCCGGTCCGCCTGCGCGCCGACTCGAAGCGCCTCCGCCGGCGCCTCACCCGGCTCGCCAAGCCAGAGGATGATGTCGGCAGCGGCGATCGCCTGGGTTGCGCGGTCGATGCCGATCGCCTCGACCGCGTCGCCGGTCCCGGCATGGAGCCCGGCCGTGTCGGTGAACAGGAAGGGCACGCCGCCCAAGGCCACCGGCGCCTCGATGAGGTCACGCGTCGTCCCGGCGATCGGAGTGACGATCGCGGCCTCGCGCCCGACCAAGGCGTTGAGCAAGGTCGATTTGCCCGCATTGGGCGGGCCCGCTAGCACCACTCGGATTCCATCGCGCAGACGTTCCACGGGAAGTCGATCTCGCCAGCGGGCGACATCGGCATCAAGTTCGGCAAGCTCGGCGGCGAACCCGGCGTCTAGTGCCGAAACATCGTCCTCATCGGAAAAGTCGAGCTGCGCTTCGAGCCGTGCGGCGAGCGACAGCAGCTGGTGTTGCCAGCCTTCCAGAGCGCGGCTGAGCGCCCCACCGGCGAGCAGCATCGCGTTGCGGCGCTGCGCCTCGGTTTCGGCGGCGAGCAGGTCGGCGAGCGCTTCCGCCTCGTTGAGGTCAATTCGTCCGGTCTCGAACGCGCGCCGAGTGAATTCTCCGGCTGCCGCAGGACGAAGGCCGGCTACCCGGCCGAGCACGGAGAGAACCGCCGCCGTCACGGCGCGGCCGCCGTGAAGATGGAACTCCGCCATGTCGTCCCCGGTTACCGTTCCGGGTCCCGGCAACCAGAGCAATAGCGCCCGGTCGAGCATTGCCCCGCCGTCGGGGTCGATCAGGGTGCGCAGGCTCGCGCGGCGCGCGGCAGGGCGCGGGCGGCCGCCCGTCAGCCGGTCGATCGCCATACCCGCCAGCGGCCCGCTGATCCGCACCACAGCGACGCCGGCCGGCGGCGCCCCGCTCGACAGCGCGAAGATGGTGTCGGGCGAAACGCCGGGGTTATTTTCCAGAGGTGCCGGCGGCACGGCCAATCTGATCGAACATCGTGCGCCACATATTCATGCCGGCCTCACCCATCGGCATCCAGTTGCGCATCATCGTGTCGAGCATGTCCGGGGTCACCCCCTCCTCGATCGTCTTCTTCATCTTCTCGACATAGGCGTCATGAACGCTCGACATGTCGGGCAACCCCATGAAGCGGCGCGCCTCCTCGGGCGTGCAGTCGACATCGACGGTGATCTTCATGCGCGCCCTCCGGGTCGTTGAAACATGCCGCTCCATGGCTAGAGTTTCGCGGAGCCTCTGTCCATATTGCCGGCTCCGATGATCTCCGCGAAGATATCTTGATGACGAAGACCCTGCTTCCCTCTCCGGTGGGCCGGATTCTCATAGAAACCGACTCGCGGTGGGTACGGGCAATCCATATCCTGGACGATCGCATCGTATCCGGGGATATGGATGTGGTACCGGCACAGGGGCCCGCAGCCGCGGCTATCCGCCAGCTCCGCGCCTATTTCGACGATGGAGCGACGACGTTCGACCTGCCGCTACTCCCCGCCGCGACGCCGCGTGGGGCGGCGCTACGCGAGGCGATCGTCGCCATTCCGTCCGGCGACACACTGAGCTACGGCGCGCTCGCGCGGATCGCCGGCTCGGCGCCGCGCGCGATCGGCCAGGCCTGTGCGCGCAACCCCTTCCCGATCGTCGTCCCCTGTCACCGGGTGGTAGGCAGCGGCGGGACGATCGGTCATTATTCCGGCGGACGCGGGATCATCACGAAGACATGGTTGCTCGACCATGAGAGACGCCCAGAGAGACGAGGAGGCCTTCTGTGAAAAGCTATACCGAAATCAAGACCTTGCACGGTGATGACGAGTTCCTCGCCTACACCTCGCAGCCCGTCTCCGAGCCCAAGGCGGCGATCATCGTCATCCAGGAGATTTTCGGGGTGAACGACGGCATCCGCATCAAGTGCGACCAATGGGCGGCGAAGGGCTATCTGGCGGTGGCGCCCGATCTGTTCTGGCGGATCCGCCCCGGCATCGAGCTCGATCCCGATGTACCCGAGGAGATGCAGGAGGGTCTCAACCTGTTCGGCCAGTTCGACCAGGACCAGGGCATCCGCGACATCGAGGCGACGATCCGCGACACCCGCGCGATGATCCATGGCGGGAAGGTCGGCGCGGTCGGCTACTGCCTTGGCGGGAGGCTCGCTTATATGACGGCGGCACGCACCGACATCAACGCGAGCGTCGGCTATTATGCGGTCGGCCTGGACGGTCTGCTGGGCGAGGCGCATGCGATCGCGCATCCACTGGCGCTCCACATCGCGGGCGACGACGGCTTCGTGCCGGCCGAGGTCCAGCGCAAGATGCACGAAGGGCTCGACAGTCATGCCAAGGTGACGCTGTTCGACTATCCCGGCGTCGATCACGGCTTCGCGACGACGATGGGCAAGCGCCGTGTCGAAGCCGCCGCGCAGCTCGCCGACGAGCGGACCGAGGCCTTCTTCGCCCAGCACCTGGCCTGATCGCGCATGTCCGAGCACAGACTCGTCGTCCGCCGGTTCGGCGGCCCTGAGGTGATCGAGCCCGAGCCGCTGGCGGACACCCCCGTCGCGGCGGGCAAGGTCCGCGTGCGGCACCGGGCGATCGGGGTCAACTTTATCGACACCTATCATCGCACCGGCCTGTACCCGCAACCGCTCCCCGCCCCGCTCGGGGTCGAGGCGGCCGGCGTGGTCGAGGCGATCGGCGCGGGGGTCTCCGGGGTCGCCGTCGGGCAGCGGGTCGCCTATATGACTGCCGAGCCCGGCAGCTATGCGACCCGTGCCGACCTCGATCCCGCCATCCTGGTGACCCTGCCCGACGCGATAGACGACGAGACGGCGGCGGCGGTGCTGCTCAAGGGCGTGACCGTCCAGACGCTCGTCCATGGCTGCGCCCGGATGGAAGCGGGACAGACCGCGCTCGTCCATGCCGCGGCCGGCGGGGTCGGGCGTCTGATGGTGCCATGGCTCGCGGCGATCGGGGTGCGGGTGATTGCCCATGCCGGCAACGCCGACAAGGCCGCGATCGCGCGCGGCCTGGGCGCCGAGGTCGCGCTCGATTGCCCCTATGGCGAGCTTGCCGCCGCGGTCCGCGCGGCCACCGGTGGCCGGGGCGTTGACGTCGCGTTCGACGGTGTCGGCGCAGCGAGCTGGGAAGCTTCGCTCGACAGCCTGCGCCCGCGCGGGCTGATGGCCAGCTTCGGCAACGCTTCAGGCCCGGTCCCCCCGGCCAGCCCGCTCGAATTGGCCAAACGCGGATCGCTGTTCCTGACCCGCCCGCGCGTTTTCGATTATGTGGCAACCCGCGCCGAGATGGACAGCGCCGCCTCCGACCTGTTCAAGATGGTCGGCTCCGGCAAGATCGCCGCGGAGATCGGCCTGCGTCTGCCGCTCGACCAGGCTGCCGAGGCGCACCGCGCGCTCGAGGGGCGCCGCACGACGGGGTCGATCGTCCTGCTACCCTGAAGTCGTCCAAGAAAAAGGGCCCGCCTCCCGGCGAGCCCTTTTCTATCCGATGGTCAGGGGGGACCGATCAGGCCGCCTGGACGACCAGGGTGCGGCGGTTGCGGGTGCGCATCATCGCACCGACCAGGCCGAAGCCGAGGATCAGCATCGCCCAGGTGGACGGCTCGGGCGCGACCGAGACGGGGCCATTGATGCTCGACAGGTCACCCTGGAAATAGTTGTTGTGGATCTCGCCATTGGCATTCTGGCGGACATTGTTGCCGATCACGCTACCGTCGATATTGCCGCTGTTACCGCCGGTGATGTCAGCGAAGACGCCAAGGATAGAGCCGCTGAACTGGCGACCGATGTCGACCGTGGTCGCCTCGTAGAAGTTGAACAGCACCCGGTTGTCGCCGCTGAAGCGGTTGAAGTTCCGATTGAAGTCGATGTCGGTGCCCGCAACGTTGATGACCAGCGTCGCATCGCTGGGCAGGCTGACCAGCAACTGCTGGTTGTTGTTGCCCTCGAACATCGCTTCCGACCAGTTCAGCACCTGAAGCCCGCTGCCGGTCACGGTGATCTGCTGGTTGTTGCTGTCGCCGCCGACGCTGACGCCGCTGGTATTGCTGAGCGCGGCGAGATTCTGGCTGAGGCTGATCAGGGACGCCTTGATGTCGTTCGACTGACTCTGCAGCGTGCTGGTGAAATCGGATGCACCCTTGGTGAAGGTGGTGTTGTTCGCCCAGGCGCTGCTGGAACCGCCATAGGTGACGACGTTCTGGCCGTTGTTGTTGAACGAGCCGCTGACGCTGCCGCCGACGCTGATGCCGCCGCCCGCGTTGACGCTGCCATTGAGCGCGGCGCTGCCCACCACGGTCAGTGCCGGGGTACCGTAGCTCGACGAAGGAATGTTGTTGTTCTGGATGGTGAAGTTGCCGCCGGCCGAGAAGCTGCCACCGACGAACACCCGCCCGTCGACATGGTTGTACGACGTGAAGTTGTTGAACGCGACGACGTTCCATTCCTTGAGCGCGGCAATGCCGGTAGAAACCGACTGGCCGACGAGCGCGGCGGATGCCTGCCCCGCATGGGCGACAGCCATCAGGCCGGCGACGAGGATCGGAAAAGCACGAAACCCACGCATCGCTTCATCCCTACAGATGGGCGCGAATAGCGCCATTGACTGTCACCTATCAGAAGAACCTGGCGGTTTCTAGTAATAAATGGTGGTATTACGCCAATATCGGCACGAAAGCTTCATCCTTGATTGTAAAGAAACCCGACACTCTAGTAAAAAATAAGTTAAAATAAAGTATAGATAAGATTAAAGTTGATCCATAGAAGTCGGGAATCGTAAAGCATTGCAACATCGACCAGCGCGGAAAAGCGCCTTCCCCCGTCGAAAAAAATCCGTGTTGCAAAGGGTTCAGGCGATCAGCGGCCAGACCTGGTGGCTGCCTTCCCAGATCATCTTGACCGCCACGTAGAGAATCACCGCAAGGCCGATATAGGCGATCCAGCGATAGCGCTCGATATAACGGGCGATCAGATTGGCGGCGACGCCCATCAACGCGACCGAGAGCAGCAGGCCGATGACGAGAATGCCGGGATGCTCGCGCGCTGCGCCGGCGACGGCGAGGACATTGTCGAGGCTCATCGACACATCGGCGACGGCCACCGCCCAGGCGGCACCGAGAAAGGTTTTGCTCTGAGGTATACCGTCATGCTCGGTCGGATCGGCGCCAGCCGGCGCTCCCGCGTGGCGCAGCTCGCGGAACATCTTCCAGGCCACCCACAACAATAGCAGGCCGCCCGCGAGGACAAGGCCGACGATACCCATCAGCAGGCTGACGCTGACCGCGAAAACGATACGCAGGACGAGCGCGGCGATGATGCCGATCATGATCACCTTGCGCCGCTGGTCGGCCGGCAAGCCCGCCGCAAGCGCACCCACCACGATCGCATTGTCGCCGGCGAGCATGATGTCGATCATCAGGACCTGCAGGAAGGCCGCCATGGCCGCCGGGCTGGTGATGTTCGAGAAATCCGCGACGATATGGTTCCAAAGGTCGATCATTGCCCTTCCCTAGCCGAAAGCGGATCGCTGTCGAGCCTGTTACCGTGATCAGCCCGTCGGACGGGCCGGACGGACGCGGATCACCCAGCAAGCTGCTGTGAAGCGGACCAGACCGTCGCGGCGATAGGGATCGAAGCCCAACCGCACCGCGGTGACGACTCGGGCCTGCAGCCCATCGTCGAGGGTCGGCAGGATCCTGGCGAGCGTGCCGAGGCGGACCGCATAGTCATCGAGGTCGGCCTCGGACATCGTGCAATCGACGTCGATAGGGTCGATCTCCACCCCCGCCCAGCCAGCCGCCGCCAGGATTGCCCGCACCCGATCCGGATCGGCGAAGGCAAACTGGCCTGGCGCACCCGGATCGCGTGGCGGCTGCGGCGCCAGCAGCGGTGCCGCAGCGCTCTCGGCCGCGGTCATGAACCCGTTCTCGCTGCGCCCGCGCCATGCCAGCAGGACGAGGCCGCCGCCCTCCCGCACCGCTCCCCGCAGATTGGCGAAGGCCCGCACCGGATCGCCGAAGAACATCACCCCGAAACGCGAGGTGACGAGATCGAAGCTCGCCGGGGCGAAGTCATGGCTTTCGACATCCGCATGGATGAAGCGGGCGGGGACCCCGGCCCGCCCGGCCCGGACATGTGCCGACTCGATCATCGGGCGCGAGATGTCTGCACCGACGCATTCTCCACCAGGGCCGAGCGCCTCCGCGATCGCCAGCGTGGTGGCGCCCGTACCACAGCCCACATCGAGCACCCGCCCGCCCCGAACCTCTCGCGCCGCGTCGGCCAGCAGCGCCGCGAACGGTGCAAACAGCCGGTCGAGCAACATCTGCTCGTCTACCCAAGCGCGACCGGCGACCCCGTTCCACAGTGCCTGCTGCTCGGCTCGCGCCATCTCGGCATCCGTCATTCCTTCCTCCTTGCATTGTCCGCGAATCGACTTTGCCCTAGCTTGCCACTTCAAGTCGACTTGAGGTCAAGACCATGCGGGACCTGGACATATCGGAGGTGGCAAAACGATCGGGCGTGCCCGCGTCGACGCTGCGCTATTACGAGGAACGGGGGCTGATCGCCGCGACCGGCCGACGCGGGCTGCGGCGGCTGTTCGATGCGGGCGTGCTCGCGCGGCTCGAGCTCATCGCGCTCGGCCGCACCGCGGGATTCTCGCTCGACGACATCCTGCCGATGGTACGTCCCGACGCGGCGCCGTCGATCGACCGGTCGAGGCTGATCGACAAGGCGGATGAACTCGACCGCATGATAAGCCGGCTCGGCATGTTGCGCGACGGCCTGCGCCACGCCGCGGCCTGCCCCGAGCCCGACCAGCTGCAATGCCCGAAATTCCGCCGGATACTGAGGATCAATGCTCGCCGTCGGGAGACCGATCAGATCAACGTTTCACCAGCTCGACATAGAGCCAGCCGCGCAGGCCGGCGAGGAAGGGAAGCTTGATCACCGTCTTTTCGAAGAAGGTCGCGAGCAGGAACAAGGGCCCTACCCGGTAGAACATCGCCGGATATTGGCCGTGCCGCTCGAACGCGTCGACATGGAAGCCATGGGCAGCGGCGTGGTGAGTGATCTGGCCGCGATCGTTGGTCTTGTAGGCGGTCGGGAAGACATCGATCTCGTCCCGTCCCTCGAAGCGGCGCACGATTCCGGCATGGAACCGGTTGGGCGTCAGCCGCGAGACGATCGAGACATAGTCCCAGCGGTTGGCGGTGAGGAAGATCCAGCGCCCGCCCGGCTTGAGCAGCCGTGCCGCCTCGCCATAGACCGCGTCGGGATCGACGACATGCTCCATCACCGAGCGCGAATAGATCAGGTCGACCGAGGCGTCGGGCAGCGGAATCCGGCCGAGATCCGCCTCGATCAGCTCCATGCCCGGCTGCGGATCGAGATGGACGAGATCGACTCCGATCAGTGTCGCCCCGCTGTCGCGCAGCTCCTGGAGGTTGGGGGCGGTATGGCCGCAACCCGCATCGAGAATGGTCAGGCCGGGTCCGGCCAGTTCGAGCAGGCGGCGGCGCAAACGGCGATAGGGATGCTCGACATGCGCCCAGAAGCGCTTGTAGGTCCAGTCGGTCAGCCCCCCCAAGCGCCGCTCCCTTCCCGCTTACTGGTTCATCGAGTCGAAGAAATCCTCGTTGGTCTTCGAATCCTTCATCTTGTCGAGCAGGAACTCCATCGCGTCGACGGTGCCCATCTGCATGAGGATGCGGCGGAGCACCCACATCTTCGACAGCTTGCCCTTGTCGACCAGCAGTTCTTCCTTGCGGGTGCCGGACTTGCCGACGTCCATCGCCGGGAAGATGCGCTTGTCGGCGACCTTGCGGTCGAGGACGATCTCCGAATTGCCGGTGCCCTTGAACTCCTCGAAGATCACCTCATCCATGCGGCTGCCGGTATCGATCAGCGCGGTGGCGATGATCGAGAGCGAGCCGCCCTCCTCGATATTGCGCGCGGCGCCGAAGAAGCGCTTCGGCCGCTGCAGCGCATTGGCGTCGACACCGCCGGTCAGCACCTTGCCCGACGAGGGGACAACGGTGTTGTAGGCGCGGCCGAGACGGGTGATCGAGTCGAGCAGGATCACGACGTCCTTCTTGTGCTCGACGAGACGCTTGGCCTTCTCGATCACCATCTCGGCGACCTGGACGTGGCGCTGCGCCGGTTCGTCGAAGGTCGAGCTGATCACCTCGCCCTTCACCGAACGCTGCATGTCGGTGACTTCCTCTGGCCGCTCGTCGATCAGCAGGACGATGAGGAAGACCTCGGGGTGGTTGTCGGTGATCGCCTTGGCGATGTTCTGGAGCAGCACGGTCTTGCCGACGCGGGGCGGCGCGACGATCAGCGCACGCTGGCCCTTGCCCTGCGGGGAGACGATGTCGATGACACGCGCCGACTTGTCCTTGACGGTGGGATCGAGCGTGTCGAGCCGCAGCTTCTCTTCCGGATAGAGCGGCGTGAGATTGTCGAAATTGACGCGGTGGCGAACGACGTCGGGATCGTCGAAGTTGATCGAAGCGAGCCGGGTCAGCGCGAAATAACGCTCCCCGTCCTTGGGCGCGCGGATTTCACCCTCGACGGTGTCGCCGGTGCGCAAGCCGAATTTCCGCACCTGGTTGGGTGAGACATAGATGTCGTCGGGACCGGCGAGATAGTTCGCCTCGGGGCTGCGCAGGAAACCGAAGCCATCGGGCAGCACCTCGATCGTGCCCTCGCCCATGATCTGCTCGCCATTCTCCGCCTCGACCTTGAGGATCGCGAACATCAGGTCCTGCTTGCGCATCGTCGACGCGCCCTCGACTCCGAGCTCCTCTGCCATGCTGACGAGATCGGCGGGGCTCTTCTTCTTGAGGTCCTTCAGGTGCATCGAGGGAATTCCTGGTCTGGGTCTTCAGATCGGTCGGGAGAAGTCTCGGGCGGCGATGGGAAGGGGCCGCTTCGGTTTTTGGCAGGAGAAAGGGTCTCCGCTCGAACGGCGGGCCTGTTCTTCGCCGGGAGGTAGGCGCGGCCCGGGTTCAAGTCAAGAGTCTGGCGACGGATCGGGGGCTGATCGGATTGTCAGAACGGTCGGACAATCACCAGAATCACGATCACCGCGGTAGCGATGCCGGGAATCTCATTCATGAAACGCAACGCCTTGTCCGAAGGCGCGCGGTAACCGGACGCCATCCGGCGACCATAGCCGACCGCCCAGCCGTGAAAGGCGGACAGCAAAAAGACCGTGGCGAATTTCGCCTGGAACCAGTGCACTCCCCACAGCGCCTGGTCGAAAGCCAGCATCAGGCCGAACAGCCATACCAGAATCATCGCCGGGGTGATGATGATCGACCGCAGCCGCCGCTCGCGTTCGATCCACGCCCGGTCCTCGGCCGATCCCGGCGCAGCGGCATGATGATAGATGAAGAAGCGCGGCAGCATGAACAGCCCTGCCATCCAGAAGATGACGAAGATGAGGTGCGCAGCCTTCACCCAGGGATAGGCGTTGCCCAGAAAACCCGTCATGGCCGTCATGGCTTCACCCCCTGACCCGCGCGAGCAGCCGCTCGACATGGGCGATCGGCGTATCGAGCAGGATTCCGTGGCCCAGGTTGAACACATGTGGCCGCCCGGGGAAAGCCCCCAGGATCGTGTCCACGGCGGCGTCGAGCCCGTCCCCGCCGGAGACAAGGGCGAGCGGATCGAGATTGCCCTGCACGGTCAGCCCCTCAGGCAGATTGGCATGGGCCCAGGCTGTGTCGACCGTCTCGTCGAGCCCGACTGCATCAACCCCGGTTTCACGTGCATAGGCCGGAAGCTTGCCGCCCGCACCCTTCGGGAAGCCGATCACCGGCACACCCGGATGCCGCGCATGGAGCCGGCGGACCAGTTCGGCGGTTGGTGCGATCACCCAGCGCTCGAACTCGCGCGGGGCGAGGCTGCCCGCCCAGCTGTCGAACAGCTGCACCGCGTCGACTCCCGCCTCGATCTGCTTCGAGAGATAATCGGTCGTTGCATCGACAAGCGCATCGATGATCGCCTGGAATCCCGCCGGGTCGCGATAGGCCTTGCGCCGCGTCTCGGCCTGCTCGCGGCTGCCCTGCCCCGCGACCATATAGGTGGCGACGGTCCACGGGCTGCCTGCGAAACCGAGGAACGTCGTCTCGGCGGGCAGCGCAGCGCGCACCCGGCGGACCGTGCCGTAGATCGGCTCGAGCCGTGCCGGCACCGGTTCGAGATCGGCGAGCGTCCGGTCGACCAGCGTCGGCGACAGGCGCGGTCCCTCGCCGGCCTCGAAACGCAGGTCCTGGCCCATCGCGTGCGGGATGATCAGGATGTCCGAAAACAGGATCGCACCGTCGAAGCCGAAGCGGCGGATCGGCTGGAGGGTGATCTCTGCCGCGGCGTCGCTGTCATAGGCCAGTTCGAGGAAGCCGCCCTTTGTCTCCCGCAATGCGCGATATTCGGGAAGATAGCGCCCCGCCTGGCGCATCAGCCAGACCGGCGGGGGATCGCGGCGCTCACCCCGGAGCACGGCGAGCAGGGGACGCGTCTCGGCGGGATGGGCAGCCATTATCTTCCTTATTGATTCTTTTAAGAGGAACTGAAGAAGTTTGTAGGGCGTTGGGTGCCGGGGTTTATTCACAGTTGGCGCGATTGCCAACAGCTTGACTCACGGGGAATCGTGACGCCCCTCCGAGTCCCTCGCGCCATACCCATTATCCACAGCCTGTGGATCAATCCCCTCCCCTGTGGATGAATCGCCGGAGATCGGCGCCGTCAGCGGGGATGAATCCGCCGCTTGAAAGCGTCCCCGCCCTTCCGCTAGCTCCATCCGCATGGTTTTCCACAGATCCGTCCCCTCGGGCTCCCTATGATCCGCCTCCATCTCCACCTCCTGTCGGATTCGACCGGCGAGACGCTCGAGAACATCGCCAAGGCCGGGCTCGCCCAGTTCGAGGGGGTCGAGACCATCAAGCATTTCTGGCCGATGGTGCGCAGCCAGGGCCATCTGGACCGAATCCTCCTCGAAATCGCGCAGCGGCCGGGACTCGTGATCTTCACGCTGGTCAACAACGATATCCGCACGCGCCTGGAATCGCGCTGCCACGCCCTTGGCCTGCCGAGCGTCTCGGCGCTCGACCCGGTAATTGATGCACTGTCGCAACTGCTGGGCCAGCAGGCGCTCGCCCGGCCGGGCCGCCAGCATATCCTCGACGCGGCCTATTATGCCCGGGTCGAGGCGATCCAGTATACGATCGCGCATGACGACGGCATCGCCCCGGAGGATTGGGAGGAAGCCGACATCATCCTGACCGGCGTATCGCGATCATCGAAGACGCCGACGTCGATCTATCTTGCCAATCGCGGCTACAAGGTCGCCAACGTGCCGCTGGTAGTGGAATCCCCACCCCCGCCCTCCTTCTACGCGCTCGTGCACCCGCTGATCGTCGGACTGACCACCAGCCCCGAGCGGCTCGTCCAGATCCGCCGCAACCGGCTGTTGTCGCTCAACCAGTCCCCCGAGACCGCCTATGTCGACCATGAGAAGGTCGCCGCCGAGCTGAGCTTCGCCCGGCGCATCTTCTCCGACCATGGATGGCCGGTGATCGACGTCACGCGCCGCTCGATCGAGGAGACGGCGGCCGCGATCATCAACCTCGTCAACGAACGTTCGGCCAAGGAGGAGGCCAAGTGACGGCTGCTCCGGCCCCCTTCCTCTCCGGAAAGGGGAGGCGCCAATGCTGATCCTTGCCTCGCAATCGGCCTCGCGACGGGCGATGCTCGACGCGGCCGGGGTGCCGTTCGCCGCGATGGCGGCCGGAGTCGACGAGGATGCAATGAAGGCGGGCCTGCGCGCCGAGGGGGTGTCGCCGCGCAACCTTGCCGATGCATTGGCCGAACTCAAGGCGACCAAGCTTTCGCGGCGCCATCCGACCGACCTGGTGCTGGGCTGCGATTCCACCGTCGCCTTCGACGACGGCACGATGATCGACAAGGCCGAAAGCCGCGAGGAACAGCGCGACCTGCTGCTGCGGCTGTCGGGCCAGCGCCACAAGCTGTACAGCGCCGCGGTGATCTGCGAGGGCGGCGCGCCTGTCTGGCGCCAAGTCGACACCGCGATTCTCCATGTCCGGCCGCTCGGTGAGGCCTTCGTCGACGCCTATCTCGATGCCGAATGGCCGGAGATAGGCCATTGCGTCGGCGGCTATCGGATCGAGGGACGCGGCGCCCAGCTCTTTTCGCGGATCGAGGGCAGCCAGTTCACCATATTGGGGCTGCCGCTGCTGCCGCTGCTCGACTATCTGCGTCTCCGGGGGGTCATGCCGTCATGAGCGAACTGCCATTCGCCGAGGTGATCGGCGATCCGATCAGCCACAGCAAGTCACCGACCATCCACAAATTCTGGCTCGAACGGGCCGGGATCGCGGCGGACTATCGCGCCGCGCATGTGAAGCCCGAAGACCTCTGGCTCCATTTCGAGGAGCGCCGCCGTGATCCGGCCTGGCGCGGTTGCAACGTCACCATCCCGCACAAGCAGGCGGTGATGAAGCTGATCGACCGGATCGACCCCGCCGCGGCGCGGATCGGTGCGGTCAACACGGTGGTGCCCGAGGGGGGCGAGCTGGTCGGCTATAACACCGATTATGCGGGCTTCCTGGAACCGATCCAACCGCTGCTCGTACAACAGCATCTGTTCCGGATGGCGCGGGTGTTCGGCACCGGCGGCGCGGCCAAGGCGGTCGTGCTCGCGCTCCATGATCATGGTTTCACGATCGTCGTCGCTGCCCGTGACCTGGCCAAGGCGCGGGCCCTGCGTGAGGCATTCGAGCCCGATGAGCGCCTGATCGCGCCGATCGATATCTTCGCCGAGCCGACCGATTTTCCGTTCGATGATCGTGAGGGAATCCTCGACCTGGTGGTCAACACCACCTCGCTCGGCATGACCGGGCAGCCGCCGCTGGCGCTCGACTTCAGCCACGTTCCGCCCAATGCAGTGATCTACGACATCGTCTACGCGCCGCTCGAAACGCCGCTGCTCGCCGAAGCGAAGCGCCACGGATTGCGGACGATCGACGGGCTCCACATGCTGATCGGCCAGGCGGCGGCCGCCTTCGAGCGCTTCTTTGGCCGGCCCGCGCCCCGTGACGACGACGCTGCGCTGCGCGCGCTGCTGGTCGGCTGAGGCGCCCGCGATGATCGTCCTTGGTCTCACCGGATCGATCGGCATGGGCAAATCGACAGTGGCGGCCATGTTCCGCCGTCTCGGCGTGCCCGTCTATGACGCGGACGCGGAGGTGCATCGTCTCCAGGGGCGGGGTGGGCGGCTGGTTGCGGCGATCGAAGCGGCCTTTCCCGGTACGGCAGGACCGCATGGGATCGACCGGGCGGTGCTCGGCAAGGCCGTACTCGGAGACAAGGCCGCGCTCCATCGACTCGAACGGATCATCCATCCCGCGCTGGTCGAGTCGCGTCGGCTCTTCCTGCGGCGTCACCGGTCGCGCCCGCTGGTGGTGCTCGATATCCCGCTGCTGTTCGAGAAGAAGGGCTGGCGGCAGGTAGACGCGATCGCCGTGGTGTCGGCCCCGGCATGGAAACAAGCCCGCCGCGTGCTCGCACGGCCCGGTATGAACCCGTTGAAACTCAAGCATATCCGCTCGCTGCAGCTGCCCGATCACCAGAAGCGCGCGCGCGCCGACATGGTGATCGACACGGGTGGCACGATCGACCGGACCCGTGGGGCGGTCCGTCATCTCGTCTCTTGCCTCACCGCCCGCGGAGTCCGATATTGCCGGCATGCGTGAAATCGTCTTCGACACCGAAACAACCGGCCTGAACCCCGCCACGGGCGATCGGCTGGTCGAGATAGGCTGTGTCGAACTGGTCAACCGGGTCGAAACCGGCAACAGCTTCCACTGCTATTTCAATCCTGAGCGGCCGATGCCGTTCGAAGCCGAACAGGTCCATGGCCTGTCCGAACGCTTCCTGAGCGACAAGCCGCTGTTCGCCGACAAGGTCGAGGAGCTGCTCGACTTCATTGGCGACGCACCGCTGGTCGCGCATAATGCCAGCTTCGATTTCGGCTTCCTCAACTGGGAGCTGGGCGCCTGCGGCCGCCCGATCGTCGACATGGGCCGGATGGTCGACACGCTGCAGATCGCCCGCAGGATGCATCCCGGCGCCAAGCACAGCCTCGACGCGCTGTGCAGTCGTTACGGCATCGACCGGAGTCACCGCGTCAAGCACGGGGCATTGCTCGATGCGCAGCTTCTGGCCCAGCTCTATGTCGAGCTGACCGGCGGCCGCCAGATCGGCCTGTCGATCGGCGAGACGGTGATCGAGGAGGTCCTGGTCGTCGCTACCCCGCGCGTGACGGTGGCGGCGAGCAGGACGATCAGGGCGATCCGCCCACATTTCGCAAGCGAGGAGGAACTGGAACGGCACAAGGCCTTTGTTGAGAAGCTCGATGCACCGCTCTGGTTGGAGGGTGCAACGGGCTGAGAAGACAATCCGATAATGTCCGGATGGCGGTCAGCCCCGATGCGGTCCACCACCGGCGCACCAGAAGTTGGAGAACTGCCATGGAAATTCGTGTTTCGGGACATCAGGTTGATACGGGCAACGCCCTCCGGACCCATGTCGAGACCCGGCTCCACGCGATCGCCGACAAGTTCTTCTCTCGAAGCCTGTCCGCGCACGTGACCTTCGGGCGCGGTCAGCACGGTAATGGCTTCTCCTGCGACATCGTCGCTCATGTCATGCACGGCGTGATCCTGAAGGGGTCGGGTCAGGCGATGGAAGCGCACCCGGCCTTCGACCAGGCCGCGGACCGGATCGAGACGCAGCTTCGCCGCTATATGAACCGGCTCAAGTCGCGGACTCCGGCAACGCCGCAGCTCGTCGACTCTATCGACGAGAATGCGGGCTATACCGTGTTCGAGGCGCCGGCCGAGGACGAGGTGGCCGGCGACAGCCCGGTGATCATCGCTGAAACACGGGTCGATGTTCCCGACGCCAGCGTGTCGGACGCGGTGATGATGCTCGATCTCCGAAATACGACCGCGCTTCTCTTCCGAAATTCTGGTACGGGCGCCTTCAATATGGTGTATCGGCGCACCGACGGCACGATCGGCTGGGTGGAGCCGAGCCGGGCGGCCGGATAAGGAATAGCGAACCCCGTCGAATGACTGACAACAAATCGATGGACGACCTGAGCGACCTGCTATCGCCTCAGGCGGTGCAGGCCGCGTTGGTCGTCCCCAACAAGAAAGCCCTGTTCCAGCAGCTTGCCGGTGTGGCCGCGAAGCTCGTCGATACCGAGGCGCGGCTGATCGTCGAGCGGCTGGTGGAACGCGAACGGCTCGGTTCGACCGGGTTCGGGGGTGGCGTCGCGATCCCGCACGGCAAGATCGAGCGACTCGATCGAGTCGTCGGCCTGTTCGCGCGACTCGCGAACCCGATCGACTTCGCGGCGATCGACGACCTGCCGGTCGACCTGGTCTTCCTGCTGCTCTCGCCGGTCGACGCGGGGGTCGAGCATCTCAAGGCGCTCGCCCGTGTCAGCCGGCGGATGCGCGACAAGGCGTTCGTCGCCAAGCTCCGCGGCGCCGGGTCGGACGATGCGCTCTACGCGCTGTTCGCGGCCGGCGAGGCTCGGCACGCGGCCTGACGCCGCCGATGGGCCCGGCACGATGAGCGGCGAAACCGGCGCCGAGGCGCATTATCGCGCGCTCGAATCGCTCTATGCGGCGGCGCCGATCAACCGGCTGTTCCAGTCACGGCTGGAGATCGACGGCGAAGGGGTGTCGCGAATCCACTTCACCGTCGACCCGATGCATTTCCACGCCGCTGGCGCGGCGCATGGCACCACCTATTTCAAGATGCTCGACGACGCCGCCTTCTATGCGGCGAACAGCCTTGTGAACGACTTCTTCCTGCTCACCACGGCCTTTAACCTGCTGCTTACCCGGCCGATGAAGGAGGGGCCGGTGACCGCCGAAGGCCGCTGGGTCAACGGCCGCCGCCGCGTGCTGGTCGCCGATGCGCGGCTGATCGACGCGGAGGGCGAGGAGGTTGCGCGCGGCACCGGGACCTTCATGCGATCGCGTATCCCGCTTACCACCCTGCCGGGGTATGCGCGCCTGTGAGAGTATGGCCATGACCGAGCCGCGAGCGGCGGCCGGGCTGCTGGTCTCGGCGCTGATCCGTCGAATCGAGGCGGAGGGCGGATCGGCGATGGTGATCCACCGCGGCGACGCGATCGCCGGAGCGATCCTGCTGCTTCTCGCCGACCGCGGCGTGCTCCGGGGGATCGTCGACCGGGTGTGGCGATTCGAAGGTGGCCACGGGCTCGAGCGGGTTGGTCCCGCCGATCCCGATGAACCGGGTGCCGCTGGCGATTATATCGCGCGCCGGCGTCGGTCCGATCCGGATCTCTGGGTCGTCGAGATCGACCATCCCGAAGCCGAACGCATCGCGGGCGAGCTATTGCTCTGACGGCCGGCTCTTCCCACTGTTCCTGAAACGTTCTATCGTGGCCTATGGCCAGTGTCTCCGAGTCGATCGAATCGCTTGCGCCGATGGTCGCGGCCGATGTCGCGCGCGGCGTGGCGCGCATGTTCCTCCAGGCCGAAATGACTCCCCTGCCCGAGGTCCCGCTCGGCAACGGCCGGAGGGCGGACATCATGGCGATCGATGCGAAGGGCTGCATCACCATCGTCGAGATCAAGGTGTCGCGGGCGGACCTGCTTGGCGACGCCAAATGGCCCTTCTACCTCGATTATTGCGATCGCTTCTTCTGGGCGGTGCCAGGCGGTTTCGACCTGGCACCGTTCGGCACCGATCCGTTCCGACCCGATTGCTGCGGGCTGATCGTCGCCGACCGCTACGAGGCGGCGATCCTGCGCGAGCCGCTTCACCGCCCGCTGGCGGGCGCGCGCCGCAAGGCCGAGACGCTCCGCTTTGCGCGGCGCGCCGCGCGTCGGCTGTGGGGCGATCTCGACCCTTTTCCCGAAAGCTGCGTCTAGGTTTGCGGGCCGTTGCCGCTCCCGGCTCGCCTCGTTATCAGCCGCTCCGATGATCAGGATCAGGCCGATGCGACCCGGGGAAGGTGCCCGCGCGGTGGAGATCTGGGGCGACGCGGTCGACGCCACCCATGATTTCCTGACGTCCGGCGATCGCGCCGCGATCGGTCGCGAGGTCGCGGATTTCCTGCCGGGCGCCCCACTCTGGTTTGCCGTCGACGACGATGATCGCGCGGTCGGCTTCCTGCTGATGAACGATTCGCACATGGAGGCGCTGTTCGTCGATCCGCGGTACCATGGCGCCGGCATCGGCCGGGCGCTGGTCGACCATGCTGGGGCACTGCACGGCACGGTCACCACCGACGTTAACGAACAGAACGGACGAGCGGTGGGATTCTATCGGCGCCTCGGCTTCGTGCCGACCGGTCGGTCGGACCGCGACGGACAGGGGCGCCCCTATCCCCTCGTCCATCTGCGGCGCGACCGGGAATCCTAGCTCAGAGGCCCGGCCCGGCGATGTTCTTCTTCGGGGCGACGGTCGACTTGGTCTCTTCGATCACCTTGAGCACCGCCCCGCCCCTCGGATCCTCCGAGGCATAGTCGCGGGCGGACTTGCCGGCGATGCGGTCGGCAATGCCGGGGTCCGCGCCGTTGGTGAGCAGCAGGCGGACCATGGGCACGTTGCGCTGCTGTACGGCGATGATCAGCGGCGTTTCGCCGCTGTTGTTCGCCATGTTGACCTGCGCCTTGCGGCCCAGCAGCAGCTCGGCCCCTTCGGTAAAGCCGAGCAGTGCCGCCGCGTGGAGCGGGGCATTGCCCTGCGCATCGCGCACATTGGGATTGGCCCCCTTGCCGAGCAGGAAGCTCGACCAGGTCAGATCGCGGCGCTTGATAGTGATCATCAGCGCGGTCTCGCCGGTCGAATAGTCGCGCGTGTTAACCAGGGTCGCGCCATTGCCCTCGAGCGCCTTGGTCGCCTTGGTCCCGTCCGACTGGCGCACGGCGTTGAGGAAATTGTAGCTGTCAGAAAATTGCGCGGCAGCGGGCACTGCGGCCAGACCCAGCAGGATGGGGCCGATCGCGACCGCGGCGCAGCGGGCCAGCAGGTGGCGGCGGATCGTCATATGTGGCATGTCCCTGTTATGAAACGCCCTTGCGCCTGCGCCAATAGCAAAGCATGGCTGGCCGCACCATGAACAATCCGATCCTGTCGCGCGCGCTCGCCGCGTTGTTGTTGCTCGTGGCGCCACCGCTGCTGTCGGGCTGTGGCCCCACGACCGAGACCCCGCCGCTGGCCGATGCCAAGATCGGCGGGCCCTTCACGCTGACCGACCAGGACGGCGGCACGGTCAGCGACGGCGATTTCGCGGGCAAGTACCGGCTGATCTATTTCGGCTATACTTTCTGTCCCGATGTCTGCCCGGTCGACGTGCAGAACCTGATGAAGGGCTACAGGAAGATCGAGGCGTCGAATCCGGGGCTGGCGGCAAAGATCCAGCCGATCTTCATTACCGTCGATCCGGAACGCGATACGCCGCCGGTGCTGAAGCAGTTCGTCCGTGCGTTCCATCCCAAGCTGATCGGCCTGACCGGAACGCCCGACCAGATCGCCGCCGTCGCCAAGGAATTCGCGATCTATTACAGGAAGCAGGAGGGCACCCCCGGTACGCCCGGCTATCTGGTCGACCACAGCCGCCAGGCGATGCTGTTCGACCCGCAGGGCAAGCCGCTGGCGCTGATCGCGCAGGACAAGGATGCCGACACGGTCGTTGCCGACATCGAGCGGTGGGCGCGGTAGCGATGGCGGAGGAAAGGCCGTTCTGGGAGACCAAGCGGCTCGACGAGATGACGCGGGCCGAGTGGGAGTCGCTCTGCGACGGCTGCGGCAAATGCTGCCTCCACAAGCTGGAGGACGAGGAGACAGGCGAGCTGATGGCCACCAACGTCGCCTGCCGCCTGCTCGATCGCCGCACCGGCCTGTGCAAGGATTATAAGCACCGCCGGACCTTCGTTCCCGAATGCGTCCGGCTGACGCCCCGCGTGCTGCGCGATATCGATTGGCTCCCTTCGACCTGCGCCTACCGACTTCTGGACGAAGGCCAGCCATTGCCCGACTGGCACCCGCTGGTGAGCGGCAGTCCAGACTCCGTCCATGAAGCCGGGATGTCGGTGCGCGGCTGGACCGTGTCGGAGGACGAGGCGGGCGACCTCGAACATCATCTGGTCGATCGCGAACTCTAGCCCGGTTTGCAGGGATGGAAGGTCCCTGCAAACCGGTCGTGCGACGGTGGCGGCCGCTCGTCGCTCCCCCCGATTCCAACCGACACGATAAGGCGCTAGACTCCGCGCATGATCTTCCGCCGCAAAACCGAGCCGGTGATGCTGTTCGAAGTGGGCGGGCGCAGCCGTCCGCTTGAGGTGCGGCGGATGGCGCAGGCCCGGCGGATGCGGCTCAGCGTCGATCCGCGCGACGGCGGGGTCCGGCTGGTGCTCCCGGCGCACGCCTCGCTGCGCCAGGCGCTGAAGTGGGTCGAGAGCAAGCGCGACTGGATCGAGGAAGCGCTCGGTGCGCTGCCGGTCGCCCGGCCGATCGTGTCGGGCCTGGCGATCGAGGTGGCCGGGGAGCGGATGACGATCGAGCTTGGTGACGGTGGGCGGATCGTCCGCCGGGTCGGCGACCGGCTGGTGGTGCCGCCGCCTGTCGACATGCTCGCCCCTCGCGTGATCCGCTGGCTTCGCGCGCAGGCGCTTGCCCGCCTGGAAGCGGAAACGATGCGCTTTGCGGCCATTGCGGGGGTGACGGTCGGCCGGGTCTCGATCGGCGATCCCCGTGCGCGCTGGGGGAGTTGCTCGGCTAGTGGCGACATCCGCTACAGCTGGCGGCTGATCCTCGCCCCGCTCGAGGTGCTCGAGGCGACGGTCGCGCATGAGGTCGCGCATCGGTTGCACATGGACCACAGCCCCGATTTCCACGCCGCCGTCGAACGGCTGCTGGGTCGCGACCCCATGCCGGAGCGCGGCTGGCTCCGCCGCCACGGGCGCGAACTCTATTGGCTGGGTCGCGAGACCTGACCCCTTGCCGTCATCCCGGCGCAGGCGGGGATCTCGGGCAGCTCCTGCCTCGACCTTTTCTCCTCCCTGCTGAGATGCCGGCCTGCGCCGGCCTGACGGGGATCAGGGCCGCGGCCGGTCCGTGTTGCGGCGGGGCTGCTCGATACCGCTCAGGAAATCCGAACCGAGCGACGGGCGCTGCTGTTGCGACGGCTGCGCCCGCGGCTGGGCGGCGGGCGGCGGGCCGGGCTGGACGCGGGGCGGGGCCGGCACCGGGGCCGCGGGCGCCGCGGCCTGGGGCTCGAAGCCGCCCTCGGGGTCGGCCTGTGGCTCGATGCCTTCCTCGGCGGGCAGGCCGTCGGGATTGACGAAGCTGTCGTCGGGGGCGCCGAAGAAAGCCTCGTCGTCGGGCTCGATCTGGAATTCGGGCAGGGTCACCTGCGTTTCGAACGGCTCGGCCGGGCGCTTGGCGACGGCGACCCGCATGAAATCGGCGAAGGCGCGCGCGGGCGCGCGGCCGCCTTGCAGGCCGCCGACCGTCTTGGCATCGTCGCGGCCCATCCATACCCCTGCGGTGATCCCGCTCGAGAAGCCCAGGAACCATCCGTCCTTGTTCGACGAGGTCGTCCCCGTCTTGCCGGCAACGGGCCGGCCGATCTGGGCGGCACGGGCAGTGCCGGTGTTGACCGCGGTCTGGAGCAGGTCGGTGACCTCGGCGGCGACCCAGGGGGCGACCAGCACGCGATTGTCGTCGGCGCGGTGCTCGTAGAGCAGATCGCCCTTGGCGGTGGTCACTTTGACGATGCCGTAGGGGACAACCGCGACGCCCTTGCGCGCGACCGCCGCGAAGGCGCGGGTCATGTCGATCAGCCGCACATCGGAGGTGCCGAGCACCATCGACGGATGGGTGTTGAGCTTCGTGCCGATGCCGAAGCGGTGGGCCATGTCGGCGACCGTATCGAAGCCGACCTGCTGGCCGATCTTGGCGGCGACGGTGTTGACCGAGAAGGCGAAGGCCGTGCGAACGTCGATCGGCCCGGCATATTCGCGGTTGCTGTTGCGCGGGCTCCAGCCGTTGATGTCGATCGGTTCGTCGACCACCGGCGTGTCGGGCTTCATCCCCGCTTCCATCGCCGCGAGGTAGACGAACAGCTTGAAGGCGGAGCCGGGCTGCCGCTCCGCCTGGGTCGCGCGGTTGTAGATCGAACTGACATAGTCGCGACCGCCGACCATCGCGCGGACCGCGCCGTCGCGATCGAGCGCGACCAGCGCGCCCTGCGCGCCGGGCGGCGCATTGGCGCGGATCGCGGCGTCGGCCGCCCTCTGCATGACCGGATCGATCGTCGTCCACACGTCTATGGGCTGGATCTGTTCGTCGACGAGGTCGTCGAGCTGGGCGAGCGCCCAGTCGGTGAAATAGCGGACCGCGTTCTGGTCCCGCTCCGGGGCAAGGCGAACCTTGTCGAGATCGATCGCCCCGGCCTCGGACGGGGTGATCGCCCCGGCATCCTGCATCACCTCAAGCACCACCTTGGCGCGGTCGATCGCGGCCTCGCGGTCGGCGGTCGGCGAATAATGCGATGGCGCCTTGACCAGCCCGGCGATGATCGCGCTCTCCCCCAGATTCAGCGTCGTCGCCGAATGGTCGAAGAATTTGCGCGCCGCGGCGTCGATGCCATAGGCGCCGCCGCCGAAATAGACGCGGTTGAGATAGAGCTCGAGGATCTGCTCCTTGGAGAATTTGCGCTCCATCGCCAGCGCCAGGATCACTTCGCGGAACTTGCGGCCGAAGCTGTAGGCATTGGTCAGGAAGATATTGCGGGCGAGTTGCTGGGTGATCGTCGACGCACCCTGCAGGCGGCGCCCCTCGCCCTTGCGCTGGAACCCGACCCAGGCGGCGCGCGCCATGCCTATCGGATCGATGCCGGGGTGCATGTAGAAGCGCCGGTCCTCGACCGCGACCATCGCCTTCTTCATCGGATCGGGAATCTGGGGGATCGGCAACCAGTCGCCATAGCTCGGCCCGAGCGCGACGATCACCGAGCCATCGGCGGCGCGGACGCGCACCGTCTGCCCGTTCGGGCTCGACTTCAGTTCCTCGAAGCCGGGCAACGAGGCCATGGCGATCAGCACCGCGATCACCAGCGCGCCGAGGCCGGCGAGCGCGGTGAAGAGGCCGATCTTGAAGAGGGTGCGGAGCCAGCCCATGCGGCTAGGCTTTTTCCTGGGGTTCGGTTTGGTCGACATGCGCGACCGTCCGATTAGCCTTTATCCCTGACTCTGCCAAGCGGAACGCCCCCGATTTCGACCGATCGGCCAGCCCTATCGACGGGGGACGATGACGGCACGATGAATGCGGGGCCCGGACTTACTTCTTTTCTAAGTCGATCGATGCCGAGTTGATGCAATAGCGCAGCCCGTCGGGACCGGGACCGTCGGGAAAGACATGGCCGAGATGGCCTTCGCATCGCGCGCATCGGATTTCGGTGCGGACCATGCCGTGGCTGGTGTCGCGATGCTCGGTCACCGCCGCGTCCTCGGCCGGGGCGGTGAAACTGGGCCAACCGCAGCCCGAATCGAATTTGGCATCGCTGTCGAACAGCTGCTCGCCGCAGCCGGCGCACCGATAGGTGCCGGAATCCTTGGTGTTCCAATATTTGCCGGTGAAAGCCCTTTCGGTGCCCGCCTGGCGGAGCACATGATATTGCTCGGGGGTGAGCTTCTCACGCCATTCGGCGTCGCTGAGATCGACCTTGTCCATGGTTCGAATGTGGGTGGTGCCCGGCCCGCGGTCAAGCGTCCGCGTCAACCCTGTCCGTAACGGTTTTTTACAACTGTGACGCGCATCACTGCTGCCGTCCGTAAACCATAGTAGCCCGGTGCTTGGCGTTGCATGGCGTCCGAGTAGTTGCGTAGGCGTATGGGGGCGCAGGGGAATCGCCCCCACCTTCTCTGGAGTGGCGTCCGGCCTGGCGGCGATGGCTCTGTCGCCGGGCCGGGCTGCCTGTCCGCGGCTCAACGCCGGCGCTGCAGTCGCTTCCGGTTCTTCGCCACCGCGCGCCGGTAATGGCCGATCGTGGCCTTCGCGCGGCGCGCGGGCGTCTTGCCCAGCCGACCGGCCAGGGCCTTGCCCTGCAGGGTTGCCGCTGCCTCCACCTTTTCTCCGATCATGCGTTGTGCCTCGATCAGAGCGGCCGCGTCGCCCGCGGCGAGCCTGGCCAGCCGCATCGCGATCACCGCCGACGCTTCGGCGCCGAGGCGCCAGCTGTCGAAAGCCAGGGACATCCAGTCGCTCGGTCGGATCATGGCTGGGCCTCGCTGAGCCGTTCGCGTCGTCGGCCAGGACGCCCGGCAGCGACGGATGGTTCCCGCGCCTGCGACGGGCGGTGGAACCGCCGGTCCGCAGCCCGGTTATCCCGGCGACACAGGAGCAGGACCATGGAAACCCAACGTCTCGAACGCGGCCGGCTGATCGATCATATCCAGCTCGTCGTCGCCGATCTTGACGCCAGCCGACGCTTCTACGCCGCGATATTCGATGTGCTCGGCATTCCCATCGCCGGCTCCGGCACCGACTATTTCTGGGCTGACGAGCTGTTCGTATCGACTGCCGACAGCCCGGCGGCGCAGGGTCGGCTCACCGGCCGCCACCACCTCGCCTTCCAGGCGGTCGACCGGCCGATGGTCGACGCCTTCCACAGGGCAGGTCTGGCGGCTGGCGGTCGCGACAATGGGGCGCCCGGCGAACGATCCTACCATCCCGGCTATTATGCCGCCTTCCTGACCGACCCCGACGGCAACAATATCGAAGCGGTCTACCATGGCCCCGCCAGGCGCTCGGCCGACAGCGTGACGATCGAATTCGAGGGCTGATTCAGGTCGGAGGGCCGACGCTATCGAAGGACGGCCGGAGGGCGGATGCAATCGCCCAAAAGGGTGATTTCGCCGTGATCGCCCGAAAGATGTCGGTTGTTACGGCAGGATCCCCAGCGCGCGGGCGCGGGTCAGCGCATCGGTACGCCGAACAGCGCCGAGCTTCTCATACAGCCGGGCGACATGCGTCTTGATCGTGTTAGGGGAGACGGCGAGCCTGACCGCGATCTCCTTGTTCGACCGGCCTGCCGCGAGTTCGCGCAACACCGCCAGCTCGCGCCGCGTGATGCCCAGCGACTCGATCGCCTGCGGATTACCGTCGAACGATACGGCAGCGCGGGGCGCGAAGGCGCGGACACCGACGACGATGCCCAGCACCAGAAAGCCGCCGGCGATCAGCGCCAGGGCGAGCTCGTCGATCTGCGATCGGGCGAGACGGCGATAGTCGAGCCATTGCAGCGCCAGCGTGCCGGCGGCGAACAGCCCGCCATAGGCGGTCACCTGCCTCCAGATCGGGCCGGGCGTGCGCATTTTCGGCAATGATCGCTCCGATGGTGAAGCGGCGATCTCACCATGTCTTGCCGCCAGGTACAATGCCCGGGACGGAGCGGCAGGCGTTGCCGCTCCGTCCCGTGGCGTCAGGCGGCGACGGTCTCGTCGCAGTCCGCCTGCCAGCACGCGATCTGGTCCTTGACCGCCAGCTTCGCTTTCTTGAGGCGGGCGATCTCCATATCGTCGGGAAGCGGGCGGCGGCGTTGCTCCTCGATCAGCGCCTCCAGCCGCGCATGCTCGCGCGTGAGATAGCGGAAGAATCGATCGGACATGCCTCCCTCCGCTCAGCTATCGAGGGACTTGAGCGCCGACAGGACGTCATCGACCGGAATTGGCCTGCCGTGCTTGTGCGGGCGGCGGAGCGCCGGCCGGTCGGGGACCGCGGCTGCGTCGGATGCCCAGGATGCGAGGATCGCCCGTTTGACCTCGGGCTCGAGGGTAGGATGCCGCGCCACGTCGAATGGGCGGCGAAAAGTGGAGAAGGACATGGGGATATGCCTCCTTTCTTCCAGTCAATCCTTCCATTGCGGCGGAAACGCCGAGGGCTAATTTGGTTCGTGGCCGGCGCGAGTCAAGACGCCGGCCAAGTCCCTGCCGGGATTCGATAAATTTTCTCCGTATGCGGACGAATCAGCCTTCGCCGGCATCCTTCAGATAGGGCTCGACGGGGCCGCTCAGCTTGATCGTCAGCGGATTGCCCTTGCGGTCGCGGGTGTTGCCGACAGCGACCCGGACCCATCCCTCGCTAACGCAATATTCCTCGACATTGGTCTTCTCGACCCCTTTGAAGCGAATGCCGACGCCGCGCTCCAGCAGGTCCGCGTTGAAATAGGGGCTCGACGGGTTGATCGAGAGACGGTCGGGCATCGTATCGGTCATGGCTGCGGTCCGCTTCAGGGGCAATTGGCGCGGCTTTAGCCAGCTTTGCGCACGGGCTCAACCGCTCCTGCTCGCTTCGCCGGCGCCTGGTCGGCCGCCGTGAGCGAAGAGGTCAGCTCGTCGCCCAGGGCGGCTTGAGGAAGGCGGCAGCAAGGAAATCGATCAGCACCCTGACCCGCGCCGGCCGCAGCGGGGTGGGCGGAGTGACCACGTGCAGTGCGCCGCTCGGTCCCGACGACCAGTCGGGCAACACCTCCTCCAGGCTACCCTCGGCCAGGCATCGCCAGGCGAGGAAATCCGGCAGCGGCGCGATGCCGGCGCCAGCGACCAGCGCGTCGATCAGCACGTCGCCATTGTTGGTGCGGATCGGCCCGTTGAGTTCGACCGACAGTTCGCCCTCGACCGGGTGGCGGAAATGATAGCGGCCGGGGTGGCGGACATGGGTGTAGACGAAGGCCGGATAGCGGACGAGATCGCGCGGATGCTCGGGACGGCCCAGTCGATCGAACAGCGCGGGCGCACCGACCAGCGGCAACCGCACCGGGAACAGCCGCCGCGCCTTGAGCGCCGAATCTTCCAGCCGGCCGATCCGAAGCGCGACGTCGAATCCCCGCTCGATCAGGTCGATCCGCTCGTCCGAAAGATGCAGGTCTATCACCACCTCGGGATAGGCCTGGTGGAACAGCGGCAGGATCGGGCGCAGATGGGCGATGCCGAACGACATCGGCGCCGCAAGCCGGACCAAGCCGCGCGGCACCGCACCGCGTTCGGAAATAGCCTCCTCGATCGCTTCGCCGTCGGCGAGCAGCATCGCCGCGCGTTCCTGCGCCATCTGCCCGCTTTCGGTCAGCGACAATTTGCGCGAACTACGGTGGAACAGCGGTGCGGCCAGCCGCTGCTCGAGCCGCGACACGGCCTTCGAGACGGTCGCCTTCGACAGCGCCAGGTCGTCGGCAGCGGCAGAGAAGCTGCCCAGCTCGGCCACCTTGGCGAAGATCGCCCAGGCTTCGAAATCGGGAAGGCGCGGCATAAGAAGCCCCTGTAGGCCAGAAATCGAAACGATAGGTTTCTATCATCTCCATTTATTTGCACGTCCACAAGCCTAGATTGGTCGGTGAAGAGGCCGCCCGTCGGCGGCCGGAGGAGTAAGCACGATGATCGAAGTCCGCCCTTTTTCCTCGCTCGGCGGTGCCAACCATGGCTGGCTCAACGCCAAGCATCATTTCTCCTTTGCCGATTATCGCGATCCGCAGCGGGTCCACTGGGGTGCGCTGCGCGTGTGGAACGACGATAGCATCGCCCCCCACACCGGCTTCGCCCCGCACCCGCACAACGACATGGAGATCATCACCTATGTCCGCAGCGGCGCGATCACCCATCGCGACAGCCTGGGCAATGCCGGTCGGACCGAGGCTGGCGACGTCCAGGTGATGTCGGCGGGAACCGGGATCGTCCATTCCGAACGGAACGAGGAGGATGTCGACACCACGCTGTTCCAGATCTGGATCATTCCCGACCGGCAGGGCGAGAAGCCCGGCTGGGGGGCCCGCCCCTTCCCCAAGGGCGACCGTGCCGGCCAGTTCGTCACCCTGGCCAGCGGTATAGCCGGCGATGCCGACGCGCTGCCGATCAGGGCGAACGCCCGGGTCATTGGCGCGACCCTCAAGGCGGGCGAGACCGCGACCCATGGGATCGGCCGCGACCGCAAGGCTTATCTGGTCGCGACCGAGGGTCGCATCGAGGTCAACGGCGTGCCCGCCAACCCCCGTGACGGTGTTGCGATCGCCGATCTCGACACGATCGAGGTCAAGGCGATCGACGATGCGGAGATCGTCCTGGTCGACGTGGCGTAACTCTTTGGCCGTCACCCCGGCGGAGGCCGGTGTCTCGGGAGGCTCACGCGCTGCGCTGCTCCCGAGGCCCCGGCCTCCGCCGGCACGACGGAAAAAGAAATCCATTCCTTCCTATCGGAGTCACCGAAATGCCTAAGATCCTTGTCCTTTATTATTCCACCTACGGCCATATCGAGACGATGGCGGAAGCCGTCGCCGAAGGCGCCCGTTCGGCAGGCGCGCAGGTCGATATCAAGCGCGTACCCGAGACGGTACCGCTCGAGATCGCCGAGAAGAATCATTTCAAGCTCGACCAGAAGGCTCCGGTCGCGACGGTCGCCGAGCTTGAGAATTACGATGCGATCATCGTCGGTACCGGCACCCGCTTCGGCCGGATGTCGAGCCAGATGGCGGCGTTTCTCGACGGCGCCGGTGGCCTGTGGGCGCGTGGCGCCCTCAATGGCAAGGTCGGCGCAGCCTTCACCTCGACCGCGACCCAGCACGGTGGCCAGGAAACGACGCTCTTCTCGATCATCACCAACCTGTTGCACTTCGGCATGACGATCGTCGGCCTGCCTTATGCCTATCAGGGCCAGATGGGCGTCGACGAGGTCAAGGGCGGCGCCCCCTATGGCGCCACCACCATCGCCGATGGCGACGGTTCGCGCCAGCCGAGCGCGGCCGACCTGGATGGCGCACGATTCCAGGGCCGACATGTGGCCGAGATCACAGCCAAGCTGGTCGGCTGAGTCGTAGACAGGGGTTCATGAGGAGGAAGAGATGACGACTGCCATTGCGAACAGGACCGGGACCGAAGCGGATTTTCCGCCGCTCTCGCCGCTCGAATGGAAGGTCGTCAGCCTGGCGATTCGCGAGGCGGGCGAGGACGGCGGCGCCGGTCGGCGGGGCTGGCTTGCCCGGATGGCCGGCTCCGCGGCCGGGCTGCGGCCCAAGCTTCCGCTGGCCGACCCTCGGCTCGAGACGCTGCGGCGCTTCGTCGGCCAGGTGCGCGATCGCGCCGACGTGTCCGATCTGGGCCCCCGGCTGATCGAGCTCGGCTTCCATCCCGGCCAGATTTCGGCGGTGGCGATGCTCGCCCGCTGACCGGAACGCTGTTGCTGCGGGCAATGCCCCCCTCTCGCAGCATCCGCGCCGCCCGTTTCCCGTTCGCGGGGAACGGGCGGTTTGCTTTCGGGCGGCCGCCGCTTCTGTCCGCTACGATCGGGGGCTATAGCGATGGCGAACCATGTCCAAGGGGATGCCATGACCACCACCACGCTTTACGAGGCCTCGATCCCGGTGATCCGCAGAAGCCTCGCCAATCTCTCGACGCTGCTCGACAAGGGGGCGGAGCATTTCGCCGCGGCCGGCGTGGCCGAGGCTGAATGGCTCGACTACCGGCTGGCTGACGACATGTATCCGCTGCTTCGCCAGGTCCAGGTCGCCAGTGACGGGGCCAAGGGCGCGGCGGCGCGGCTGGCGGGCCAGACCCCTCCGAGCTTTCCCGACGAGGAGAAGAGCGTCGCCGAACTGCGCGACCGGATCGCGCGGACGATCGCCTATCTCGACAGCGTCCCCGCCGCCGCGATCGCCGGGCGCGAGGAGGCGCCGATCGTACTCGAGATCGGCGACATCGCCCTTCATTTCACGGGCGCCAGCTATGTCCGGGACTTCGCCCTCCCCAACCTGCTGTTCCACGTGACGACCGTCTATGCGATCTTGCGCAACCGCGGCGTTCCCCTCGGCAAGCGCGATTTCCTGGGCGAGATCGATATCCGCCCGCGCGTGGCGGCGTGACCGGGCGGGTCAGGGTCGCGGGGGCCGCGATCCTGATCGCCGCGGCCGCCCCGACCGGAGCGGAGGTCGTGTCGGCCGACGCCTCGGGCTTCGCCGTGCGTAGCGTATTGACGATCGCTGCTCCACCCGAGGCGGTCTACGCGGCGCTGCTCGCCCCCGGCCGCTGGTGGGATCCGGCGCATAACTGGTCGGGCGACGCCGCGAACATGCGGCTCGAACCGGCGGTCGGCGGCTGCTTCTGCGAGAAGCTGCCGAAGACCGGCGGCGAATCGGCGCATATGCATGTGGTCGCGATCGATCCCAATCATATGATCCGGCTCGACGGCGCGCTTGGCCCGTTCCAGGCGATGGGCGTGGCGGGGACGCTGAGCTGGGAGCTGAAGCCGGTGGCGGGCGGCACCGAGTTCCGCCAGACCTATGCGGTCGGCCGCCACATTCCCGGCGGCGGCGCGGCGCTGGCGCCGGTGGTCGACGGGGTGATGGGCGGCCAGGCGGCCCGGCTCAAGGCGCTGGTGGAGAAGCGGTAGGAAATAGTCGCTTCAGCCGCACCAGCATATCGTCCAGCGCCGACAGGAAGCGCGAGCGGTCGGCTTTGGAGAAGGGTGGCGGGCCCCCGATCCCCTCGCCCGTCATCCCAGCACGCAGGTCGGCCATGATCGCGCGGGTGGCGACCGCCGATCCGATCGACTGGACAGTGAAGGGCTTGCCGGCGGGCGAGATCGCGGCGGCGCCGGCTTTCAGGCAACGGTCGGCGAGCAATATGTCGGCGGTGACCACCACCACGCCGGGGCGGCTCGCCTCGGCGATCCAGTCGTCGGCGGCGTCGAAGCCGCTGCCCACCACCACCTTGTCGACCAATGGATGCTGGGGAATGCGGAGATGCTGGTTGCTGACCAGCGTGACCGGCAGCTCGTGTCGCCAGGCGACCTTGTAGATTTCCTCCTTAACCGGGCAGGCGTCGGCGTCGACGAGGATGCGGATGGGCTGGGTCATGACGTGCCCATAGCTTTCTTTTCCCACACGCCGAACCCGTTTCGGTATCGGCGGGAGGGGCCAAATAATTGTTTCGGCGAACAACCGTCCGTTCTAGACCTTGAGAGGGGGCGACGACAGGGAGACAGGGATGATCCTGTGGGGGTTGATCGTCGGGGGGCTGTTCGGCCTGTTCGCCGCCGATTTCGAGCAATATGGCATGATCCTCGGCGCGATCGTCGGGGCCGGGGCCGGCTGGGGCCTGCGCCTGGCGGTACGCGCCGAGCTGCGGGCGATGCTCGCCGATCGCGGCGTCGAGGCAGCGCCCGCTCCCGCCGAACCAGCCGAACGCGGCCGGGTCCGGATCGTCGAGGAAGCGGCGCCGCCGCGCCCGACGGTCGAGCCCGAACGGCCGCAACCGCCGACGGTCGTCCGGCTGCCCGAGCGGCCCGCTGCTCCTGCCGCCCCCGCCGAGCCGGCCGAGCCCGGCATCGTCGAGCGCGGCTTCGCGGCGGCGCGCGACTGGCTGCTGGGCGGCAACACCATCGTCCGCGCCGGGCTCGTCGTGTTGTTCATCGGTCTCGCCTTCCTCGCGCGCTGGGCGGCAGGGGCCGGGCTTCTGCCGATCGAGGCGCGGCTGGCTCTGGTCGCGGCTGCGGGGATCGCGCTGCTCGCGGTCGGTTTCAACCGTCGCGCCGCGCGGCTCGGCTTCGCGCTGGCGTTGCAGGGCGGCGGCGTCGCCATCCTCTATTTGACGATCTTCGCCGCGGCGGCGCTTTATCCGATCCTGCCGCTGCCCGCCGCCTTCGTGCTGATGGTGCTGGTTTGCACCGCTGCCGTCGCGCTGGCGCTTCTTCAGGATGCGCAGGGCCTCGCCGCCTCGGCCTTCGCGGGTGGCTATGCGGTGCCGTTGCTGCTCGGCGGCGACGGCGGGCCGGTCGCGGTGATGTTCGGCTATCACCTGCTGCTCAACCTTGGCGTGCTCGCGCTCGCCTGGAAGAAGGCGTGGCGCAGCATCAACCTGATCGGCTTCGCCGCGACCTTCGGCGTCGCCATGCTGTGGGGCGCGTTCAGCTACCGGCCGCAGGATTATGCGGTCGCGCAGCCCTTCCTGATCGTCTCGGTGCTGATCTACCTCGCCATCGCGATCCTCTATGCGCGCAACAGCGAGAGCCGGGCCTGGCGCTTCGTCGACAGCAGCCTGCTGTTCGGCACCGCCCTCGCCGGCTTCGGGCTGGAGACCGGGCTGGTCTCCGCCTTCGACTATGGCGCGGCCTTCGCGGCGCTCTGCTTCGCGGCGCTCTACCTCATTCTTGCGGTCGCGGTGCGGCGGCGCGGCGGCGAGGGCTACCGGCTGCTCGCCGAAACGATGCTGGCGATCGGTATCGGCTTCGTCACCCTCGCCATTCCCCTCGCGCTCGGTGCGCGCTGGACCGGATCGGCCTGGGCGCTCGAAGGGGCGGGCGCCTTCTGGGTGGGCATGCGGCAGGCGCGCTGGATGCCGCGTGCCTTCGGCCTGCTGCTTCAGGCTGTCGCAGCGCTGCTGTTCCTCGCCATGCTGGACAGTGGGCCGCAGGCAATGCCGATCGTCAATCCGCTTTTCCTGACCGGGCTGCTGGTGGCGCTGCCGGTGCTGCTCACCGCCTGGTGGCTGCGCGCGGCGCCGCTGCCGCACAGCGGATCGCGCCCCGCCCGCGCCTATGCGGGGGTGGAGGCGCTGTTCGGCAAGCCCGTCTTCCTGGCCGGCTTCCTGCTCTGGTCGCTGGCGCTGATCGCCGAGATCTGCCGCACCGTGCCGTCGCCGGTGACGGGCGGCGGCGCGGTGCCGGTGCTCACGGCGGCGGCGCAGCAGCTGCTGACGATGGTCGCGCTCGTCGCCAGCGCCTGGATCGCGACCTTCCTCGGGCGGCGACTGCGCTGGGAGGTCGCGACCTGGCCAGGCCGGGTCACGCTGGTGGCGCTCGTCGGGGCATGGATCGGGCAGGCGGCGCTCAACCACCATATCCTCTACCATCCCGGTTGGATCGCCTGGATTGTCGCGGTCGGCCTGCACTTCCACCTGCTCCACGCCAACGACCATGACGCGGAGGGGGCCGGCCAGCGCCTGCTCCAGCGGCTCGGTCATGTCGGTGGGGTGTGGCTGGGGGTGGCGCTGCTCGCCGACGCGCTGTGGCTGGGGATTGACCGTGCCGCGCTGTGGGACAGCAGTTGGGCCGGGGTCGTGTTCCTCGTCGCGGCGGTGGCGGTGCTCGCCATGCTCGTCAGCTGGGCGGGCGGTGCGGCCCGGCGGGCGGCCGGGGAGCGGCGCTGGCCGCTCGACCGCCACCTCGCCGGCTATCATGCCCAGGCGGCGCTACCGGTCGCGGCGCTCGTCTATGGCGGTTCGCTCGCCGCCGCACTGCTCGCCGAGGGCGATGCCGCGCCGTTGCCCTATGTGCCGTTGCTCAACCCGGTCGAGCTGACCCTGGCGCTCGCGCTGGCGGTGCTGGTGCTGTGGCGGCGCAGCCTGATCGCAGTCGTCCCGCCCTATGCCGGTTTCGGTTGGGCGGGCGGACGCGGTGCCTGGATCGCGCTGGCGGGGCTCGGCTTCGTCGACGTCAACATGTTGTGGCTGCGCTTTGCCCATCATTATCTCGGCGTCGCCTGGGATGCCGACGCGCTGCTCGGATCGGCGGTGGTGGAGGCCGGCCTCACCATATTGTGGACGCTGCTCTCGCTGGGGCTGATGCTGTTCGCGCACCGCCGGGCGCATCGCGGCGCGTGGATCGCAGGAGCGGCGCTGCTCGTCGTCGTGATCCTGAAGCTGTTCTTCGTCGACCTGTCGAATGCCAGCAGTGGTGCGCGGATCGTGACTTTCATCGTCGTCGGGGCGTTGATGCTGGTGGTCGGCTATTTCGCGCCGCTGCCGCCGCGCGGCGAGGCGCCGAAGGATGCGGAGACGAAGGAGGTCGCGGCATGATCCGGGCGATGACGGCGGCGGGGCTGGCGTTGCTTGCCGGCTGTTCGGAACGGGAGGCGGCGAACCCCGTGGACCCCTCCGCCTATGCGGTCCGGCTGGCGGTGACCCCGGCGGCGGGCGGCGGGGTGCAGAGGATCGACTTGCCCGCCGAGGCGCTGGCGGCCTTGCGCTCGCCCAACCGCGCCGATGTCCGCGTCTTCGACGGCGCGGGCGCGCCGCTCGCCATGGCGATCACCGGTCCGGCGGCGGGCCGTGCCGCACTCGATGAGCTACGGCTCGATGCCTTCCCGATCGTCGGCCCGGCCGGGGCGCTCGGCACCGAAGGCGCCGAACTCCGCGTCGAGCAGCGCGATGGGAACCGGATCGTCACCGTGGTGCGCGGTGCTGCCGGGTCGTCAAAGCCCGTCACGCTGGGCGCGCTGTTCGACACGCGCGCGATCACGGCGCGGGCGCGCAGCCTGCGCCTCGACGCGCTATTGCCGCCGCAGCAGCCGGTGCGGTTCACGGTCGAGACGAGCACCGACCTCGCCGACTGGACTCCGGCCGGCGGCAAGATCCTCTACCGGCGGGAAGGCGACCGCGCGGGCGCGCTGGGCCCCGAGGGAATCCCGCTGGACGATGTCGAGCTGAAAGGCCGCTATCTGCGCGTAACCTGGACGAGCCCGCAGCGGCTTCTCGCGCCGGTCGAGCTGCGCGGCGCGATGATCGGCGTCGCGCGCCGGCTCGACGTCGACGACCGGCCCGCCATCGCAACCAGCCCGCCACGCCGGATCGACGCGCATGATATCCGCTTCACCCTGCCCCGCCCCGCCATCCTTGCGGCGGTGGCGATCGCGCCGGCGGCGGGCGAGATGCTGGTGCCGGTCACGCTGTCGGGCCGCAACGCGCCCGATCAACCCTGGACGCCGATCGGATCAGGCAGCCTGCGGGCCGGATCCTCCGCGCCGGTCGAGCTGTCGGGGGCGGCGTTCAGCGATTACCGGATCGAGGCCGACCGCCGCACGTCGGGTTTCACCGCCGCGCCCCGGCTGACGCTGCTGTTCGAACCGGCGCGGCTCGCGGTGCTGTTCGACGGCAAGCCGCCCTATACGCTGGCGACCGGAGCGGCCGGGGCCGAGAGCCGCTATCTCGCGATCGGCGAGCTGGTCCCCGGCTATCGCCCGGGGGCGGAGGACGCGCTGCCCCGGGCGACGGTCGCCGGCGCGGCCGCGCCGGTGCTGAGCCTCGCCCAACCCGACGACAGCCTGCTCAGTCCGCGCAAAGCGGTGCTGTGGGGGCTGCTGCTGCTCGGCGTCGCCGTGCTCGCGGTGATGGTGTGGCGGCTGTGGAAGCCGGCCTCCGCCTGATCGTCATTCCGGCGGATGCCGGAATCTCAGGAGAAAAGGGCGATTTCCCAACCTCCCGAGACCCCGGCCTCCGCCGGGGTGACGGTCGCTTCGATCACACGTCGAGATTGGCGACGCTGAGCGCGTTCTCCTGGATGAACTCGCGGCGCGGTTCGACCACGTCGCCCATCAGCCGGGTGAAGATCTCGTCGGCGACGTCGGCCTGGGCCACCTCGACCTTGAGCATCGCGCGGTTCGCCGGGTCGAGCGTGGTTTCCCAGAGCTGCTCGGCGTTCATCTCGCCCAGCCCCTTGTAGCGCTGGATCGACATGCCCTTGCGGCCCGCCGCCAGCACCGCGTCGAGCAGGTTCGACGGCTGGTGGACCGCGGTACCGCGGGTGTCTACCATCGGCTCGTCATCATCGTCGCCGGTCGGTGCGGCGGCGCTGCGCAACGGCACCAGCCGCGCGCTCTTCGCATAGCTCTCGGCCTGCTCGGCGGCGAGCGCGTGGAGTTTGCGCGCCTCGGCCGAACGCAGGAAGGCCGGGTCGATCAGGTGATGATCGGTCACCCCGCGCCACAGCCGCTGGAGATGGTAGCCGCCGTCCTCCGCCAGGTCGCCCGACCAGGCCGCCTCGGGATCGATCCGGCCCATCCAGGCGGCGACCGCGCGGGCGGAGGCGCGATGGCCTTCGTCGCCGCTTTCGGGATCGAGCGCACCGGTCAGCGCCAGCGCCTCGACGATCACCGGGTCGTAGCGCTTGGGGACGAAGCGCATCAGCGAGCGCATGCGGCGGGCATGCTCGACCAGCACGCGCAGGTCGTCGCCCGAGCGCGCGCCCGAAGGGGTTTCGAGCATCATGGCGCCGAGGCCGCCGGTGACGAGATATTCGTCGAGCGCGGCATCGTCCTTCAGGTAGACCTCCGACCGGCCCTTCGCGACCTTATAGAGCGGCGGCTGGGCGATATAGAGATGGCCGTTCTCGATGATCGGCTTCATGTGCCGGTAGAAGAAGGTCAGCAGCAGCGTCCGGATATGCGCGCCGTCGACGTCGGCGTCGGTCATGATGACGATCTTGTGGTAGCGCAGCTTCTCGAGGTTGAAGTCGTCGCGGCCGATGCCGGTGCCCATTGCCTGGATCAGCGTGCCGACCTCCTTCGACGACAGCATCCGGTCGAAACGGGCGCGCTCGACGTTGAGGATCTTGCCCTTGAGCGGCAGGATCGCCTGGTAGACGCGGTCGCGGCCCTGCTTGGCCGATCCGCCGGCCGAGTCACCCTCGACCAGGAACAACTCGCACTTGCTGGGGTCGCGCTCCTGGCAGTCGGCAAGCTTGCCGGGCAGCGAGGCGATGTCCATCACGCCCTTGCGGCGGGTCAGTTCGCGTGCCTTGCGGGCGGCTTCGCGCGCCGCGGCCGCGTCGATCACCTTCTGGATGATCGAGCGGGCGTGGGCGGGATTCTCCTCCAGCCATTCGGCCAGCTTGTCGGCCATCAGGCTCTCGAGCGGCTGGCGCACCTCGGACGAGACGAGCTTGTCCTTGGTCTGGGACGAGAATTTGGGGTCGGGCAGCTTGACGGAAACGATTGCGGTCAGCCCCTCGCGCATATCGTCGCCGGTGAGGGTAACCTTCTCCTTCTTCAGCGCGCCCGACTTCTCCGCATAATTGTTGAGCGTGCGGGTCAGCGCCGCGCGGAAGGCGGCGAGGTGGGTGCCGCCGTCGCGCTGCGGGATGTTGTTGGTGAAGCAGAGGACCTGTTCGTAATAGCTGTCGTTCCACTCCAGCGCGACGTCGATGCCGACATCGTCGCGCTGGCCCATGATCGCGACCGGGTCGGGCATCAGCGCGACCTTGGTGCGGTCGAGATACTTCACGAAGGCCGCGATGCCGCCCTCGTAGAACAGTTCGATCTCCTTGCGCTCGGCATGGCGCTCGTCGACCAGGAACAGCCGGACGCCCGAGTTGAGGAACGCCAGCTCGCGATAGCGATGCTCGAGCTTGTCGAAGTCGAACTCGGTGATCTTGAAGGTCTCGGGCGATGGCAGGAAGGTGACCTTGGTGCCCTTCTTGCCGTTGGCGGGGCCGACGACCTTGAGGGGGGCGACCGCATCGCCGCGCTGGAAGCGCATATAATGCTCCTCCCCATCGCGCCAGATCGTCAGGTCGAGCACGTCGGACAGCGCGTTGACCACCGACACGCCGACGCCGTGGAGGCCGCCCGACACCTTGTAGGCGTTGGCGTCGTTGGTGTTGTCGAATTTGCCGCCGGCATGGAGCTGGGTCATGATGACCTCGGCCGCCGAGACCCCTTCCTCGGGGTGGATGCCGGTCGGGATGCCGCGGCCATTGTCCTCGACCGAAACCGATCCGTCGGGGTTCAGGGTGATGACGATGCGGTCGCAATGCCCGGCGAGCGCCTCGTCGATCGCATTGTCCGACACCTCGAACACCATATGGTGGAGGCCCGACCCGTCGTCGGTGTCGCCGATATACATGCCCGGCCGTTTGCGCACCGCATCGAGACCCTTGAGGACCTTGATCGACTCGGCGCCATAGCTGTTCGCGTTGGGGGAATTCTCGGTTTCGTTCGTCATGCCGATTATATAGCGACGGCCGCCACAAAAGCCAAAGGAAAGCGGCCCTCTTTCGTGCCGGTTGTCGTCTCGGGCGACATCGCGAGGGCGATGCTCAGCTGTCGGGCCGGACCACCCCGGCGCCCACCGCCAGCCAGGTCGCCTCGCCGATCCCGTCGAACAGCGCGCGTTCGGTGCCGGTCAGCCAGATCTGGCCGCTGCTCCGCCCGAGGCGCTCGAACAGCGCGGCGCGGCGGACGGGGTCGAGATGGGCGGCGACCTCATCCATCAGCAGGATCGGCCGCTGGCCGCGCCGCTCGGCGACGAGGTCGGCATGGGCGAGGACGATGCCGAGCAGCAGTGCCTTCTGCTCGCCGGTCGAGGCGCGCGCGGCGGGCTGCTGCTTGGCGGCGTGCGACACGGCGAGGTCCTGGCGGTGCGGCCCCGACAGGGTGCGGCCGGCGGCGATGTCGCGGGCGCGGCCGAAGCGCAGCTCCTCGGCGAGGGGGCGGCGCGACGGCACCCAGCCCTCGATTGCCAGTGCGGCGCGGGCGAAGGGGGCGTCGGGCTCGGCGGCGATGCGCAGCGCCAGCGCGGTGACGGTGCGGGCGCGCGCCTCGGCGATCGCCTCGCCGTGCTGGCCGAGCTGCGCCTCCAGCGCATCGAGCCAGGCGTCGTCGGGCGGCCCCTCCGCGGCGAGCAGCTTGTTGCGCGCGCGCATCGCAGCGTCGTAGCGGCTGACATGGCGGGCATGGCCGGGCTCGATCGCGAGGACGAGCCGGTCGAGGAAGCGGCGGCGGCCTTCGGCTCCCTCGGTGAACAGCCGGTCCATCGCCGGGGTCAGCCACAGCAGCGACAGCCATTCGCCGAGCGCGGTGGCCGACGCGGGCGCGCCGTTGATCCGCACCTGCCGGCGCTCGGGCGCAGCGGGCGTGGTGCCGGTGCCGAGCCGCACCTCGTCCGACAGCTCGGCCGCGACCGCGAAGCCGCCCGCTCCACCCTCGCGTGCCATTTCCGCCAGCGCCGCGCCGCGCAGGCCGCGCCCGGGCCCCAGCATCGACACTGCTTCGAGGATATTGGTCTTGCCCGCGCCGTTCTCGCCGGTCAGCACGACGAAGCCCGGCCCCGCCGCGATCGTCGCCGACGCATAGCTGCGGAAGTCGGTCAGCATCAGGCGGGCGACGGTCATCGCCCCCTCATTGGCGATTTTGCGGGCGAGGGGAAGCCATCGCGCTCAAGGCCGCTAACCGGACGATAGGCCCCACGCCTCTTTGCATCGCCGCCGCCGGATCCTAGATAGGACGGATGAAATATCTCCACACCATGATCCGCGTGTCCGATCCCCAGGAGACGATCCGCTTCTTCGAGCTGCTCGGCCTGCGCGAGGTCGATCGCATGGATAACGAGGCGGGGCGGTTCAGCCTGATCTTCCTCGCCGCCCCCGGTGACGAGCAGGCCCAGGTCGAGCTTACCCACAACTGGGACGAGAAGGGCTATGGCGAGGGCCGCAATTTCGGCCATCTCGCCTATCGCGTCGACGACATCTACGCGGTCTGCCAGCGGCTGATGGACGCGGGCGTGACAATCAACCGGCCGCCGCGTGACGGGCACATGGCCTTCGTCCGTACCCCCGACAACATCTCGATCGAGCTGCTCCAGGCCGGCGAGCGGCTGCCGCCTGCGGAACCGTGGGCGTCGATGCCGAACACGGGCCATTGGTGAGATGAGCGTCGAGATCGTCCGAATCCCCGTGCTCGACGACAATTATGTCTGGCTGCTGCATGAGCCGGAGTCGGGTGAAACCGTCGCGATCGATCCGGCGGTGGCCGGGCCTGTGCTGGCGGAGGCGGAACGGCGCGGCTGGACGATCGGCCAGATCTGGAACACACACTGGCATGGCGACCATATCGGCGGCAACGACGCGATCAAGGCGGCGACCGGCGCGCGGGTGAGCGCACCCGCGGCCGAAGCGGGGAAGATCCCGTCGCTCGACGTGCCGTTGCGTGAAGGCGATTCCGTTCGAATCGGCGCGGTTGAAGGGATGGTGATGGAGGTGCCGGCGCACACCGCCGGCCATATCGCCATCCACCTGCCCAGTGAGCAGGCGGTATTCGTCGGCGACACGCTGTTTGCGATGGGCTGCGGCCGCCTGTTCGAGGGCACGCCCGCGCAGATGTATGCGAACATGGACCGGCTGGCCGCGCTGCCCGATGCCACCCGAGTCTATTGCGCGCACGAATATACCCAGTCGAACGGCCGCTACGCGCTCGTCGCCGAACCCGACAACGGCGCGATCCGCGTTCGGATGGAACAGGTCGACGCGGCCCGGGCGCGGGGCGAGGCGACGGTGCCGACGACGGTCGGCCTCGAACGCGAAACCAATCCCTTCATGCGGGCGGGCAGCGTCGAGGAGCTGGCCCGGCGGCGCGCGGCGAAAGATGTTTTCCGCGGGTGATTCCGTCTATGATCGGAAGATCGAGGAGAGTCGCCATGCCCCGAGCCCGTTCGCTCCTTTCCCTGTTCGCATTGCCCCTGCTGCTGGCCGCATCCGACGCGCCGCGGCCCTTGTCCGCCAAGGCGCAGAAGGAATTGGCGGGGCGCACCGCCGGGCCCCCGGTGTCGTGTGTCCAGCTTCGCCGCATCCAGGCGACCCGGATCGTCGATGAGACCGCGATCATCTACAAGGAATCGTCGCGTCGGTGGTACGTCAACCAGCCCGACGGCGGCCGTTGCGCACTGCTCCGGCCCAACCGTGTGCTCATCACCCACACCAACACCAGCCAGCTCTGTGGCAACGACCTAGTGACGATCGCCGAGCCGTCCTCGCCGATCACCTACGGCGCCTGCGGGCTGGGCGAATTCGTGCCCTACACGAAATAGGCGCAGGTCGAATTACATCGTCATCCCAGCGAAAGCTGGGATCTCACTTTTCTTTGTTCCTCGCCTTTCGCCCGAGCGTTGAAAGGCAGGGAGATCCCAGCTTTCGCTGGGATGACGAGGGGGCGCGCATGAGCGGCGGTTGGACCTACATCATGACCAATCGGGTGCGCGGCGTCCTGTATGTCGGCGTGACCGCCGACCTGCCCGCGCGCATCCATCAGCACCGGAACGGCCAGGGTTCGGATTTCTGCGCCCGCTACAAGCTGGGTCGGCTGGTGCTCGCCGAACCGCACGCGACGATCGTCGAAGCCATCGCCCGCGAGAAGGCGCTCAAGGCCTGGAAGCGGTCGTGGAAGATCGAGCTGGTCGAGAGCGCCAACCCGCAATGGCACGACCTGTTCGAGACGATCCTGAGCTGAGGGCTTTACCCCGGCTCGCGCTGGTTGAACACCGACCAGCCGGTCGCGGCGGCGAGGCGTTCGAGGGCGAGCGAGCCGAGCGTCGAGTTGCCGCGTTCGTTGAGGCCGGGCGACCAGACCGCGATCGAGGCGATGCCCGGCACCACGCACAGAATGCCGCCGCCCACGCCCGACTTGCCGGGAATGCCGACCCGGAAGGCGAACTCGCCCGATCCGTCATAATGGCCGCACAGCATCATCAGCGCGTTGATGCGGCGTGCGCGCATCGGTGAGACGATGTTGAAGCCGGTGTCGGGATGCTGTCCCTCATGCATCAGGAAGCGGCCGGCGCGGGCGAGCTGGCGACAGTTCATCGCGAGTGCGCACTGGTGGAAATAGACCCCCAGCACCTGATCGACCGGATGATGGATGTTGCCGAAGCTGCGCATATAGTTGGCAAGCGCGGCGTTGCGGAAGCCGGTGTCGGCCTCGCTCTGCGCCACCTCGTCGTCGATCACGATGCCGTCGTCGCCGGCAAGGTCGCGGACGAAGCGCAATATCTCGCCGATCGCCTCCTTCGGCGCATGGCCGGCGAGGACCACGTCGGACACGACGATAGCCCCCGCGTTGATGAAGGGATTGCGGGGGATGCCGTGCTCGGCCTCAAGCTGGACGATCGAGTTGAAGGCGTTGCCCGACGGCTCGCGCCCCACCCGCTTCCACAGCGCGTCGCCGACCTTGCCGAGCGCGATGGTCAGCGCAAACACCTTCGATACCGACTGGATCGAAAAAGCCGTATCGGCATCGCCCGCCGCGAACATGCGGCCGTCATGGGTGGCAATGGCGATGCCGAAATGCCTCGGATCGACCCGCGCGAGGCCGGGGATATAGTCGGCGACCTTGCCGCGCTCCTCGCGGCCGGTCATTTCCGCGGCAATCCGGTCGACGATGGACTGGAGGTCGGGCGCGACCGTGACCGGCATCTGCGTCCTCCCCCCTCTCCGCTATCTCCCCCAGGCCGCGGTCAGACCCGCATCGGCATCAGGACGTAGAGCGCTGGCGCCTTGTCGTTTTCGCGGATCAGCGTCGGCGCGGCCGCGTCGGCCAGGTGGACCTCGACCGTGTCGCCGTCGATCTGGCCGAGAATGTCGAGCAGGTAGCGGGCGTTGAAGCCGATCTCGAAGCCGGGAGCGGCATAGTCGCCGGGAACCTCCTCGGCCGCGGTGCCGTTCTCGGGGCTCGTCACCGACAGCGTGATCTTGTCGCGGTCGAGCGCCATCTTGACCGCACGGGTCTTTTCCGAGGCGATGGTGGCGACGCGGTCGACGCCCTCCATGAAGCTCTTCGGATCGATCTTGAGCAGCTTGTCGTTCGCGGTGGGGATGACCCGGTTATAATCCGGGAAGGTGCCGTCGATCAGCTTCGAGGTCAGGATCGCGGTGCCCAGGCCGAAGCGGATCTTGGTCGACGACAGGGTGATGTCGACCGAACCGTCGACCTCGTCGAGCAGCTTGCGCAGCTCACCCACGCATTTGCGCGGGATGATGATGTCGGGCATCCCCTCGGCGCCGTCGGGGCGGGCGATGGTGACGCGGGCGAGGCGGTGGCCGTCGGTCGCGGCGGCCTTCAGCACCGGCGATCCTTCGTCCTGCACGTGGAAGAAGATGCCGTTGAGATAATAGCGGGTCTCTTCGGTCGAGATCGCGAAGCGGGTCTTGTCGATCAGCTGCTTGAGAGTCTCGGCGGGGAGCTCGAACCGGGTCGGCAGCTCGCCCTCGGCGATCATCGGGAAATCGTCCTTGGGCAAGGTCTGCAGGTTGAAGCGGGCGCGGCCGGCCACGACCTGCATCTTGCCCTCGGCAGCCGAGAGCTGGACCTGCGACCCTTCGGGCAGCTTGCGGGCGATGTCGAACAGCGTGTGCGCCGACACGGTGGTGGCGCCCGGCTGGTCGACCGCGGCGGGGACCGCCTCGACGATCTGCAGGTCGAGGTCGGTCGCCATCAGGCGGAGCGTGCCTTCGGCCGTCGCCTCGATCAGCACGTTCGACAGGATCGGGATGGTATTGCGCCGTTCGACGACCGACTGGACGTGACCCAGACTCTTGAGAAGCGTCGCGCGTTCGATCGTAGCCTTCATAGACTGCCCCGGTATCCCCGATGTCAAATGGAGGATGGTTATAGCGCGGCTTTGCGGCCCCGCCAGCCCAAAGCGTCAAAAGCTGGGGATAAATCACGGGTGTTCGTCGCGTATTTACTCCTCCGCTTCCGGGCAAAGGAAAAGGGCCCGGCGTCGCCGCCGGGCCCTTCCATGCTACGCAACGAACAACGGGTGATCAGAAGCGGAAACCGAAGCCGGCGACGACCTGGTTGCGCGAGAAGCCCTGCTCATAATTCGAATAGCGGTACTCGGCCTTCACATAGGCGTTGCTGCCGAGCGCATATTCGGCACCGGCGCCGACGCGGACACCGTCATAATTGCCGCTGTCGCGCAGCACCGTGGTGCCGTCGTCGAGCGACGCCTTGGCGCGCGCGTTGGTGTAGCCCGCCTTGGCATAGAGCAGGGCCTTGCCGCCGACGACGGTGCCGACGCGGCCGCCGACATAGAGGTCGCGACCGGCCTTGGCGCAGAGCCGCGGGTCGGCGGCGGTGGCCGAACCGATGCAGCTCTTCGCGCTCGAAGCCGAGGCTTCCGCCTCGACGCCGAGGACGGCGCCGCCCATCTGGAAATCGTATCCGGCGCCAAGACCATAGGTCACGGCGTCGTCATGCCCGTTGTTGGAAACGCGATCCCACCCGACGATGCCTTCGACGCGCGGGCCGGTGAACGGCGCGTTGTCCTGGGCGAGGGCGGGGGTGGCTGCGCTGGCCGCGAGGAGGGCGGCGACAACGATGCTACGCATAGTATAACTCCATTTCTTACCTCGTCCCCTGTGTTGCGGGAGACGTGGGTGGCCTAGTGCACCAAAGCGAGACCTGTTGCATGAACGCCAGATAAACAACGGAATTTGTGGCATTTCTGCTACAGTCCTATCGACGAGGGGTTGACAGGTGAAGGCGCGGATTTGCTGGCTGCTTGCCCTGCCGATGCTGGTTTCGGCGGCGCCGCCCGGACGGACCCCGCTGGGAATTTTCGGTGGCTGGGGCGCGTTTCGCGACGCGCAACCACCCCGCTGCTACGCGATCGCGACCCCGGAGCGGCGCGGTTCGGGCGAATGGCGCAGCTTCGCCTCGGTCGCGATCTGGCCGCGGCAGAAGATCGTCGGCCAGGTTCATTTCCGCCTGCGTGAGCCGCGCCGGCCGAACAGCCCGATCCGGCTGATCTTCGGCGACCGCAGTTTCGCGCTGGTCGCGGCGAGTGTCGACGCCTGGGCCCCCGACCCGCGCGTCGACGCGGCGATCATCGGGGCGATGCGCAGCGCGACCTCCATGCGGATCGCCTGGGTATCGAACGACGGCCGCAACCGCTCCGACGGCTATCTGCTCAAGGGCGTCGCCACCGCGATCGACGCAGCGGCACTGGGCTGCGCGCGGACCTGACCATGGCTGTCGCCCCGGCGGAGGCCGGGGCCTCAGGAGGGAAGGAGATGAGGCTGAGGCAGGAACCGCCCGAGATCCCGGCCTCCGCCGGGATGACGATCATGGGAAAAACCCGTCACTCCCGCATCGCCTCGGCCGCGAGGGCGTCGGCCTCGATCAGCAGCACGTCGTCGGCGAGGCCCTGGGCGACCGTCTCCCGGCCGATCAGCACCAGCACCGGCACCGCGAGCGGGGAAACGCGGTCGAGCTGCACATGGACGATATGCTCGGCGGCCCGTTCGATCAGCGCGCCGAGCCGGCCGACGTCGGTCATCTTCGCGCGCGCATCGGCCCAGGCGGCGTCGAGCAGCAGGTGGTCGGGCTCGTAGCGGCGCAGCACGTCGTAGATCAGGTCGGTCGAGAAGGTGACCTGCCGCCCCGACTTCTTCTTGCCGGGATGCTGGCGCTCGACCAGCCCGCCGATCACCGCCACCTCGCGGAAGGCGCGCTTGAGCAGTGCAGATCCCTCGACCCAGTCGACGAACTCGTCCTCCAGTATCTCGGGCGAGAACAGGCTGGCGGGATCGGTGACCGGCTCGATCGAATAGCAGGCGATCGCATAGTCGGAGGAGACGAAGCCTAGCGGCGACAGCCCCTGGCTCTCCATCCGCCGGGTCAGCAGCATGCCGAGCGACTGGTGCGCGTTCCAGCCCTCGAAGCTGTAGATCACCATATAATGCCGCTTCTCGTGCGGAAAGGTCTCGACCAGCAGCTCGTCGGGTGCGGGCAGCCGCGATCGGCGCTCCTGCATCTCCAGCCATTCGCGGACGTCGTCGGGGAAGCGCGGCCATTGCGACGGGTCATGGAGATAGGCGCGCACCCGGTCGGCGAGGTGGGTCGAGATCGGCATGCGCGCGCCGCCATAGGTGGGGATGCGCGCCGGCTTAGACGTGACGCGGACGATCAGGTCGGTGAGGTCGATCTTCTGCACCTCGAGCGCCATACCCATGAAGAAGAAGCAGTCGCCCGGCGACAGGGTTGTGCCGAACCCTTCCTCGACCTTGCCGAGGCTGCGGCCGTTGCGGAATCGCACGTCGAGCATGGGCGCCTCGACGATGATCCCGGCATTGAGCCGGTGCTGAGCAGCGAAATTGGGGTGGCTCAGCCGCCACTGCCCGTCGGGCGTGCGGGCGAGGCGGCGGAATTTCTCATAGGCTTTCAGGGCATAGCCGCCATTGGCGATATAATTGAGCACCCGGTCGAACTGTGCAGGCGTCAACGTCGCATAAGGCGCGGCGCGGTTGACCTCGGCGAGCAGCTCTTCCGCGCGGAACGGACCCGCGCAGGCGACGGCCAGCACATGCTGGGCAAGCACGTCGATACTGCCGGCACGGAACGGCTCATTGTCGAGGTCGCCCGCGGCGATCGCGTCGAGCGCGGCGCGGCCCTCCAGATATTCGAAGCGGTTGCCCGGGACGATCACCGCCTCGCTCGGCTCGTCGAGCCGGTGATTGGCGCGGCCGATCCGCTGGAGCAGGCGCGAGGCGCCCTTGGGCGCGCCCATCTGGATCACAAGGTCGACATCGCCCCAGTCGACGCCGAGATCGAGGCTGGCGGTCGCGACCAGCGCGCGCAGCCGCCCGGCCGCCATCGCCTCCTCCACCTTGCGGCGCGCCTCGCGCGACAGCGATCCATGGTGGATGCCGATCGGCAGGCTCATCGCGTTGACCTTCCACAGGTCCTGGAAGATCAGCTCAGCGAGGCTGCGGGTGTTGCAGAAGATGATGGTTGTCTTGTGGGTCTCGATCTCGGCCATCACCTGCTCGGCGGCATAGCGCCCCGAATGGCCGGCCCAGGGGATACGCCCCTCGGGGATCAGCATGTCGATGTGCGGCGGCGCGCCGGGGTCGCCTTCGACCAGCGCCACCGCCTGATAGTCGCCGTCGCCCGACAGCCAGCCGCGGTAGGCGTCGACGTCGGCGATCGTCGCGGACAGCGCGACGCGACGCAGACCGGGCGCGAGGCTGCCGAGCCGGGCGAGCGACAGTGCCAGCAGGTCGCCGCGCTTCGTGGTGGCGAAGGCGTGAACCTCGTCGATCACCACCGTCCTGAGGCCCGCGAACAGCGCCGCGCTGTCGGGATAGGAGAGCAGCAGGCTGAGCGATTCGGGGGTGGTGAGCAATATCTGCGGCGGCTTCGTCCGCTGCCGCGCCTTGCGGTCGGAAGGCGTGTCGCCGGTCCGCGTCTCCACCCGGATGTCGAGGCCCATCTCCTCGATCGGGGTCAGCAGGTTGCGGCGGACGTCGACCGCCAGCGCCTTCAGCGGCGACACATAGAGGGTGTGGAGCCCCTCGCGCGGTTCCTCTACCAGCTCGACCAGCGTGGGGAGGAAGCCGGCAAGCGTCTTGCCGGATCCGGTCGGCGCGACGAGCAGCGCGTGCTGCCCGGCGCGAGCGGCGGCGAGCATCTCGATCTGGTGCCGGCGCGGCGCCCAGCCCTTGGCCGCGAACCAGCCGGCGAGGGGTGGGGGGAGGTCGGTCATCGCCCGCCCGTTCCCGTCATTCCAGCGGAAGCTGGAATCTCACTACCTTCGTGCCTGAGAGACGAAGCAGGAGAAGGGAGATCCCGGCTTTCGCCGGGATGACGGGGGAAAGGATATGCCTCAATGCGCGACCTGTTCCCCGCGCTCGAGGCCCGACAGCGCGAGCTGCTCGTCGATCTGGGCGAGGAGGCGGTCGAGCCCCGCCTGGTCCTTCGCCTCGGCGCGGGCGACAAGCACATCCTGGGTGTTGGACGCGCGCAGCAGCCACCAGCCATCAGGCGTATCGACACGTGCGCCGTCGGTGCGGTTGACCGTGGCGCCGGTCGCTTCGAGACGGTCGAGCACCTCCTCGACCACCTTGAACTTGCGGCTCTCGTCGACCTGGAAGCGCATCTCGGGGGTGTTCACCAGCACCGGCATCCGGTCCTTGAGCACGGTCAGCGATCCGCCGAGCCGACCGATCGCCTCGATCAGGCGTACCGCCGAATAGAGCGCGTCGTCGAATCCGTACCAGCGATGCTTGAAGAAGATATGGCCCGACATCTCGCCGGCAAGCGGGCTGTCGGTCTCGGCCATCTTCACCTTGATCAGGCTATGGCCGGTCTTCCACATGCAGGGCGTTCCGCCCAGTTCGGCGATCCGGTCGAACAGCGCCTGACTCGCCTTGACGTCGGCGATGATCGTGCCGCCGGGCACCTCCTCCAGCACCGGCTCGGCGAGGATCGAGAGGATCTGGTCGCCCCAGACCACCCGCCCCTGGCCGTCGATGGCGCCGATGCGGTCGGCGTCGCCGTCGAAGGCGATGCCGAAATCGAGCGCCTTCTCCGCGACCAGCGCCTTGAGGTCGGCGAGGTTCTTCTCCTCGGTCGGGTCGGGATGATGGTTGGGGAAGCGGCCATCGATCTCGGCATAGAGGAGGTGGTGCTCACCCGGCAGGCGCTTCACCAGCTTCTCGAGGATGCGCCCGCCCGCGCCGTTGCCGTTGTCCCAGCCGATCCGGAAGGCCTTGCCCGAAAAGTCCTGGAGCAGCCGATCGACATAGAGGTCCTCGACATCGGCGTCGGTGACGGTGCCGGCGCCCTCCTCCCAGTCACCCTCGGCCGCCATGCGACCGATCGACTGGATCTGCTCGGCGAAGAAGGGCTTGTGCTGCAGGACCATCTTGAAGCCGTTATAGTCGGCCGGATTGTGGCTGCCGGTGATCTGGATGCCGCCATCGACCTCGAGCGTCGCCTCGGCGAAATAGAGCATCGGAGTGGGGCCTAGTCCGGTGCGGACGACGTCGACGCCGCTTTCGGTCAGGCCGCGGACCAGCTCGTCACGCAGCGATTCGGACGAGACGCGGCCGTCCCAACCCACCGCCACGCGTGTGCCGCCGGCGCGGCGGACATGGGTGGCGAAGCCGCGGCCGATCGCATAGGCATCGGCCGGGCCCAGCGTCTTTCCCACGATTCCGCGGATGTCATATTCGCGCAGCGAGGTCGGGTCGAAACGATGGGTCAAATCATCCTCCGTTGAGGGACGGTGCAGCGGGTGCCGGACGGCGTGCGCGAAACGAGGTTAGCGCTTCCCGAGTTCCGCCAGCAATATGTCGCGCGCCGCGTTGACGCGTCCGGCCAGTTCGGCTGAGCCGCCCTGATCGGGGTGGACGCGCGCAACCAGCCTGCGGTGGGCGGCGCGGATCGTATCGGCATCGGCGCCAGGGGCGACGCCCAGCACGCGGCGGGCCTCGTCGCGTGCCATGGGGGGATGTGCCGCATGGGTACCCGCCCCGCCCGGCCGCATCAGCAGCCAGATGCCGGGCAGGAACATCGGCAGCGCGATCATCCACGCGCCGCGCGTCAGCAATAGCAGGCCGCCCAGTGCCGAGGCGGCGGCGACCAGCTGCTGGCGGTCGAGCCCACGCCCCCATTGCCACCAGGCGACCGCGGCGGCCGCCAGCAGCAGCAGGATCATCCGGCCGCCGCCTGGCTGGGCGCCTGATGCTGGGGCCATTGCGACAGCGCCAGGCCCGCTACCATCTCGCGCAGCTCCTGCCGCGCGGCGACATGGCCGATCCCCGCGTCGTTGCCGATCGCCTTGAGGTCGAGCAGCGTGAGGCCCTTGGGGAAGAGTTCCCGGTAGATGACGCGCTCGGACAGGCCCGGGATGACCCGGAAACCGACCCGCTTAGCCAGTTCCTGCATCGCGTCGGCGACACGGCGCATGTTGCGCGCCTCCAGATGCTGGAGGCGGTTGCGCAGCAGCACCCAGTCGACCGTGCCGCCATCGATCCGGCCGCGCGCCTTGCGCGCTTCCCACACCAGTTCCGAATAGAAGCTCGGCCGACGGATCTTGAAGGTCTCGGGATCGACCTGGCCGATCAGGTCGAGGTCGACGAAGCTGTCGTTGATCGGCGTCACCAGCGTGTCGGCGCGGACGATCGCGGCGCGGGCATGTTCGTCGTCGCGGCCGGGCGTATCGATCACGATGATCTCGTGATCGGCGGCAAAGCCTTCGATCAGGTCATCGAGCAGATGTCCGCGCGCCGGATCGAAGGTCTCGAAGCTGGGCGTTGCCAGCGCCTGGCCCGTGCGCTGCGCGGTCGCCAGCCGGTTCTCCAGATAGCGGGCGAGAGTCCGCTGCCGCGTGTCGAGGTCGATCGCGGCGACCCGGCGCCCGGCGGCGGCGAGCGCGACCGCGACATGGACGGAGGTGGTCGATTTCCCCGATCCGCCCTTTTCGTTGGCGAAGGTTATGAGATGGGCTTTTTGCAAACTATCTTCCCTTCGCCGCACCGCGCTTGATCGAGCGGCCGGCCTTGTCCAAGGAGCGTCTCACTAAACGGGGACTATAATTGGTGCAAATCGTTCGGAACATAGCCGATCTCCGGCAGGAGGTCGCAAAATTGAGGATAAGTGGGGCGCCGGTTGCGCTGGTGCCCACCATGGGGGCGCTCCATCGCGGCCATGTCGCGCTGGTCGATGCGGCGCGCAGCCGCGGCTGCCAGGTGGTCGTGTCGATCTTCGTCAATCCCACTCAGTTCGGACCCAATGAGGATCTCGACGCCTATCCGCGCCGCGAGGCGGCCGACGTCGCGATGCTCGAAGCCGCCGGCGCCACCCTGCTCTGGGCGCCCGACGTGCCGACGATGTACCCTGAAGGTTTTGCCACCAGCATCTCGGTCGGCGGGGTCAGCGAGCGCTGGGACGGAGCAGCCCGGCCAGGCCATTTCGCCGGTGTCGCCACCGTCGTCACCAAGCTGTTCCAGCAGGTGAAGCCCGATATCGCCTTCTTCGGCGAAAAGGATTTTCAGCAGCTCGCCGTGATCCGCCGGTTCGTCGCCGATCTCGACATCGACATAGAGATCGTCGGCGTCCCCACCCAGCGCGATGACGATGGCCTCGCCCTGTCGTCGCGCAACGCCTATCTGAGCCCCGAGGAGCGCGTGACCGCGCGGACCCTGCCTCGTGCCCTGGGCGAGGCGGCAGCGGCGATCGGCCGGGGCGGCGACATTGCGGTGGCGCTCGCGGCGGCGACGGCGCGGCTCTCGGAAGCGGGCTTCGACCCGATCGACTATATCGCACTGGTCGACGCAGCGACCCTCGAACCGGTCGACCGGCTCGATGGCCCCGCCCGCCTGATCGCCGCAGCCAAGCTCGGCGGCACCCGGCTCATCGATAATCTGGCCGTCGAGCCCGCCACCTGATCTATCGTCCCCTGCTCGTGGGGCAGGGGAAGTGCGGCCCTAAACATCCTCGCCGGCGCGCCGTTAACCTTGTTGGGGAACGGCACGGTCGGCCAGCAAGAGACCGTCATCGCTCCCAGCGGAACAGTGGAGCGGGACATGGGTCATAGTCTCAAGTCGCATCAATTCCTGACCGAAGCCCGCCTGCGCGACGCCATGGCGGGCGACATCGACGCCTGCTTTCAGCTCGGCGTCTCCTTCTCGGCGGGGGCCGACGGATGTCCGCTTGACCTGGTCGCCGCGCATAAATGGTTCAACATCGCCGCGATCGGCGGCAACCGCCGCGCCGCCGAGTGCCGCGCCGAGATCGCCGAGGAGATGACCGCCCGCGAAGTGCTCGAAGCACAGCGCCAGGCGCGTGCGATGCTGGGGTTCGGAAACCGCCTGGCGGCGTAGCTTGCTTGGCCTCAAGCGCCGGCGGTCGCATCCGCGACCTTGGCTATCCTCGCATAAGCTCGGGCGCGCATTCGCGCTTGCGGAGCCCTGTCGGGCTCCGTCCTCTCCGCTTTTTTCGTCACCCCAGCGAAGGCTGGGGTCCATGTCTCTCATCAGCCAGTTGGCCATCGGGGAGAGGACAGACATGGATGCCGGCCTTCAGCCTTTGGCTGAAGTTTATCCCGAGCGCCTGCCTTGCAGGCAGTCGAGGGGCTGGCATGACGGTCAAGGGGAGCGACGAAACGGCGTATACTCCTCCAGCCCCTCGATGTTCGCGGCCACCGCGCGGCGTTCCTGCTCCAGATAGTCGGCGACGGCGTGGCGGAAGGCGGGATGGGGGATGAAGTGCGCCGAGAAGGTCGGCACCGGTTCATAGCCGCGGGCCAGCTTGTGCTCGCCCTGGGCGCCCGCCTCGACGCGGGCAAGGCCGCGCTCGATCGCTGCCTCGATCGCCTGATAATAGCAGAGCTCGAAATGAAGGAAGGGCACCTCCTCGGTACAGCCCCAGTAGCGGCCGTAGAGCGTGTCGGCGCCGATCAGGTTGAGCGCTCCGGCGATCGGTTCTCCGTCGCGCAGCGCCAGCATCAGCAGCACTTTGTCCGCCATCCGCCGCCCGAGCAGCGAGAAGAATTGGCGCGTCAGATAGGGCCGCCCCCATTTGCGCGATCCGGTGTCCTGGTAGAAGCGCCAGAAGGCATCCCAATGCCGTTCCTCGATCGCGGCACCGGTCAGATGGACGATCTCCAGCCCCGCGACCGCCGCGGCGCGCTCCTTGCGGATCGCCTTGCGCTTGCGCGACGCGAGCGCGCCCAGAAAATCGTCGAAGCTGTCATAGCCGCGATTGGCCCAGTGGAACTGGCGATCGGTACGAATCAGCCAGCCCGCCGCCTCGAACAGCGGCACCTGATCGGCGGCGATGAAGGTGGCGTGCGCCGACGACAGGCCGTGTTGCTCGACCAGCGCCTCCGCCGCCGCGATCAGCGCCGGGGCGAGGCCCGGGTCGCGGAGCAGCAGCCGGGGACCGGGCACGGGGCTGAACGGCACAGCGATCTGCAGCTTGGGATAATAATCGCCTCCCGCGCGCTGCCAGGCGTCTGCCCAGGCATGGTCGAACACATATTCGCCCTGGCTGTGGCTCTTGGCATAGGCGGGCAGGATCGCGGCGGCGCGGCCGTCGGCGTCGTCGATGACGATCGGGATGGGCTGCCAGCCGCTGCGCGCGGTGGCGCTGCCTGATTCCTCCAGGATCGACAGGAAGTCGTGCGAGACGAAGGGATTGCCGTCGCCGGCGCAGGCGTCCCACGCGTCTCGCTCGATGCTGGCCACCCCCGCAGCGGTATGCGCCATGAGCGAGCTCATGGCACTGGTGGCACCGGCCCGCTCCCCCGCCCGGCCTCCCAACATGGTACACTGACTGTGAGACCGGGTGGGGGAGCGGGCCGGTGCCGGTTCGACGACAATCGAACAAGCTCCGGAGCCTTCACCATCCGGGCGCCTCGAAGATGATCTGGTCGGCGCAATCGGCGGCGACCGCCTGCTGCTCGGCCGATCCGACCGTCCAGGCGAGGATCGGGATGCCGCGCTTGCGCTGGCGCTGGGCAAAGCGGTTGGGCAGGTCGCGAATGTCGATCGCAAGGAATTCGGGGCGCGAACGCCAGATCGCCTTGATCTGCTCGGCTCCGGCCTCGCGTGCGTAGACGCTGTCGTCGGAAAGCATCAGTCCGCGGGGGATGCGGCCGCCGTGCGAAGCGAACCAGCGCGGCACCTCGGGATGGAGCGACATCACCGCGGCCTCGCCGCGATAGCCCTCGATGGCATGGCGCACCGCAACGCAGAGCTGCGATACATGGCCCTCGATCGTGCGGAGTTCGACCAGCACCGGCGTCCGGCCCGCGACCAGGCCCAATATCTCCTTGAGCTGGGGAATGGTCTCATCGCTGCCGCGCAGCCGGACCTCGCCGAGATGCTTGCTCGACAAATGCCGGATCTGGCCGGGCTCGCCGGTCATCCGCTCGATCGTCGGATCGGCAATGACATAGGCGAGGCCGTCGAGGCTGAACTGGACGTCGACCTTGACGCCGTAGCCCATCGCCACCGCGGCCTCGATCGCCGCACGGCTGTTCTCGGGATGACGGCTGCCGTGAAGCCCCTTGTTGGCAAAGGGAGTACGCGTCAGGAAGCCGACGCGCCGGGCGTCGGGGACCGGAAATCGCCAGCGATCAAAGAGCCCGAACAGCGACAATGGCATCGACCTCCACGGCCGCACCAAGCGGCAGCACCGGAACCCCGACCGCGCTGCGGGCATGGCGGCCGGCGTCGCCGAATACGGCTTGCATCAGCTCGGACGCGCCGTTGGCTACCTTGGGCTGGTCGGTGAAATCGGGGGTCGACGCGATGAAGGCGCCCAGCTTGACGATCCGCTCGACCCGCGACAGATCGCCGCCCAGCGCCGCCCGGATCTGCGCGATCAGCATGATGCCGCAGCGCTTCGCTGCCTCGGCGCCTTCCTCCAGCGTGACGTCCTGGCCGAGCCGCCCGGTGATCAGGCTGCCATCGGCGCGGAAGGGAAGCTGGCCGGATATGTGGAGCAGGCCATTGGCCTCCACCGCCGGCACATAGGCGGCAACCGGTGCGGCGGGGGCCGGAAGCGCGATCCCCAGTGCGGTGAGACGGCTGTCGATGCTCATGGCGTTTCTTTCCTGTAGTCCCCGCCGGGCGTCAAGCGGGCTGTTGGCGAAGACGGGCGCGCGATTCATGGATCGGCCGTCCTGGAATCTGGTTGAGACAGCCGTTCAGACGAAGCGCGATATGATCCAGGGCAGCGCCTCGGCCCAGTCATCGATCCTGGCATGGGCTTCGGCGGCAGGCGGCCGATGGCGGGCAATGCGCGGTTCGGCGATCATGTGCAGCCGCCAGACCTCGGGCGCATGGCGCGCGACCGAGGCGTGATGATGGGGCAGGTCGTCGACGAACACCGCAGCCGAGGGCTGATATTCGGCGATCAGATCGGCGACCGGCCGGCCCTTGCCACCCTGGTTGCACTGGACCCGGTGGCGGATGCCGACCGCGTCGAGCTGCGCGACGCGGCCGGCGTGGAACTGGTCGGTCAGGTTGGTGAGGACGACGATGTCGGCCAGCTCGGCGATCGTCGCCAGCGCGCGGGCGGCGTGGGGGACCAGCGTCTGGCGGTGCATCTCGGTGGTGAAGAAAGCGTCCAGCAGCGGCCCGATATGTTCCTCCTCGACCGGGCTGCTGTCGGCACGCCGGGTGAGGGCGCTGCTGAAGTCGGGTCGCTCCATCGCGAAGTCGATCGCGTGCGCCTCGTCGAGCCAGGCGCCGAACGGCGTGACCATGTGGAGCAGCACCTCATCGCAATCGGTGATCAGCAACGGCCGGCCGCCCGTCGCCCGCGTCGCGTTCGTCACGACAGCGCCTCCCGTGCGCGGATCAGGTCGGTGGGTGCTGCGCCGATCGCCTCGGCGCAGGCGATCAGGTCGGGCTCGTGCCCCGAAAGGAAATCGAGCAGCGCGCCAAGGATTGCGGGATCGGTCGCGCCCGCGCGCAGCGCGTCGGGAGTCAGCCCGGTCAGGTCGAGCAACCGGCGGGCCCGGGCGGGATCGTCGAGCGTCCAGGCCAGTGCCTTAAGCCCGGTCACCAGCGGCGCATCATCGCCGGGGCCTTGGGAATTTGCGGGATTTGATTCCGCGAAGGGCATGACGTAGGCTCCCCGCTCGGTTAGATGTGGCTGCCGTGGCGAAAAAAATCCTGATTGTCGAGGATAATGAGCTGAATCTCCGGCTCTTTCGCGACCTGCTCGAAGCGCATGGCGCGGAGGTCAGGGCGGTCCGTGACGCGCGCGAGGCGCTGGACGCGATCAGGGTCTTCCTGCCCCAACTGGTGATCATGGACATCCAGTTGCCGCATATCAGCGGCGTCGAGCTGATTCGCATGATGAAGCTGGACGGACAGCTCGAATCGATTCCGGTGATGGCGGTGACCGCCTATGCCGGAAAAGGCGACGAGAGCCGCGTGCGCGAGGCGGGCGCCGACGCCTATGTCTCGAAGCCGATCTCGGTGTCGCGCTTCGTGCTCGCGGTCGAGGAACTGGCCGGCTCGCTCGGCGGCTTCGTCCGCGCGGGGTAGGCTAAGGTCGGGGCAGGAGCCGCCCGAGATCCCGGCCTCCGCCGGGATGACGGGAAGAAGGCGCCCGGCTCGGGCCGCGGCAGCGTCCCGCAAGGCCGAACGGCCGCCCGAGCTTTTGCGAGGAAAGCCAAGGCCAGCGGATGCTGGCCGCCCGGCGCTTGAGGGCTAAACAAACAAGCCCGAACAAACGAAAACACCCGCCCGAAGGCGGGTGCTTGCGAAACCGTTCAGGCAAGCAGGCCGGCGCGCCGGCCTGCGGCTTACTTGATCTTGGCTTCCTTGAAGTCGACATGCTTGCGCACGACCGGATCGTACTTGCGGAAGCTGAGCTTCTCCGTCTGGGTGCGCGGATTCTTCTTGGTGACGTAGAAGAAGCCGGTGTCGGCGGTGCTGACGAGCTTGATCTTGACGGTGGTCGGCTTGGCCATGACCCGAAACCCTTAATCGCTGTGCAAAAAATAAAGCGGCGTCGCGCGCCGCTGTTCGGATGGGGCCCTTAATGGCGGAACGGGTCCGGAGTCAAGGATGCTGTGGATATCCCGGATCGACCCGCTGATCGAATCGGTCGATTTCTGCAACCGATGTTTTTCCGGCGACGCCGTCGCCACCTTTTGCCACGATGATCGTTGACGAGCCGAATCGAGAAGGGAGTAACCAAGATCATGGCCAAGAAACCCAAGTCCGCCCTGGCGACCCCTACCGACCTTCCGAGCAACAGCGCGATGAGCGTCGCGGACGCGCTGAACGGCATCCTGGCTGACAGCTTCGCGCTCTATTTCAAGACGAAGAATTTCCACTGGCACGTGTCGGGCCCGCATTTCCGGGACTATCATCTGCTGATGGACGACCAGGCTGCACAGATCCTGGCCACTACCGACGTGATCGCCGAACGGGTCCGCAAGACCGGCAACACCACGCTTCGTTCGGTCGGGGACATCGCCCGCCGTCAGTCCATCAAGGATAATGACGCCGATTTCGTCAGCGCACAGGACATGCTGAAGGAACTGCGCGACGACAACCTCGCCCTCGTCGCCAAGCTGCGCGAAGCCAAGGACATCGTCGACGCCGCCAAGGACAACGCGACCAGCGGTATTCTCGACGAATGGACCGATCAGGCGGAGGAACGCGCCTGGTTCCTGTTCGAAACCGCGCGGAACGCCTGATCCTTCCCCTCCCTTGCAAGGGAGGGGCATTGGCGGATTGACCTCCTCCTTCTCTTCCCGTACCGCGACCGCGTCATCCGGGGAGTAGCCGGCCGCCTTCGGGCGGGGATCGCGTCAACATGCTTGGGGGAGACCCCATGGCGCGGTCGAGCTTTCGAGCTTGGCAAGACCGATGACACCTGACCTCCGCCTGCCGGGCGGGGGGTCTGGTGTCGTCCGTCCACTGTCCGCCCGGCCCGGAATTCCGCATGGATGTGATCCTCGCCTCTACCCTGCTCGTCGCCTTCGCCGAGATCGGCGACAAGACGATGCTGCTCGCCATCATCCTCGCCTGCCGCTTTCGTGCGCCCGTGCCGATCATCCTCGGCATCTTCGCCGCCACCATCGTCAATCATGCGCTCGCGGCGTGGGCCGGCGCTGCAGTGTCGGGGTTGCTCGACGGCACCTGGTTTCGCCTCGCGGTCGCGCTGGGCTTGCTCGCCATGGCGGTGTGGACGCTCGTCCCCGACAAGCTCGACGAGGACGACGCGGCGGTGAAGTCCGCCCGCTACGGCGTCTTCCTGACGACGGTGGTCGCCTTCTTCATGGCCGAGATGGGCGACAAGACCCAGATCGCCACCGTTGCGCTCGGTGCCCGCTACCACGCGGTCGGTCTCGTCGCCATCGGCACCACGCTCGGAATGATGATAGCCAACGTCCCCGCCGTCTTCCTCGGCGACCGGATCACCCGGGTCGTGCCGCTCAAGGCAATGCGCATCGCCGCCGCCGCGATCTTCGCGGTCCTCGGCGTGCTGGCGCTGCGCGAGCTGCTGTGATTGGCCGCCCTGCTCGTCATGCCGGCGCAGGCCGGCATCGCCGGAGAGACGCGATGCGCTCCGCCTCCCGAGACCCCGGCCTCCGCCGGGGCGACGATCGATGGCGGCAGCACCGAATCGGCCGGGTCCGTTGTCAGCCGGGCCGCGCTGCTTTAAGGCGCGGCGCGTCATGACCGCGCAGATCATCATCGCCGTGCCCAAGGGCCGTATCCTCAAGGAGGTGCTGCCGCTGTTCGCCGCGCTCGGCATCGTGCCGGAGCCGGCGTTCGGCGACGAGGACAGCCGGCTGCTGCGCTTCGCCACCAACCGGCCCGACATCGGCCTGATCCGCGTCCGCGCCTTCGATGTCGCCACCTTCGTCGCGCACGGCGCGGCGCAGCTCGGCATCGTCGGGTCGGACGTGCTGATGGAGTTCGACTATTCGGAGCTCTACGCGCCGGTCGACCTCAATATCGGTCATTGTCGCATCTCGGTCGCCGAGCCTGTCGCGATGGCGGCCGGCGATGATCCGCGCGAGTGGAGTCATGTCCGCGTCGCGACCAAATATCCCAACATCACCCGGCGCCACTTCGAGGCGCGGGGCGTCCAGGCCGAATGCGTCAAGCTCAACGGCGCGATGGAGATTGCACCGGTGCTCGGCCTGTCGAGCCGGATCGTCGACCTGGTCTCTACTGGCCGGACGCTCAAGGAGAACGGCCTCGCCGAAGTCGAGACGATCGCCGAGATCTCGTCGCGGCTGATCGTGAACCGCGCCGCCTTCAAGACGCGGGCGGGGGAGATCGGCCCCCTGGTCGAGGGCTTCCGCAAGGCGGTCGAGGCCAAAGATGCCGCTTAGGCTCGACAGCCGCGATCCGGGCTTCGCCGCCGCTTTCGGGGCGCTGGTCGATGGTCGGCGCGAGGCTGACGCGGATGTCTCCCGTGACGTCGCGGCGATCGTCGCGGCGGTGCGCGAGCGGGGCGACGATGCGCTCGCCGACTATACGCGCCGCTTCGACCGGCACGATCTCGATTCGTCGGGCTGGCGGATATCGCGGGCGGAGTGCGAGGCCGCGCTGGCCGCGCTCGATGCGGACCTGCGCGCTGCGCTCGAACTCGCCGCCGCCCGTATCGGCGCCTATCACGCCGCCCAGCGGCCCGCCGACAGCAGCCGCACCGACGAAGCCGGCGTCCGCATGGGCGCCCGCTGGGGTGCGGTCGAAGCCGCCGGGCTCTATGTCCCGGGTGGCCGCGCGGCCTACCCTTCTTCAGTGCTGATGAATGCGATCCCGGCCAAGGTGGCCGGCGTCGACCGGCTCGTCATGGTCACGCCGACCCCGGATGGCATCGTCAACCCGCTGGTGCTCGCCGCCGCGGCGCTCGCCGGGGTGGACGAGGTGTGGCGGATCGGCGGCGCGCAGGCGATCGCCGCGCTCGCCTACGGCACCGGGCGGATCAGGCCGGTCGACGTGGTGGTCGGCCCCGGCAACGCCTGGGTCGCCGAGGCGAAGCGCCAGCTCTACGGCGTGGTCGGCATCGACATGGTGGCCGGCCCGTCCGAGATCGTCGTCGTCGCCGACCGCGACAACGACCCCGCCTGGATCGCCGCCGACCTGCTGAGCCAGGCTGAGCACGACCCGAGCAGCCAGTCGATCCTGTTCACCGACGATGCCGGCTTCGCCGACGCCGTCGCGGTGGAGGTCGAGGCGCAGCTCGGCCGGCTGGCGACCGAAGCGACCGCGCGGGCGAGCTGGGACGCGAACGGTGCGATCGTCACCGTCGCCAGCCTCGACGAAGTACCGGCGCTCAGCGACCGGCTGGCGCCTGAGCATCTCGAGCTCGCGGTCGCCGATCCGCAGGCGCTGTTCGACCGGGTCCGCCATGCCGGATCGGTCTTCCTCGGCCGCCACGCGCCGGAAGCGGTGGGCGATTATGTCGCCGGACCCAACCATGTGCTGCCGACCGGGCGCCGGGCGCGCTTCGCCTCGGGCCTGTCGGTGCTCGACTTCATGAAGCGGACCAGCTTCATCGCGCTCGATTCGGCGGCGATCGCCGCGATCGGGCCGGCGGCGGTCGCGCTCGCCACGGCGGAAGGGCTGCCCGCGCACGCGGCGTCGGTCGCCGCCAGACTGGAAGCTTAGGACAATGGCCAAGATCAATGAACGCGCCCGCTCGCGCAGCGCCGCTCGCCTCGCCGCCGCGCAGGCGCTCTATCAGCAGGAGATGGAGGGCACCCCGCTCGCCGCGCTGCTCGATGAATTCCACCAGCACAGGCTGGGCGCGACGATCGAGGATGTCGAATATGCGGCGGCCGAGGTCGCCTTCTTCGATGATCTGGTTAAAGGCGTCGATGGGCGTCGGGCCGAGATCGACGCCGCGATCGGCGCGCGGCTGGCGAGCGGATGGACGCTCGAACGGCTCGACCGGCCGATGCGGCAGATCCTGCGGGTCGGCGCCTATGAGCTGATCGCCCGTCCCGATGTTCCGACCGCGACGGTGATCAGCGAATATGTCGACGTCGCCGATGCCTTCTACGACAAGAAGGAAAAGGGCTTCGTCAACGGCGTGCTCGACGGCATCGCAAAGGCCGTGCGCGGCTAGGCCCGACGCGGGTGACGGTCGACACCACGATCCTCCACGATCCGCTGTTCTGGCTGCTGGGCGTCCCGGCGGTCGCTATGCTCGGCCTCGGCAAGGGCGGCTTCATCGGCTTCAGCACGCTGGCGATGCCGCTGGTCGCGATGGTGGTGCCCCCGGTCCAGGCGGCGGCGATCCTGCTGCCGCTGATGATCGCCCAGGATGCAGTCGGGGTCTGGGCCTTCCGACATAGCTGGGACCGGCATGTGATGGTGGTGATGCTGCCCGGCGCGGTGCTCGGCATCCTGTTCGGCTATCTGTTCGCCGCCAGCCTGCCCGAGGCTTGGATATTGCTGGCGCTCGGGCTGATCTCGATCCTGTTCGGCGCGCAGCGCCTGTGGGTCGAGCGCGGCGGTACGCCGGCCCCGGCCCGGGTGCTGCCCGACTGGGTCGGCGTCCTGTGCGGTACTGCCTCGGGGCTGACCAGCCAGATCGCCCATGCCGGTGCGCCGCCCTACCAGCTCTGGGTGTTTCCGCAGAAGCTGCCGCGCGACGTGCTGGTCGGCACCACCGCGATCTTCTTCGCGCTGGTCAACTGGATCAAGGTGCCCGCCTATGTCGGCCTCGGCCAGTTCACCACGGTCAACTTGCTCGCCTCGGCGACGCTGCTGCCGGTCGCGATCCTGTCGACCCTCGCGGGGGTGCGGCTGGTGCGGCGGATCGATCCCGAGCGCTTCTACGTGATGGTCTATGGGCTGACCATGCTGGTCGGGGTCAAGCTGAGCTGGGACGCGGTTAGCCGGCTGGCGGGGTGACCTTTCCAATCAGGCGTCGTGTCGACGGAGGCCGGCATATCGGGCGGCTCCTGCCTCGACCTTGCTCTCTTCTCTCCCGAGATCCCGGCCTCCGCCGGGATGACGGGCTATGAAAAGATCGGCGATTCAGGAATGGTAGGCCGATGAGCGACGAGCAACGCCTGATCGACCGCCTGCGCGGGCTTGCGCGGCATCCGGGTGCGCGGGGGTTGGCCGACGATGTGGCCGTGCTTCCCGCGCCGCTCGGCCGCGACCTGGTGTTCACCCACGACATGCTGGTGGAGGGCGTCCATTATCTTGCCGGCGATCCGGCGGGCGACGTCGCGTGGAAGCTGCTGGCGGTCAACCTGTCCGATCTTGCCGCCAAGGGCGCCGAGCCGCTCGGCGTGCTGATGGGTTTCGGCCTGACCGGCGCGCCGGACTGGGACGCGGCGTTCGTCGATGGGCTCGGCCGCGCGCTCGACCATTTCGGGGTAGCGCTGCTCGGCGGCGACACGGTCGCCCAGCCGACTGGCGCGGCGCGGGTGCTGGGCCTCACCGCGATCGGCCAGGCGCCCGCCGGCGGCGCACCCGACCGGCGCGAAGCGAAGGCCGGCGACCTGCTGGTGTTGACCGGGCCGGTCGGCGATGCCGGCCTTGGTCTTCGCATCGCGCTGGGCGAGATCGACGGACCGCGCCGGCTGCTCAAGGCCTATCGCCTGCCGATGCCGCGCCTCGCGGAAGGGCGCGCACTCGCTCCGCTCGCCCATGCGATGGCGGATGTGTCGGACGGGTTGCTGATCGATGCCGCCCGGATCGCCGATGCCTCGGGCCTCGCCATCGCGATCGACCTCGACGCGGTGCCGCTGTCGGATGAGGCGCGGGCCTTCGGAAACGGTCGCGCCGCGCGCCTGGCTGCCGCGACGGCAGGGGATGATTATCAGCTCATCGCCGCCATTCCGCCCGCCGCTACCGCGACGGTGGCGCGCGATACGAAGGTGATTGGCCGGTTCGAGGCCGGCTCGGGCCTCCACCTCCATGATCGCGACGGGCCGGTACCGTTGCCGGGGACGCTCGGATATGAACATCGGCGGTAATCCGCCAAGTCCCGCTCCATGTTCGGGAAGTATTGCTGCCGCTTTTTCAGGTTCCGGCCTGCCGGAAATTCGAACCCTTGCGGCGGACGATTAACAAAGACATACAAGGCCGCCACGTGTCGGGGGACAAAAAAGGGCGGAAAAGCTCGATCCCCGCGCTTACAGAGCGAAGGGAGTCAGGATGCTCATCATACAGGTCGCGATCGGCTGCGGGCTGCTCGCCATATTATACGGGCTATTTACCAGCCGTCAGGTACTGGCCGCGTCGGCCGGCAATGAAAAGATGCAGGACATCGCCGCGGCGATTCAAGAAGGTGCCCAGGCATATCTGGGCCGCCAGTATCGCACCATTGCGATCGTCGGCGTCATCGTTGCTGCGCTGGTCTTCTATTTTCTCGGTCTGACCTCGGCGGTCGGCTTCGTCATCGGCGCGCTGCTGTCGGGCGTTGCAGGCTATGTCGGCATGAACATCTCGGTTCGCGCCAATGTCCGCACCGCCGAAGCGGCACGTACCAGCCTGCAGAGCGGCCTGACCGTCGCTTTCCGCGCGGGCGCGGTGACCGGCGTGCTCGTCGCCGGCCTCGCGCTGCTCGCGATCGCGGTGTTCTACTGGTATCTCACCGGCCCGCGCGGCCATGCGCCCAATGAGCGGATCGTCATCGACGCGCTCGTCGCGCTCGCCTTCGGTGCCTCGCTGATCTCGATCTTCGCGCGCCTCGGCGGCGGCATCTTCACCAAGGCTGCCGACGTCGGCGCCGACCTGGTCGGCAAGGTCGAGGCCGGCATTCCCGAGGACGACCCCCGCAACCCGGCCACGATCGCGGACAATGTCGGCGACAATGTCGGCGACTGCGCCGGCATGGCGGCCGACCTGTTCGAGACCTATGTCGTCACCGTCGGCGCCACCATGGTGCTGACCGCACTGCTCGTCGCGGGCGACGCGGCGTGGATCGGCAAGCTGATGGCGCTGCCGCTGCTCATTGGCGGCGTCTGCATCATCACCTCGATCATCGGCACCTACATGGTCCGCCTCGGCTCGAACCAGTCGATCATGGGCGCGCTCTACAAGGGCTTCTGGACCACCGCGATCCTGTCGATCCCGGCGATCTATCTCGCAACCCAGCAGGTGCTGGGCGATCTTTCGGCGCCGATCACCGTGGGCTCCGTCAGCTTCCCGGCCATGCACCTCTTCTATTCGGCGCTTGTCGGCCTCGCCGTCACCGGCCTGCTCGTCTGGATCACCGAATATTATACGGGCACCAGCTATCGCCCCGTCCGTTCGATCGCCAAGTCGTCCGAGACCGGCCATGGCACGAACGTCATCCAGGGCCTCGCGATCAGCCTCGAGTCGACCGCGCTGCCGACGCTCGTGATCTGCGTCGGTATCGTCGTCGCCTATCAGCTCGCGGGCCTGATCGGCATCGCCTTCGGCGCGACCTCGATGCTGGCGCTCGCCGGCATGGTCGTGGCGCTCGACGCCTATGGCCCGGTCACCGACAATGCCGGCGGCATCGCCGAGATGTCGGGCCTCGACGACAGCGTCCGGGTCAAGACCGATGCGCTCGACGCGGTCGGCAACACCACCAAGGCCGTGACCAAGGGCTATGCGATCGGTTCGGCCGGCCTCGCCGCGCTGGTGCTGTTCGGCGCCTACACCACCGACCTGGGTATCTACTTCCCAGACCTCCAGGTCGATTTCTCGCTGAGCAACCCCTATGTCATCGTCGGGCTGCTGCTCGGCGCGCTGCTGCCCTACATCTTCGGCGCCTTCGGGATGACCGCGGTGGGCCGCGCGGCGGGTGCGGTGGTCGAGGAAGTGCGTGCGCAGTTCCGCGACAATCCGGGCATCATGGAAGGCACCAGCCGTCCCAACTATGCCCGGACCGTCGATCTGGTCACCAAGGCGGCGATCAAGGAGATGATCGTTCCTTCGCTGCTGCCGGTGCTGGCGCCGATCGTCGTCTATTTCGTCATCGCGCAGGTCGCGGGGCAGGCCAACGGCTTCGCCGCGCTTGGTGCGCTGCTGCTCGGCGTGATCGTGTCGGGCCTGTTCGTCGCCATCTCGATGACCTCGGGCGGCGGCGCATGGGACAATGCCAAGAAATATATCGAGGACGGCAACCATGGCGGCAAGGGATCGGACGCGCACAAGGCGGCCGTGACCGGGGACACCGTCGGCGATCCCTATAAGGACACCGCCGGCCCCGCCGTGAACCCGATGATCAAGATCACCAACATCGTCGCGCTGCTGCTGCTCGCGGCGCTGGCCCACGCCGCGGCGTAGGATAGTCCACGGCAAATGACTGGGCCCGTCCGGAGCGATCCGGGCGGGCCCTTTTTTCTTCCGCCGTCGCCCGCTATCCTGCGGGGGTCAGAAAAGGAAAGGCCGGAGCGGTTGGCCCGGCCCCCGCTCCTCGCGGGTCCTGGCCGTCGCCGGAGCGGCTTTCCGGCCGCGAGCCCCATGGCCTTGGAACCGGCGCATCCCGCGCCGGTCGACGAAAGGTTATGGACATGAAGCAGCAGGTTTCGGTGATCACCCTCGGCACGACCGACCTCGCCCGGTCGCGGCGCTTCTACGGCGACGGCTTCGGCTGGACGCCGGTGTTCGAGAATGAGCAGATCATCTTCTACCAGATGAACGGGCTGGTGCTCGGCACCTTCCACAAGGCTGCGCTGGAGGAGGACATGAACCGGGCCGGACTGGAACAGCGCGGTGCCTTCGCGCTCGCGCACAACGTCGCCGCGCGCGAGCTGGTCGCGCCGCTGATGGAGCGGCTGGTGGCCGCCGGCGGCACCCTGCTGCGCGCGGCCGACGCGCCGCCGCATGGCGGCTTTCGCGGCTATGTCGCCGATCCTGACGAACATGCCTGGGAGATCGCCTGGAATCCCGGCTTCACGATCGACGACGAGGGGCGGGTGAGCTTCGGGCTGTGACGGGCGAGGCGATGCCGGGCCGCTGGCGGCCGATGCATGCGGGCGACCTGCCGGCGGTAGCGGCGATCTCCGATGCCGTCCACGGCGCGGCCTATACCGAACGGCCCGCCATCTATGTCGAGCGGCTGGCGCTCTATCCCGCCGGGTGCCACATATTGGCGCGCGACGACGGCGGCGCGATCGACGGCTATCTGATCAGCCATCCCTGGCGGCGTGACGATCCGCCGAAGCTCGGCCGGCTGCTCGGTGCGATCCCCCCCGACGCCGACGGCTATTATCTCCACGATCTCGCGCTGCTGCCTTCGGCGCGAGGCACGGGGGCGGGGCGCGCCGCGCTGGTGCTGGTCCTGCGCCAGGCCGGGGCGGAAGGCTTCGCCGACGTCACCTTGACCGCGGTCAGCGGTGCAGACGGTTTCTGGGCGGCCCAGGGCTTCGCCTATGTCGATCGCGAGGGGCCGTCGCCCTACGGCCCCGGCACCTACCTCATGCGTCGCGGGGTCGGGCCTGGCTGATGCCCGCTTTAGGCTGCCTTGCGCGCCGGGGCGCCCGCCGCGGCGTCGAGCACCAGCCGCTCGAGAGTCTTGAGCCGGGCGGCGCTGGTGATCTTGTCGCCGGTCAGGTCGGCCACGTAGAAGACGTCGACCGCGCGCTCGCCATAGGTGGCGATATGCGCCGAATGGATCATCACCTTCGCCTGGAACAGTGCGTGCGCCAGCGCGTAGAGCAGTGCCGGCCGGTCGCGGGCGTTGACCTCGATCACCGTGTAGCGGTTCGACGCGCGGTTATCGATCAGCGCGGCGGGCTCGATCGAGAAGGCATCGGCGCGCGGCCGGGCCAGCGGCTTGGCGAGCAGCTTGTCGGCCATCCGGCTGCGATTGGCGAGGGCATCCTCGATGGCGATGCTCAGCCGCCGCATCCGGTCATCGCCGTCGAAGGGCTGGCCGAACGGGTCCTGCACCAGCAGGTTGTCGATCGCCATGCCGTCGCGCGTGGTGTGGATGCGTGCGTCGATCACGCTGGCGCCGGCCAGGTGGATAGCGCCGGCGATGCGGTAGAACAGGCCGGGATGGTCGCCCGCATAGATGCTGACCAGGGTCGCGCCGCGATCGGGATCGGGTGAAGCGGAGATCGACAGCGGCTTGCCCTCGACATCGGCCGTCTCGATCAGCCGGGCGTTGCGTTCGAGGATGTCGACGCTCTCGGCGACCCAATAGGCCTCCGGCAGCCGTGCGGCGTAGCCCGCGAAGCGATCCGCGTCCCAGCCGAGCCGGTCGCGCAGCTGATCCTGCTTGGCGTTGATCCTCTCGCGCCGGCCGGTCTGCTTGTGGCCCAGCCGCAGCACCTCCTCCGCCGCCTCGTAGATGTCGCCGAGCAGCTGGCGCTTCCAGCCGTTCCAGACGCCGGGCCCGACCGCTCGGATGTCGACGATCGTCAGGCAGAGCAGCAGGCGGAGCCGCTCGGGGCTCTGCACCCGCTCGGCGAAGTCGAGGATCGTCTTGAAGTCGGACAGGTCGCGCTTGAACGCGGTGTCCGACATGACGAGATGATAGCGGACCAGCCAGGCGACCGTCTCGGTCTCGGCCGGGCTCAGGCCGAAGCGCGGGCACAGCCGCTCGGCCACCTCGGCGCCGAGCACGCTGTGGTCCCCCCCACGTCCCTTGGCGATGTCGTGGAGCAGCACCGCGACGTAGAGGACGCGCCGCTGCACCAGGCCGGGGAGAATCTTCGATGCAAGCGGATGATCGTCCCTGAGCTCGCCTTTCTCGATCTGGCTGAGCAGGCCGATCGCGCGGATCGAGTGCTCGTCGACCGTATAGTGATGGTACATGTCGAACTGCATCTGCGCGACGACACGGCCGAAATCGGGAACGAAGCGGCCGAACACCCCCGCTTCGTTCATCCAGCGCAACACCGTATCGGGCGTGTTGTGCGAGGTCAGCACATCCATGAAGAAGGTGTTGGCGCGCGGATCGCGGCGCACCGCATTGTCGATCAGCTTTGCGTCGCGCCCCGCCGCGCGCATCGCCAGGGGGTGGATTTCCAGCCCGTGGTGGTCGGCGATGGCGAACATCTGGATCAGCCGCACCGGATCCTGCGCGAAGAAATCGTCGGACGGGATGGCGAGCCGGCCGCGATCGAGCACGAAGCCGTCGAGCTTGGACGGGCGGCGGCGCAGGCTCGGCAGGCCGAAGCGGCGGCCACGCGCGGCGAAGGTCTCGTCGATATGCGCCAGGAAGATCGCGGTGAGGTCGCCGACCCGCTTCGCCATCAGGAAATAATGCTGCATGAAGCGCTCGACCGCCGACTTGCCGGGCCGTTCGGCATAGCGCATCCGCCGGGCGATCTCGGGCTGGACGTCGAAGGTCAGTCGATCCTCGGCCCGGCCCGCAACGATGTGGAGGTGGCAGCGCACCGCCCACAGGAAATTCTCGGCCTTCTGGAACTGGCGCAGCTCGGCGCGGGTCAGCAGCCCCTTGTCGACCAGTTCCGGCACCGACAGCACCTGATAGACATATTTGCCGATCCAGAAGAGCGTGTGCAGGTCGCGCAGGCCCCCCTTGCCCTCCTTCAGGTTGGGCTCGACGACGTAGCGGCTGTCGCCCATCCGCTTGTGGCGCTCGTTGCGCTCGGCCAGCTTCTCGGTGACGAAGGTGCGGGCGGTGCCGGTCAGCACATCTCGGCGGAACAGCGCGCTGGCTTCGTCGTACAGCGCCTCATCGCCCCACACGAAACGGCCTTCGAGCAACGCGGTGCGGATAGTGAGGTCGCCTTTCGCCATCCGGATCATGTCGTCGAGCGAGCGGCTCGAATGGCCGACCTTAAGGCCCAGGTCCCACATCGAATAGAGCATCGATTCGATGACCTGTTCGGACCAGCTCGTTTGCTTCCAAGGGGTAAGGAAGGCGATATCGACGTCCGAATGGAGCGCCATCTCCCCGCGTCCGTAGCCGCCCACCGCGACCAGGCTCAGCCGTTCGGCGGCGGAAGGGTTGTTGATCGGGTAGAGCCGCTCGACCGTGAAGTCGAAGATCAGGCGCAATATCTGGTCGGTCAGGAAGGCATAGGCCGCCGCTGTCTCGGACCCGCGGGTCGGCTGCTCAGCGAGGCGGCGGGCGACCTCGGTCCGGCCGGTGTCGAGCGCGGCCTTGAGGGTCGCGGTCGCGCCGGCGCGCAACGCCGCGGCGTCGCTGCTGCCGGGCAGCAGTTCGGCCAGAGTGTCGGCGACCGCGCGCCGATCGATGATCGCACGCCGCTGCGGCAGCAGGTCGAACTTGGTGGCCATATCCGCCACATAAGGCGTGATGGGCCGGGGGGGAAGCACCGCGTGGCGCGTCGCCGTTACCAGCGGCGCTTGGGCGGCTGCACTTTCGGTCCGCCGGCGCCATAGGGGCTCCATGGGCGGCTGATCTGGCCTTCGCCAGCCTTGAAGAAGAACTGGCTGCATACCAGCCAACCCTTGAGCGGACGCAGCGGCAGCACGCAGGTGACGAGCAGCATCGGACCGGTGACGAGGAGCTGGGTCAGCAGCGAGGCGCTGGTCCAGATCTCCAGCATCAGCGCGAAGGTGACGGCGGGGACGCAGCCGAAGCAGATCACGAAAAAGGCGGGGCCGTCGGCGGGATCGGCAAAGTCGTAGCTGAGCCCGCACTGGTCGCAGCCGTCGGCGATCTTGAGGAACCCCTTGAACAGCCGACCCTCCCCGCAGCGCGGACAGCGGCCGCGCAGGCCGGTCCGGATCGGTTCCAGCTTCGGCCATTCCTTCTCGATGGCTTGATCGACCATGGTGCGACTCCTGCGAATCTCTTGCCTGCGAGATAGGAGTTTGTATGGCTGGCACAACCATACATAAGTATCGGTCCCCTCCATGCAAAGCTGGCTAGATCATCTCGGCGACCGCCCCGGCCCCAAATATCTCGCGATCGCCGACGCGATCGATCACGCGGTGCGGACCGGGGCGCTGCGCCCGGGCGAGCGGCTTCCGCCGCAGCGCGAGCTGGCGGCCGAGCTGGGGGTCGACCTGACCACCGTGACCCGCGCTTATGGCCTTGTTCGTGACGCCGGGCTGATCGAGGGCGCGGGGCGGCTGGGTTCCTATGTCCGCAACGCCGCCGGCCTGCCGCTCGCCGATCTGACGGCCGATTCGGGGATGATCATGCCGCCGCAGCCCGGCTTCGCGCTGCTCGGCCAGGCGATCCGCGATGGAATGGCCAAGCTGCTCCGCGCGGGGGGCCAGTCGCCGTTGCTCCAGTACCAACCCAGCGGCGGCGCCCTGCGCGATCGGCAGGAGGCGGCACGAGCGCTCGCCGCGCGCGGCATGGCCACGGCCGAGGACCAGGCGATCGTCACCGCGGGCGGGCAGAACGCGCTCCACGCGATCATCGGCACGATGTTCGCGCCCGGCGACGTCATCTGCACGGGCCGCTCGACCTATCCCGGACTGCTCGCGCTCGCCCGCCGCTTCGGCCTCACGGTGCGCGCGATCCCCGGCGATGGCGAGGGGCTCGATCCCGATGCCGTCCAGGCGGCAGCACTGGCGGGCGCCAAGGCCGTCTATGTCGTTCCGACCAACGACAATCCGACGACCGCGACGCTCGATCTCGAGCGGCGGCTGTGGCTGGCCGCGATCATCCGGCGCCACGGGCTGACGCTGATCGAGGACGACGCCTATGGGCAGCTCCCCGCCCGGCCGTTGCCCCCGCTTGCGGCCTTCGCCCCCGAACGCAGCTGGCACGTCGCGAGTGTCGCCAAGATCATCTCGCCGGTGCTGCGCGTCGCGCATGTGCGGGCGCCCTCGGCGGATTCGGCGCGACGGTTGGTCGGCGACATCGCCGAAACAACGGTCATGGCGCCGCCGCTCAATGCCGCGCTCGTCACCCATTGGCTGCGGGAGGGGGTGTTCGCGGATCTTGTCGCGCAGGTGCGGGCCGAGGGAGTGGCGCGTCAGCGGCTGGTTGCGCCACTGCTCGCCGGGCTCGATCATGCCGCTCACCCCGAGGGCTATCATATCTGGCTGCGGCTGGGGGAGACCTCTCCCCCGCCTGCCGATCTGGCGTCGCGGCTGAGCCCGCTCGGGCTGTCGATCGTCCCCGGCGAGCGCTTCGCCGTCGATCCGGCTGCGGCCGAACGCGCGGTGCGCATCTCGATCGGCGGAGCCATCGGCCATGAACGCCTCGCCCGCGCCTTCGAAGGGCTGCGGGCGCTGGTCGGTGTGACGCCGGCCCGCTAGAAGCGGAGCATGACCGCTTCCTTTCCCCCGCTGCAATTCGATCTAGACGGCCTGTCCGCCTTCATCGACCATTCCTTTCCGGCCAAGGCCCGCCCCGCATTGGGCCAACTCGTCGCCCTCGCACCCGGCCATGCGCGCTTGCGGCTCGATCCGGACGAGGACATGATCCGGCCCGGCGGTATCGTCTCCGGCCCGGTGCTGATGGGGCTGGTCGACGTCGCCGCCTGGGCGGCGGTTCTCGCTCATGTCGGGCCTGTCGCCATGGCGGTGACCCACAGCCTCAACATGGCATTCCTGCGCGCTTGCGCGGTCGCGCCGGTGATCGCCGACGCGCGGCTGCTGAGGCTCGGTCGGCGGCTCGCGACGATCGACGTGCGGCTGTGGCAGGACAGCGAGGACCGGCTCGTCGCCCAGTCGACCGTGGGCTACGCGCTGCCCTGACCGTTCCCGGTCATTGCAGTGTCGGCCCCCGGCTCCAGTCGCGGTCGAGGTTCGACAGCGCCCGGTCGATGCTGTCCAGCGCCGTCCGCCGATCGGCTTCGTGCATGCCGCGCGCGCCAGCGACCGAGGCGCGCGCGCTGACCAGCGCCGTGCGAAGCTCGCCGCTGCGGATCGCCCTCGCCGATTCGAGGGCGGAGCGACGGGCTTCGGCGGCATCGGCGAGGGCCTCCTGGCGGGCCTGAGCGGCCTCGCGCCGTGCTTCCTCCGCTTCGCGCATCGCCTCGCGATGGGCTTGGGCCGCCTCGCGTGCGGCGGCGCGCGCTTCCTCGGCGGCGGCGCGTATCTCGGCACGCTCGGCGTCGCTCAGCCGGCCATGGCGGATGACAGTGCCCTCGCCCGGCGGCAGCGGCGGGACCGGGGGCACCGGCGGGATGGCCGCCACCGCGGGCGCGGGCGGCCGCGGCGCCTCGGGCACCGCCGGAACAGGGGCGGTATAGGGCGCGGTCGGCGCCGCTGCGATCGCCGCGACGGTACCCCCGGCGAAAAGCGCGCCGATCGCCGCCCCGGCGCAAAGGCGAATCTGCCTGGTCATGGTGATCCTCCCGAAAAAAGCAGGACGACCCTTGGTTCCACCCGGCCCGGGAACAAGCGTGCTTCGACCAACCAACGGCGCCGCTGGACGAGCGACGCGGCGAGGCCGGGCCCTATTCGGCCGCCTCGCGCGCCAGGGCCTTGAGCCTGTAGAGGATATCGAGTGCCTCGCGGGGCGAGAGTGAGTCGACGTCGATCGTCTCGATCTCGTGACGCAGCGGATCGGGTGCGGCCTCCTCGATTTGCGCGGCCGCGGCGAACAGCGGCAGGTCGTCCAGGCCAGCGGCCAGTCCGCCCGTCGCGGCGCGCCCGGCCTCGAGCTTCTTGAGCACGTCGCGGGCGCGGGCCAGCACCGGCGGGGACAGTCCCGCCAGCTTGGCGACGGCGATGCCGTAGCTGCGGTCGGCCGGGCCGTCGGCCAGCTCGTGCAGCAGCACCAGCTCCCCCTTCCACTCGCGCGCGCGGACATGGTGGAGCGACAGCGCGTCGAGCCGCTCGGCGAGCCGGGTCAGCTCGTGATAGTGGGTCGCGAACAGGCAGCGGCAGCGGTTGATGTCATGCACCGCCTCGACCACCGCCCAGGCGATGGCGAGGCCGTCATAGGTGGAGGTGCCCCGCCCGACCTCGTCGAGGATGACGAAGCTGCGTTCGGTCGCCTGCGCCAGGATCGCCGCGGTCTCGACCATCTCGACCATGAAGGTCGATCGCCCGCGCGCGAGGTTGTCCGAAGCGCCGACCCGGCTGAACAGCCGGTCGACGATACCCAGCCGGGCGGCGGTCGCCGGCACCGGGCTGCCCGCCTGGGCCAGGATCGCGATCGCCGCATTCTGGCGCAGGAAGGTCGATTTGCCGCCCATGTTCGGGCCGGTGACCAGCCACAGCCGCTCCTGTTCCGACAGCCGGCAGTCGTTGGCGACGAAGCGCGCGCCCTGTGCCGCCACCGCCGCCTCGACCACGGGATGGCGGCCGCCGGTCACGTCGAAGCAGCTATGGGGCTCGAAATGCGGACGGGTCCACCCGCCCTCGGCGGCGCGCTCGGCAAGCGCGGCGGCAACATCCAGCCGGGCGAGCGCATCGGCGGTGGCGGCGATCTCGGGGGTGCGGCCGAGCGTGGCGGCCATCAGCTCTTCCAGGTGCGCCGCCTCGGCCGCCAGCGCATGCTCGCCCGACTGGCCGACCCGCATCGCCTGTTCATGCAGGTCGGGCGCGTTGAAACGCACCACGCCGGCCAGCGTCTGGCGGTGGGTGAAGCCCGAATCCGCCGTCATCAGCGGATCGGCATGCTTGGCCTGCACTTCGATATGATAGCCGAGCACGCCGTTATGCTTGATCTTGAGCGACGGAATGCCCGTTTCGGCGCGGTAGCGCGCCTCCAGCGCGGCGATCGCCCTGCGCCCCTCGCCCCCCTGCCCGCGCAGCGCGTCCAGCGCGGGATCATAGCCCTCCGCGATATAGCCGCCCTGCGCCGCGTCGATCGGCGGAGTCGCGACCAGCGCGCGGCGAAGCAGCTCGATGAGACCGTCATGGCCGACGAGCTGGGGCGATAGTCCGGCGAGCAGCCCCGGCATGGGCTCGGCACGGCCGAGCAGCTCATGGAGCAGCCGCGCCTGATCGAGCCCGTCGCGAAGCTGGCCGAGATCACGCGGGCTGCCGCGCCGCGCGACGAGCCGGCCGAGCGCGCGGCCGATGTCCGGCAGCGCCCGAAGGGCGGAACGCAGCCGGTCGCGCAGGGCGGCGTCGCCCTCGAACAGCGCGACCAGGTCGAGCCGCGCCTCGATCGCGGCGACGTCGGTCAGCGGCGCCGAGAGATCGGCGCCGAGCAGCCGCGCGCCCGCGCCGGTGACGGTGCGATCGACCGCATCGAGCAGGCTGCCCTTGCGGGTGCCGGCCTGGCTCAGCGTGATCTCCAGGCTCTCGCGGGTCGCCGCGTCGATCATCATATGATCGGCGACGACGCGGCGGCGGGGCGGCTGCAGGAAGGGCAGGCTGCCCTGGCCGGCGCGTTCGAGATAGGCGATCAGCGCGCCTGCCGCAGCCAGTTCGGCGCGGGTGAAGGCGCCGAAGCCGTCGAGCGTCGCGACGCCGAGCAGCCGCTTCAGCCGCTCCTCGCCACGCACCGAATCGAAATGTTCGCGCGGCCAGGCAACCGCAGCGATGGGCGGCTCCTCGAAATCCTCAGGCACGACGATCTCGGCAGCGTCGAGGCGGGCGAGCTCGGCGTCGAGCGCCGAGGGGATCAGCCCGGCGATCTCGAACCGCCCGGTCGAGATGTCGGCGGCGGCGATGCCGATGCGGCGGTCCGCCCCCTGCCCCGTGGCCGCCACCGCGACCAGCCAGTTGGCCGCGCGCGAATCGAGCAGCGCTTCCTCCGTCAGCGTCCCCGCGGTGACGACGCGGACGATCGCGCGGCCCACCAGCGCCTTGGAACCGGCCCGCTTGCGCGCCTCGGCCGGGCTCTCCGTCTGCTCGGCGATCGCGACGCGATGGCCGGCCTTGATCAGCCGGGCGAGGTAGCCCTCCGCCGCGTGGGCGGGCACGCCGCACATCGGGATCGGCTGCCCGTCATGCTCGCCGCGCGCGGTCAGCGCGATATCGAGGCAGGCGGAGGCCGTCTTCGCGTCGTCGAAGAACAGCTCGAAGAAGTCGCCCATCCGGTAGAAGAGCAGGCAGTCCTCGGCCGCGGCCTTCAGCGCCAGATATTGGGCCATCATCGGGGTGGGGGCCGATGCTGACGGAGTCGTATCCTTTTTTGCGGTTTGCGCCATGCCGACGCTGATAGCGACTTGTGGACTCCCGGGCCATGCCTCAAAAGCGGGGCGGGCAAACATCTGACAAGGCGTCGAGGGGGCCGTTCCATGAGCGACAGCAAGGTGCAATTTTCCGACCGGGAGGCGCTGTTCTTCCATTCGACCGGCCGGCCGGGAAAAATCGAGATCGTCGCGTCGAAGCCGATGGCGACGCAGCGTGACCTGAGCCTTGCCTATTCGCCGGGCGTCGCCGTTCCGGTGAAGGCGATCGCCGCCGATCCCGCCACCGCCTACGACTATACCGCCAAGGGCAATCTCGTCGCGGTCATCTCGAACGGCACCGCCATCCTCGGGCTCGGCAACCTCGGCGCGCTCGCGTCCAAGCCGGTGATGGAAGGCAAGGCCGTCCTGTTCAAGCGCTTCGCCGACGTCGATTCGATCGACCTCGAACTGGCCACGGAGGACCCCGAGGCGTTCATCAACGCGGTGGCGCTGCTCGAACCCTCGTTCGGCGGCATCAACCTTGAGGACATCAAGGCCCCCGAATGCTTCATCATCGAACAGGCGCTCAAGGAGCGCATGAACATCCCGGTGATGCACGACGACCAGCACGGCACCGCGATCATCGCCGCCGCCGGCCTGATCAATGCCGCCTATCTGACGAAGCGCGAGCTCAAGGACATGACCGTCGTGGTCAACGGCGCCGGCGCGGCCGCGATCGCCTGCACCGAGCTGATCAAGTCGGTCGGCGTGTCCCCCGAGAAGGTGCTGCTGTGCGATTCCAAGGGGGTCGTCTATCAGGGGCGCACCGAGGGCATGAACCAGTGGAAGTCGGCGCACGCCACCGCCACGACCAAGCGTAGCCTTGCCGAAGCGGTCGAGGGCGCCGACGTGTTCCTGGGCCTCTCCGTCAAGGGCGCGCTGACGCCCGAGATGGTCAAGACGATGGCGCCGCACCCGATCATCTTCGCGATGGCGAACCCCGATCCGGAGATCCTGCCGCCCGACGCCAAGGCGGTGCGGGCCGACGCGATCGTCGCGACCGGCCGGTCCGACTATCCGAACCAGGTCAACAACGTCCTCGGCTTCCCCTTCATCTTCCGCGGAGCGCTGGACGTGCGCGCCACCGGCATCAACCAGGAGATGAAGATCGCCGCCGCCCGCGCCCTTGCCGAGCTGGCGCGCGAGCAGGTGCCGGAGGAGGTCGCCGCCGCCTATGGCGGCGCGGCGCCGCGCTTCGGCCGCGACTATATCATCCCCGCGCCATTCGATCCGCGGCTCATGGAGGTGGTGCCCGCCGCCGTCGCCCAGGCGGCGATGGATACGGGCGTCGCCCGCGCGCCGATCCTCGACATGGCCGCCTACAAGGACAGCCTGAAGGCGCGCCTCAACCCCACCACCTCGGTCCTGACCCTCGCGTCCGAGACCGCGCGCGCTCATCCCAAGCGCGTCGTCTTCGCCGAGGCCGAGGAGGAGGTGGTGCTGCGCGCCGCCATCCAGTTCAAGAATCTCGGCTATGGCACGCCGGTTCTGGTCGGCCGCGACGACGTGCCGGACAAGCTGCGCGAGCTCGGCGTGGACGATCCCGAGACCTATGAGCTGCACAACAGCCGCAACTCGCCGCTGATCGATCGGATGGTCGACTATCTCTACGACCGGCTGAAGCGCCGCGGCACGCTGCGCCGCGAGGTGCAGGCGATGGTCAACCAGGATCGTAACATCTTCGGCGCCCTGTTGCTCGCGCTTGGCGAGGCCGATGCGATGGTGACCGGCACCACTCGCACCTACAGCCAGACCTTCCGTCCGATCCGCCGCGTGCTCGATCCGATCGAGGGCAAGAAGCCGCTCGGCATTCATCTGTTCGTCGGCCAGAACCACACCACCTTTATCGCCGATACGACCGTGACCGAACGTCCGTCGGCAACCGAGCTGGCCGACATTGCCGAGGCGACGGCCTCCGTTGCGCGCCGCATGGGCCATGAGCCGCGCGTCGCCTTCCTCAGCTATTCGACCTTCGGCAACCCGTCGGGCAACTGGCTGGAGACCGTGCGCGGTGCGGTGAGCGAGCTCGACGCGCGCGGCGTCAGCTTCGAATATGAAGGCGAGATGGCGCCCGACGCGGCGCTCAATCCGTCGATCATGAAGCTCTATCCGTTCAACCGGCTGTCGGCGCCGGCCAACGTCCTGGTCATGCCGGGGCTGCAGTCGGCCAACATCTCGGCCAAGCTGCTGCGCGAACTGGGCCGCGGGTCGATGATCGGGCCGATGCTGGTCGGCATGGAGAAGCCGGTCCAGATCGCGACCATGTCATCGAACGCCGCCGAGATCATGACTCTCGCCCTCCTCGCCGCCGCGGGGATCGCGCACTGACCTTGTTCCCCCTCCCTTCCGAGGGAGGGGGATGGTCGTCCTACTTCCCCTCTTCTCCGCCGTCCCCCTTCTCCATCGATGCCTTCATCGACAGCACCAGCGCGTCTACGCTCTGCGGCTGGGCGGGAAGGCGGAAATAGGCAGACGGGAAGGCGGCCTTGCTGGCAAGGTTGAGGCGGAAGCGGCCGTCGACGTCAATCGGCGTGCCGAGCGCGAAGATCGTCCGCGTCTCGCCGATCATCTCGGTCGCCATCGATCCGATCAGCGGCGCGGAAGGGACGATCGCCGCGTTCATGAACTGCTCGAGCGCGGCGCCGACCGGCTTGAGGTCGGGATCGCTGCTGATCAGATAGTCGGCGGGCTTGTCGGGCTTGCTGCTGTCGAGCCCTTTCACATGATAGACGCGTCCCTCGCGCCCGCCCGCGCTGCCGGGATCACCGGGCTCGATGGTCAGCGCGACCTTGGGCCGCGCGTCCGCCGCCTGGTCGAACAGGCCCTTGAAGATCGGCGGCAGAACCCGGTCGATCGCCGTCGCGACATCCTTGAGGCGCGCCACGGTCGCCTTGTTGCCTTCGATGTCGACGATGAAGAACTCGCCACCGATCAGCAGGCCATAATCCTCGCTGCCGACCTCGGCGATGCGGGCGTCGCCATTGTCGTGGACGTCGATCTGCAGCTGTTTCGCCTCGCGCACGTCGATGTAGACGGCGCGTAGCCCGGCCTCGGCCGCTCCCGCGCCCAGCAGTATCGCCGTCCCGAGCGCCGCTCCCAGTATCCGCCGCATCCGCCACTCCCCTGCTTGACCGGGCTTCTGTCTAGAGCCTGATCGGGCGCGGCGAAAGCTATTGCGCGGAAGTCCCCGCCCCGCCCTTCAGCGCCAGCGCTGCCGCCCTGCCGGCGTTGCTGTCGGGCGCGGCGGTGGCGGCGCGTGTCCACGCGGCCCTGGCATCGGCCATATTGCCGGAAGCTGCGGCGATGTTGCCGGCCTCATAGGCGACCGAGGGATCGTCGGGCGACAGTGCGGCGGCCTGCCTGATCGCACTGAAAGCCAGCGGCAGATCCTTCATCCGCCGGGCCAGATTGGCGCTGAGCAGCCAGCCCAGCGCGTCGCGTGGTACAAGCCGGGTCGCCTCGGCCAGGTCGCCCTTGGCGCCGGGCAGGTCGTTGATGGCGACGCCGGCGCGGGCGCGGTCGAGATGGACTTCGCCCTTCATCTCGTCGGACAGGCCCGGCAGCGCGAGCGCGCGATCGAAAGCGGTGCGGGCGCGGGCCGGGTCGTCGCCCGCGAGCGCGGCATTGCCGGCCTGCATCCACAGCACCACGGCCATCGGGTCCATCGCGATCTGGGCGTCCTTCGCTGCGCCCTCGAACGTCGCCGCCGCCGCCGGCCATTGCCCGAGTGTCGACTGGGCGATCCCGAGGCACTGGCGCGCGGCCATGCCGCCGCCGGCAGCGGCCCAGGCCTGCGCCTCCTCGATCGCGGCGGTGGGGTTGGCGTCAGCCAAAGCCGCGCATTTGCGGCCTCGCGCGCTGTGCGCTTCCTGGTTCGGCGGAACCGCCGGGGGCGCGGCGGCGATGGCGGCGGCGGCGAGCAGCGAAAGCATCAGGGCTCCATCAGGCGGGCCACCGTCGCGATCAGCAGGGCGATGTCGCCCGGCCGCGACAGGCGGTGGTCGCCTTCCTTGATCAGGGTCGTCTGCACGTCGCCTGAACGAAGCGCCCTGCCGAGCCGGAGCGCCACCGAGACCGGCACCGTGTCGTCGCGCTCGCCATGGAGCAGCCGGACCGGGCCGTCGAACCCGATCTCGCCATCGAGCAGCAGGTTCGCCTGCCCCGATTCCCAGAAGCGGAGCGTGGTGACATAGGGCTCGTCCGAATAGTCGCTCGGCTCGGCGATCCGCCCTTCGCGCCGGAGCAGTTCGACGACGTCGGCGGAGAAACCCCACTCGGTGAAGTCGGGCGCGGCGGCGATGCCGACGATGGCCTGCACCCGCGCCGGCAGCGCCAGCGCAACGAGCAGCGCGAGCCAGCCGCCCATCGACGATCCGACCAGTATCAACGGCCCGGCCGGGGCGAAGGCGCCAACCATGGCGAGCACGTCGTCGCGCCAGTCGGCCAGGGTGAAATCCTCGAACGCGCCCTCGCTTGCGCCGCAGCCCGAATAGTCGAGCCGGAGCATCGCCCGCCCCTCGCGTCCCGCCCAGGCGTCGAGCGCGGTCGCCTTCTCGCCCTCCATGTCGGACCGATAGCCGGGCAGGAAGACGATCGTCGGTCCGCGGCCGGGGCGATAGCGATAGGCGAGAGCGGGCCGGTCCGGCCGGGCGAGATAGGCGGTCATGGGCCCGGACTTAGAGCCTGATCGGTTGAGGTGGAAGCGCTTTGCGCGTCCGCCGACGATGTTAACCAGGCTCTCTTCAAGGCCAATCCGGAGTCAGAAGCGCAGCTCGAGCCCGCCTTTGGCCTTCGCTCCGCCGCACATCGCGCGAACGGCGGCCCAGCTGGCCGGGTCGAGCGACGGACGGGGATGTAGCACCCGCTTCGCCGCCGCGTCGAAACGTGCGCGACGCTCGGCCGAAGGCGGGTGGCTCGCCATATAGACGAACAGCTTCGGCATAGCCGCCTCGTCGCGGCCGAGCCGGTCGAACAGCCGGGCGGTGGGGGTCGGGCTTATCCCGGCGCGGACCAGATGCTCGACCGAGCTGGCGTCGGCCTCGCTCTCGGCCGCGCGGCTGTAGCGCGACTCGAGCAGCGCCTGGCCGTAGTCGGCCGCGCTCCCTCCCGATCCGACCAGCAGGCCGATGCCGAAGCGGCGGAGCAGCGCGACCATCACATGGCGGTGCTCGACATGACCGATCTCGTGCGCCAGCACCCCCGCCACCTCGTCCGGCGAGCGGGCCGTGTCGATCAGGCCGCGGAAGATCAGGATGCGGCCGCCGGGCAGCGCGACCGCGTTGACGATGGGGATGTCGACCACGCCGACGCGGACCGGCCGATCGGAGGATGACAGCCGCCCCGCCAGGCCGTCGAGCGCGGCCTGCCCTGCCGGGCTGCGGCACGCTTGGGTACCGAAGTCACCGCTGATCGCATCGCCCAGCCGTTGTTCCCAGCGATAGGGAATCATGCGTGCGAGCAGGTCGAGACCCTGGATCGCGCCGATGATGACGAGCGCCGAAAGGCAAAGCGCGATCGCGGCCGCGGCCCACAGCCCGATCCGGTCGATCGGCCCGCCATAGCGGCCGGCAGAAGGGAGCCGGCGCAGCAATGCATCGGGCGGCGCCGCGTCGAAGCCCAGTCGCCAGCCGGTCACGTCGCTGCGGCCGAACTGGAACCCGCGCGCGTCGATCCGCCGCAGTGCGTCGAGCGGCACCGGATCGAAGCCGTCGATCAGCAGCCGTCCGTCCGCTATCGCGACGAAGACCTCATGGCGAATGGCGGATCGGCCATCATGGAGCCAGGCCGGAACGGCATCCGACGCCGGTTCAGATCGCTCCGACATCGAACGCGTCCAGCAGCCCCTCGCCCTGGCGCGGTGCCGCGGTGGTCGACTGGGTCAGCCCCGCGAGGTCGATCTCCCCGCTCGCTTCCAGGTGGCGGATGAAGAAGGACCAGTTTCTGTAGCCGATGAAGATCAGCCCGATGCCGAGGGTGACGACGATGAGGCCGATATGGCCGAGGATCAGCTTGATCCAGTCCATCGTCCGCGCGGTGAAGGCGAACTGGAGCCGGTTGAGCGCAAGCGCCCCGATCGCCTCGCGCAGGAAGGCGGCATAATAGACGATCGCGACGATGCCGATCGCGAAATAGACGGCAAAGGCGCCGATGATGACCGCACCGAACAGGGCCGGGCTGGGTGGCCGGCTGGGGTCGAAGCTGCCGACCAGGCTGGCCCCGCCGATGCAACCCGCGATCGGCAGCAGGTAGAAAAGCAGGAAGCGCCCGATGATGGGGCGCCAGTCGGCCCTGGCGGTGAAGCTCTGGTTGCCGAAGCTCAGCCGGTTCCAGCGGTCGTTCCACAGGCTGGTCATCGACCAGGGGATCAGGAAGCCGAAGACGAAGGCGCCGACCGCCGTTTTCCACATCGCGGTGAGCGCATAGCCCCAGCCCCGGTCGTCGCTCCCGCCGCGGATACCGCGCCAGAGGGTGCGGCTCAGCCGGTAGCGTGTCGCCCGGTAGCGGGCGAGCCCGTAAAGGTAGATCAGGCCGGCATAGGCGAGCAGCATCAGCAGCCCGGCCAGTCCGATCTGGCCGCGCATCGCCAGGCCCTGCACCACAAACTGGAGGACGATGATCGGTACGAACAGCAGCAGCACGACGAGCAGGAAGCCGATGAACAGCTCGAGCCCGGTGCCGGTCCATTCGAGCGGATCGCCGATGAAGTCGGTGCGGCTCCACAGATAGCGGCGCTCGCGCGTCTTCGCCCAGAATCGGTAGATGCCGAGCGTGACGATCATCAGCAACAGGTTGGTGAAGGCGATCGGCGCAAATTCGCGCCAGCTGCCGTTGAACCGGAACGCGCTGCCCGCCTGATCGTCCGCCATGCCTATTCCCCCCAATCCCCGGTGCGATCGGACTATGACGCGCCGGTCGCGTCAAGCGCTTATTGATCCGATGCGGCGGGGGCGGGTCAGGCCAGGCTTTTCGAAACCTGTTCGAAGACATCCTTCGACAGACCCGGCGTGTCGAGCATGCGTTGCAGTTCGGCCTTCATCAGCGCGGCGCGGCCTTCGTTGAAACGACGCCAGCGGCCCAGCGGGGGGACGAGCTTGGCGGCGGTCTGCGGGTTGAGGCCGTCGACCTTGAGCAGCATATCCGCCAGGAAGCGATAGCCGCGCCCGCTCGCCTCATGGAAGACGATCTGGTTGCCCGACATCGCGCCGACCAATGAGCGAAGCCGGTTCGGGTTGGCCAGGGTGAAGTCGGGATGGTGCGACAGCTCTTCGACCCGGTCGAGCGTGTCGGGCCGGATGGAGAAGGCCTGGGTAGAGAACCATTTGTCGAGCACGAGCCCATTGTCGCGAAAGCGATCGTAGAAGGCGGCTATCGCCACGTCCCGCTCCGGTGCGAGGCTGTTGGCCAGCACCCCGAACGCGCCCTGCCGGTCGGTCATGTTGTCGGCTTCCTCGAACTGGCGCAGCGCGAGCCCGGCTGCGTCCTCGGCGCCGCTTGCCATGATGAAGCCGAGCGCGATCGTGCGCAGCCGCCGCGCGCCCTTCGCCTGGGGCGACAGTTCGAAGCGGTTGGCCCGGCTGCGTTCATAGGCGTCGCGCCACTCACCTTCGAGCTGGCCGCCGAGATCGCGGCGCAGCGCCTCGCGGGCGCGATGGATCGCCACGGGGTCGACCACCGCCATCTGGTCGCCGATGAACGCCTCGGACGGCAGGAGCATCGTTTCGCCGATGAAGGCCGAATCGAGCTTGGGATCGGTCAGCGTGTTGCGCACCGCGTCGATCACCGGCCCGTGGTCGGCCTGGCCAGTCGACACCGCACCGACCAGCGTGTCGACCATCAGCTGCTGCATCGCCTCATAGCGGGCGAAAGGATCGTCGTCGTGCGCGGACAGGAAGGCGAGGTCGGCTGCCGAGCGGTCCGAATCGATGATGACGGGTGCGGAGAAGCCACGGTTGATCGACAGCACCGGCCGTTCGGCGATCCCCTCGAACAATATTTCGCAACGCTCGTCCTCGAGGACGACGAGCCGCTCCTCCTCGAAGGCACGGCCCGAGCGTTCGCCGAACAGGGCGATGCGCAGCGGTATCGGCATCGGCTGCTTGTCCGGCTGGCCCGGCGTCGGCGGTACCGTCTGCTCAAGCGTCAGCAGCGCGCGGGCGCCGGCCGGCTCGTGGCTCAGCGTGGCACGGACGCGCGGCGTCCCCGCCTGCGCATACCACAGGCGGAAGCGGGTCAGGTCGGCGCCGCTGGCGTCCTCCATCGCGACGACGAAGTCCTCGCAGGTCGCGGCAGTGCCGTCGTGGCGCGTGAAATAGAGGTCGCAACCGGCGCGGAATTTCTGCGGCCCCAGCATGGTGTGGAGCATGCGGATGATCTCCGCGCCCTTGTTGTAGACGGTGGCGGTGTAGAAGTTCGACACCTCCATATAGCTTTCCGGTCGAATCGGATGGGCGAGCGGGCCCGCATCCTCGGGGAATTGCGCTGCGCGGAGCAAGCGGACGTCCTCGATCCGCTTGACCGCCGCCGACCCCTGGTCGGCGGTGAAGCTCTGGTCGCGGAAGACGGTGAAACCCTCCTTCAGCGAAAGCTGGAACCAGTCACGACAGGTGACGCGGTTGCCCGACCAGTTGTGGAAATATTCGTGGGCGACGACGCCCGAGACGCCGTCATAGTCGATATCGGTAGCCGTCTCGGGGTCCGCGAGGATGTAGCGCGAGTTGAAGATGTTGAGGCTCTTGTTCTCCATCGCGCCGAAATTGAAGTCGGCCACCGCGACGATGTTGAACTCGCCCAGGTCATATTCGCGGCCATAGACCTTTTCGTCCCAGGCCATCGACGCCTTGAGCGCGGCCATCGCATGCTCGGTCTTGGGCAGGTCCTTCTCGACCACCCAGATCGCCAGCTTGACCGGCCGGCCGCTCTTGGTGGTGAAGCTGTCGACATTGGCGGCGAGGTCGGCCGCGACCAGCGCGAACAAATAGCTCGGCTTCGGGAAAGGGTCGGTCCATTCGGCGAAATGACGGCCGTCGTCGAGATCGCCGCTCGCGGTCCTGTCGCCGTTCGACAGCAGGACCGGGAAGCGGGCCTTGTCGGCTTCCATCCGCACCGTGTAGCGACTCAGCACGTCGGGCCGGTCGACGAAGAAGATCATCCGGCGGAAGCCCTCGGGCTCGCATTGGGTGCAGAGGTTGCCGCCCGAGGCGTAGAGGCCCATGAGCTGCGAATTGGCCTCGGGCGAGATTGCCACCCGGGTCTCGACGAGATGGGAGTCGCCGGGCAGGTCGATCAGAAGGTCGGGGCCGTCCATCCGCCAGGCGTCGGCCTGTGCCTCGCCATCGATCAGCACCGTGAGCGGGGTCAGCCCGTCGCCGTTGAGTCGCAGCGGCCGGGCATGGGCGCCGTTGCGGACGACCTCCAGCCGCCCCATGACCTGGGTGCGGGCCGGATCGAGCTGGAATTCCAGATGCACGTCGGGCACCAGCCAGTCGGGCTTGCGATAGTCCTCACGGCGGATGACCGGCGGAGCGGCGGCGGCGGATTGGGCGTCGAGCATGGCCTCGATCTAGTCCTCTTGTCATCACAAACAATGCTGGCGATCGCGATCCGCGCGGCTAAACCGGCCGCATGGCGCATCTCCTGGTCTTCGGTCCCGGCTACACAGCATCGCATATCATGAACGCGGCGCAAGAGCGGGAATTCGCGGTCGAAACGATCGGTCGGGCATCGATCGCCGACGAGGCGCAGGTCGCCGGCGCGATCGGCCGGGCGACGCACATATTGTCGTCGGTTCCGCCGGACGGCGACATCGACCCCGTACTCGCCCGTCACGGCCCTGCTATAGCGCGATCGGGCGCGCGCTGGATCGGCTATCTCTCCTCGTCGGGGGTGTATGGCGACACCGGTGGCGCCTGGGTCGACGAGGCCGCACCGGTCGGCAGTGGCCGCCGCACCGCCCGTGCTGTCGCCGACCTGGCCTGGCGGGCGCTGCACCCGCAGGTCCGCGTTTTCCGCTTGCCCGGCATCTACGGTCCTGGCCGGTCCCCGCTCGACCGGGTGCGCAGCGGCCAGGCCCATCGCGTCGACCTTCCCGGCCAGGTGTTCAGCCGCGTCCATGTCGACGACATCGTCGGCGGAGTCATGGCGAGCATCGATCGCGGGCCGGCGGGCGTGTTCAACCTCGCCGACGATCGGCCGGCGAGCCAGAATGCGGTGATCGAAGCGGCCTGCGGCCTGCTCGGCGTGCCGCCGCCGCCGCTGCTGCCGCTCGACCGGGCCGGCCTCTCCCCCGCGGCGCGCGCCTTCTATGCAGAGAATCGCCGGGTCGCGAACGGCCGGGCGAAACGGCTGCTTGGCTGGACGCCGCGCCATCCTGACTATCGCGCGGGCTTGAGGGCGCTGATGGGGTGAGAAAATAGCCGTCGCCCCGGCGGAGGCCGGGGCCTCAGCGGGCTCCTGCGACAAGCTGGTCAAACAATCTCCTGAGGCCCCGGTCTCCGCCGGGGCGACGCTTTCCTTAGGCCATCGCCGCGATCCCGAGGGCCGACACCGCGATCAGTGGCGCGCCCGCGAGGGTCCAGCGCCACCAGGGCAAGGCGGGGCGCTCGGCCAGCAGGAGGCAGAGGCCCATCATCCCGGCGAGCATCGTCCAGAGGTTGTAGCGCAGGTCGGGGGCGACGCTGATCACGGCATAGGCGCCGCCGTAGAGCAGCGCCGAGGTGGCGAGGGCTACGACGATCCGCCGCCGGTGCAGTCCCGGGGCGACGACGAGCAGGCCGAGCGCGACCGCGAGCCAGCTCGCCGGGCGGCCGAGGGGCGAGGCCGCCATCGCCCGCGCCGCGCCGACGACGATATGGGTGCCGGCGTCGGGGAGGAATTCCAGCCCGAAGCGGTTCGGCGCGCTCATCATGTAGACCGCGTCGTCGGGGACGGCGGGGACCGCGAGCCGCCAGTTCCAGTTGAGATGGGCGAGGCGGTGGCGCAGATAGGCGCCCGGCGCCGGGATGACCGCATTGAGCCAGATGCCGATCGGGCTGTCGCCGCTGCGCGCGACGTGCTCCGACAGCGCATCGCCGGCGGCGGCGCAGGGGGTCTCGTCATGCGCGCCGTACAGGCGCGGGTCGTAGCAATGACGGACCAGCGCGCGGATGCGGGCGGGGTCGAGGCCGGGATAGCCGCTCGGCCCGCCCTGCGCGACGATCCCGGCGAGGTCGAAATTGACCAGCGACAGGATCGGTTGCGAATGATGAGGGCGCAGCAGCGCGTCGTTGAGGGTCCAGCTCGCGCCGAGCAGCAGACCGAGCGCGCCTGTAGCGGTCGCTACAAAAGCCGCCGGCCGTCGCAGCCAGCGTCTCGGCACCGCGAGCATCAGCAGCGGCATTGCCGCGAACAGCCCGTTGATGCGGGTCGCGCCGGCGAGCAGGATCAGCGGCACGGCGACCCATCCCGTGCGCTGTGCCGCCCCCTCCTCCCGCCAGGCCAGCAGCACCGCCGCCATCAGCAGCAGGCAGGCCATCAGCGGGTCCTTGAGCACCGCGCCGACCTGCCCGAACGGGATGGGTGCCAGCGCGAACAGGATCGGCAGCGCTGCGGCGCCCCAGCCGTGGCGGCGACGCAGCAGTTCGGCGAGCAGCGCGGCCGCACCCCAGTAGAGCGCGACATCGAGCAGGAGGAAGGCTGCCCCGCCCGGCGCGACGTGGAGAAGCTGGCGCCAGATCCAGGCGGTGATGGGCGGGTGCCAGTCGTCGTACCGGCCGCTGATCGCCTGGCCGTACTGGACGACGCTGTCGGGGGTGATCACTCCCCAGCGGAACGCCGCGAGCTGGAGGACGGCGAGCAGGAAGCACAATGCCGCGATGAACAATCCGGGGCGGCGCTCGATCATCGGTGCCGTCCGCCGTTATTCCGGCCTCTCCCCGAAGGCGGGCAGCTTGCGGCCGACGGGTTCCTGGCCGGCGAACAGTGCATCGAGCCGGCGGCGCAGCGAGGCCTCATACTCGCGGCGATCGATCGCCTGGGGACAGGACAGCATCAGGTCGCCGCAGATAGCGTTCTTGACCCGGTCGACCGCCACATCGTCGAGCACCCCGGCGCGGTGCAGCTCAAGCATCATCTGCACCATCCCGGCGGCGGTCGCCTGCGCCCGGATGCCGAGCAGGTCGAGCGTTTCCCGGAGCTTGCGCGTGTCGGACGTATCCATGGTCTCTCTCCTCTCCCACCTCTGCAACGCCGGCGCCGGGAACCGGTTCAGCCTGCTGCCACCCGGCCCGATCGTTCGAGCTTGCCCCAGCCCACCCGGGGCCCGCGCAATGCCTGCGCCAGTGCCTTGAGCACGACATAGTACATGATCTGTCGATAGCCGATCCGTTGTGGGATCAGCAGCCACAGCAGCCGCCATTTCTCGCGCCGCTCGAGCGCGAAGGCGATGACGGCGGCGAGCAGGTCGATCGCGGTGAAGATCAGCCAGTAGGCGAGCATCCGGTCGATATCGGTGCTGCTCTGCGCCCAGCCATGCGCCTGTACCTCGAACCAGGTCGCGACCAGGCTGACGATCAGGGCGAGGTCGATCACCGGCGAGATCGCGGCGAGCAGGATCTGGAACAGCACCGCCTGCGGCAGCCCGATGCGGGCAAGTCCGCGCGGCTCGCCGCTGGCCATCACCCGGCGATGCTTCCAAAGGCATTGCAGCGTGCCATAGGCCCAGCGGAAGCGCTGCTTGGCGAGGGCCGCCACGCTTTCGGGCGCCTCGGTCCAGGCAACGGCATATTGGTCGTAATGGACGCCCCAGCCCGCGCGCTGGATCGCGATCGTCAGGTCCTGGTCCTCGGCCAGCGTGTCGGGCGGATAGCCGCCGACCGCGCGGATCGCGGCGAGCCGCCACGCGCCGACCGCGCCCGGCACCACCGTCATCGCGTCCAGCCGGGCGAGCGCGCGCCTCTCCAGATTCTGTGCCGTGATATATTCGAGCGCCTGCCAGCGGGTGACGAGATTGATGCGATTGCCGACCTTGGCATTGCCAGCCACCGCGCCAAGCGCCGGATCGTCGAACCAGCGCGCCAGCCGTGCGATCGTCGTCGGCTCGAACTGGGTATCGGCGTCGAGCGCAATGACGATCTCGCTATCGACGAGGTCGAGCGCGCGGTTGAGCGCTCGGGCCTTGCCGCCATTCTCCAGCGTCAGCAGCCGCACCCGCGGTTCGTCGGCGAAGGCCTCGGCAACGATCGCGCTGGTCCGGTCCTTCGATCCGTCATCGATGACGATCACCTCGACCTTGACCTCGCGGCTGTCGAGCACGCGCCGCACCGAGCGCTCGATCACCCGTTCCTCGTTATAGGCGGGTATCAGAACGGTGACGAAACGGTCCGGGTCGACGGGGGGGAAGATGGTGCGCGCCTCGCGCCGCGCCTGGACCAGCGCTAGGCCCGACAGCAGCACGGCGCGGGCGATGCCCAGGCTGATCGCGACGATGAACAGCCATTTGATCGCGATGGTGATCCAGCCGAGCGTGCTGAACAGGGCGAGATCGGTCTGCGCTGCAAGCCGGTCGCTTTCCGAAATAGGCGGATTGACCGTGGCGGGCGAGAGACCGGCGAGCACCGAAACGGGGACGAGCTGGTATCCCCGCGCGCGCAATGCGCCGATCAGCATCGGCAGCGCGGCGACGGTCTGCGCCCGGTCTCCGCCCGAATCGTGGAGCAGGACGATGTTGGCCGAGAAGTCGGGGCTGCCGCCCTCGACCCCCTCGATCGTCCGCTGGACGATTTCGGCGACGCCGGGCCGCTTCCAGTCATCGGGGTCGACGTGCAGGCCGACCGACAGATAGCCGCGCCGCTGCGCTTCCTCGACGGGCACGATTTCGTCGGCGGTGGTCGGCTCGGCGTCACCGAAATAGGGTGCGCGGAACAGCCGCAGCGAGCGGCCGGTATAGGCCTGGAACAGCCGCTGGTTGGCGTTGAGCTCGAGCGCGGTCTGCGCGGGAGTCGCCTGAGCGAGATTGGGATGGGTATAGGTGTGGCTGCCGACCTCGTGGCCCTCGGCCACCAGCCGTTCGAGCAGCGACCGCTGGGTCAGCGCGTTCTCGCCGACGATGAAGAAGGTGGCGGAGACCTTCTCGGCCTTGAGGATGTCGAGGATCTTCGGCGTCCAGACCGGATCGGGTCCGTCGTCGAAGGTGAGCGCGACGAGCTTCGGGCGATAGCCGGTGCGCTGGATCTGATAAGGGGTCGGCAGCCGGTCGAAGCGGACGGCGGTGATCATGCCGGCGCGATCGGTGGCGACGCTGCGATGACCGGGCACCGGCACCGCGCCTATCCGCAATATCTCGCCCGACCCCTCGATATCGACGTTGTTGCCGGCGGGGATGTTCTCGATCGCCTGCGCCGAGGGCAGGCGGCGCCCGCCCCCCGCCCCGCGCCCGAACATCGTCCAGATCGACGGGTCCTCGGTCCCCAGCCGCCACAGAGCGACCTGGTTGAGGCCGAGCGTGCGCAGGGTCGCGATCTGGCCGTGCATCGCGGCGGCGTCGAGCAGCCAGATGTCGTGGCGGACGCCACCTTCGAGATAGGCGAAGCTGCTGTTGGCGCTGGCCGGGTCGAAGCGCGGCACCACGCCGCTGTCGTGCGCGGCGAGCCAGACGTCCTCGACCGAATGGGCGACGGTATCGCCGCCCTTCTCCCAGTCATAGGCGTAGGAGCCGAGCGCCACCACGACCCGGTCGGGCGGCAGGCCGCGCACCGCGCGCGCGACCGAGTCGGCGAACCACGGGCGGGAGGCGATCGGCCCCGGATCGCCGGGTTCCGAATGCTCGTCATAGGCCATCAGGAACAGCTTGTCGGCGACCCGGGCATAGGCCCTCAGGTCCCAGGCTCCATCGGCGACAGGAACCGCGATGGCGATCTGCATGCCGGGCAGGCGGCGCCGCGCCTCGGCCAGAAAGGCGCGATAGGCGGGGTGCGCGTCGGCCGGCAGTTCCTCGAAATCAAAGAAGACGCCGCTCGCCTGGTTGGCGGCAAGCAGCGCCGCGATACGGTCGAGCGTCGCGGCCCGCGCCTTCGGGTCGCGCAGCAGCGCGGCGATGCCGGGCCCGTCCCATGCTCCGCCGAGCGCGTTCTGGATCATAGGCATGAGCTTTGGCCGGTGGCGCGCATGGCTGATGATCGCCTTGCCGCGCGCATCGGGAAAACTCGTCACCTTGTGGTCGGGGCCCGTGATCGAGACCCAGCCGGGGATCAGCCAGTCGATGTCGTCGACATGGCGCGCCAACGACGCCGCAGACGCATCGTCCCACGGCGCGTGGAAGGCATAGGCGGTCGGCGGCATGCCCGCGCCGGCCGTGCCATGTGCCAGCAGCCGGCGGAAATCGCGCCACATGTGGCGAACCTTGCGGGCGCTGGCGCCGACCAGCGAATGATCGGCCGCCTTGAGCGGGGCGATGGCGGGGCGTTCGACCTCGAAGGGCAGCGGCGGCTGCGGCGCGACGCGGACAATCGAGCCGAAAAAGGCCACCGCCGACAGCAGCAGCAGCAGGGCGAAGGCCGCGATGGCAAGCGCGAAGCGGCGCCGGCGGCGCCCCGAGGCATCGTAGAATATCGGCCGGCCATCCATGCGGCACCCGTTGCACCCGAATCTGCGGGACGATTTCCGGAACGTGCCCGCAACAGAGGGGTTGAAACCCCACGGACCAGGCTCTGGCAAGGGGAAGCTTTCATTATGCTGACTACCGCGCTTCAATGGTATGGCGCGGCCGCGGGGGCCCTCGCGGCGCTGATCGTCTCACTCGACCTCGGTCGCCGATGGACCGGCATTGGCTTCGTCATCTTCGTGACGTCCTCGATCGCCCTGATCGGCTGGGGCTTCCTGAAGCCCGATGCGGCGGGCATCGGCACCCAGAACGTCATCCTGCTCGTGATCAACCTGATCGGCGTTTACCGCTATCTGATCCGCCGCAAGGCACCGGTCCAGGAAGCGTCCTCCCGCCGGAGGCCGGGACCTGGGGAGAGAGGAGACGAGGTCGAAGCAGGAGCCACCTGACGATTCCCCGTCTCGCCAAGCCGTCGCCAAAGGTTCATGCTGGGCGGGCAAGGAGGGCGGATCATGGGTGTGCTCGGCTTCGGCGGCTTCTTCTTTCGCGCGGCGGATCCGGACGGGCTCGCCGCCTGGTATCGCGACCATCTCGGAGTCGGTAACGGATGCGCGGCCGAGGGCACGGGCGATCCCCAGCCATGGTCATGGTCTGTTGCTGCCGGACCTGTGGTTTTCCAGCCCTTCCAGGCGGCGACCGACTATTTCCCGGCCGACAAGCAGTTCATGCTCAATCTGCGCGTGGCAGGCCTGGAACCACTGATCGAAAGGCTCCGCGACGCCGGCATCGCGGTCGAGACCCGCGCCGAATGGGATATGCCCGAAGTCGGCCGCTTCGCCCGCATCCATGACCCGGAAGGCCATGCGATCGAGCTTTGGGAGCCCGCGGCGGCCACATGACCGCCGGCCGGGCCAGCCGGGCGGCGCATGCGCTGGTGGCGGCGTGCGCCGCGACCGGAGTAGCACTCCATTATCTGGTGGTGCTCGGCCATCACGGCGAGGTCGCCCTGCGCTCGGTCCGCTTCCTCAGCTATTTCACCATATTGACCAACATGCTCGTCGCCGTCAGCGGTCTTGCGATCGCGGCAGGACGGGGCCGGTTCGCAGTGCTGGCGGCACGACCGGCCTGGCGGGCGGCGGTGACGCTCGACATCCTTGTCGTCGCGCTGGTCTATCATCTTCTGCTGCGCAACGTGACCCTGCCCGGCGCCATCGGCGGGACCGCCAATGCCCTTGTCCACCAGCTCGTCCCTGCCGCCTGGACGATCTGCTGGCTCCTCTTCCCGCCGCATGGGGCGATCGACCGGGCGGCGCCGTGGCGCTGGCTGCTCTATCCGCTCGGCTTCGCGCTCTGGACGCTGCTCCATGGCGCGATTGGCGGCTGGTATCCCTATCCGTTCATGGACGCGGCCCGGCTCGGCTATCCGACCATGCTGGCCAACATCCTTGCGATCGGGGTGCTGTTCCTCGGCCTCGGCTATGGGCTGCGCTGGGTCGACGGGCGGCTGGGCATTCCGCGCGCGTCAGGCATCGTCCCGGCGGAGACCGGGATCTCAGAGAGGAGATGAGTAGACCGCAAGAGCCTCCCGAAATCCCGGACTCCGCCGGGACGTGGGGAGGAAGGTGATGCGCCGGCTTATTTCGGCGCGATCACCATCAGCATCTGGCGGCCTTCCATGCGAGGAAACTGCTCGACCTTGGCGGTCTCGGCCGTGTCGGCCTGGACGCGCTGGAGGACCTGCATGCCGAGCTGGCCATGCGCGAGCTCACGACCGCGGAAGCGCAGGGTGACCTTCACCTTGTCGCCTTCGTCGATGAACTCGTGGATCTTCTTCATCTTGGTTTCATAGTCGTGGTCGTCGATGTTCGGACGCATCTTGATCTCCTTGATCTCCTGCGTCTTCTGCGACTTCCGGGCAAGATTGGCCTTTTTCTGGGCCTCGTACTTGAACTTGCCGACATCGAGGAACTTGCACACGGGCGGATCGGCGTTCGGGGAAACCTCGACCAGATCAAGCCCGGCCTCCTGGGCCTGCTCGATCGCCTCGCGCGTATACATCACGCCCAGATTCTCGCCCTCGTCATCGATCACCCGGACCTTGGGTGACTGGATGAACTCATTATAGCGTGGGCCATTGAGCGGCATCGGCGGCTGCCCCAGGGGGCGGCGCATCATCGGGGGACGTATAGCAGAATCTCCTATGGCGGTCTGACGGGCGCGATATAAGCCTTAACGCGCCGCTTGGAAAGATGGGGGCGTGCGTCGCGGAGACGCTTTGTCGCGGCCTGTGTCCGGCTTGCTTCAGCCGGGGTGGGGCAGGCCGACGCCGCCCACCGGTTCGGTCTCGGTATAATTGTCGAAGCCGGCGATCAGCGGTTTGCCGCGCGCGATCGAGGCGCGGACTGCGGGCAGTTCGAGCGAGGCGGCGTGGCTCTGCTTTGAATCCCACACCTCCGTCACCCAGATCGCATCCGCATCCTTCAGGTCCCTCGCGACGATATAGGCAAGGCAGCCGGGCATGGCCCCCGTGCCTTCCAGCAGGATCGCGATCAGCGCTTCGCGCTGGCCCGGTTGGGCGACCATCCGTCCCATCAATCCGTACATGCGTTCCTCCGGTCCCGCCGCGAATCCTGGCGCGGCGCCGAGCATGGCGACGGCGAGGCCGCCCGCGACCGCGCCGCGGCGGCTGATGCCGTCGCCCCTCCCGGTCATTCCCGCCGCAAGTCGGGCGGGGTCGCCTCCGCCAGCAACGCAGCGATCGCCTCGTCGAGCGACAGCACGGTCTGTGCCTGCTCGCCCAGGCGGCGGATCGCGACGGTACCCTCCTCGGCCTCGCGCTTGCCCACCACCAGCAGCGCCGGGACCTTGGCAAGGCTATGCTCGCGCACCTTGTAGTTGATCTTCTCGTTGCGCAGGTCGCTCTCGACGCGCAGCCCGGCCGCCGTCAGCCTGGCCTCGACCTCGCGCGCATAGTCGTCGGCGTCGGAGACGATCGTCGCCACCACCGCCTGCACCGGCGCGAGCCACAGCGGGAAGCGGCCGGCATGATGCTCGATCAGGATGCCGATGAAGCGTTCGAAGGTGCCGAGGATCGCGCGGTGGAGCATCACCGGCCGGTGCCGCTCGCCATCTTCGCCGACATAGGAGGCGTCGAGGCGTTCGGGCAGAACCCGATCCGATTGAATCGTACCGACCTGCCACGTGCGGCCAATGGCATCGGTCAGGTGGAACTCGAGCTTGGGTGCGTAGAAGGCACCTTCGCCGGGCAGCTCCTCGAACTTGCCCTTGATCTCGTCGCTCAGCTTGGAAAGCATGACGGCTTGGCGCAATTCGTCCTCGGCCTTGTCCCACATATCATCGGAACCGAAGCGCTTCTCGGGGCGCAGCGCCAGCTTGACGGCGTACTCCTCGAATCCCAGATCGCGATAGACGCTGTCGAGCAGGTCGCAGAAGTTTCTCACTTCACCGATCAGCTGGTCCTCGCGGACGAAGATATGGGCGTCGTCCTGGGTGAACTGGCGCACGCGCATGATGCCGTGCAGCGCGCCATGCGGCTCATTCCTGTGGCAGCAGCCGAACTCGGCCATGCGGATCGGCAGGTCGCGATAGCTCTTGATTCCCTGGCGGAAGATCAGGACGTGCGCGGGGCAGTTCATCGGCTTGAGCGCCATCAGCTCGCTCTCGCCCGACAGGACCGGCCCCTCCTCCTCGGTATTGGGGATCTCGTCGGGGACGATGAACATGTTCTCGCGATATTTGCCCCAGTGGCCCGACTGCTCCCACTGGCGCGCGTCCATGAGCTGCGGGGTCTTCACCTCGGCATAGCCGGCGGCATCGAGCTTGCGGCGCATATAGGCCTCGAGCACGCGCCACAGGCGAAAGCCCTTGGGATGCCAGAACACCGATCCCTGGGCTTCCGGCTGGAGGTGGAACAGGTCCATTTCCTGTCCGATCCGGCGATGGTCCCGCCTGGCGGCCTCTTCGAGCCGGGTCAGGTGGGCGTCGAGCTGCTTCTTGTTGAGCCAGCCCGTGCCGTAGATGCGGCTCAGCATCGCGTTCTTCTGGTCGCCGCGCCAATAGGCACCCGACACACGCGTCAGCTTGAACGCCTGCGGATCGAGCTTGCCGGTGGAGGGCAAATGCGGCCCGCGGCACATGTCGAGCCAGTCGTCCCCCGACCAGTAGACCGTCAGCGGCTCGTCGCCGGGCAGCTCGGCGGCCCATTCGGCCTTGAAGGTCTCGCCCTGCTGCTTCCAGCGGGAGATGAGCTGCTCACGGCTCCACACCTCGCGGCGCAGCGGCTTGTTCGCGGCGATGATGCGGCGCATCTCGGCTTCGATCGCAGGCAGCTCCTCATCGGTGAAGGGCCCGCGGCCGGCGGCCGGCGCGAAGTCGTAGTAGAAGCCGTCGTCGGTCGACGGCCCGAAGGTGATCTGGGTACCCGGAAACAGGCTCTGCACCGCCTCGGCGAGGACATGGGCATAATCGTGCCTGGCAAGGTCGAGCGCGTCGGCCTCGTCGCGCGCCGTCACCAGCGCGAGCATCGAATCCTTCTCCAGCGGCCGATCGAGGTCGTGCAGTTCGCCGTCGACCCGCGCGGCGAGCGCCGCCTTGGCGAGACCGGGACCGATCGCAGCGGCGATCTCGGCGGGGGTAGTGCCGGTCTTCACCTCGCGCACCGAGCCGTCGGGAAGCGTGATGGTCAGAAGATCGGACATGAGAGAAGGACTATCCTCGAGGGTTGCGGAGCGCGGCTTATGCCCGCGAACGGGCCTGCGGGGCAAGCGCCGGATATCGGCGTCCCCTGGGGAGGCGGGCTCGGCGATGAGGAGCGCTGCTGCGCGCCGTTCAGCTCGTTCCGATCCAGTCGGCGACGTCGGCGGCGATGCCGTTCGCCGCTTCGTTGAGCGCGGCCGCCACCGAACGGGGATCCTCGCCGGCGACGGGCACGGTCCGCTCGAAACGGCGCGCGCGGATCTCTTCGGAGCCGCTCTTCGCGAGCGTCGCGTCGTAGACCGCCAGCACCCTGCCCTGGCCGCCGAGCAGCTGGAACGCCAGCAGCGTGCCGGACAGGCGGGTGTCCGGGGTGATCGCGCCGTTGCGGGTGTCCGGGACGAAGCGGCCGGTGCGGGCCTCGATCGTCTCGGCAAGGACCGAGCGGAACAATTGCGACGGAGTGTCTACCCAGCCCGACTTGGGCAGATAGGCGAAGGCGCCCCCCGCCTCCACCGCGATTCGCTGGTTACGCAGCGCGGCCGGTAGCGCTGGCGCGGCGACGCTGATCGCCAGGCTGTCGCGAGCGACCTTGCCCTGGTCGGCGGCGACCTTGGCGGCAGGGGTGAGGCTCATCAGCCGTTCGGGCGGATCCCCGCCGAGGCTGATACAGCCCGCCAGGAGGCCGGCGGCGGTGAGCGCGAGGGTCGTACGGCGCATCATGCGGTCAGTTCCTTGGCTTGTAGTCAGGCAGCTTGGAGCCGCCGAGCACGGCCCCCGCCCCGCCCCGGTCGAGCTTGTTCGAAATGGCGCCGAGCGCTTCCGACATCTCCGCCAGATTGCGCGCGAGCTGGTTGATCTGCGGCACCGTCTGGGTCGAGAAGGCCTTGATGCCGGGTCGCGCATCGGTAATCGCCGCGTCGAGCGTCTCGAGTGTGTGCTGGGCGGCGGTGGTCGCCTTGTTGAGATTGGCCATCGCCGGCTTGACGTCGCTCGCCATCACCCCGTTGGTGGTCTCGGCAAGCTGGCCGACCCGTTCGGCCGCATTGCCCGCCTGCTCCATCGTCGTCTTGAGCTGGACGATCGCGGCGGCGATCTCGGGCCCGCGGTCGGCAAGGTCGCCTGACAGCTTGTCGACATGGGCGAGGATGCCGCTGATCGACTTCTGGTTCTTGTCGTTGAGCAGTTCGGTCAGCCGTTCGGTCAGGGTCGAGATACGGTTGAGCAGCTCGGGGGCCGAGTTGAGCAGCTCGCCCAGCGCACCCGGCTTGGTCGGAATCACCGGCTCGCCATAGGGCCCCGGTTCGGTGATCGGCGGCGCGCCCTTGACCGCGCCGTCGAGGTTGATCTGGCTGACACCGGTGAAGCCGATGCCGGCGATCGTCGCGGTGGTGCCCTGCAGGATCGGCGTATCCTGGTCGATCGCGATGCGGACGCGGACGAACTCGGGGCTATCGGGCATCAGCTTGATCTCCTCGATCTTGCCGACCGGCACGCCCGAGAAGTTGACCGGCGATCCCTTGGCGAGGCCGTCGACCGAGGTCTTGAAGAAGATGTCGTAGCGCTGGATGCTGGCGACGTTGAAGCCCGCCAGCCAGACGATGAAGACGAGCAGCGCGACCAGCAGGGCGAGGACGACGCCGCCCACCAGCACATGGTTCGACCGGGTTTCCATCAGTAGCTCATTCCCCGGTTTCCCTTGCTGCCACGCGTTCGGCGGCTTCCGCCGCCACCCGGCCCCGCGGGCCGTTGAAATATTCCTGAATCCATGGATGGTCCAACGCCAATAATTCCGGGATCGTTCCAACCGCGATCACGCGCTTGTCCGCCAGCACCGCGACGCGGTCGCAGATCGCGTGCAGCGTGTCGAGGTCGTGGGTGATCAGGAAGACAGTCAGGCCGAGGGTCCGTTGCAGCGATCGGATGAGCTCGTCGAAGGCGGCGGCGCTGATCGGATCGAGCCCGGCGGTCGGCTCGTCGAGGAACAGCAGCTGCGGATCGAGCGCCAGCGCGCGGGCCAGCCCGGCGCGCTTCCTCATGCCGCCCGACAGCTCGGACGGATATTTGGGGCCTGCCTCGGGCGACAGGCCCGACATGGCGACCTTGTAGGCCGCTATCTCGTCGAGCAGCTGATCGTCGAGCTGTGGATAATATTCGCGGATCGGCACCTGGACATTTTCGGCCACGGTCAGGGTCGAGAACAGCGCGCCCGCCTGGAACAGCACGCCCCAGCGGCGGCGGACCTGCTGCGCCTCATAGTCGTCGCGGCCGATCATCGGCTCGCCGAACACCTCGACGGTGCCGGCCTGGGGCGGCTGCAGGCCGATGATCGAGCGCATCAGCACCGACTTGCCGGTACCCGACCCGCCGACGACGCCGATGATCTCGCCACGCCGCACGTCGAGATCGAGGCCGTCATGGACGACCTGCGCGCCAAAGGCGTTGCGCAGCCCTTTGACATGGATGACGACCTCACCATCGGCGGTGTTGAGTCGTGCCATCAGATCCACCCGATCGACGAGAAGAAGACCGCGAAGACGGCGTCGAGGACGATGACGAGGAAAATCCCCTGGACGACCGAAGCGGTCGTGCGCAGGCCGACCTCCTCGGCATTTCCCTCGACCTGCATCCCCTGGTAGCAGCCGCACAGCGCGATCAGCATGCCGAACACCGGCGCCTTGATCAGGCCGACCCACAGGTCGGTCATCGGCACCACTTCGCGGATGCGCTGAACATAGGTGATCGGCGGGATGTCGAGGTCGATCCAGCAGAAGATGCCGCCGCCGATGATGGCGATCACCGCCGCATAGAAGCCGAGCAGCGGCATCAGCACCACCGTCGACAGCACGCGCGGCAGGATCAGCGCCTCCATCGGCGAGACGCCGATCGTGCGCATCGCGTCGACCTCCTCGGCCAGCTTCATCGAACCGAGCTGGGCGGCGAAGGCGCTGCCGGAACGGCCGGCGACCATGATCGCGGTCATCAGCACGCCCAGTTCGCGCAGGGTGATGCGGCCGATCAGGTTGACCGCGAACACCTCCGCGCCGAACTGACGGAGCTGCACGGCACCCTGCTGGGCGATGACGATGCCGATCAGGAAGCTCATCAGCCCGATGATCGCCAGCGCCTTGACGCCGACCACCTCGAACTGGCGCGCCATGGCGTTGTAGCGGAAGCGGCGCGGATGGGTGGCAAGCCCCCACAGCCCGATCAGCGTCGCTCCGAAGAAGCCGATCAGCCCGGTCAGCGAATGGGCGGCCGCCGAGGTCGCGTCGCCGATCTCGCGCAGCACCCGGACGAAGGGCGGGCTCGAATCGGGGCGGATCTTGAGGGGCTTGTCGGCTTCGGCGATCTGGCGGATCAGCTGGCGGACGTCCTCGTCCGCACCGATAATCTCGACGTCATGTTCGCGGGCTATGCGGTGGACGAGCCAGGCGCCGACCGTGTCGATCCGGTCGACCTTGCCCAGGTCGATCTTGCGCGGCGCCTCGCCCAGCGTTTCGAGCCGGCGCGACAGGTCGCCGATCCGGGCGAGCGTCAGCTCGCCGCTGAAATGCAGCACCTGCTGATCGTAGCGGAAATCGGCGGGGGCGGTCATGGCGCCCAGAAGTGATCGAAAAGCGCGGGATCGGCAAGCATCCGAAATGAATGTGCGCGCGACGGGATAGTTCCTTGGACGTGATTCTTCCCTATAGAACGCGCGAATGACCGAACTCGCCATCTACGACATGGACCGCACGATCACGCGGACCGGGACCTTCACCCCCTTCATGATCCACGCCGCACTGCGCCTGGCGCCGTGGCGGCTGGTCTTCGTGCCCTTCGCCGCGCTGGTGATGCTCGCCTATGTCGCGAAGCTGATCGAGCGCAAGACGGTCAAGGAGCTCAACCAGGCGATGCTGATTGGCCGGCGCATACATGCAGACCGGCTGACTCCGATCGCAGAAAGCTTCGCCGACGCCGTGATGCGCCGCAACGTCCGTGCCGGCGCGCTCGATAGCCTGGCGGAGAATCGCGCCGCCGGCCGGCGTCTCGTGCTCGCGACCGCCTCCTCGCGCATCTGGGTCGAGCCGATCGCTGCCCGGCTCGGCATGGACGATGTCGTTGCGACCGGCGCGATTCGCGGCATCGACGATTATGTCAGCCACAAGGTCGACGGCGAGAATTGCTACGGCCCCGCCAAGCTGCGCATGATCGAGGCCTGGATGGGATTGCAGGGGCTCGATCGGGCCCAGTGCCGCATTCGCTTCTATTCCGACCATATCTCCGACGTCCCGGTGCTCGCATGGGCGGACGAGGCTATCGCCGCCAACCCCCATGCCGGGCTGCGCGAGGAAGCGCGCAAGCGTGGCTGGACGATCGTCGACTGGGATTGAGCGGCGGTACCGTCATGCCTCGAGCGGGGGCAGGCATCCATGTCCGTGCTATCCCCGATGGCCATCTGGCCGACGAGAGACATGATACCGGCCTTCGCCGGGTGGTACAGGCAGTTTATGGGAATGGAGCCGTCAGGCCTCCGCGAGGCCGGGCGATAAAAACTCAGCCCTGAACGGCCTCGACCGCGGCGGCGGTCGCCCTGGGGCTGTCCTTGTAGATGAAGCCGTTGACCGGATAGGCGGTGTTGCCGACCTTGCCGATCGGCGCGAACCAGACCTTCACCTTGCTCCAGTCGTTGTTCGGCGAGGCATCGACGACCGTGACGTCGCGCTCGACCTGACCGCGACGGCCGTTGATGACCGACCAGTTGGCGTGGGTGATCTTGATGACCCGGTCGCTGACGACCTGGGTGACGGTAGCGACATGGCCGGAGCGCATCGAACCGATCGCCTTGAACACCAGCACCGCGCCAACCGCGGGCGTGTCGCCGCGCAGATATTTGCCCATCGCCTGGTTCCACCAGGTGGCGGCGGCGCCGAACAACTGAATGCCGGAGAACATGCGGGCGAAGGGCGCGCACTGTAGCATCTGCGCATTGGCCGCGGTGGGCACGAGAGTCATGCATGCAAGCAGCATGGAACCGACAATCGCGCGCATCGTTTTGGTCATCTGGTAGTTCCCCACCCGTCCCGTGAGCCTGTGACTGGCATCACAGGGGCGCGCAGGGAACCCCGTTAAGGTTGATGAAATCCTAACAAGCGGCGAGTCGTTTTCGTCGCGCGGTGACCTGCAACTTATCCACAGCGGCTTGCGGCGAGGTCGGCGCTGCCCAGCGTCCGGGCCGGCGTGCCGGCAGGCGATCGCCCGCTGCACCGCATAAGCGATTCGCCTGCCTGCCGGATAGGCGAGGGGGACTCAGCTCAGCGGCACGCTGTCATATTGCACCGGCGCGCCGATCGCGGTGTTGGCAAGGGTGCCTTCCCACATCACGCGGTGGCCGCGAATGATCGTGCCCACCGGCTTGCCGGTGATGCCCATTCCGGTAAACGGCGACCAACCGCAGCGCGAGGCGAGCCAATCCTGCTCGATCGTCCAGCGCGCCTTGAGGTCGACGACGGTGAAGTCGGCGTCATAGCCCAGCGCGATCCGGCCCTTGGTACGCAGCCCGAAGACCCTTTGGGGCCCCGCGGAGGTCAGCTCGATCAGGTGCTGAAGCGACAGCCGTCCGTTGGCGACATGGTCGAGCATCAGCGGGAGCAGCGTCTGGACACCGGGCATGCCGCTTGGCGATGCCGGATAAGGCTTGGCCTTCTCGTCGATCGTGTGGGGCGCATGATCGGAGCCGAGCACGTCCGGCACGCCCTGGCGCAGATAGTGCCACAATCCCTCGCGGTGGGCCCCCGATCGGATCGGCGGGTTCATCTGCGCATAGGTCCCGAGCCGGGGATAAGCCTCCTCGCCCGCCAGCGTCAGGTGCTGCGGCGTCACCTCGCAGGTCGCGATGTCCTTGTTCTGCGCGATCAGCGCCAGCTCGTCGGGGGTGGTGATGTGGAGGATGTGGATCTTGCGCCCCGTTTCGCGCGCGATGCGGAGGATGCGGCGGGTGGCGAGCAGCGCGCTCTCGTCGTCGCGCCACACCGGATGGCTCGACGGATCGCCCTCGACCCGCTCGCCCTGACGCGCGATCATCCGTTCCTCGTCTTCGGCGTGGATCGCGACGCGGCGCCGGCCCGATCGCAGCACGCGGGCGAGATGCTCGTCCTCGGCGACGAGCAGGCTGCCCGTCGATGACCCCATGAAGATCTTCACGCCGGCGGTGCCGGGCAGCATCTCGAGCTCGGCCAGCGCTTCCGCATTGTCGGCGGTCGCGCCGACATAGAAGGCATGGTCGCACCACATCCGGTCCCTGGCGCGGGCCAGCTTGTCGGCGATCGCTTCGGCCGAATCGGTATTGGGCTTGGTGTTCGGCATCTCGAACACGGCGGTGACGCCGCCGAGTACCGCCGATCGGCTGCCCGATTCGAGATCCTCCTTCGCTTCCAGCCCGGGCTCGCGGAAATGGACCTGGCTGTCGATCACGCCCGGCAGCACGTCGAGCCCCGTGCAATCGATCGACTCGCCGGCATCGCCCGTGACGCCAATCCCGGCGATCTTGCCAGCCGTGACCCCGACATCGGCCCGCACGGGGCCGCCGACGGTCCAAACGGTGCCGTTCCTGAGGATCATGTCGTAGCTGGGCATGGCGCTTTCCTTTTCGTCGCCCGCTTCCTACCTTCGCTCCATGTCCGGCACCACCCTTTCCGACCGCGCCCTGATCCGACTTTCGGGACAAGGCGTGCGCGATTTCCTGCAAGGCCTCGTCACCAGCGACGTGGCGGGGCCGCTGCCCGTCTGGGCGGGGCTGCTGACCCCGCAGGGCAAGGCGCTGTTCGACTTCATCGTCTGGGCGGACGGGGAGGACCTCCTTCTCGACTGCGAAGAGGGGCAGGCCGATGCGCTGGCGAAGCGGCTGATGCTCTACCGGCTGCGCAAGCCGATCGCGATCGCGCGGGACGAGCGGCTCGCGGTCCATTGGGCGGCCGATGGCGACCAGGGCGTGCCCGATCCCCGCCTGGCCGCGCTCGGCCGGCGCTGGATCGCGCCTGCCGATGGGGCCGCCGAAGGTTGGCACGCGCATCGCCGCGCGCTCGGCGTGCCTGAAGGCGTCGCCGAACTGGGCTCGGACAAGAATCTCTGGCTCGAATGCAATGCGGATCTTCTGGGCGGCGTCAGCTTCTCCAAAGGCTGCTATGTCGGGCAGGAGAATACCGCACGGATGAACTGGCGCGCCAAGGTCAACCGGCGGCTGGTGATGCTGCCCGACGGCACGGTCGAACGGCGGCAGGTCGACGGCCTCGATCCGTCGTTGATGCCCGGCTGGATGAAGGATGGACTGGCGGAGAAAGCCTGAGGGCCGGTTTGGAAATGCGCCGGTAGGCGCACTCCCGGACGGGCGCCTCAGACCGCCCGTTCGCGGTCGGCGCGGTCGATCGCGAGCAGGGAGATTCCCCGCGTCTCGGTCATGATCAGGGCCGAGACGAGGCTGATCGCCCCCGCGCCGGCGACGTAGAGCGCGATCGGCTGCCAGCTGTCATAGGCGCGCAGCAGGGCAGCGCCGATCAGCGGCGCCCAGGATCCGGCGAAGATCGCCGTCACCTGATAGCCCAGCGAAACCCCGGAATAGCGCATCCGGGTCGGGAACATCTCGGTCAGGATCGCCGGTTGCGGCGCATACATCAGCGCATGGACCGCCATGCCGAGCATGATTCCCGCGAGGATGATCGGGGCGGTTCCGGTGTTGAACAGCGGGAAGGCGACGAACGGCCAGGCGATGGTGAGTGCGGCCCCGGCGATATAGACCGGCTTGCGTCCGATCCGGTCGGCGAGCCGCCCGATCGACGGGATCAGCACGATGTGCAGCAGATGCGCGCAGAACAGCAGCGCCAGGATCTCGGTCGTGTCGACGCCGATATGGGCGAGATAGGTGATCGAGAAGGTGACCACCATATAATAGAGGATGTTCTCCGCCACCCGCAGGCCCATCGCGGTGAACACGCCGCGCGGATAGTGACGGAAAACCTCGGTCACGCCATAGCCGGCATCGGCGCGCTGCTCCGCTTCGGCCTTCGCCGCCTCGAAGATCGGCGAATCGCTGACCGTGGTACGGATATAATAGCCGATACCGACGATGATCACCGACAGCCAGAAGCCGACCCGCCAGCCCCATGAGAGGAACTCCCCCTCGCTGAGCGTGGCCGACAGCGCCAGCAGGACGATCGTCGCGAGCAGGTTGCCCATCGGTATCCCCGCCTGCGGAAAGCTGCCCCAGAAGCCGCGGCTGCGATTGGGGCTGTGCTCGGTGACGAGCAGCACCGCCCCGCCCCATTCGCCGCCCAGTGCGAAGCCCTGGACGAAGCGCAGCAGGACCAGCAGCAGGGGCGCCCAATAGCCGATCGTCTCGAATGTCGGCAGGCAGCCCATCAGGAAGGTGGAGCCCCCGATCAGGACGAGGCTGAACTGGAGCAACGACTTGCGGCCGATCCGGTCGCCGACATGGCCGAACACGATGCCGCCCAGCGGCCGGGCGATGAAGCCGACCGCATAGGTGCCGAAGGCGGCGATGATACCGTCGAGATCGTTGCCGGTCGGGGGGAAGAAGAGCTTGCCGAACACGAGCGTCGCGGCAGTGCCATAGAGGAAGAATTCATACCATTCGACGACGGTGCCCGCCATCGACGCGCCGACGATCTTGCGGAGATAGGGAAGGTCGGCGCTTTGCTCGTGCTGCATGATGGTCAGTCCCCTCGGTCGGGCGATGTGTAGGGCGCGGCGATGCTTTCGGCCAGTGTCTGGACCGGTGCTGTCTCAGCCCGCCTGCAGGGGTTCGGCGAGCCAGCCTCGCTCGCGCAGCAGCGCCACGCGGTTGCGCGCCACCGGCACCCGCAGCCCGTTGATCAGAGTGAGGCTGACCGAGCGCCCGTCGAGCTGCCAGCCGCGCACGGCGTCGCGAGCCACCCACCAGGACCGATGGACCTGCAATCCGCGCCGCTCGTCCAATGTCTCGACCAGCTGGCGCATCACCGCATGGTGAAGGATCGACCGACCGTGCAGGTGGATGCGGACATGGTGGTCCTCCATCTGCAGGCATAAGGCGTTGGCGAGCAGATGCTCGGGCGGTTCCGGGGCGGGGCCGCGTGCGGGGGTGGAATCAGGGACCGTCTGGTGGTGCCACGGCGGCAGCAGCCGCGCCCCGCCCAGCTCGACCCACAGCAGCGCGGCCATGGCGGGCAGGGCGACGACGATCGTCAGGCCATACCATTCGAACATGTGCATCCCCGCCGCCCGCACCGGCCAGAACAGATGGGTGCCGGCCGCGCCCAGCATGGCGAGGGGGACGCAGGCGACGAGGATCACGACGGCGCCCGAGAAAAGCGGTGGAAGGCCCCGACGCGGGCCCAGCGCCAGCGCCGCGACGACGCAGGGCCAAAGCAGCACGCTGCCGAGCCAGAACAGCAGCGTCCAGTAGACGAGCCGGGTGAAGAAATGGGATGCATAGCTGCCGAACGGACCGATCAGGCCGAATTCGAGCCCGGCGAGCGTCGCCCATCCGAGCACGCTCGCCCAGCGTTCGGGCCGCCTGAGAAGGTCGTTCAGCTCCATAGCCATTTCTGTGTCAAACGGGGGGCGAACCGGCAAGAGCCAAGCACGCATATCGCCGTCGCCCGTTCGGCTGCCGACCCGTTCGCCCGTTCACGAAGAAGCGCTCGCGCGGCCCCGCCGTCGCCGTCAGAAGCGAGGCCGGCATCGACGGGGCGCCGCCGATGCTGGCGGGAAGGCGGGGGCGCGGCCCGGTGGCGGGATCGAACGGCCGCCAGCTTCTCCCGGCCGGGCGGGCGGTGGCGGCGCCTCTGGAGGTGACGTCTCCGCCGCCCGCCGATCGCCGCGCAACTCCGCGAGGGCTATCGCGCTGTCGTCACCGGCCGGAGCGTCGGGGCGAGGCACCGGCCTCCCTGCCATAGATCAGGAAAACGCCGCTTTATTTTGGGCCGGATTGTGCGAGCGGCCATTCCGCCCTCGTTCCCATCCCCTCGGTACCTTGCCAGCCCAGCCCGGTTGGCGTACCGGAGCGCCCGTCAGTTCGAGGCCGAATTAACGCCGGTTGGCGCCGTTTGCGCCAGGCTCCGCGCACTTCATGGGGTTGGGAACATTATGAGCATCTACCTGGATTATCTCGCCGAAATCGAAAGCAGGAAAATTCAGGGACTTGCGCCCAAACCGATCGACGACGGCGGCCTGATCTTCGAGATCATCGCCATCATCAAGGATGCCGGCAACGAGCACCGGGCCGATGCGCTCAAATTCTTCATCTACAACACGCTGCCCGGCACGACGAGCGCCGCCGCGGTCAAGGCCCGCTTCCTGAAGGAGATCATCCTGGGCGATGCGATCGTCCCGGAGATCACGCCGGCCTTCGCGCTCGAACTGCTGTCGCACATGAAGGGTGGCCCGTCGGTCGAAGTGCTGCTCGACATCGCTCTGGGCGATGCCCCCGCGATCGCCACGCTGGCGGGCGACGTGCTGAAGACCCAGGTCTTCCTCTACGACGCCGACATGCACCGGCTGAGCGAAGCCTTTAACGCCGGCAACGCCATCGCCAAGGACGTGCTCGAGAGCTACGCCAGGGCGGAGTTCTTCACCAAGCTTCCCGATGTCGAGGACGAGATCAAGGTCGTTACCTTTATCGCGGGCGAAGGCGATATCTCGACCGATCTCCTGTCTCCCGGCAACCAGGCGCATTCGCGCTCGGACCGCGAGCTGCACGGCCAGTGCATGATCTCGCCCGAGGCGCAGCAGGCGATCGTCGCGCTGAAGGCGCAGCACCCCGACAAGCGCGTGATGCTGATCGCCGAGAAGGGTACGATGGGCGTGGGCTCGTCGCGCATGTCGGGCGTGAACAATGTCGCGCTGTGGACCGGCAAGCAGCAGAGCCCCTATGTGCCCTTCGTCAACTACGCCCCGGTCGTCGCGGGTACCAACGGCATCTCGCCGATCTTCGCGACCACCGTCGACGTGACCGGCGGCATCGGCATCAACCTGAAGAACTGGGTCAAGCAGACCGGCCCGGACGGCAATCCGATCCTGAACAATGACGGCAATCCGGTTCTGGAGGAGAAATTCTCGGTCGAGACCGGCACCGTCCTCAAGATTGACGTCAAGAACAAGAAGCTGCGCGGCGAAGACGGCGCGGAACTGGTCGACATCGCTGCTTCGTTCACGCCGCAGAAGATGGAGTTCATGAAGGCCGGCAGCTCCTACGCCATCGTGTTCGGCAAGAAGCTCCAGACCTTCGCCGCCCGCACGCTTGGGGTCGAGCCGACTCCGGTCTTCGCGGCGAACAAGGAGATCACCGTCGAGGGCCAGGGCCTGACCGCGGTCGAGAAGATCTTCAACCGCAACGCCGTGGGCGTGACGCCGGGCAAGGTGCTGCACGCGGGTTCCGACGTGCGCGTCAAGGTCAACATCGTCGGCTCGCAGGACACCACCGGCCTGATGACCGCGCAGGAGCTCGAGGCGATGGCGGCGACCGTCATCTCGCCGCTGGTCGACGGCGCCTATCAGTCGGGCTGCCACACCGCGTCGGTGTGGGACAAGAAGGCGCAGGCGAACATCCCGAAGCTGATGTCCTTCATGAACAATTTCGGCCTGATCACCGCCCGCGACCCGAAGGGCGTCTATCCGCCGATGACGGACGTGATCCACAAGGTGCTCAACGATCTCACGGTCGACGACTGGGCGATCATCATCGGCGGCGACAGCCACACCCGCATGTCGAAGGGCGTCGCCTTCGGCGCGGACTCGGGCACCGTCGCGCTGGCGCTGGCGACCGGCGAGGCGACGATGCCGATCCCGCAGTCGGTGAAGGTCACGTTCAAGGGCAAGATGCAGCCGCACATGGACTTCCGCGACGTCGTCCACGCCACCCAGGCGCAGATGCTCGCCCAGACCGGCGGCGAAAACGTCTTCCAGGGCCGCGTGATCGAGGTCCATATCGGCACGCTGCTCGCCGACCAGGCATTCACCTTCACCGACTGGACGGCGGAGATGAAGGCCAAGGCTTCGATCTGCATTTCCAACGACGAGACGCTGATCGCCTCGCTGGAGATCGCCAAGGCGCGCATCCAGATCATGATCGACAAGGGCATGGACAATGCCGCCGGTACGCTGGCGAACCTGATTGCCAAGGCCGATACGCGGATCGCCGAGATCCGCCTGGGCGAGAAGCCGGCCCTCGCGCCTGACGCCAACGCGAAATATTTCGCCGAGATCGTCGTCGACCTCGATGTGATCGACGAGCCGATGATCGCCGATCCGGACGTGAACAACCCCGACGTCTCGAAGCGCTACACCCACGACACGATCCGCCCGGTGTCCTATTATGGCGGCACCAAGAAGGTCGACCTCGGCTTCATCGGCTCGTGCATGGTGCACAAGGGCGACATGAAGATCCTCGCGCAGATGCTCAAGAACATCGAAGCGGCGGAAGGCCGGGTCGAGTTCAAGGCGCCGCTCGTCGTCGCCCCGCCGACCTACAACATCGTCGATGAGCTCAAGGCCGAAGGCGACTGGGAGATCCTGCAGAAATATTCGGGCTTCGAATTCGACGACGAGAAGCCGAAGTCGGTCAGCCGGACCGAATATGAGAATATCCTCTATCTCGAGCGTCCGGGCTGCAACCTCTGCATGGGCAACCAGGAGAAGGCCGCCAAGGGTGACACCGTCCTCGCCACCTCCACCCGCCTGTTCCAGGGCCGCGTCGTCGAGGATAGCGCCAACAAGAAGGGCGAGTCGCTGCTGGCGTCGACCCCGGTGGTGGTGCTGTCGACGATCCTCGGCCGCACGCCGAGTGCCGACGAGTATAAGGCGGCCGTCGACGGGATAGACCTGACCAAGTTCGCTCCCATCGCGGCCTGAGCCGGATCACGGAAGGCAGGAAAAGGGCCGGCCCGCGAGAGCGGACCGGCCCTTTTTCATTCGGCGATGTCTCCGATCAGGCGGCGAGCTTGCGCAGCACGTATTGGAGGATGCCGCCGTTGAGGAAATATTCGAGTTCGTTGACGGTATCGATCCGGCAGCGGGTCTCGAAGGTTTCGGTCGAGCCATCGGCGCGGGCGAGCTTCACGCTGACGGTCTGGCGCGGGCGCAGATCGGCGACACCCTGGATCGTGAACGTCTCGGTGCCATCGAGCTTGAGCGTGTTGCGGTCGACCCCTTCCGCGAACTGCAGCGGCAGCACGCCCATGCCGACCAGGTTCGAGCGGTGGATGCGCTCGAAGCTCTCGGCGACGACGGCGCGGACGCCGAGCAGGTTGGTGCCCTTCGCCGCCCAGTCGCGCGATGATCCGGTGCCATATTCCTTGCCCGCGACAACGACGAGCGGGGTACCCTCCTGCTTGTACTTCATCGCCGCGTCGTAGATCGCCATCACCTCGCCCGAGGGGATGTGCTTGGTCAGGCCGCCCTCGATGCCGGGAATCATCTGGTTCTTGATGCGGATGTTGGCGAAGGTACCGCGCATCATGATCTCATGATTGCCGCGGCGCGCGCCGTAGCTGTTGAAGTCGGCCTTGGTGACCTGGTGCTCGGTCAGATAACGGCCCGCGGGGCTGTCTACCTTGATCGAACCGGCCGGGCTGATGTGGTCGGTGGTGATCGAGTCGGCGAAGATGGCGAGCGGACGCGCCTCGACGATGTCCCGCACCGGGGCCGGGGTCATCGACATGCCCTCGAAATAGGGCGGATTGGCGACATAGGTCGAGCCCGCGCGCCAGCTGTAGGTGTCCGATCCCTCGACGTCGATCGCCTGCCAGTTCTTGTCGCCCTGGAAGACATTGGCATAGCGGCTGGCGAACATCTCGCTGTCGATCGCGGCGGCGACGGTGTTGGCGACCTCCGCCGTGGTCGGCCAGATATCCTTCAGATAGACCGGCTTACCGTCGTTCGAGGTGCCGATCGGTTCCTCGGTGATGTCCCTGGCGGTCGTACCGAACAACGCATAGGCGACGACCAGCGGCGGCGAGGCCAGATAGTTGGCGCGCACGTCGGGCGAGACGCGGCCCTCGAAGTTGCGGTTGCCTGAGAGGACCGCCGAGGCGACGAGGTCGTTTCCGTTGATCGCCTTCGAGATCGGATCGGGCAGCGGGCCCGAATTGCCGATGCAGGTGGTGCAGCCATAGCCGACCAGGTTGAAGCCGATCGCGTCGAGATCCTTCTGGAGCCCGGCCTTCTCGAGATAGTCGGTGACGACCTGCGATCCCGGCGCGAGCGAGGTCTTGACCCACGGCTTCGCCTTGAGGCCGAGCGCGTTCGCCTTGCGGGCGACCAGGCCCGCGGCGACCAGCACGGACGGGTTGGAGGTGTTGGTGCAGCTGGTGATCGCGGCGATCACGACGTCGCCATGGCCGATGTCGAAGTCGGTGCCTTCGACGGGCACGCGCTTGTCGGCCTCGTCGCCCTTCTTGTAGCCGGTCGCGAGCTCGCTGTTGAAGCCTTCGTCGACCGAGGCGAGCAGGACGCGGTCCTGCGGGCGCTTCGGACCGGCGAGCGACGGCTGGACGGTCGACATGTCGAGGTGCAGCGTGTCGGTGAACACCGGATCGGGCGCGGTGGCGTCCCGCCAGAAGCCCTGTTCCTTGGCATAGGCCTCGACCAGGGCGACATTCTCCGCCGAGCGGCCCGTGAGCCGCATATAGACGAGGGTCGCGTCGTCGATCGGGAAGAAGCCGCAGGTGGCGCCATATTCAGGCGCCATATTGGCGATGGTCGCGCGGTCGGCCAGCGACAGCGCGTCCAGGCCGGGACCATAGAATTCGACGAAGCGGCCGACCACGCCCTTGGCGCGCAGCATCTGGGTGACGGTAAGCACCAGATCGGTCGCGGTGATGCCCTCGCTGAGGGTGCCCGACAGCTTGAAGCCCACGACCTCCGGGATCAGCATTGACACCGGCTGGCCGAGCATCGCCGCCTCGGCCTCGATGCCGCCGACGCCCCATCCGAGCACGCCCAGACCGTTCACCATCGTGGTGTGGCTGTCGGTGCCGACGCAGGTGTCGGGATAGGCGACCTCCACGCCCGAGCCGTCCGCCGAGCTCCACACCGCCTGGGCGAGATTCTCGAGGTTGACCTGATGGCAGATGCCGGTGCCGGGAGGGACGACCTTGAAGTTGTTGAGCGCCTTCGATCCCCAGCGGAGGAACTCGTAGCGCTCGCCGTTACGGGCATATTCGAGCGCGACATTCTCGTCGAACGCCTTTGGATTGCCGAAGCTGTCGACCATCACCGAATGGTCGATGACCAGATGGACGGGGACCAGCGGGTTGATCTTCTGCGCGTCGCCGCCCAGCGCGTTCATCGCGTCGCGCATCGCCGCCAGATCGACGACGCAGGGAACGCCGGTGAAGTCCTGCATCAGGACGCGGGCCGGACGATACTGGATCTCCCGCTCCGAGGTGCGCTCCTTCTGCCAGTCGATGATCGCCTGGACGTCCTCGGTGGTGACGGTAGTGCCGTCCTCGAAGCGGAGCAGGTTCTCGAGCAGCACCTTCATCGAGAAGGGCAGGCGGGAGATATCGCCGAGTTTCTCGGCCGCCTTGGCGAGCGAGTAATAGGCGTAGTGCTTGCCGTCGACGTTGAGGGTGGAACGAGTCTTGAGAGTGTCCTGACCGACGGCCGTCATGGCTGAGCCCCTATGCTGCGATTGCGAGAGTCGAGCTGGGATATAGCGACGGGGGACTAGCAGTAAAAGTGTCGCGGCGGTTTGAACATGAGAACGCGCGCCAACCCGCTGGCGCTATCGCGTCCGATATCGCCGTCCGCCTGGGGGACGAGAGAGAGGTCGCAACCTGTTCTGACGCGGCGCTTCCTGGTCGGCGGAGGATCAGGCGGCCTCGATCGGCCGGCCGAGATCGGCGAAGGCCTGCGCCACCGCCTGCGCGCTCGACAATATGCCCAGCGCCCGGTCGACGCCGCAGAGCTGGCAGAGGCGCCGGTGTGCGGCCGCCGGCTGATCGCGCGCCGTCGCGACCGCGACGAGCAGGATCGATTCCGCGATCGTCATCCGGCAGCAGCAGGACGGCGCGATCATGATCGAGCGCTGGGAGGCGCGCGCCAGTTCCGCCATCAGGGCGCGGCTCAAGACCAGCGGGCGGCGGAAGGACAGGCCGAACGTGCCGATCAGCAGGCTGGCGGCATAGGCGTCGCCGAGCCCGCCAATGCCCATCCGGCGCACCGTCTGCAGGAAAAGCAGCGCGCCGCTGCCCTCGGGCGCGCCATGAGGCAGCAGGCTGGCGGTCGATGCGGCGATTCCGTCGGACATGCACTTCTCTCCCTCTCGGCCGGGGAAGAAGAGCATGTATGCTATTGCGAGTCAATCGCAATTAAATGCTGCGGTGCGACTGAATGGGGCGGCGCCCTCTTCATATCGTCATCCCGGCGGAGGCCGGGATCTCGGGAGAGAGGAGACGAGATCGAGGCAGGAGCCGCCCGAGATCCCGGCCTCCGCCGGGATGACGCGCGTGGGGGAAGTTCCGACCTCAGTCGATCACCGTCCCGTTGGCCTCCAGCGCCTTGCCCGCCAGGTAGAGTGAGCCGCCGATCAGCACCACCGGCGGGACGTTGCCGGCGCCGGCCGCGATCGTCGCAAGGGCGTCCTCGAAGCCGGTCGCGGTAGCCGCGGCGAAGCCGGCGAGGCGGGCGGTGTCGGCAAGAGCGGCCGGCGCGTGATGTTCATGGCCCGGCACCGGCACCATGTGGAAATGCGCCGGCACCCGGCCCATCGCCGCGAGGAAGCCGCCCGCGTCCTTGTTGGCGAGCAGGCCCAGGACGATGTGGAGCGGCCGGTCGGCCGCCACCTGGTTGCGCAGGAAATCGCCGATCACCCGCCCCGCCGAAGGATTGTGGCCGCCGTCGATCCACAGGTCCGATCCGGCCGGCAGCCGGTCGAACAACGCGCCGCCGCGCAGATGCTGGAGCCGCGCCGGCCAGTCGGCCCAGCCCATCGCCGCGCGCAGCGCCGAAGAGGGGATCGCGATCGCGTCCTGATGCCGCAGCATCGCCACCGCCAGCGCGGCGTTCATCGCCTGGTGCTGGCCGGCGAGTCCCGGAAGCGGCAGATCGAGCTTGCCCTGCGCGTCGCGATAATGAAGCCGGCCCTGATAGGCGGCGGCGTCCCAGGAGCCGCCCTTGACGTGCCATGGGGCGCCGGTCTCGCGGATTACGCGGCCAATCTCGTTGGCGACGGTGGCGGGGTAATGGAGCGTCAGGATGGGGACGCCGGGCTTGGCGATGCCCGCCTTCTCCGCCGCGATCGCCTCGATCGTGTCGCCGAGGAAGCTCTGATGGTCGAGCCCGAGCTGGGCGATGCCGCAGACCAGTGGATCGGCGATGACGTTGGTCGCGTCGAGCCGGCCGCCGAGCCCGACCTCGACGATGCAGGCGTCGGCGGGGGTGCGGCTGAAGGCGAGGAAGGCGGCGGCGGTCGTCACCTCGAAGAAGCTGGCGCCGATCCCTTCGGAGACGTCGAGCACCTCCGCGAGCAGCGCGGCGAGCGCGGCGTCCTCGATCAGCGCGCCGGCGATGCGGATGCGCTCGTTGAAGCGGATCAGGTGTGGGCTGGTGAAGACGTGCGCGCTCATCCCGGCCGCCTCGATCGCGGCGCGCAGATAGGCGCAGGTCGATCCCTTGCCGTTGGTGCCGGCGACGTGGAACACCGGCGGCAGCGCACGCTCCGGGTTGCCCAGCCGTTCGCACAGGCGCCCTATCCGGTCGAGCCCGAGGATGTCGGCGCCCGGCGAGAGCCGCCACAGCCGGTCGAGCTGCGCCTGAACGGCGGGATCGGTGGAGACGGCGTGATCGGGCATGGAGGGTGGGCCTGTCCCTAGACTGACGGCGTCATTCCGGCCCCCGCCGGAACGACGAAGGGGAAAGGGTGGCGGCCACCGCTAGGCCGCCTTCTTCCCCGGGCAGAGATAGTCGATCAGCCGCGCCAGTTCCGCGCGCAGGTCGTGCCGCTTGACGACCATGTCGAGCATGCCGTGTTCGAGCAGATATTCGGCGCGCTGGAACCCTTCGGGCAGCTTCTCGCGGATCGTCTGCTCGATCACCCGCTGGCCGGCGAAACCGATCAGCGCGCCGGGCTCGGCGATCTGGATATCGCCGAGCATCGCATAGGAGGCGGTGACGCCGCCGGTCGTCGGATCGGTCATCACGACGATGTACGGCAAACCCGCTTCGCGGAGCTGGGCGATCGCGACGGTGGTCTTCGGCATCTGCATCAGCGAGAGGATACCCTCCTGCATGCGCGCGCCGCCGGCGGCCGTGAAGATGATATAGGGACAGCGATCGGCGATGGCCGCCTGGACGCCCGCGACGAAGGCGGCGCCGACCGCGAGTCCCATCGACCCGCCCATGAAGGCGAAGTCCTGCACGCCGACGACCGTCTTGAACCCCTCGATCGTACCGCGCGCATTGATCAGGGCGTCCTGCTCGCCGGTCTTGGCACGCGCCTCCTTCATGCGGTCGGTGTAGCGCTTCGAATCGCGAAACTTGAGCGGGTCCTCGCGAACCTGCGGAGCGGGCAGCGGCGTGTAGACGCCGCCGTCGAACAGCTGGTCAAAGCGCGCATCGGGGCCGATCCGGCCATGATGGCCGCATTTCGGGCAGACCGACAGATTCTCCTCATATTCCTTGGCGAAGATCATCTGCTGGCATGACGGGCATTTGTGCCAGAGATTGTCCGGACTCTCGCGCTTGGCGATGAACGGGATTTTCTTGCGGACGCTATCGAGCCAGCTCATGCGGCCTTCTCCTGGGCGGCGCGGCGCAGCGCCGCGCTGAGGGTGGCGGTGAAATCGCGGACGGGCCCCGCAGCGGCGGCGCCATGCTCGCCGATCAGGTCGACGATCGCCGAACCGACGACCACGCCGTCGGCGACCCGGCCGATCGCTTCGGCCTGTTCCGGCCCGCGCACGCCGAAACCGACCACTACGGGGAGGTCGGTCGCGGCCTTGAAGCGCGCGACCGCCGCTTCGATGCTGGCCTGTCCGGCCTGCTGCATGCCCGTGATCCCCGCGACCGAGACATAATAGAGGAAGCCCGAGGCCCCCTCCAGCACCGCCGGCAGCCGTGCCGCGTCGGTGGTCGGGGTGGCGAGGCGGATGGGTGCGACCCCGGCGGCACGGAGCGCCGGGCCGAGCGCGGCATCCTGCTCTGGCGGGATGTCGACGCAGATCACGCCATCGACACCGGCGCGGGCGGCCTCGGCGGCGAACCATTCGGGCCCGCGCCGGACCATCGGATTGGCATAGCCCATCAGCACCAGCGGCACCGAGGGGTGGCGCTGCCGAAAGGCGGCGGCGATCGCCAGCAGGTCGGCGGTGGTCGTCCCCGCGCCGAGCGCGCGGAGGTTGGCCCGCTGGATCGCGGGGCCGTCGGCCATCGGATCGGTGAAGGGCATGCCGAGCTCGATCACGTCGGCGCCGCCCGCCACCAGCGCGTCGAGGATCGGTCCCATGTCGCCCGGGGTCGGGTCGCCACCGGTGACGAAGGTGACCAGGGCGGCGCGCCCCTCTGCACGGGTCCGGGCGAATGCGTCGGACAGGCGGCTCATATCTCGACCCCCAGCGCGGCGGCGACCGTGAAGATGTCCTTGTCGCCGCGGCCGGACAGGTTGAGGACGATCAGCTTGTCGTTGCCCATGGTGGGGGCGAGCTTCTCGACCGCCGCCAGTGCATGTGCCGATTCGAGCGCGGGGATGATCCCCTCCAGCTTCGCGAGCCGCTGGAAGCTGGCGAGCGCCTCGCCGTCGGTGACCGGGACATATTCGGCGCGCCCGATCTCATGCAGCCAGCTATGCTCGGGGCCGATCCCCGGATAGTCGAGCCCGGCCGAGATCGAGTGCGCCTCGGTGATCTGGCCGTCGTCGTCCTGGAGCAGATAGGTGCGGTTGCCGTGGAGCACGCCCGGCGATCCGCCGGCGAGGCTGGCGGCATGCCTGCCGGTATCGAGACCCTCGCCCGCTGCCTCGACGCCGATCATCCGCACGTCAGTGTCGTCGAGGAAGGGGTGGAACAAGCCGATCGCGTTGGACCCGCCGCCGACCGCCGCGATCAGCATGTCGGGCAGACGACCCTCGGCCTCCAGTATCTGCGCGCGCGCCTCGTGACCGATCACCGACTGAAAGTCGCGCACCAGCTCGGGATAGGGATGCGGCCCGGCCGCGGTGCCGATGATGTAGAAGGTGTCGTGGACGTTCGCGACCCAGTCGCGCAGCGCCTCGTTCATGGCATCCTTGAGCGTCTGCGCGCCCGATGTCACCGCGTTCACCTCGGCGCCCAGCAGCTTCATCCGAAACACGTTGGGCTGCTGCCGCGCGACGTCGACCGCGCCCATGAAGATGGTGCAGGGCAGGCCGAAGCGTGCCGCGACGGTTGCGGTTGCGACGCCGTGCTGTCCGGCGCCTGTCTCGGCGATGATCCGGGTCTTGCCCATGCGGCGGGCCAGCAGGATCTGGCCGATGCAGTTGTTGATCTTATGCGCGCCGGTGTGGTTCAATTCCTCGCGCTTGAGGTAAATCTTCGCCCCGCCGAGATGCTCGGTCAGCCGCTCGGCAAAATAGAGCGGGCTGGGCCGGCCGACATAATGGCGCATCAGGTCATCGAGTTCCGCCCGGAAGGCGGGGTCGGCCTGCGCTGCGCGATATTCGCGTTCGAGGTCGAGGATCAGCGGCATCAGCGTCTCGCTGACATAGCGTCCGCCGAACTGGCCGAACTGGCCGCACTCGTCGGGACCGCTCCTCAGCGTGTTGGGACGGAGGCTGGAATCTGGGACGTTCATAATGTCGCGACCCGTTGGAGGAAGGCGGCGATCTTGTCCACCGCCTTGATGCCTGGTGCGCTCTCGACGCCGGAGGAGACGTCGATCAGCCGGGCGCCGGTGCGGCCTGCCGCGTCGGCGACGTTGTCGGTATCGATCCCGCCCGACAGTGCCCAGCGCTGCGGGTGACGAAAACCGTCGAGCAACGCCCAGTCGAAGCGCAGTCCCATGCCGCCGGGCAGGGCGCCCTCGGGCGTCTTTGCATCATAGAGGATCAGCTCGGCGACCGAACGATAGCGTTCGGCGGCCTCAAGATCGGCGCGGGTGCGGACGGGAACGGCTTTCCAGATCGCGACGCCGGGATGGCGCGCGCGCAGCGCGACAAGCCGCTCGGGGGGCTCATGGCCGTGGAGCTGGACCGTGTCGATTCCGCCGATCCGTATCGCCTGGTCCAACACTGCCTCCTCGGGCTCGACGAAGACGCCGACCCGGCCGACATGTCGGGGCAGCCGCATCGTCAGCGACGCTGCCTGCTCGAAGCTGACGTGGCGCGGGCTTTTCGGGAAGAAGACGAAGCCGGCATGGCTGGCACCGTGGTGTGCGGCGGCATCCACCGTTTCCGGTGTCGAAAGCCCGCAGATCTTGGCTGTCACGCGCTGCATGGCGCGCATGTCGGCCCGTCGGGGCGTCGCGTCAACCTTCGTGAACGGCGTGTGCCCCCCGAATCCTCATTCCGGCGAAAGCCGGAATCTCCCTTTTCCTTCCTTCTTTCGCCGGATGAGCAGAACTGTCACTCCTCGACGAGGTCGCTCTCGATGCAACCCAGCCAGCCGAGGCCGCGATAGGTTTCGTAGCCGGGGGTCAGGGCGAAGGCGACCAGCTTGCCGCCCTGGTTGTAATAGCCGCTCTCGCGTCCGTCGGTCTGGAGCGGGTAATGGTCGGTGCAGATGCCTTGTCCGTCCGACGCGGCGATGATGCGATGGCCGGCGTCGAGCAGCATCAGCCGCGATGTCGCGCGCTCGGCGGGCGACAGGCCGATGCCGTCGAGCACCGCCGCCGCCTGCGGCGTCCAGTCGAAGAAGATGCCGAGCGCGCCGATCGCGCCGCCCCGGCTGTGGCCGCCCGCGCGAACCGCCGTCGAATAGGTCGCGACATGGGCGTCGCCGAGGGTCGGGTTGGCAGCGATGTCGCAGACCCGGAAGTCATCGCCGGTCCGGGTCGTCATCGCGGCGCGGAACCAGTCCTCATGCGAGACGTCCTGGCCGATCGCATCGGGATATCGGTCGGGGCGGCCGGTCGCGATCACCCGGCCGTTCCGGTCGGCGATCCACAGGTCGAGATAGACGGTGTAGGACCGCAGGATCGTCGCCAACCTTTCGGTGGCGTGGGCGACGGTGGCGCGGGTGGGGTCTTCGAGCACGTGCGTCACCGAGCTGTCGGTCGCCCACCAGCGCACGTCACAGGAACGTTCGTAGAGGTTGCGATCGATGATCTCGACCGCCGAGCGGGCGAGGTCGGTGTGACGGGTGCCCTTGAAGTCGACAAGCATCTGACTGCCCGCGGTACGCAGCGAGGCGATGTTCGACGCGATCGCCGAGCGGAGCTCGCCGCCGATTCCCGAGATCGCATTGGCAAGTGCACCGAGCTCCTGCGCGACCACGGAGAAGGCGCGGCCCGCCTCGCCCGCGCGGGCCGCCTCCAGCCGGGCGTTGATCGCCAGCATGCCGGTCTGCTTCATCACCCGGTCGATGCGATCGACCTTTTCTTCCGTCACGCGCGAGACCTCATAGGCCAGGCGCAATATGTCGTCCTGCATGCGGGGTCCCCCCGATTCGACCTCGTTTGCGGCACCCTCCGCATCATGTTGATGGCAATTGGCTGCTCTTTCGGTGGAACATGTGGGTGGAAATGGTGAATAATCGGTAAGTGGAAGTCGGAAATCCGGCTGGAATCGGCCATTCGCCGCGCTGCAATATGGAGAATCGATCGATGACGGAGGCCAAAGCCGCCTGGAACGCCCTTCGCGACACCCCGGCGACCAGCCTGACCGAGCTGTTCACCAACGAACCCGACCGGTTGTCGCGGCTGTCGATGGAGGAGGCCGGCATCCTGTTCGACTTCTCCAAGACGCATCTGTCGACGGCGTTGATCGAGCGCTTCACCGCACTGGCCGAGGCGAGCGGTTTTGCCGGGCGGCGCGACGCGCTGTTCGCCGGCGCGGTGGTCAACATCACCGAGGGCCGCGCAGCCGAGCATCCCGCCGAGCGCGGCCAGGGTTCCCCCGACAGCGTCGCCCGCGCGCGGGGCTTCCACTCCCGGATGCGCGGCATGATCGACGCGATCGAGGCCGAGGTGTTCGGCCCGATCCGTCACATCCTCCATGTCGGCATCGGCGGATCGGCGCTCGGCCCGGACCTGCTGGTCGACGCGCTCGGCCGCGATGCCGGTCGCTATGAGGTGGCGGTGGCTTCCAACGTCGACGGCGCCGCGCTCGATGCGGTGTTCCGCCGCTTCGATCCGCAGGCGACCTTGCTCGTGGTCGCGTCGAAGACCTTCACCACCACGGAGACGATGCTCAACGCGCGCTCGGTGCTCGCCTGGATGGAGGAGGACAATGTCGAGGACCCCTATTCGCGCGTGATCGCGCTGACCGCCTCGCCGGAGAAGGCGGTCGAATGGGGGATCGACGAGACCCGCATCCTGCCCTTTTCCGAAAGCGTCGGCGGACGCTACTCGCTCTGGTCGTCGATCGGCTTTCCGGCCGCGCTCGCGCTCGGCTGGGACGCGTTCGAGGAACTGCTGGAGGGGGCGGCGGCGATGGATCGCCATTTCCGGCTGGCGGCTCCCAGGGCCAACATTCCGTTGCTCGCTGCTTTCGCCGATCAATATTATTCGATGCTGCGCGGAGCCGAGACGCGCGCCGTCTTCGCCTATGACGAACGGCTGCGCTTGTTGCCCTCCTATCTCCAGCAGCTCGAGATGGAATCGAACGGCAAGGGGGTGAAGGCGGACGGATCGCCGGTCGATGGCCCGACGGCGGCGATCACCTGGGGCGGAGTGGGCACCGATGCCCAGCATGCAGTGTTCCAGCTCCTCCATCAGGGGACGCGGCTGGTGCCGGTCGAGTTCGTCGCAGCGATCGAGCCGGATCATGCGCTCGACGAGGCGCACCACCGCACCCTGCTGATCAACTGCTTCGCGCAGGGCGCCGCTCTGATGGCGGGTCGTGACAATGGCGATCCGGCGCGTGCCTATCCCGGCGATCGGCCATCGACGACAATCCTGCTCGACCGTATCGATCCCCGTCGGCTCGGCGCGCTGATCGCCTTCTACGAGCATCGCACCTTCGCCAACGCCGTGCTGCTGGGGATCAACCCGTTCGATCAGTTCGGCGTCGAGCTGGGCAAGGAGATCGCGAAGTCGATCGAGAGCGAGGGTACCGACCGCTTCGACCCCTCGACCCGCGCGCTGATCGCCCGCGCGCTGGGATAGGGCGACCGGCTTCGTCATCCCGGCGAAAGCCGGGATCTCCCTTCCTTCTTCCTTCGTCGTGCGGAAAGGCAGTGAGATCCCGTGAGTTTGCAAA
>NZ_LDES01000037.1 GCF_001015195.1 Sphingomonas sp. Y57 | reverse complement strand
ATTGGCGCTGACGGCGGACACGACCGGAACGCGTGGTGCCGTTCCGGGTTCAGCGTCGGTCATTCGGATCGGAGGATGCCGTGAACGATCACCATCGCAGCAGAGGCGACGATGCGCCGCCTTCCACCTCGAAACAACGGGACGACGCACTCGACGAAGTCGTGGCGGGGGGTGTCGAAGCCAAGGGCGACACGCTCATTGGGCGGACGGTCACGATCAACCGCCCCCGGGCCGAACTCTACGCCTATTGGCGAGACTTCACGAAGCTGCCGACCTTCATGGACAATGTCGAGCGCGTGGACAGGATCGATGAGAAGCGCTCGCATTGGGTGGTGAAGGCGCCTGCCGGCCGCACGGTCGAATGGGACGCCGTCGTCATTGAGGAGCGCGAAGGGGAGACGATCGCCTGGGCGTCGACGGAAGGCGCGGACGTACCCAATAGTGGTCGTATCGATTTCAGGGATGCGCCGGGCGGGCGAGGTACGCAGGTCACGGCGACCATCGTTTATGACCCGCCGGCCGGCGCGGTAGGCCGGCTGATCGCGAAGATATTTCAGAGGGAGCCCGCCATTCAGGCGCGCCGCGACCTTCGCCGTTTCAAGCAACTTATGGAAACCGGCGAGATCGCCACCGCGGTTCGCACCCGGAAGCAGTTGGAGGAGGACGCCTGATGCGCGCACTGACCTGGCACGGCAAGCACGACGTCCGCGTCGACACTGTCGACGATCCGGAGATCGTCAATCCCCGCGACGCTATCATCCGCGTCACCTCGACCGCCATCTGCGGCTCGGACCTGCATCTTTATGACGGCTATATCCCGACCATGCGGAAGGGCGACATCCTCGGCCATGAGTTCATGGGCGAGGTGGTCGAGACCGGCCCCGGATCGACCCTCAAGAAAGGGCAGCGCGTCGTCGTTCCGTTCACCATTTCGTGCGGCGGCTGTTTCCATTGCTCGAAACAGCAATATTCGGCCTGCGACAACGGCAACCCGGCGGACAACCAGGATATCGCCATGGAACTGTACGGCCAGCCGATGTCGGGCCTGTTCGGCTATAGTCACATGACGGGCGGCTATGCGGGCGGGCAGGCCGAATATGTCCGCGTGCCCTTTTCCGACGTCGGCCCCATCGTCATCCCCGAAGGGATCGACGATGACAAGGTGCTGTTCCTGTCCGACATCCTGCCAACCGGCTGGATGGCTGCGGAGAACGCGCAGATCGAGCCTGGTGACACGGTGGCCATATGGGGGTGTGGGCCGGTGGGCCTGTTCGCGGTCCAGTCGGCGATGCTGATGGGCGCGGAGCGGGTGATTGCGATTGATCATTTTCCGCGCCGGCTGGAGCTGGCGCGCCGGTTCGGCGCGGAGACGATCAATTTCGAGGAAAGCAGAACCTATGAAGCGCTGATGGAGATGACCGGCGGTATCGGGCCGGACGCGGTGATCGACGCGGTCGGGCTCGAGGCGCACGGCTTCTTCGTCGACAACGTCATCGATCAGATCAAGGCATCCACCTTCCTGGGCACCGATCGTGCCCATGCGATCCGCCAGGCCATCGTCGCCTGCCGCAAGGGCGGCCGGGTTTCGATGCCCGCCGTCTATGGCGGCCTCGTCGATAAATTCCCGCTTGGCGCCCTGATGGAGAAGGGACTGACCCTCAAGACCGGGCAGACCCATGTGCAGCATTACATGCCCGGGCTGCTCAATGCGGTCATGGAAGGGAAGATCGACACGACCTTCCTGATCAGCCACCGGCTGCCGCTCGAACAGGCGCCCGACGGCTATCGCATGTTCCACGACGACCAGGACGAGGTGACGAAGGTGGTGCTCAAGCCGGGCATGGCCGCGATGCATTGAGGAGAGACGAGATGGCACGCAGTTTGGCGATCGTGACCGGCGCCTCCAGCGGCATAGGCCTTGAACTCGGCCTGATCGCCGCGGCGCAGGGCTATGATCTGCTGGTCGCCGCCGACGAGCGGCAGATCGATGGCGCGGCCGCCGATTTCCGCCGCCATGGCGTGGATGTCACCGCGGTGCAGGTCGACCTGGCGACAATCGATGGCGTTGACACGCTGCTCGACGCGGCCAGCGGGCGTGACGTAGAGATCCTCTGCGCCAATGCCGGGCGCGGCCTTGGTCATGCCTTTATCGATCAGTCGCTCGCCGATTGGCGGCGGGTGATCGACACCAACATCACGGGTACGGTCTACCTGCTTCAGAAGGTCCTGGCACCCATGGTGGCGCGTAATGCCGGGAGGATTCTCGTCACCGGCTCGATCGCCGGCTACATGCCGGGAAGCTTCAACGCGGTCTACAACGGCACCAAGGCGTTTATCGATAACTTCACGGACGCGTTGCGCAACGAAATCAAGGACCACAAGGGCGTCAGTCTCACGACCCTCATGCCGGGCCCGACCGAGACCGAATTCTTCGAGCGTGCCGAACTTATGGACACGAAGGTCGGCCAGCAGGACAAGGCCGACCCGGCCAAGGTCGCCCGCGATGGATGGGACGCGATGATGAAGGGCGAGGCCCATATCGTCTCTGGGTGGAAGAACAAGATTCAGAAAACCCTGGCCAACGTCACCCCCGCTTCGACGTTGGCCGCAATGCACCGCTCGATGGCCGAGCCGGGGACCGCCAGCAAGGCCTAAGACCTAGGCCTTGCGGGGCTCGGACCGCCAAGCGGCGGTCTTGCTCCACAAGGCCTCGACCGATCAGGCTTTGGCGGCGGTGATGATGACCTCGACCCTGTATTCCGGGCTGGCAAGCTTGGCCTCGCCGGTTGCGCGGGCGGGGGCCGGGAAGCCGGCGATCCATGCGTCCCAGACGGCGTTCATCTCGGCAAAGTCGGCCATGTCGGCCAGCCAGATCGTTGCCGACAGGAGATGGTTCCGGCTGCTGCCGGTGCGTTCGAGCAGGTTCTCGACCGAGGCCAAGACCGCCTTGGTCTGTTCGGTCACGCTCGCGCCGGGCGCGCCGACCTGGCCGGCGAGATAGACGGTGTTTCCATGGATTACCGCCTGGCTCATCCGGGGACCCTGGTCGATGCGTTCGATGGTCATTCTCGTTTCTCCTTCGTTGATCCTATGATCGGTAGCGGTCGATCGCGAGATCGGCGGTCTCGATCGCCGGCCGCTTGCCGCCGATGATGTCGGCGATGACGTGGCCGGAACCGCATGCCATCGTCCAGCCCAATGTGCCATGCCCGGTGTTCAGGAACAGGTTGCTGTAGCGGGTCGTTCCGATGACCGGTGTACCGTCCGGCGTCATCGGCCGTAGCCCCGACCAGAAGCTCGCCCGCGACAGATCGCCGGCATCGGGGAAGAGCGATCCGACGCAATGGTCCAGCGTGGCGCGGCGTGCCGGCGGCAGGTCGTTCGAATAGCCGGAGATCTCGGCCATGCCGCCCACCCGGATACGGTCTCCCAACCGGGTGATAGCGACCTTGAAGCTCTCGTCCAGCAGGGTCGAGACCGGCGCCCGGGCGGGATCGATGATCGGAACGGTGATCGAATATCCCTTCACCGGATAGACCGGCAGCCGGATTCCGAGCGGGGATAGCAGCAGGGGGGAATGGCTGCCCAGCGCGGCCAGATAGGCGTCGCCTTTGATGTCGCCCCGGTCGGTCCGCACATGGATGATCCGGCCGCCGGATGCCTCGATCGCCTCGATTCGGCGGTTCAGGAGGAAACGGACGCCTTCCGTTCTGGCCAGTTCGGCGAGCGCCGTGGTGAATTTGAAACAGTCCCCGGTTTCGTCGTTGGGCAAGCGGAGCCCGCCCGCAATCGGGGAGGCACTATTGGCGAGGCCGGGCTCGGCGGCGATGCAGCCCGCCGCGTCGAGCAGCTCGAACGGAACGCCGTCGGCCTTCAGAACCTCGATATCCTTGGTGACACCCGCCAGATCCTTCTCCCGCCGGAAGAGCTGGAGCGTGCCCTGGCTGCGTTCGTCATAGCGGATTCCGGTCTCGCGACGCAGCTCGATCAGGCGGTCGCGGCTGAACTCGGCGAGCCGAACCATGCGGCCCTTGTTCACCCGATAGGCTCGAGCCGTGCAGTTGCCGAGCATCGCGACCAACCAGCGCATCATCGCCGGGTCGAAGCCCGGACGAACGATCAGGGGCGCATGCCTCATGAACAGCCAGCGCAGCGCCTTGGCAGGAATCCCCGGGGCGGCCCATGGCGACGCATAGCCGGGCGAGATCTCGCCCGCATTGGCGAAACTGGTTTCCAGCGCCGGGCCGTCCCGGCGGTCGACAACGACGACCTCGTGCCCGGCGCGGGCCAGATACCATGCCGACGTCACGCCAATGACCCCGGCGCCGAGAATGACGACCTTCATGGCTGTACCACTTTCTGCTGATCGAAGGAGGGAGAGGGGAGATAGGTTCGCGCATATCGACGACCGAGCTGGGTCAGTATCTCGTAGGAGATCGTCCCGGCGTCGCGTGCAACATCGTCCAGTGACTGGTGGGGGCCGAGCAGTTCGACCAGGCTGCCCGGGAAGACGAGATGCTCTGGAACATTGGAGACGTCGATCGTCAGGCTGTCCATGGAAATGCGGCCGACGATCGGCGCGCGATGGCCCGCAACATGGGCGGCGCCCCGGTTGCTCAATGAGCGCGGCCAGCCGTCGGCATAACCGATCGACAGCGTGGCGAGGCGTGCCGGCCGGTCGAAACGGTGCGTCAGGCCGTAACCCACCCCGGCGCCCGCGGCGACCGTGCGGAGTTGGATGACGCGCGCATGGAGGGTCACCGCTGGCCGCATCGGATTGGGGCCGTTCTGCGGCGCGCCGCCATAGAGGGCGATCCCCGCCCGGACGACATCATAATGGGCGCGCGCCAGCATCGCGCCGCCGCTGTTGTCCAGCGAGCGGGGGATGTCCGGAAAATGCGCGCAGAAGGCGTCGAACGCCCGAGCCTGATCCCGATTGGACGGATCTTCGGGATCATCGGCACAGGCCAGGTGGCTCATGACGAGCCGGACGTCGAGACCGTCCAGCGCGGTGCGCCGACCGAGCAGTGCCTGCACCTCGTCGGATGAAAGACCGAGCCGCGACATCCCCGTATCGAACTGGATCATGCACGGCAGGCGCATGTTCAATGCCTCCGCCTGTTCGGTCCAGCGGCCGATCTGGTCGAGCGAGTTGAGCACCGGCACCGCGCCTAGTTCGGCACAGGCGGGCTCGGCGCCAGGCTGGAGGCCGTTGAGGAGGGCGATCTCCGCGCCGTTGCCGATGGCCTCGCGGAGCGCGATCGCTTCGCTGAGATGAGCCACGAAGAACAACCGGCATCCCGCGTTCTGCAGCGCCGCAACGACCTGCATGGCACCGAGACCATAGGCGTCGGCCTTGACCACAGCGGCGACCGCGGCCGGCGCCGACCGCTGCTTGATCAGGCGATAATTGTCGACGATCGCATCGAGGTCGATCCCGAGGATCGCGCCGGCTGTCATATCGCTCGCAGTCATGGCCTCTCCCCGTAAGCGGACAGTGTAGCCGAACGATCGTCGGAAAATTTCTCCAATATTGATCGATTATGCGTTCACTACGAATATTTTCGGTCTATCTTCGAAAGATGTCGAAGATTGGGGCATAGTCATGGATGGCATCGACCGTGAGATCATCCGCCTTCTGAAGCAGGATGCGCGCCGCCCGAATGCGCAGATTGCCGAGGCGGTCGGACTGTCGCCATCGGCCTGCCACAGGCGGATAAAGCTGCTTGAGCAGAGCGGGGCGATCCGTGGCTATACGGTGATCGTCGGTACTGCGGAGGGGGAGGGCGGCCTCGCCAACTTCCTGATCCAGGTCACGCTGGATCGCCAGACGGAGGATTATCTCACCCGGTTCGAGCACGCCGTGCGCGAGGTGCCGGGAGTCCGCGAATGCTTCCTCATGACCGGCGGCGCCGATTATTGGCTTCGTGTCGAAACGGAGGGGGCGGCGGGCTATGAGGAGGTCCACGGCCTCCTGTCGCGCCTGCCCGGCGTCGCTCGCATCAATTCGAGCTTCGCGATGCGCGACGCGATGCGGCCTCGCCCGTCGCGCCGCTGAGCGATCCTCAGAGCGATCTGATACCCCGGCCGATGGCTTCACCGTCGGTCGACTTGGGATGGCGGGTACGCTGCCGCACGCGCAGAAGCTTCAGCGCGGCCGATGCCGCGAGCAGGATGAGCGTCGACGCGATGAGCAGCTTCGATCCCGACATCAGGATCAGCCCGAGCCCGACCAGCACCAGGATGCCGATCAGCACCACGTCCGACGTCGACGGCGGCCAGCATTGCTCGCAATGACAACCACGGGGATGGCGCATTCCTGATCTCCTTGTTCGGCGCGGATATGGATCCCGTGCCTCCCTATTGCGCGTGAGCCTCATCACATGGCTGGAAATGTCGAAAATATTTCCTGTCTTTCCGTGGAGTGATCGCCGTCACGCGTAATCGGTAAAATCATCGATTAGCTGTCAGGCTGAGAAGATCGTCACAAGGCCGTTCAATATTTCACCTGTCGGGCAATTCGTCCGGCACGCGGGCCTTTATCGCCACCGAAGGCGGCGGTTTCGAACGGTATTCTTCGAAAGATTACAGTGGGGGGCCATTGTTTCTGACGAAGGAGGTTGTCGTGACTGAAGCAATCGGACCGATTTTCGCCGCGGGTTTCCAGACCGTCACCAAGGACGGCTATCCTCTGCTGTTCCTCCCCGACGCCAACAACGACGCGCTCCAGCGCGAGGGCAAGCCGCCGGTCTATCACTGGCTGCCGAACAGCGTCCGCCTCGCGCGAAAGGATAATGGCGACTATAAATTCTCGTTCCTGCAGTTCGTCGGCGTCCAGAGCGAGGACAGCAATGTCGGCGTCGAGGGGACCCAGGAGGTGGCCGGCGCGCTGTGCGGCTTTTCGACCACCAGCTCGCCGCCGCCAGAAGTGCTGAAGGAGGCCGGCGACGAGCTCGTCGACCGCTTCCGCGGCAGCGATGATTATTACTGGGGCTGGCGCTCGCCCGCGACGCCGATGATCCGGCCCGCACCGATCGTCTCGAACACGATGTCGATCACCAGCCTGTCGCCGAACGCCGACGGCTCGATGCCATCGGTCGCCTCGGGCGGCGCCGCCGCGCCCAGCCCCACGCCGGCGGGGCCTGCTCCGGCCGGGCCGGCAGGGCCGGGAGGTCCGCCGAGCCGTTCGCTGATCGCCGCGCCCGAGCTGCGCGGGCTGACCCGCCCGCCGCTGCTCACCGAGCTGCCGCGCACCATGACGCTCGACCGCGCCATGCGTGCCTCGAACCTCGACGCGTGGTACGCCAATCTGGCGGGCAGCGGCCCCGGCTCGGTCACCCCCTTTGCCGAGAACGCCTTCTCCGGCCTGCTCGGCAGCTATCCGGCGGCGATGGTGTACAGCACCTTCCACGGCGGCCAGTCGGCGATCACCGTCTGGCAGATCCTCCAGCTCAAGGTCTGGAGCCCGATCTGCGAAATCCGCATCCGCGGAGACTGGAGCCGCATCCAGGACCATTTCTCGGCGGCGGCGCATGCCGGCGGCTGGTTCTGGTCGGCGGACATCAAGGCCGAGTTCAACTCGATGCGCCAGAACGGCACGATCGAGAGCGAGATACTCGTCGATTCGACCCTGCCCAACGCCGAGAAGATCCAGGAGATGATGGAGAAGCGCTCCGATCTCGTCTTCCAGAAATTCCTGGACCAGGCGAACAAGGTCATCTTCGAACCCGCGCCTTATGACGAGAAGGCGGCCGAGGCGAGCGGCGGCTTCCTGGGCCTGGGCGGCGGCGGCGCGGTCAAGCTGCGGCGTGATCGCGTCGACCTGAAGCTCGAGTTCCACGAGAAGCGGCAGATGGCCTATCTGCAGCCCAACCCGATCAGCGGCCAGCTCGAAGGGCTGTACGACGAGATCAAGGCCAATCCCGACGCCGAGAAGAAATATTTCCAGAAGATATTCCTCGACGACTGGAACCGCTCGGTCACGCGCGTCTTCAAGCCGGTCGTCAACTGGCCCGATCCCGCCAAGAAATGGGTCGGCCAGCCGGTCGCCTTCCTGTCCGCGCAGGTCGGCTATCCCGATACCGAGGGCAATCTCCAGTGGACCGGCCACATGTTCCAGGCGAGCGACAAGCCCGACGAGAACTGGCGCGTCAAGATGACGATGAAGCGCAAGGACGAGGTCGAGAACCCGCCCGCCGGCTGGGAACCCGACAAGACCTTCATCAAGCGCCAGGTCCATTTCGGCGAGCCGCCGAACGAGACCGAGAATCCGTTCGTCCGCGTGTCGATCGAGAAGAACGTCGTCGATCTCGATCCGGGCGAGGCCGGCGTGCCGCTCAACCTCGTCAACAACGAGATCCGCGTCGACAATGTCGGCGGGATCAATTGCGGGCCGATTTTCCTGGGCGTCGACCTGGAGAACGACAAACAGATCGTCGAGGTGACCTTCCAGGCCGAGGGCAAGACCGAGGACGGCAAGGATCGCGTCCCCGTCACCTTCTCGTGGCGCTTCGGCGACCAGACCGAGCCGCGTTACTGGATGGTCTATACCGGCGATCCCGATTACCTGCCCAAGTTCAAATATCAGGTGCGGGTGCTGGTCAAGGGCAGCATCTTCACCAAGGGGCAGGAATGGCTCGGCCCGTGGCAGGAGGCGAGCGGCAACGGCCCGATCATGCTGACCGTGCCGACCCCGCAGGACGAGGGTGTCGTCACGCGCGAGCTCAAGATTCCGATGGTCGGATCGAAGGCCAAGCCGGTGGCGCCGGTCGTCGTCGCACCGCCGGCATCAGGGCAGGGGACTCGTCCGCCCGTGTCGGGCAACGGCGCCCACCCGCCGGCGACGCCCTCGGCGCCCCCGTCGCGCGGCGTGACGGCCAAGCCCAGGACGATCGCCGGCTATGACCTGGGACCCGCCAAGCCGGCGCGCGGCAAGGGGACGACGCCTCCGGGCAAGGCCGCTGGACAGGACCGCGAGCGCGAGCTGGCGGCCCGGGAAGCGCGCGAACGCACGGCATCGAAACGGCGGCGCAAGGCCTCCGAGGAGATGTTCAGCCCGGTGCCGAGCGAGAGCGAAGCCGCCGCCCAGGCACGGGCACTCCACCTGAACGGCGCGGCCTGACGGCCGGGCGAGCGAGAGGGCGGGATCATGTCCGGTCCGAACGAGAAGCGGGGGGCGCCGGGCGCCGGCCAGCCGGAACCGGCGCCCCCCGCTCCTTCCTCGCCCGATGCGGATCGGGGGCTGGTCCTGGCCCTCGACCCCGCCGGGCTGGCGAAGGCGGCGATCACGATCGTGCTCGATCGCCGCCCACCCGCCAGCGACGGGTCGATCGAGCCTTATGTTTCGCACGCGATGCTGGCCTTGACGGCGCAGGTCGATGAGCCGGCCTTCGCTCGCTCCGCCCGCTTCGTCCTGCGCGACGGCGACGCCGCCCTGCAACAGGTCGATGCGATGGGCGAGCGGCCGACGGCGGCCTTCTCGCTGACCGTGCAGCGGGACGTGGCGCTCCGCCTGCTCGCGGCGCTGCGCGGCGAGGCGAGCGGCATGGCGCTCGACTGTGACGTCGAGCGGCGCGGGGCGGCGTCCGAGCCGCTGATCGTCCGGGCGCGGCTCGCCGACGTGGCGGCGGCGCTCGATCCGGCCGGACTGCTCGATCTCGCCATGATCGGCGGGATCGCGGCGGAGATGCTGGAGGCCGGTCGCCTGTCGGTCTCGCCGGTCGGGACGCCCGATCGCGAGACACTGGTTGATGGTTTCCTGGCGATGGCGCGGCCGATCCTGCGCCCCGTCACTACCGAGGCCGGGCGGCGCTGGCGGGTGCTGCCGGTCACGCCCAATCCGATGCTGCTGTCGGGCCGGATCGATCGGCCGGGCGCCGCGACGACCGAACGGCGGAGCTATATGCGGTCGCTCGAGGCCCTGCTGGCGCCGATCATCCGGGCAGACGATCTCGATCGCTATGTCAGGATCATCGCGCCGGACGGGAATGGCGGGTTCGGGCCGGTGCCGCGCCTCGTCACACAACCCCGGGTGCGCGATGCGTCGCCGATGATCAAGCTCGCCCGGTTCGACCGGACCAACATGGTCCAGCTCCAGGCCGCCGCCCAGCCCACCGCTGCCAGGATCGACGCCCATGCGCTGATCGCGACCGCGAACGTCCAGCCGGCGACGCCGCTCAAACCGTCCTTCGCTGCGATCGCCGACCTCCAGATCATGCCGGTGCAGGCCATCGCTACCGAGGAGGCGCTACCGGAGGTCGAAACGAAGACCGCGCCGCTATGGCGCGACAAGGTCGACCCGAACCGCTTCTGGTATGCGCCGGCCTTCACCCTGGCGGCCCCCGCCGCGACCGACGATCCGGACGGCGCAGCGTTCGGGATGCTGTTCCGTGCCGAGGGGCATCGCACGGACGGAACGTCGGGCCTGAGCGGTACCGTGCATTTTCGGCTCGACCGGGGGATGAGCGCAGAGACTCTGGCTGCGTGGAACGCGGCGGGCCAGCCCGCCGCGGCGCCGGTCCCGACTGGCAGCCTTTCGGTGCAACTGCTCGTCCCGTTCCGCGACGAGGGCGGCGAGACGCGCACCCAGGCTTTTCCCGCGGAGCTGCGCGAGGAGGGCGACGCGGTCCATGCCGAGGTCGCGCTGATCGACGACTGGGTGCGGCTCGCTTATGGCAGCCTCGCCTATCCCGATTTCCAGAACCGCGCACCCGAGTTGTCGGTCGCCTACAGTTTCCGCGGCTATGTGCCGATCGACGAGGGCAAACTGCAGCTCCTGTTCGATCGCAAGGCAGCGCTGGTCGCTCTCGGCACCGGCCGCCGCGCGCGGTCGCTCGGTACCGGCTATCTCGACACCGACATGCTGAGCTGGTTCGACGGCGCGGCGTCGGTAAAGTTCGGCCGGGAGCCGGCCGGGCGATCCAGGGCGGCGATGACCGCGCGCCTGCGCCCCGCCGCGGTGGCGACGCTGACGGTCAAGCCCAACCTGCTCCAGGCCGCGACGATCGCCGAACTGCTGCGCAAGCGGCGTTACGGCATACGCAGCATCGCCCGGGCGCAGGCGCTGCCCGCCGTCTTCCCCTGCAGGGATCTCGGCGCCTTCTACCGCGAGGAGCGGGATGGCGAGATCGTCGCGATCGGTTGCCAGGACGCCTTCCGCCTCGGCCAGACCGTCTATCGCCAGTTCGAGCGCCTCGACGATCTCAGCGATGCGACCGCCAGCGTGTGGCGATCGCTGCAGCAGCCGGGCCGCTTCCTGGTGGTACCGGCGCGCTGGTCGATTGGTCGGTTCGATTTGCAGGCACCGGCCGAACGCGCCTATCGGCCCGCGATCTTCCTCTATTCGAGCGTCGATCCCGACAACCCGGCGAGCAACCGGTGCGCGCTGCTCGCTTCGCTCGTTCCTGACATTGATCCGGCACGCTATCTGGCCATCCGCCGCGGACTGGCGGGGCTGGCGGCGAGGCCGCTGCTCCTGTCGCTCTGCGATATCGAGGCGCAGCTCGGTTTCCGTTGGACGGCGCCGGCCTTGTCCGGCCTCACCGTCGCGGCGACCAAGCTCGGCGCCTGCATCCAGGTCACAGCCGAATGCCCGCTCGACACGACCCCGCTGCTGGTGTCGATGCTGGAGACGAGCGGCCTGGCTGGCGCGGTGGATTTCACCTTGCCGGACGGAACGGTTATCGCCTGCGATCTCGGTATCGACCTTTCCCGTATCGTCGGGCCGGTTCCCGATGGTCCCCTGCTCGCCGAACGCGGAGAAGGGACGGTCCGCCTTGCCAACCCGATCGAGCGGCCGGTCGATGTCAGCGAGATCGTCGTCGAACCGTCCGGTGGCGAGCCGCTGACGATCGCCGTCGACCGCCGCATCGAACCCGGCGCCTCGATAGAGGTGGCGGCTGATCCTCCTGCCGGTCAATTGACGGTGCTGTGCGCACCGGCCGACGGCGGGGCCGCAACGCTGACCGAGATCCGGAGCTTCGTCGAGGACGTCCATACCAACGTCGCCTTCGTCAATCTCGTCAACTACGCCAATCACGGGCTGGTGGCGCTCTCCGCGGAGGTGCGCATCCGCGAAGTCGAGGGCAGCCAGCGGCTCGCGCTGGAGGAAACTCAGCCGGTTTCCTCGCTCGATTTCGTGCTGCCGCTCACCCGCTACCTGGCGAGCCCGGTCGTCGAGTTCGCTGTTACCAAGAGCTTCGCCGACGGCACCGTGGCGACAACGGACTGGCTCGAATGGCACCTGGCCGATGCCGGCAACGTCATCAGCCTTTCATGGGAACTCATTGCGTGACCGCCGGAATGGTCCGGCATTTCTGAGGAGAATGATGATGGCTATGGGAATGTCTATCCACATCGGGCTCAACAACCTCGATGTGTCATCTTACGGCGAGCAGACTGTGCTGGCCGGCTGCATCAACGATGCCGATTCGATGCAGAGTCTCGCCGCGGGCCAGGGGTTCCAGACCCGCCGGCTCGTGGATGAGGAGGCGACTGCCGACGCAGTGATCGAGGCGATCTCCGACGCGGCGAACACGCTGCGCTCGGGCGACATGCTGTTCCTGACCTATTCCGGCCATGGCAGCCAGGTGACGGATACCAACGGCGACGAGGCCGACGGCCTCGACGAGACATGGTGCCTCTATGACCGGATGCTGATCGACGACGAATTGAACCAGCTTTGGTCGCAATTCGAGGCCGGGGTGCGGATCCTGATGTTGTCGGACAGCTGCCATAGCGGCACCGTCGCCAAGCTGATCAAGGAGCGCAAGCTCGCCGCCTCGCCGCAGCTGCGGGACATGTTCAGCCCGGTATCGACCAAGCCTCCCAAGGTGACGCCCCGCGCGCTGGCCATGCGCAGCGGCGGGACCCCGCCGCCAGCGGTCGGCATCGTCCGGCCTGCGCCGGCCACCGCCGACGCGCAGCGTATCCCGCCTGCCGCGCCCGGCGAGGTGACGTTTCGCTGGCTCGATCCCTCGGCCCGGCGCCGCAGCATCCAAAGGCATGGCGGCCTCTACGGCACGCTCCAGCGGTTGATCGGGCGCGACATCGACAGCGGCATCCAGGCTTCGGTGATCCTGATCTCCGGCTGCCAGGACAACCAGCTGTCGGCGGACGGAGATGGCAACGGCCTTTTCACCGAAACCTTGCTCAAGGTCTGGAACGACGGTGGCTTCTCGGGCGACTATCGCGCTTTTCACAAGGCGATCCTCGATCAGATGCCGTCGACCCAGTCGCCCAACTACTTTACCACCGGGGCATCCAGTCCGACCTTCGAGGCGCAGCGGCCCTTTACGCTGACGACCGACGCGACCAACGAGCCGGTCGCGTCCTCGCTATGGGTCGCGGGCCCCGCGACGATGGACCGCTCCGACGGACCGCCGACCTTCCGCGTCAATGGCGGGCCCAATCCCTATTTCATCTTCGAGATCACCAGCGAGGCGCGGTTGTTCGACACCGGCAACGTCAGCGACGGAGAGCGGACCGACGACAACTTTTATGGTTCGTGGAGCGACTCCGCCCATCATAGCGGCACCGAATATGTCCTGCCGCAGACGGTGTGGGACAGGCTGAAGCAGGCCGATACGCTCTATTACCGGATCGGCTCGACCGAGGCGTCGACGGGCTGGGGCAACTACATGGTTTCGACCCCCGATCAGCAATATGACCTGGCGCCGTCGATTTCGCTGAGCGGCGACGCCGTGTCGGGCGAGGAGGAACAGCCGGTCGACGATGGTGCGGCGAGCGGCCTGCCGTCGATCAGCGGCCCCGACAGCATGGCGGCGGACGATCCCGCGCCCAGCTTCACCATCGATCGCGCCGGTGCGCCCTATGCCGTCGTCGAGATGGCGACCGACGGCGCGCTGTTCGCCGACGACAGTGGCCGCACCGACGACAATTTCTACGCGACCTGGCAGGACAGCGACCTGCTGACCGATGACCAGTGGGACATGCCCGACGCGGTGTGGAGCCGGCTCGCACCCGCCGGCGCGATCTACTATCGCGTGGGAACGACGACCAGCGAGACCGGCTGGGACAACTACACGGTCTCGACCGAGGACGGCGACGGCGCCCAGGCGCCGGTGATCTCGGTCAGCGCGACGCGCAGCCGCACGAAAGGCAGGCCGAGGGCGCTCGCGCCCGCCATGGCCTGACGGGGGACTGCCCGGCGCGACCGCCAGGCCGCGCCGGACAGCGCCATTTTGATGGCCATCCGTGTCGAAAGACGTCTAATCCACATTATCGCCGCCGCGAAATTGGGTTATGCGGAGGGCAACGCCGATGGTCATCGATACAGGGGACGTTGCCGTTGGAAGTCGATGAGCGAATTGTCGCTGTTCAGGCGATCCTCCGATGCGATGAACAGACGGCGCGGCGGCTCGATGCCGCGCTGACCTATCAGCATGTGCTGGCCAAGCAGGTGATCGCCGCGCAGGGCGACCGCTCAGCGCACTGCTGGTTCATCATCGACGGCTCGATCCGCGTCCACACTTTCGGGATTGACGGGCAGCGCCAGCAGCTGGCGCTGCATGGCCCTGGCGAACTGTTCGGCGCCTATCCGGAGCCGACCACCCACCGCGCCGAGATACTGGCGCTCACCGCCGCCCACCTGTTGCGTGCCGAGGCCCGCACGCTCGCCGCGCTCGCCGCCGAGCACGCCCAGATCGGATCGGCGATGGCGATATTGCTGGCCCGGCAGCTCGACATGGCGCTCGATCGCATGGTGGCCCGCACCACCTACAGCGCCGCTGGCCGGGTCTATGCCCAGCTCGCGCAGCTCGCAGGCGATGCCAACTGCATCGCCCCGCCACCGATCGTGACGAGCCTCGCGCTGAGCGCCAATACCACGCGGGAAACGGCGTCGCGGGCACTCGCCGCATTGATCCGGCGCGGCATCGTGCGCCGCACGGACGAGGAACTGACCATCCTCGCGCCGCGGATGCTTCAAGAACTGATCTACTAGCGTCCCGCCCTCGTCCCCACGCGAAAAAGGCTCAGCCGGCTGCCGCCAATGGGAACATGCTGACCGGAATGTCGCCGAGCGGCGTGACGATCTCGCCCGCCGCTTCGAAGGTGCGATCCGGTGCGTGCAGCTCGATCGCGAGCGCGCCCGGGCAGGCGGCGAAGATGCTTGACGGTGGCGCCGCGCGGGCGAGCAGATGCGCGGTTTCGGCCGCCTCGGCGGGGATATCCGCGCCGGGACCTGCGACGCGATAATCGAGCCCGATCTGATTGTCGGGGCTGGCGCGCAGGATATCCAGCGCCAGCGTCACGGCGTCGCCAAGAGCATCGATGCACAGGATCGTCTGCCCGGCCACCGTGCGCGTCGCGCAGCCCGGCGGCAACGGAAGGTCGGCAGGCGCGGGGGCGGCGAGTGCGAGGATCGCGCACCGGCTGCGCTGGGCGAGCGGGTGATCGCGTCGCGCTTCGGATCGGGGGACGACGATGTCGTGATGGGCCAGGCCGCGCTCGCGCCATACTCGTTCGGAGACCGACGCCGGATCCGTCGACCTCCGCACGCGGAGTGCGATCGCCTCGCTTGCCAGCGATCTTGCGCGGCGCAGCGCGAGGCCCATCGATATCTCCTCGCCCAGCACGATCGCCGCTTCGGATAGCGGGCCGACATCGGGCAGCGTCTCGATCGCCTCGGCGCCTTCGATCAGCCGGTCGAAGCGGTCGACCCAGTGCCCGCCGAACGCCGCGACCGATTCCTCGCGGAACAGCTCGATCGGTGTCGGGAGCACGACGTGGAGCTGCGCGCCGCGCGCTACCGCCAGCTCGGCGATGACGATGTCGGCCCCGGCGGCGAGCGCCCCGAATGCGAAGCCGGGCCGGATCTCGTCGAGCGCCGCGCCAATCGCTGCCCGGATATCCTCGTCCTCGGCGGGCAACCCGATCAGGCCGCTGAAATGCAGGCTGGCGGGTGGGCGGAGGTGGTCGAGGATGTCGGTCGGCTCGCCCATGCGGTCGAGGACGAGACGGAGCTGCCGGAGCGTTGCCGCGTGATCCTCCCAGGCCGCAGGCGTGCCCGCGACCGCCTGTTCGAGCGCGGTCTTGCCCGCGGCGACCCGGCCCAGCAACAGTTCGGCTTCCGCCCGCGTGGCGCCCAGCCAGTAGCTCGTTTCCGGCTCATGATCTCCGCTGTCCAGCAGCGCGATCGTCCGTTCGGCCAATTCCCGGGCCCGATCCGGCTTGCCGTTGAGGAAGGCGATCGTCGCGGCGTTGATCAGCGGATAGGTCGCGCGTCGCTCTCCCGCCGCCGCGAAATAGGCCGCTTCCGCCTGATCGAACAGCGTGGAGCGTTCCGTGCCGCTGCTCTTGAGGGCGCGGTCCTTGAGCAAGCGGCCCCGAAGGCTCAGCGCATCGGCCTGCGTCGAATCGAGCAGGCCGGCCGCTTCGAACATTCGCCAGGCGCGAAGCGTGTCTCCGGCGCGGGCCGTCTGTCTGATCAGTGCGAGGCTCGAGAGAGTCACGTCGTCATCTCCGGTCGATAGCCGTTCGTCGCTTGTCGGTCAGGTGCGCATCGGCGGCGGATTCTTGATGTCGGGATCGATGGTCAGGACGATCCATTTCGGCTTCCCGTTGCAATCCTGCTGCAGGAAATCGACGTTGATGTTGAAGGGATGGGTGGTGTCGTACTTGCCGCCCTTGTTGTGCTTCGCCACGAAGCGTGCGACGCGGTAATGGTCGAGCTTCTCGTCATAGCCGTCATATTCGAGACCACCGTAGAAGCCGCCCAGCTCCTCCTTGGTGGTGATCGCGTCGAGCTCCTTCGAAAAGAAGATCTGGTCGCCGTGGAGGTAAATCTCGACGGTCGCATCCTCTTCGATCGCGATATATTCCAATTCGGTCGGATCGCCTCCGTCGGTCTTCTCCTGATGGTAGCGCAGCGCGATGCGGCCATCCTCGACGCCCATCAGGACGTGGAAGCGGATCGTTTTGGCCGGCTTGATGCCGTGCGGGGCCAGCCTACCGAGCGGCTGCTGGATATAGGTCGGGCGACATGTGCGCATGATGGACATCTCCTATTTCGGATCGGGTTGGTTGAGCTTGTCACGCCAGACGCGCCAGTCTTCATTCTCGGGATCGGAGGCGATCAGCCCGTCGATCACGCGCCGCGATTCGGCGATCATCGCGTCCGCTTCCGTCCGCTTGCCGAGGGCGCGAAGCAACTCCGACGTCGAGTAGCGCGACAAAATCCAGTCCTGGCGATAGCTGGCATTCTTGGGATCGGCGGCGAGGAGGGCGTCGATGATCGCCCGTTGCCGGTCGCGATGTTTCATCGCCTCCTGGTCGCGGCCGGTCAGGCGAAGCGCATCCGCCATCCAGGCGTGGCGGTTGGCGAGGTCGCTCTGGATGCCGGGATCGCCGGGCGAGGCGCGGGCGATATGCTCCATCGTCGCCAATGCGGCGGCGCAGGCGTCGAGCTCGGCTGGCGGTCCCTTGCGCGCCACTGCGATCGTGCACAGATTGCCTTCCGCATAGCCGAGTTCGCGGCGGTATTTCAGATCGTCCGGGCTGATCGCGACCAACCGACGGGCAAGGTCGCGATAGGCGACGAAGCGCGGCAGCGCCTGGGCGTAGCGGAAGCGGACGAAGTCGACATAACCCAGCCAGAACTCGCTCTGGGCATGGGCGAAGATACGCACCGGATCGTCGGGCTTCGCGGCCAGCAGCGTCGCCGTCACGCGGTGTGCCTCACGGAAGGTGGCCAGGGCGGCAGCATAGTCGCCACGCTTGTGGTCGTCCTCGCCCATCGCATGAAGCACCCGCGCCCGCCGTTCGAGCGATTCGGTCGGCAGCCGGTCCAGGTCCGACTGCTCGCCATAATAAGCGAGCGCGCGCGCGTTCACCGATTGGAGGATTTCCAGCCTGCCTACCCCCTGCAATCTGGTCCTGAGGTCGGTGAGCATAAATTCGATCAGGCCTTCCGCTTGCCGGCGCTGATGTTCGGCCTCTCTTCTCGCGAGGATAGCGAAGATGAGCAGCATCGCCATGATTAGGGCGAAAGCCAGTGAGGCGACCGTGACGGCGATCACACGTCGAAGCTGTCTCTGTGCTTCACGCTGGATCAATTCGTCGAGCGCGAGACCGGTCAGGCCGGCGACGATCTTCAGGCGCGCCAGCTTCGCGCCGTCGTGGCTCCGCCGGAAGTCGGCGGCAATCGGTTCGTCGGCGACGCCTGCCGCGTCGGGCTCCAGCAGCGCCTCGGGAAAGGCTTCCGCCGGCTCGCCCGACAGCAGCGCGGCGATGATCGGGCGATCGGGGTGGAGCCGCCGGAACAGCCTGATCTCGGCATTGACCCATAGCGAGGTGCGCGATGCCGGCGAGCAGAGCACCAGCAGCGCGTCGGACATGGCGAGCGCCTCTTCTATGGCCGCATTGAGGCTGGAGGCTGCCGGGAATTCGAGCCGGTCGCGAAAGATCGGTGCCAGCCGGCGGGGAACTTCGCCTAGCGCCGTCGCCTGTCCGACGAGTCGGCGGGGGATACGATAGGATTCGAGCCAGCGGTGCAGCCGCCGCGCCGCTGCTTCGTCGTCATGGCTATAGCTGATGAACGCGCGATAGCGACGTTCGCCGGGGGCGCCGCGGGTCGTCACGATCGCCTGTCGCGCATCGGCATCGCCATGAAGACCGGTCCCCATCCGCCCCGAACGCCGCCCGTTCGGGTGCCGACATGATCGGTCGCGCGGGCGCGGCGGGTCAAGCCTCGAATGCGAACCGTTCTAGCGGGAGGCGCGAAACCTTCGCTCGGCGTCGAGCACGCCGTCGCGATCGCGGTCGCGAATCTTGCGGGCCGGGGTACCGGCGTTGACGGTCCAGGCTTCGAGCGAGCCCTTGACCAGCGAGAGCGAGCCGACCGTCGCGCCTTCCTCGATCGTCGATCCCGGCAACACCAGCCCGCCAGCACCGATCACGACATGGCGCGCCAGCCGTACCGGCCGCGCGTCGACTGTCCGGAACGCATCGGGAATGGTCGGCCCGATCAGCGATCCGCCGACGAAATCGTCGGAGGCGGAGAGAAGCTTCACGCCGTGCGACAGGCCGGCGAAATCGCCGAGCGCGATCGCCGCCGATCCCATCAGCACGCACTGCGCAGCGATATGGACGTGCTCGCCGATCTCCAGGCTGCTGCCCGGCGAGAGCACGCAGAAGGGATCGATCCGCACACCGTCGCCGATCGACATGCGCTGGCAGTTGACGAGCACACAGGTTGAATGGATCAGCACCTCCTTGCCCAGATGGGCGAAGTCGAGCTCCGCCAGTTCGTCGGGCGACAGGAAGGCCGCGTTGCGGTGGGTGGCCATGTGCCCGTCAAGCTGCCTTGCGGAGCGCGACGCGTGCAGCGCCGTCGAGGACATCGCAAACACGGGCGACTTCGTCCTCGCCCATGTCGACGAAACAGGGCAGGCCGATCGTCTCGCGCGCCAGCCGTTCCGTCGTCGGCAGCGGCAGGCGTGGCTGGCCGGCGAAGGCGGTCTGGCCATGGACGCCGCTTCCCCACCAGGCTCGGCTGTCGATCCCCGCCGCATCGAGGCGCGCGGCGATCCGGTCGCGGTCCGCCCCGGCGAAGCGCGCGACGCAGGTGCTGCCGCACCAGTCGGTGCCATAGCCTGGTTGCCATTCGATATCCGTCCGCCCACCGAGCCGCTCGCGATAATGGCGCGCCACAGACCGGAAGCGGGCGATGTCGGCGGCATAGACGTCCATCGATGCAAGGCCGACCGCGGCGTGATATTCGCTCATCTTGGCGTTGCAGGCGGCGACCTCCGCATCGCGCGCGCCATAGAAGCCGAAATTGCTGCGCTTCCGTATCTCGATCGCCAGCTCGGGACGGCGGCAGGCGACATAGCCGCCTTCGCCGGCGCCGAGGATCTTGGTGGCATGGAGGCTGACCACGCAGGGCGTATCGCCGGCACGCAGCCCGTCATGGCCGGCGGCGGCGTCGATCACCACCGGGATCCCCGTCAGAGCGGTGAAGCGGTCCCAGCCGGCGATGTCGACCGGTGCGCCGAACGGCGCCACCGGCATGATCGCGGCGACCGGGCCGTCGATCCGTGCCACCGCGTCGAGGGCGATGGCGGGGGTCAGCGCCCAGCTTCCCTCATCGACGTCGACGAGGAAGGGAGGAAAGCCCGCCGCGGCTATCGCGTGCGCGGTCGCGACGAAGGTCCAGGACGGAAGCACGCAGACACCGGCGCGCCCGCCGGCGACCGATCGCAGCGCCAGCGTCAGGCCGGCCGTGGCGTTGGCGACGCTGGCGACACAGGCGGGATCGAGGTCCAGCCGTTCGGCCAGCCGGGCCTCCAGCTCCGCCACCAGCGGTCCGAAATTGGTATAGCAACGCTGCGCGTCGATCCGGCGGAGATAGGGGAGCAGCGTTTCCGCGGCCGGCATGCGCGGCCGTGCGACGGCAAGCCGGGTCATGCCGCCATCCTCCGCTGCTGTCGCGCTCGCGCCCAGGCGGTGGCGATATGCGTCTCCACCAGCTCGGCTTGTTCGCGCATGTCGCCGAAGCGTCGGGCGATGCCGATCGCGGTCTCGCCGAACCCCGCCCAGACTGCCGGATCCGCCACGCGCAGAGCCAGCTCGACATAGTGATCGGCGTCGCATGCCTTCAGCTCGGGATCGCGCTGATCGCCGATGATCATCTGCTCGCCGTCCGGCGGTGGCGCCATCCAGACCACCGGCACGCCGCGCGCCTGTACTTCGATGCACGACATGCCGCCGGGGAAGGGGAAGCTGTCGAGAAACACGTCGATGCATTCGCCGATGACATGGCCATCGATGAAATCATTATAGATCACCATGCGGCCGCCGACGGGCGAGGCCCGCTTGCAATCCATGATCGGGGAGATGCGTCCCGTGCCGCCAGCGAAGAAGATCGCTCGTGGATCGCGCAGCAATATCGCCTCGACCTGCGCCATATAGTCGGCGGTGATCTTCGCCATGCGGCCATAGACGCCGTAGACCACGCTCGGCGTCGCGACGCCCGATTCCGCGCAGAGCACGTCGCGCACCGCCGCGATGCTCGCTTCCGGCCGCTCGATCCGCTGGAAGACGAAGGCGGTGTTGCGCGGGGTCCTCACCATCTCGACCCCCGGCACGAACAGGTCTGGCGACGGACGGGTGATGCCCATCAGGGCGAGGTCGAGTTCCGGGATCGCCCAGGCCGCGAAACCATTCTCGTGGAACGCCTGGACCGGCACCGGGCGTTGTTGCAGCACCATCGTCGCGACCGCGCAATTGCTGTCGGCGATCAGGACGTCGATTCCGTCGGCGGCCAGTTGCGCGATGATTGCTTCCGCCGTCCGCGACGGTGTCTTGCGCGCCATGTCGCGGACCTTCAGGCCGAACGCCTCGGCAAAGGCCCATAGCTCGGGAAGCGGGCTGTTGATGCAATAGAGGATCGGCCGGTCGGCCTCCGTGCGCAGTTCGTGCTGGCCGAGCATCAGCGAGACGGTGATGCGGGCGACCGCATTCGCTCCGAACAGGTCGCTCGTCTCCGACAGATAGGCCAGGCGGGGCACAGGTCGATCGGACGTGCGCGGCGCCAGCCGGGGGAAATGCCGCCCCAGATAGGCGACGAAGGGCCGCACCACGTCGGCGTTGAACATCTTCAGCTCGGGCAGGAGCTGGGTGCGGCGCCACAGCATGATGTGGAGCAGCGTATAGAGGTCGGCCGCCCGGTCGATGTCGTCGCGGTCGACCAGCAGGTGGGGCAGCAGCGCGGCGAAGTCGCGATAGAGGTACTCGAGGGGAGCGAACTCGCCCTTATGGACTGCCGCCCAGCCGAGATTCTTCATCGTGGCGCAAAGCCTGTCGCGCAATGCGGGAGACCAGGGCCCGGCCGGAAGTTCGTCATCGAGCCAGCTGAGCCGCGTCGGCACCGTACCGCACGGGATCGTGCCGTTCGAACCGGTCTCGTCGGCCATGCCCATCCCTTTCCCCGCTGTCCAACGCGGAACGGGTAAATGAGAATGGCTAATAATCGGTTAGGAATTGGCGGAGGGCACCCGTCGGACGGCCCGCGATCGAGCCGCCGTACCGTTGCGCCTGCGGCCATGTCGGAACTTGGGGCCCGCTCAACGCCTTTATGGAGATAAATCCTCGGAAATGGAGAATGGCGATGGCCCCCGGCAAGGGTGTTCCCGGCAAGAGCTATAATGGCGAGGACGCGTCGCGCGCGCCGGAGCCAGGCCCGCCGATCAACCGGGCGGGCTTGTCCGCCGAAGCCAATCGCGGTCGCCGGGCGCCGCAGGTAGGCAGCGGCGTGGTCGTGGGCAGCGGGGCTTCGGCTGGCGGCGGCGGGGGCGACGAGGATTTCGATTCCGATCCGCAGGGCGGTGGTGGAACGGCGACGCCGGGGCGACCCGTTCCGCCGAAGGAGCGTTGAGTTTACGCCTTAATCCAGATCCTCGCTCGACCTGACCGAGCCCGAACCATTGCTCTCGGCGGTCGGCGCGGCGGCGCGCTGCACAGCCAGTGCGGCGTCATAGGCGATCGTCGCGGCGACGACCGACTGCATCAGCTTCATGCGTTCCGCCAGCGGCCGGCTCGTACGGCCGATCATCACCGCGACCGCATAGCTGCGGCCATCGGGCGAGGTCAGGATGCCGACGTCATTATAGCCGGCCTGTTCACCCTGATAGACCTGCCCGGTGCCGGTCTTGTGCGCCAGTCGCCATCCGGGCCGCAATCCCGCCTTGAGACGCAGTGCGCCGGTGCGCGTCTCTTCCATGATCCCGGTCATTTTCGCGGTCGAGGCCGGCGACAGCAGCTCGCCGCGACGAAGCCGGGCAAGCGTGTCGACCATGGCGATCGGCGTCGCACCGTCGATCGGATTGGCGAGATACTGGTCGAAGGCAGCCCGGCGAGTTTCGGCCGGAAGCGCGTCGCGCGCCGTATAGAAGCCGGTGCCGCCGGCCCATCCTGTTTGCCAGTCAAGCCCCGCGATCCTCGCCTGAAGGCGCGGTTCGCCAGGGCCGAACCGGATGCCCGCGATCGCCTTGCCGCGGAGCGCCGCACGCACCGCATCGGGGCCGCCGATCTCCTTCAACAGACGGTCGTTGGCGCTGTTGTCGCTCTGCGTCAGGGCCCGGATCATCAGGTCCTCGCCGGTCGTTTGGAAGCCGCCCGGGCGCAGCGCCAGCGCGCGGATCGGCTGGTGGAACAAGGTAAGATCCTTCGCCCTGACGGTGAGCGGCCGGGACAGGTCGAGCGTGCCGCCGTCCACCTGATCGAGCGCCGCCAGCGACACCCATAATTTGGAGACGCTCTGTTGCGGGAAATAGTCGAGTCCGCGATGGTGGGACGTCCATCCGGTCTGGATGTCCCGGACGGCGAGGCCGACATCGCCGGGGAAGCGGCGGCCGAGCCGCTCGATCGCGCCGTCCAGGGCGAGCGCCGCGCTCGGCGCGGGGGGCGCGAGCGTGACCACCACGGGTTCGCGGCGGACGGTTGGGGCGGGCGGGGCGAGATCGGCTATGCGGACCGGCGAGGGGAGCTGTGCCTCACGGTCGAGAGGTTCCGCGCGCTGGCAGGCTGTCGCGAGCAGGGCGAGCAGCACCAACGGGATAGGGCGGATATGAACCTTGTCTCGACGTACCGTCACCGGATCGCCTCTCTCCTTTCGTCCTCGTTCCTGCGCATCATGGCGCCATCGGCCTTGCTATGGCCTGAATGCGGTCCAGCCTAGCCCGGACAAGGCTTTCCTGCCAGCGGGACGGCGAACTTGTTCGTTCGCCGGCGACCATTCCGGCCGTCCACCGCGTTTCCGTCAGATTGAGGGGCATGATTTCCCGGGTCGACAGCAACAAGGCCCCGTCGGATGATGGGTTTTGAGGAAACGGACGGAGGGCGATGATCAGCTTCGACCAGGTCGGCAAGCATTATGGCGGGCGTCGCGTCCTGGACGGCGTCTCGCTGGCGATCGGGCGCGGCAGTTTCGTCGCGCTGGTCGGCGCCTCGGGCGCGGGCAAGACGACGCTGCTCAAGACGATTAACCGGCTGGTCGAGATCGACAGCGGGACGATCGCGATCGAGGGTCGCGACGTCCTGGCGGAGCCGGTCGCCGAGCTGCGCCGCCGGATCGGCTATGTCTTCCAGGGTATCGGCCTGTTCCCGCATATGAGCGTTGGCGAAAATATCGGGCTGGTGCCGCGACTGCAGGGCATGCCCGCGGAGCAGCGGGCGTCGAGGGTGGCGGAATTGCTCGACATGGTGTCGCTTCCCGCCGATCTCGCCGCGCGGCGCCCGGCGCAATTGTCCGGCGGGCAGGCCCAGCGGGTGGGCTTTGCCCGCGCGCTCGCCGCCGGGCCGGCGATCATGCTGATGGACGAGCCGTTCGGCGCGCTCGATCCGGTCACCCGCGACGAACTGGGCGCCGCCTACAGGACGATGCATGACATGATGGGGCTGACCAGCCTGATCGTCACCCACGACATGGCGGAGGCGCTGTTGCTCGCCGACCGGGTGATCGTGATGGGGGAGGGGCGCGTGCTGGCTGACCAGCCGCCGCGCGAGCTGGTCCGCGGCGTCGGCGATCCGCGGATCGACGCGATGGTCGACGTGGCGCGGCGGTCGGCGGCCCGCCTCGACGCGCTGGCGGAAGGCCGGTGATGGGCAGCACCGGCTGGGCTGAGCTTGCGGGACTCGCCCAGGCCCATCTGCTGCTCAGCGGTTGCGCGGTCATTCTCGCCGTCGTGGTGGGAATCCCGCTGGCAATAGTGGCCGCGCATGGCCAGCGGATAAGGGGACCGCTACTGGCCATCGTCGGGCTGATGCAGACCATTCCGGGGCTGGCCCTACTGGCGCTCTTCTATCCGCTGCTGCTCATGCTGGGGCGGGCGAGCGGGCTGGCGATTCCGGCGCTCGGTTTCCTGCCCGCGCTGCTGGCGCTGTGCATCTACGCGCTGTTGCCGATCCTGCGCAACGGCGTGGCCGCGATCGAGGGTATCGATCCGGCCCTCGCCGAGGCGGCCGATGGCGTCGGCATGACCCCAAGCCAGAAGCTCTGGCTGGTGGAGCTGCCGCTCGGCGCGCCGGTGATCCTCGCCGGCATCCGTACCGCCGCAGTCTGGACGATCGGCACCGCGACGCTGGCGACCACGATCGGCCAGCCGAGCCTAGGCGACCTGATCTTCTCGGGCTTGCAGACCGAGGACTGGCAGCGGGTTCTGATCGGCTGTTTCGCGGCGGCGGCACTGGCTCTGCTGTTCGACGCCATTCTTTCGCTCGTCGAGAGCGGACTCCGGGTCCGGTCGCGCGCTCGCCTGATTGCCGGCCTGGCCGTGCTCATCCTCGCGGTCGCCGCGATCCTCGTGCCGCTGCCGAGGGGGGCGGCCGCGCGGACCGGCGACATCATCGTCATCGGCGCCAAGAATTTCTCCGAGCAATATATCCTCGCGGAAGCGATCGAGCAGCGGCTTCGGGCGGCGGGCTACCGCACGGCGCGGCGTGACAATCTCGGTTCGGCGATTGCCTATCGCGCCCTCGCGGCCGGGGATATCGCCGTCTATGTCGACTATTCGGGCACGCTCTGGAGCAATGTGCTCGGCCGCACCGACACGCCGCCCGGCGACGTCATGCTGCGCAGGCTGGAGCGCGATCTGCGCGCGCGGGACGGCGTCCGCCTGCTCGGCGCGCTCGGTTTCGAAAATGCCTATACATTTGCGATGAAGCGCGATCGCGCGGGTGCGCTCGGCATCGCCACGCTCGATGACCTCGCCCGCGCGGCGCCCCGGCTGCGGCTGGCGAGCGATCTGGAATTCCTCAGTCGTCCCGAATGGCGGGCGGTGCAGGTGCGTTACCACCCCGCTTTCGCGGACCAGCGCTCCTACAGCCCGACCTTCATGTACCGCGCGCTCGCGGACGGATCGGCCGACGTGATCTCGGCCTTCTCGTCGGATGGACGGATCGCGGCGATGGACCTGGTGACGATCGCCGATCCGCGCGCCGCACTGCCGCATTATGACGCGGTGCTGCTGGTTTCGCGCCAGGCCGCCGCCGATGCCGGGCTGGTGGCGGCGCTGCGTCCGCTGGTCGGTGCGATCGATATCGATCGGATGCGGACCGCCAACTGGATGGTCGACCGCGACGCCGCCAAGCGCAGCCCGGCGCAGGCTGCGCGCTGGCTGCTCGGCGCGAAAGTGGCCGTGGCTCGGTAACTTAATCGTCCCTCACGAGTTCTATGAGCGATTCTCATAGGCGGGCCCGCTTTCCGGCGGCCCGTTCGAAGAGGGAGGGGCTCAGGCTTGGCCACCATCACCGACCCGATCCGGCAACGGACCGGACCGTCCCCGGAAGCGCTGGCGCAACGCTATGCGCGGATACGGGCATTGAGCGAGGCGCTCGCCGCGCCTTTGTCGGACGCCGATGCGACCGCGCAGTCGATGCCCGACGCTTCGCCGGCCAAATGGCATCTGGCGCATGTGAGCTGGTTCTTCGAGACCTTCGTGCTGCGCGACCATGTGCGGGGCTACCGCCTGTTCGACGACCGCTGGCCCTATCTCTTCAACAGCTATTATGAGGCCGAGGGGCCGCGACATGCCCGGCCGCAACGCGGGTTGCTGACGCGCCCGTCGCTTGAGGAGGTGCTGGCCTATCGCGCGGTCGTCGACGGGACGATGCTCGATGCGATGCCGATGTTGGCGGAACGCTGCCGCGATCTGATAGAGCTCGGGCTCAACCATGAGCAACAGCATCAGGAACTGCTGCTCACCGACCTCAAGCATCTCTTCGCATGCAATCCGCTTGGCCCCGCCGTCTGGCCTGCGGGACCGGAGGCGCACGCCCGCGTGGACGAACCGCCCGCGGTTCGCTGGCGGGAAGGGCCTTCGGGGCTGGTCGAGATCGGTGACCGGGACGAGGGCTTCGCCTTCGACAACGAACGACCCGTCCACAAGGCTCACCTGTCGCCCTTCGCGCTGGCCGACCGGCTCGTCACCAACGGGGAATGGCTGTGCTTCATCGCAGATGGCGGCTATGCGGCCGCTCGCCTCTGGCTGTCGGATGGCTGGGTCTGGGTGCAGCGGGACGAGGTGGAATGCCCGCTGTACTGGCGTCAGGCGGGAAACGGCTGGGAACAATTCTCGCTATCCGGCTGGCAACCGCTCGATCTCGCTGCGCCGGTTACGCATATCAGTTTCTACGAAGCGGACGCTTTTGCCGGCTGGGCCGGAGCGCGCCTGCCAACCGAGCAGGAGTGGGAGGCCGCGGCCGGATTGGAGGACCCTTCCGGCGGCGTGCAGCTCGACGAGGCCGGTCCCGTCGCTCCGCGTAGCGAAGCGCGTGAGGTGGCGGCTCCGATGTTCGGCAATGTCTGGCAATGGACCGGATCGGCCTATCGTCCCTATCCCGGTTTTCGCGCCGCGCCGGGCGCGGTCGGGGAATATAACGGCAAGTTCATGAGCGGGCAGTTCGTCCTCAAGGGGGGAAGCTGCGCCACGCCGCGCGGACATGTCCGGGCCACGTACCGCAACTTCTTCTATCCGCAGCAGCGCTGGCAGTTCACCGGCCTGCGTTTGGCAAGGGATCTGTGAAATGGGCGTCCATACCGACATCAGACTAGCCGATCAGGGCGGCAAGGACGCCGACCCCGCTTTCCGGGCCGACGTGCTGAACGGGCTTGCCCAGCGACAGAAGGCGGTTCCGGCACGCTGGTTCTACGACCGCACCGGGTCGGAATTGTTCGAGCGGATCACGTCCCTGCCGGAATATTACCCGACGCGGACCGAGACGGGGTTGCTCAAGGCGCATGCGGCAGAGGTGGCCGAGATCGTCGGGCCGGGGCGGGCCGTGGTCGAATTCGGCTCGGGCAGCTCGGTCAAGACGCCGCTGCTGCTTGGGCAGATGGATGCCGCAGCCTATGTGCCCATCGACATCTCGGGCGATTTCCTCCGCCAGTCGAGCGCCGAGCTGGCTGCGAAATTCCCCGACCTTCCCGTGATTCCGATCGAGGCGGACTTCATGAAGCCGGTGGCGCTGCCGGCATCGGTCCGTGGCTTCGCCATGCTCGGCTTCTTCCCGGGTTCGACGATCGGCAACATGGTGCCGCGTACCGCAGTGGACCTGCTCCGCTCGATGCGGGCCACGCTCGGCGATCGGTCGCACCTGCTGATCGGTGTCGACCGGGTAAAGGATATCGGCCGGCTCGTTGCCGCCTATGACGATGCCGAAGGAGTGACGGCGCGCTTCAACCTGAACCTTCTGACCCGGATCAACCGCGAACTGGACGGCACCATTCCAGTCGACCGTTTTCGCCACGTCGCGCGCTGGAACGCCGAATGGAACCGGATCGAAATGCATCTCGAGGCCGTCGAGGACGTCATGTTCGATGTTTCGGGCCGGCCCGTGGCGATGCGCCGGGGGGAGACGATCCACACCGAAAACAGCCACAAATATACGCCGAACCAGGCGCGGCTGATGCTGCAGGCGAGCGGCTGGAGTCCGGGCGCGCAGTGGAGCGATCCCGAAGCGGATTTCCTCATCCTGCTGGCGGAGGCGACCGAATATCGCTCGGCCCCCTGAGCAGCACGATCAGATCGGCAGATCGGTGGTCAGTTTGACCGTGTTGAGCGCGAAGTGCGAGTTGACCGACGCGACGCCCGGCAGGTGGAGCACGACCTTCTTCAGGAAGTCATGATAGGCCTCGATGTTGGCGACGACGATACGGAGCTGATAGTCGCTGTCGCCGCTCATCGAGAAGCATTCGACGATCTGCGGCAGGCTGCGGACAGCCGTTTCGAACGCATCCAGCGTCTCCTCGTCATGCTGCTTCAGTCGGATGCTGGCAAACACCACCGCCTCGAGCCCCAGCCGCTTGGGGTTGAGGATCACCGCGTTACGCTCGATCACGCCGCTTGATTGCAGCCGTTTGAGCCGCCGCCAGCACGGCGTGTGCGACAGCCCGACATGTTCGGCCAACTCGGCCACCGCAAGGTCGGGATGCTTCTGGATCGTGCGGAGGATCCGGCCATCCATCTCGTCCATCACCACATTCTCCAGATTAGGATATATATCCTATCATAGTAATTTTCGTACAGGATCTGTCCTCAAAATTATCGAATCCTGAGCCATCTTCGCAAGGATTTTCTCCGGCGCTTCTGCCAATCTTCTCCCGCAACGACGTGCGAGGAGAGTTCGCGCCAATGTCCAACCTGCCGAGCCTGCGGCTCCACATCCCCGTTCCGCCCGCGCGACCCGGAGATACCCCGTCGTTCGATCATCTGCGCTTGTCTGCGCCCGGCGAGGTTCGTCGGCCCGATAGTGCCGCCGCCGAGGCTGAGATGCGCGACCTGCCCTATCAGCTTGTTCGCGTGCTTGACGATGAGGGGCGGGCAGTCGGCCCCTGGGATCCGAAGCTGTCGCCCGACCTGTTGCGGCGTGGTCTGCGCGCGATGCTGGCGACCCGGTTGTTCGACGATCGGATGTTCCGTCTGCACCGCCAGGGCAAGACCAGCTTCTACATGAAGTCGCTGGGCGAGGAGGCGATCGGCGTCGCGCAGTCGCTGGCGCTGGGCGAGAAGGACATGTCCTTCCCGACCTACCGGATGCTCGGCTGGCTGATGGCGCGCGACTATCCGCTGATCCACCTCGTCAACGAGATTTTCTCGAATGCGGAAGACCCTCTGAAGGGCAAGCAGTTGCCGATCCTCTATTCGGCGCGGGACTATGGCTTTTATTCGCTATCGGGCAATGTCGGCAGCCGCTTCGGCCACGCCGTGGGCTGGGCGATGGCATCGGCCTACAAGGGCGACGACGGCATCGCGATCGGCTATATCGGCGAGGGCACGACCGCCGAGGGTGACTTCCACGAGGCGCTGACCTTTGCCTCGGTCTATCGCGCGCCCGTCATTCTCTGTGTCACCAACAACCAATATGCGATCTCGTCCTTTTCGGGCATCGCGGGGGCCGAGACGACGACCTTCGCTGCGAAGGCGATCGCCTATGGCCTGCCGGGCCTGAGGGTGGACGGCAATGACTTCCTCGCCATATGGGCGGCGACGATGTGGGCGGCCGAGCGCGCGCGCACCAACCATGGCGCGACCCTGATCGAGCTGTTCACCTATCGCGCCGCCGGCCATTCGACCAGCGACGACCCGACCAAATACCGCCCCGCCGACGAGGCCGAGCATTGGCCGCTCGGCGATCCCGTCGATCGGCTCAGGCAGCACCTGATCGCGATCGGCGAATGGGACGAGGAGCGGCATGCGGCGCTGGTCGCGGAGCTGACCGAGACCATCCGCACCGCCGTCAAGCAGGGCGAGGCGGTCGGCACGCTCGGCCAGTCCAAGCCGAGCGTCCGCGAGATGTTCGAGGGCGTGTTCAAGGAACCCGACTGGCGCCTGATCGAGCAGCGCCGCGAGCTGGGGGTCTGATCCGATGGCGCAGATGAACATGATCCAGGCGCTCAACTCGGCGCTCGACGTGATGTTGGCTTCCGATCCCAACGTGTTGATATTCGGGGAAGATGTCGGTTACTTCGGAGGGGTCTTCCGGGTCACCGACGGGCTCCAGAAGAAGCATGGACTGACCCGCTGCTTCGACGCACCGATCTCCGAGGGCGGGATCATCGCCACCGCGATCGGCATGGGCGCCTATGGATTGCGGCCGGTGCCGGAAATCCAGTTCGCCGACTATATCCTGCCTGCCTACGACCAGCTCGTGTCGGAAGCCGCGCGGCTGCGCTATCGATCCGGCGGCGAATTCTCGGCGCCGATCACCGTGCGGTCACCCTATGGCGGCGGCATCTTCGGCGGCCAGACCCACAGCCAGAGCCCCGAGGCGGTGTTCGCACATATCACCGGGCTGAAGACGGTGATCCCATCCAATCCCTATGACGCCAAGGGCCTGCTGATCGCCTCGATCGAATGCGACGATCCGGTCATCTTCCTGGAGCCGAAGCGGCTCTACAACGGACCGTTCGACGGCCGCCACGACCGGCAGCTGAAGACCTGGGCCGGCCATGTTTCGGGGGAGGTGCCCGAAGGCCATTATAGCGTGCCGCTCGGCAAGGCGGCGACGGTGCGGGAGGGCCGCGACGTCACAGTCATCGCCTATGGCACGATGGTCCATGTCGCGCTGGGCGCGATCGAGGAGAGCGGGATCGATGCCGAGCTGATCGACCTGCGTTCGATCGTGCCGCTCGACATCGATGCCATTGTCGCTTCAGTCGAGCGTACCGGCCGCTGCGTGATCGTCCATGAGGCATCGCGCTTCGGCGGGTTCGGCGGCGAGCTGTCGGCGCTGGTGCAGGAACGCTGCTTCTATCGCCTCAAGAGCCCGATCGAGCGGGTCGCGGGTTGGGACACGCCCTATCCGCACGCCTTCGAATGGGATTACTTCGTCGGCCCCGCCCGGATCGCGGCCGCGCTCAACCGCGTGATGGAGGCCTGACCATGGGGCGCTACCTGTTCCGCATGCCCGACGTCGGCGAAGGCGTCGCCGAGGCAGAGATCGTCGCCTGGCACGTCAAGCCGGGCGACAGCGTCGCCGAGGACCAGAGCCTGGTCGATGTGATGACGGACAAGGCGACGGTCGACATGACCTCGCCCGTTTCGGGCACGGTCGTCGCGCTGCACGGCGAGATCGGGGAGCTGCGCGCGGTCGGATCGACGCTGGTCGAGCTGGAGGTCGACGGAGAGGGCAATGGCGCCGATGCGCCGGCCGTCGTCGTGGAGACGGTGGCGCCGGTTGTCGATGCTGCGCCGCCATCGCCTGTTGCAGCGACACCCAAGACCTCGCCAGCGCCGTCGTCACAACCCGCCTTCGCGACGCGGACGCCCGGGCAGGAGCCGCTCGCGGCCCCGGCGACGCGGCGGCGCGCCCATGAGCTGGGCGTCGCCCTGCAATATGTGCCGGGCACCGGCCCGGGCGGACGCATCACCCCCGAGGACCTCGACCGCTATGTCGAAACGGGCGGCGCACTCGCGGCGGGCGGGGCAGGGCATCTGGCGCCACGCACCGGTGGCAGCGACATCCGCATCGTCGGTATGCGCCGCAAGATCGCCGAAAGGATGCAGGAAGCGAAGCGCCGCATTCCCCACATCACCTATGTCGAGGAATGCGACCTGACCGAGCTGGAGGCCCTGCGCGCCGATCTCAACGCCAACCGCGATGAGGGGCGGCCCAAGCTCACCCTGCTGCCCTTCTTCATCAGGGCGCTGGCCCGCGTCCTCCCGCGCTTCCCGCAGGTCAACGCGCGCTATGACGACGATGCGGGCGTGCTGCACCAGTCGGATGCGATCCACCTGGGCATCGCCACCCAGACCCCGGCGGGCCTGCTCGTCCCCGTCGTCCGCCATGCCGAGGCGCTCGACATCTGGGCGTGCGCCGCGGAGATCGCCCGACTCAGCAAGGCCGCGCGCGACGGCATTGCGACCCGCGAGGAGATGTCGGGCGCGACGATCACCATCACCTCGCTCGGTACGCTCGGCGGCGTAACCTCGACCCCGATCATCAACCATCCCGAGGTCGCCATCATCGGCCCGAACAAGCTGGTCGAGCGGCCGACGGTGCAAGGCAGCTTCGTCACGGTACGCAAGATGATGAACCTGTCCTCCTCTTTCGACCACCGGATCGTCGACGGCTACGACGCCGCCCTGTTCGTCCAGCAGCTCAAGCGCCTGCTGGAACATCCCGCCCTCATCTTCATGGACTGACCGATGACCGAAAAAGTGAAGGCCAAGCTTCTGGTGGTGGGCGGCGGACCCGGCGGCTATGTCGCGGCGATCCGTGCGGGCCAGCTTGGGGTCGATACGGTGCTGGTGGAAGCGGGCCGCCTCGGCGGCACATGCCTGATCCGGGGCTGCATTCCGTCCAAGGCCTTGATCCACGCGGCCGGGTATTACGCCTCGATGGCCGAGGCGGCGGCCCAGCCCCGCCTGGGGATCAGCCTCGCTGCTACGCCGAGCCTCGATTTCGCCGCGACGATCGGCTGGAAGGATGGTGTGGTCGACCGGCTCAACGGCGGTGTCGCCGCGCTGCTCAAGCGGGCGAAGGTGCGAGTGATCGCAGGCCGGGGCCGCTTCTCCGATGCCAAGACCTGCCATGTCGCGACGACCGAAGGCGGCGAGGTGGCCGTCGAGGCCGAGCATGTCATCCTGGCGACCGGCTCGGAGCCGATCGAGCTGCCTTTCCTGCCCTTCGGCGGCAAGGTGATCTCCTCGACCGAGGCGCTGTCACTGACGGAGGTGCCGAAGCGGCTGGCGATCGTCGGCGCGGGCTATATCGGCCTCGAACTTGGCATCGCCTATCGCAAGCTCGGCGCCGAGGTCACCATCGTCGAGGCGGCCGACCGCATCCTGCCGCTCTACGATGCGAAGTTGGTCGAGCCGGTGCGACGGTGGCTCGCGAAGCACGGGGTCATGCTGCATCTTTCGGCGAAGGCGACGGGACAGGGTAAGGCGGGGCTGCTCGTCGAGACCGCGGAGGGTGAGGCGATCGAGCTGCCCGCCGACAAGATCCTGGTTACCGTCGGCAGGCGACCGGTGACGAAGGGCTGGGGGCTGGAGGAGATGGCGGTTGCGACGGACGGCGCGTTCGTCGCGATCGACGATCGCTGCGCCACCGCGACCCGCAACGTCTGGGCGATCGGCGACCTGGTCGGCGAACCGATGCTCGCGCACAAGGCATCGGCGCAGGGCGCGATGGTGGCGGAGATCATCGCCGGGCAAAAGCGCCGCTTCGATCCACGCGCCATCCCGGCGGTCTGCTTCACCGAGCCCGAGATCGTCAGCGTCGGGCAGGGGCCGGATACGCCCGGCACGATAACGGGCATATTCCCCTTCGCCGCCAACGGCCGGGCGCTGTCGATGGAGGCCGGCGACGAGGGCGGTTTCATCCGCGTCGTGGCTCTGGAGGCCGGGCATCGCATCGTCGGGGTGCAGGCGGTGGGCTTGCACGTTTCCGAGCTGTCGGCGACCTTTGCCCAGGCGATCGAGATGGGGGCGGTGCTGGAAGATATCGAGGGCATCATCCATGCCCATCCGACCCTCGGCGAGGCCTTTCACGAAGCGGCGCTCAAGGCTATGGGGCACGCCATCCATGGTTGACCATCCGTAAGGACCGGATCGGCCGCTTATTTTTCTGGCGTCGGCGCGCGAACCGGCGCTTAGAGCAGGACAGAATATCGCAGGAGCAGTTGCCGATGACGTCCCAGTTCACCATCCTGCCCAACGCGGCGCCGACCTCAGCGGAAGACCGCGCCAAGCTGCTGGAAAATCCCGGCTTCGGCCGTGTGTTCACCGACCATATGGTCGTCGTCCGCTATGTCGAGGGCAAGGGCTGGCACGATGCTGAGGTGAAGGCGCGCGGGCCGCTGCAGATTGATCCGGCCTCTGCGGTCCTCCATTATGCGCAGGAGATCTTCGAAGGGATGAAGGCTTATCGCCTGGGTGACGGCCTCGCGCTGTTCCGCCCCGAGGCGAACGCCGCCCGCTTCAACCTGTCGGCACGCCGCATGGCGATGCCCGACGTTCCCGAAGACCTGTTCATCGAGGCGGTCGAACAACTCGTTCGCATCGACCGCGACTGGGTGCCGGGCGGTGGCGGCAGCCTCTACCTGCGCCCGTTCATGTTCGCGAACGAGGTGTTCCTGGGCGTCAAGCCTTCGTCGGAATATCTGTTCATGGTGATCGCCTCGTCCGTCGGCGCCTATTTCAAGGGCGGCAAGGACTCGGTCACCGTCTGGGTCTCCACCGACTATACCCGCGCGGCGCCTGGCGGCACCGGCAGCGCCAAGTGCGGCGGCAACTATGCCGCCAGCCTCCTCGCGCAGAAGCAGGCGATCGAGCAGGGTTGCGACCAGGTCGTGTTCCTGGACGCCGCCGAGCGCAAGTGGATCGAGGAGCTGGGCGGCATGAACGTCTTCTTCGTGATGGACGACGGGTCGATGGTGACACCGCCGCTGCAGGGGACGATCCTGCCCGGCATCACCCGCGATTCGATCATCCGCCTCGCGCGCGATGAAGGTATCGTGGTCCGCGAGGAGCCCTATTCCTACGAGCAGTGGAAGGCCGACGCCCGCTCGGGCAAGCTGGTCGAGACCTTCGCCTGCGGCACCGCCGCGGTCGTCACCGCGATCGGCACGGTCAAGAGCGAGGATGGCGAGTTCACCATCGGCGCAGGCGGCACCGGCCAGACCACCGCGCGGCTGCGCGACAAGCTGACCGGGATCCAGCGCGGTACCGTCGCCGATCCCTATGGCTGGGTGCGCCGCGTCGGTTGAGTCATCTGGGGCGGCGATGCCAAGCCTCTCTTCATCTCTTCAATGTCATGCCGGCGGAGGCCGGCATCTCCGGAGAGGGGAGAAGGGGCTGAGGCAGGAGCCGCCCGAGATGCCGGCCTCCGCCGGCGTGACGTGCGGGGAGAGACGGGCGCGTTCCGCTAGATCTTCCCGCCCGCCGCGACCTCGATGGCTTCCAGAATCGTCGCCCGGTCGCCGATATGGTTGATCAGCGTCATGATCAGCCGTGCATTGACCCGCTGGCTGTCCGCCGCGTCGCGCCCCTCGTGGAGCGCGATCAGCTTCTCGTAGATGCCGTCGGGATCGGCGAGGTTGGGGGTAAGGATCAGGCTCATCGCAGGCTGCCTCCCTGGGCCCGGGCAAGTGCGCGGGCGGTCTTGGCGGCATCGGGCCTGCGCCAGCGCGCCGCGACATAATGATCGGGACGGATGAGATAGGCGCCGCCAGCCTCCAGCCCGTAGCGGGCCAGCGCTATGGCGCCGTCGATCGCGATCGTGTCGAGCCCCTCGGGCGCCGGATCGCCGCCGCCCGCGTGGAGCAGGACGAAGCGGTCGCCAAGCCCGCCGAGTAGCCAGCCCTCGCCGAGCGGGGCGTCGAGCGCTGGCGATCCGGGAGCGACGCCGCCGGTCCAGTCGTCCTCGTCGGGCGTGTTGAGCGTGCTGTCGGGATAGCTGATCGCGGTCGACAGCCGCCCCGAATTGACGATCGGCCGGGCGAAGTCGTGTTCCGCCGCCAGTCCAAGCACAGCGTCTCGAAAGGCCTCGCTGATCTCGCTCTTCGGCGTGAGGAAGTCGGTCGAACGCGTTGAGTTCAGGATATTTTCGTCGGCCGTGACGATCGCCTCGTCATTATAGCTTTCGAGCAGGTCAGGGCTCGTGCCGCCAAGCACCAGGTCGAGCTTCCAGCCGAGATTGTCGACATCGGCGAAGCCGCCGTTGCAGCCGCGCGCGCCGAACGGCGACACCAGGTGCGCGCTGTCCCCGGCGAAGATCACCCGGCCATGGACGAAGCGCGCCATGCGGCGGCACTGGAAGGTGTAGATGCTGTACCATTCCTTTTCGAACGCCACGTCGGGGCCCAGCATCGCGCGGATGTAGCGCTCGACATTGGCGTCCTTGAGGCATTCCTCGCGGTCGATGTTCCAGCCGAGCTGGAAGTCGAGCCGCCAGACATCGTCGGGCTGGCGGTGGAACAGCGCCGACTTGCCGGGATTGAACGGGGGATCGAACCAGAACCAGCGTTCGGCCGGGCGATCCTCCTTGATCCGGATGTCGGCGATCAGGAAATTGTCCTCGAAGATCCGGCCTTCGAAATCGAGGCCCAGCATCGTCCGGATCGGCGACCGGTTGCCGTCGCAGGCGATCAGCCAGCCGGCCTCGATCGCATAGCCGCCCCCGGCCGTGCCGACCTCGATTGAGACGCCGCCGTAATGCGCCGCGACGCCGCGCACCTCATGCCCCCAGCGGATCTCGACATCGGGCAGGTCCGCGAGCGCATCGACGAGATACTCCTCCACATAATATTGCTGGAGGTTGATGAAGGCGGGGCGGCGCTGATCCTTCACCGGCAGCAGGTCGAATTGGTAGACCGGATCGGGCCGGTCCTTCCAGAACACCTTGCCGACATTCCAGGTCACGCCCTTGTCGACCATGCGCTGGCCGACGCCGAGCCGGTCCATGATGTCGAGCGAGCGCTTCGAGAAGCAGATCGCCTTGGAACCCCCGGCGATATAGTCGAGCCGGGTCAGCACGATGACGCGATGCCCGCGCCGGCCGAGGTCGAGCGCCATGGCGAGGCCGACCGGGCCGGCACCCGCGATGACGACCGGCGCCTCTTCGACCGTCGCGGCGGGCCGCGGCGACGGCCCGATGCTGCGCCAGACATGCCCGTAACGGACGTCGGTCATGGCGGCTTATCCCTGCAGCAGGTCCCACACCTCGCGGTCGCGCTCCATCGTCCAGATGCGCGGCCAGTCGATGCCGTCGAACTCGTCCCACAGGCGCTGCACGTCGAACGGCAGGCAATGCTCGAAGATCGGCCAGCGGCCGAACTTTGGGCCGAGCGCAGCGTGGGTCGCCTCGAACGCTTCCTTGAGGGTGCCGCCGCGCTTGTGGACCGCGCCGGTCTGCTCGATCATGACCTTCAGGAATTCGCGGGTCTGCTCCACGGCGGCGTCGGTCGCGGCTACACCCTTGGCCACCGCGCCGCGGCCGCCGATCAGATTCTCGGAGCGATAGGCCTTGACCTTGTCGAGCGTGCCCGACGACCAGTCGAAGTGGAAGGCGTCGCCGGTGTAGAGCGCGGCCTCGGCCTCGACCAGGTCGCCCGCGAACAGCGTCCGGCTCTTCTCGTGCCAGGCGACGATATCCCCGGCGGTGTGGCCGCGCCCGCAGAATTGCAGATCGATCCGGCCGCGATCGCCACCCAGTTCGATCGAGAGATTATCCTCGAAGGTCTGGGTCGGCCAGGTCAGGCCGGGGATCTCCTCCGGCTGCTTGAACAGGCGCGGCATGCGGCCATATTCGCTGTCCCAATCCTGTTTGCCGCGCTCCTCGATCAGCTTTCGGGTCGTCTCGCTGGTGATGATGTGCTCGGCGCCGAATGCGCTCGCGCCAAGCACGCGGACCGCGTGATAATGGGTCAGCACCAGATATTTGATCGGCTTGTCGGTGTGCTCGCGCAGCTTGGTCAGCCAGTCGCGTGCGGCGGCCGGGGTGGCGCGCGCCTCGAAGCAGACGAGGAAATCCTCGCCCTCGATCGCGCCGACATTGGGGTCACCCTCGGCGGTCAGCGCGTAGACGCCGTCGGCGAGGATTTCGAGGGTCTCTTTCTTCTCGGCGAGATCGGCCGAGGATGCGAAGGGCTTGGCCATGTCCATCTCCTCTCAGGGGCCCGCATCGGCGGGTGATCTTTCGGCATTGGCTATAGCGCCCGCCGGATCGGGCCTTGTCCATAGAGCTATGGACAAGACTCGCGCGGGCGTGGTGTGGCTGCTAAGAAGGGCGCCCATGGCGTGGAGCGGATTGCCCGAACCGGTAGACCCCAATGTCGGCGCGGCGCTGATCGAAGCGGCGGGCCGAGAGACGTTCGGCGACGTGCTGCTGGCGGCGGCGCAGCGATACGATTTCGTCGAGGAAGTGTTCGCCTATCGCCTCGGCAGGGATGGGAAGCCTCAGGTGGTCGCCTCCTCGAGTGGGCTCGACCGCTCCGATGAGCGGGCGGAGATTTTTGCCCGCCGTTTCTATCGCGACGATCCGGCGCGCAGCATCTGGGCGGAGACACCGGTCGGCGCCGTGTTCGCGCGGCGCGTGCATGCCAGCCAGATATTGCTGCACGATTATCGGGCGATCTGCTTCGACAAGCCGGCCTTCGCCGACAAGCTCTGCTTCGGCTGGCGGGGCTGCGATGAGAGCCTGTTCCTGAGCATGTATCGGCGCGGCGCCGCCGAGTGGCAGGGCGCGGCGCGGCTGGCGGCGCTGGCCAGCGTCGCCCTCTCGGCGATAGCGCAGAAGCCGCCTCAGCCCGAGGCAAGCCTCGCCGACCGGCTCGAACGGCGGTTGGCGCGGGTCTATCCCGAGCTGCGCGGCCGAGAGTTGCAGGTCTGCGCGCGGACGCTGGCGGGCAGTAGCGCGGACCAGATCGCGGCCGAACTGGGGATCGGCCGGGCCACGGTGCTGACCTATCGCCAGCGCGCCTATCAGCGCTACGGCTTCTCGGGAGTCAGCGAATTCCTGCCGGCGATCATCGACTGATCAGGTAGGTTCGTCGTCGGCATCCGCATCGACATGGGCGAGCAGCGCCTTGACCGAATAGAGCATGGCAAGTTCGCGATGGGCGGCGACCGCCTGCGGTGCGGTGGCGGCTTCGGATCGCTCCACTTCCTGTCGCGCGCGGAGCAGGAAGTAGGAGGATTCCTCCCCGATTTCCTGTGGGATGTTTTCGGAGATATCTCTTTGTTTTATAAACATTATCTTGTTCGCTTACGACGTTCGGGGGCGGAGCCGACGATAGAGAATTCCGTTGACTGATCGATGAACGGCCCGAACAAGGCCGCCCGGCTTGCGACCGGGCGAGCCGCATTTGCGAGCAACGGGGAAACGGAGGAAAGACCGATGATCGACGACCGGGCGCGCAACCGGGAAGAGGAACGGGGCCGCCGGGCAGCCGAGCGCGCCGAAGCCGCACAGGCGCGCAGCGACCGCCGCTCTGCTGAACGCGAGGAGACCGCCCGCCAGCGCGAGCAGGCCCGCGAGGCCCGCCGCGCCGAGGACGAGCAACGCCGCGCCGCTCTGGCCGAAGCGCGCGCGGATCGCCCGAAGCGCCGCGCCTCGGGATCGCTCGCGCGGACCGGCGAGGAAAAGGTGGTCCGAGACACCCGCAACTACCGGACCAATGTCGACATCAGCCGGATGCGCCAGCTCGCGATGCGCGGGGCGACGGTCGAGGGCCTCGCCAAGGTGTTCGGCGTCTCGATCGAGACGGTCGAGAAGGCGGTCGAGGGCGTCGGGGTGATGAAGCTCTGATGCGGGAGGAGAATGCCGGCCGCGCGATCGGCCTGGATTTCGGTACGACCAACACCGTCGCCGCGGTTTCGCGGGACGACGGGATGGCGGAGCTGGTGACGTTCGTGGGCGAGCAGGCGACAGGGTCGGTGTTCCGCTCGGCGCTCTGCTTCTGGCAGGACGAGGGCGAGCGCGGCGGGCTGGGCCATGAGGCGGGGCCCTGGGCGATCGCCGACTATCTCGATTATCCGCAGGGTAGCCGCTTCATCCAGTCGTTCAAGTCGGTCGCCGCCAGCCCGCTATTCGAACAGGCATCGGTGTTCCACAAGCGCTTCCGCTTCGAGGAACTGGGCCAGATGTTCCTGGCGCACCTGGCCGCGCATGCGGGCGGGGCGCTCGATACGGCCGGGGCGCGGATCGTGGTTGGCCGGCCGGTCGACTATGCCGGCGCGCGCCCCGACCCGGCGTTGGCGCGAGAGCGCTACGACCGGATGTTCGCGGGCTTCGGCGCAGAGGTCCATTATGTCTACGAACCGCTGGGCGCGGCGTTCAGCTTCGCGGCGCGACTGACCGAACCGAGCACGTTGCTGGTCGCCGACTTCGGTGGCGGCACCAGCGACTTCTCGGTCGTCCGGGTGGCCGAGCCCGAGGCGCGCCCGCGCTGTGTGCCGCTCAGCTCGACCGGCGTCGGCATCGCTGGCGACCGCTTCGATTCACGGATTGTCGAGCGACTGGTGCTGCCCCTGCTCGGCAAGGGTGGCGCCTATCGATCCTTCGATAAGATTCTTGAAATCCCAGGAGGTTATTTCTCAGACTTCTCGGATTGGTCGAAGCTGGCGCTGATGCGCAATCGCCGCACGCTCGACGAACTTGGCAAGCTGCGGCGCAGTGCGATTGAGCCGGCGGCGATCGACCGGATGATCGCGATCATCGAGAACGAGCTTGGCTATGCGTTGTACGACGCAGTGGGCCGGCTCAAGCGCGCGCTCTCGGTCGAGGAGCTGGCCGGTTTCCGATTCACCGGCGGCGGGCTGGACATTGAAGCCGAGGTCAGCCGCGCCGACTTCGAAAGCTGGATCGCTCCGGACATCGCGCGGATCGAGGTCGCGGTCGATGCGGCCCTGCTCAAGGCCGGGGTGGGACCGGAAGCGATCGACCGCGTCTTCCTGACCGGCGGCTCGTCGCTGATCCCGGCGATCCGCCGGTCGTTCGAGCGCCGCTTCGGCCAGGAGCGGATCGGCGCGGGTGGTGAGTTGACCTCGATCGCGCACGGCCTCGCGCTGATCGGCCAGGCGGAGAATATCGCCGACTGGGCAGTATAGACGTCGTCCTGGCGAAAGCCGGGATATCCCTTCCTTTTCCGCCGCTTGCGGGGGTGAAGAAAAGGGAGATTCCAGCTTTCGTTCGAACCAGTGGTAATGGAGTTGTGGTTAGCCCCCCAGCACCCGCACAGGGTCGCTACCGTCCCAATTCTCGGCGGCTGTCTTCATCATCGTGAAGAAGGCCTCGGTCTTGTCGGTCATCTCGATCAGCTCGATCATGCCGGGCAGCCCGTCGCTGGTGTCCATATAGGCGGCGCGGGCGCCCACACCGGCGACGCCGTACAGCGCCATCTCATGGCCCAGTCCCCGATAATGGGCGACATCGGCGTCGAAGTCGCGGGAGGATACGCCGAAATGGTGGAAACCCCAGCCGCGCTTCGCCTGCACCTCGGTATAGACCGACGGCGTCTCCCAGTTATTCTGCTGGATCAGTTCGATGCACATCGAGCCGGAATAGGTCAGGGCGAGACTCACGTCGAATTCGGAGGGCTGCCCGCGATATTGCGCCTCAAACAGGGGGAAGTGGTCGATGACGAACCACGGCCCGGTCTTGAGCCGCGTGCGATACTGCTCGATCGCCTGGCGGATGTCGGGAACGATATAGGCCATCTGCATGACGCCGCCCATCGGCTGGCCGAATTCGAGGATCTGATCCATGGGATTTCCTAGTTGGTGAGGCTCATGCCGCCGTCGATCACCAGCGAGGTGCCAGTGACGAAGCGGGCTTCGTCGGACATCAGGAACAGGACGCCGTTGGCGATATCGACGGCCTCCTGCCACTTCTTCATCGGTACCTTGGACAGGAATGCCTCGGCCGCCTGATCCGCGCCGAGCCCGTGCTCGGCGGCGGTCCGCGCGATCAACTCGTCATGCATCGGGGTGCGGACCTGGCCGGGGTGGACGCTGTTGCAGCGGATGGCATGGCCCTGCTCGCAGCAATGGAGGGCAACCGTCCGGGTGAACTGCATCACCGCCGCCTTGGACGCACCATAGGCCGACAGGAAGGGCGTCGGCACCAGCGCGCCGATGGATGACATGTTGACGATCGCCCCGCCGCCGGCCCGGGCGATCGCCGGGATAGCATGCTTGCAGCCGAGGAACACACCCTCGACGTTGACCGTGTAGATACGGCGCCAGTCCTCGGCCAATGCCCCTTCCGGATCGGGCGGCCCCTTGCCGTCGGCGATCCCGGCGTTGTTGACGAGGCCGTCGAGCCGGCCGTGTGTCGCGACGACGTCGGCGACCAGCGCCTGCCACTGGCCCTCGTCGGTCACGTCCTGGCGGACCACGGCGTCGCCACCCGCTATGTCGGTGCGGATGACGGTGGCGCCTTCCTCGGCTAGCCGCCGGGCGATCGCCGCGCCCAGGCCGGCCGCGGCGCCGGTAACGATGATGACCTTGTCCGAAACCCGTCCGCTCATGTTCAACCTTTCGAATGCGCGCTGGTGGGGCCCGCGAGTTGGGCCCCGTCGATGACCAGCGCATGCCCGTTCATCATCGCAGCTTCGTCGGACGCCGCGAAGAGGATGGCGTTGGCGATGTCTTGCGGCGTTGCGATCCGGCCCATCGGCACCAGCCGCGCCATGCCGTCGATCATGGCTTGCCGGCTGCCGATCGCCTCGGCGACGGGATCGAGCATCTCGCTGTCGACATAGGTGGGGTGGACCGAGACGCACCGGATCGGCAGGCCACGCTCCGCACAGAACAGGGCGACCGACTTGCTGAGCGTGGTCACGCCGCCCTTCGAGCCACAATAGCCGGCGACGTCGGAAATGCCGACCAGACCGGCAAGCGAGGAGACGTTGACGATCGCACCGGCGCCGCCGCTGGCGGTGATCGCGCGGATCGCGGCCTGGCAGCCGAGCATGACGCCGGTCAGGTTGACGGCGATCATCTTGTTCCAATGCTCGATCGTGAGATCGAGGATCGTGCCCGGAAAGCCGATGCCGGCAATGTTGGCGAGGATGTCGAGCCGGCCGAAGCGATCGAGGGCGCCGCGCGTTGCATCCGCCCAGCCGGCTTCGTCGGCAACGTCGAAGGCGATCGGCATGGCCTTTTCGCCGATTTGCGCGGCGGTGCGCGCGGCGCCATCTGCATCGATATCTGCGACGACGACGCTTGCGCCCTCTCGCGCGAAGGTGAGCGCCGTTGCCCGGCCGATGCCCGACGCGCCGCCGGTCACGATCGCGATCTTGTCTTTCAGGCGCACGAGCCCGCTTCCTCCCATTTGAGTGATCCGCGGAGGCTAGGCAGTGGTCGGGCAGGGGCAAATAGCGGGAACCACTCAGCCCGGTGCAAGGCCGGGCGTAGGTATTCCCCGTCATTTCCCGCGCCGTAGGATCCGACCAGTGTGGCCGGGACAACAGCCATTAGGAGACGTGACCATGGTGCTGCTCACCAAGGGCAACAGCCCGGATATCGCTCAGACCAAACTTCACCGCCCGGCCTTCCACGATGTCGGCAAACTTCCCTGGCTCGACTGGGTGATGCCGGAAACCTGGTTCAAGCTGCTCAACGTCAATGCCCTGACCGGCGGTTTCACCCTGCTGCTCAAGGTAGGCCCCAGCAATGAGGCGCCGGTCCACGGCCATATCGGCGGGGTCGAGGGCATCCTGCTCGAGGGAGGTTTCGGCTATGGCGACGACCGCGGCCGGGCGGGTTGGTACGTCCGGGAGGCGGGCGGGATCAACCACATCCCGGATACCGATCCCGACGGAATGGTGATGTTCGCCACCGTCAATGGTCCGCTGGTCGGCTATAATGCCGATGGCAGCGTGGCGGCCATCGTCGACGCCAAGCTGATGTACGAGATGGCCGTGGCCGGCAACGCCGCCGACCATATCGACAAGCCCGCCGATTGGTGATCGGCGGGATGCGCGACCCATGTCCGTCATGCCGGCGGAGGCCGGCATCTCGGGCGGTTCTGGCCTCGACCTTCTCTCCTCTCTCCGGAGATGCCGGCCTCCGCCGGCATGACGCCTGATGGACGGACTGATGCAGGATCGGCCGCTGCTGATCAGCGGCCTGCTCGCCCATGCGGCGGCGGCGCATCCGCGGCGGACGATCCTGTCGCGGGTGGTCGACGAGCCGCTGTGGCGCTACGATTATCGTGGGCTGGCAGCCCGCGCGGCCCAGGCCGCGCACATGCTACAGCGCTTCGGTATCGGGCGCGGCGACCGGGTCAGTTCGCTCGGCTGGAACGGCCACCGGCACATGGAGCTGATGTTCGCGGCGCCAGGGACCGGCGCGGTGCTGCACACTGCGAATCCGCGCCTGACCGACGAGCAGATCGCCTATACGATCCAGCATGCCGGCAGCTCGATGCTATTCTACGAACGCAGTTTCGCCGATCTGGTCGAACGGCTCGCGCCGCTGCTGCCCGCCGTCCGCCATTATGTGATGTTCAGCGCCCAGGACCGGACCCTCGCGGGCTCGGTCGGCGCGCAAAGCTGGGAGGCGCTGCTGGCGCGCGAGTCGGCCTCGTTCGACTGGCCGCTGCTCGACGAGAAGGCGGCGGCGTTCCTGTGCTACACATCGGGCACCACCGGCCATCCCAAGGGCGTGCTCTACTCGCATCGCTCGACCGTGCTGCACGCGATGGCGGCGAGCCTTGGCTCGGCCTTCGGACTCGGGGCGTTCGACTGCATCATGCCGTGCAGCAGCTTCTACCATGCGACCGGCTGGGGCCTGCCCTTCGCGGGCGCGCTCAACGGCTGCGCCTTCGCGCTGCCCGGCGACCGGATGGACGCGGCCAGCCTGCACGAGCTGGTCGAGACGGCGGGCGTCACCTTCACCTGCGGCGTGCCGACGATCTGGACGATGTATCTCGATCATCTCCAGCGCAGCGGGGCGGGGACGGGGACGCTCGACCGCATCGTCATCGGCGGGTCGGCGGTGCCGCGCGCGATGGCCGAGCGTTTCGCGCGCGACCATGGCGTCCGCGTGCTCCAGCTCTGGGGCATGACCGAGCTCAATCCGGTCGGCGTGGTGGCGACGCCGACCCCGACGCTCGCCGAGCGGGGAAGCGATCATGTCGACGAGGTCATCTGGACCCGGCAAGGCCGGATGCAGTTCGGCGTCGAGCTGAAGATCGTCGGGGAGGACGGCGGGCCGCTGCCGCATGACGGCGAGAGCGCGGGCGCTCTCAAGGTGCGCGGCCCCTGGACGATCCGGCGCTATTTTCGGGCGGAGGAGGACGCCGCCGACGCCGATGGCTGGTTCGACACGGGCGACATCGCCACGATCGACGGCGACGGCTTCCTGCGCCTCACCGACCGCGCCAAGGACGTGATCAAGTCCGGCGGCGAGTGGATCAGTTCGATCGACATCGAGAATATCGTCGTCGGACTGCCCGGTGTGCGGATCGCCGCCGTTGTCGGGGTCCATCACCCGAAATGGGAGGAGCGCCCCATCCTGGCAATCGAGGTGCACGACGGCGCGATCGTTACCGCCGAGGAGGTCCAGGCCTTCCTGACGCCACGGATCGCACGATGGTGGATGCCCGACCGCATCCTGTTCGAGGGGGTGCCGCTCACCGCGACCGGCAAGATCGACAAGAAGGCGCTGCGCGCCCGACATGCCGATTGCCTGGCGACAGTTTCAGACTGATTGAAATTATCGGCTCGTGCCGAGCGAAATCGAGACTCGTTCCGAGAGGCAACGTCCCTCGACTTCGGCCGTTGGCCGAAGTTCATCCCGAGCGCCTGCCTTGCAGGCAGTCGAGGGGCTCGGGACCAACGTTTAATCTCACTGAACTGGCTCTAGCGGCGGAAACGGAGGCCTGATCAGTGAATCTGGAGCAGCCGTGACAGCAGTTGCGTCCGGCTGCCTACCCCGACCTTGCGATAGATCGAACGGAGATGGTTCTCGCCGGTGCGGAGCGATATGCCGAGCTCCTGGCTGAGCGAGGCATTGCACTTGCCCGCTGCGATACGCGACACGACTTCGGCTTCGCGCTCGGTCAGTCCGAATTTGCGACAGGCGCCGTCGATCGCATGCAGCTTGCCCGATCCGTTAGTGACGACCAGGTGGAACAGCCGGCCGTCCGCCGAGCGGAAATTGCGGATCTCCACCTCGATGGGCTTCGGAGTCTCGGACTGGAAGGTGAGCGCGCTGCCCTCGCTCCGCTCGCACCCGAGCAGCTTCTGCTTGATGTCACCCAGTAGCGACGATCCCCGGCCGTCGGTCGCGCCGATCCCGATGTCTTCCATGCCGCGCGCGTTGGCGTTGCGGATTACCAGGTCCTCGTCGAAGATCAGGAAGCCGATGTCGTTGCCCGCCTCCTTCGCCGCCATCGCGATCGTTTCGGACAGGGTGATCGCCTCCTTCGCGGCGAGCACGTAGAGCACCGACCGGATCGCCGGGCCGAGCCGCTCGAACCAGCCGATCTGCTCGGCCGAGAAGGCCGGGTCGTCGAGGCGGCGATGGAAGCCGACGCATGCGAGTTGCGTCTCGAAGGCCGTGTTCATCGGCAGAACGAAGGCGACGACATGGCCGACATCGAACGGCTCCAGGAAACTGTTCCCATAATAGCTGTTCTGTTCGAGGATGCGGCTGAACGATCCGGTGAGCATGTTCGGCAGCGGACGCCTTGGATCGTCGAGCCAATCCATCGCGGGTCGCATGACCGGATCGAGCCTGTGGAACTCGTCCAGATAGACCCCGACCGATCCCGGCTTGTGGCCGACATAGCTGTGCGCGCCGAAATGGCGATCGCCCAGCGGCGATGCGAACATCTGGATGAACACCGCACTGGTCGCGTCGAGCGCATCGACGAGCGGTTCGAGGATATGCCCGTTGACGCCCTCAAGTCCTTCGCAAGACAGGATCTTTTCGTAGAGGCTGGCCGACGGATCGGAGGTGAAACTCTGCTGTCGCATGCCCGTCTTCGCTCCTCCTTTCCCGTCGGCGTGCCGTCTGATGCGGCTTGCAGCGTTGAACCGCTTCGAACAACCGGCCCCCGTTCTACGCCGCGCCGGGCTTTTCGTCCATGTCGTTGCGTCTCCACGAGGTGAGTATTTCCCGTCATAGGCAGCGCAACCGCCCCGATGCAGATAGGGTCCGTTGCAATAAGACGCCGGCCTGCCATGGCGGGCTGGCCTATCGGGGTGAGGCAAGAGTGTTCAGAGACAGCATCGGCGCGTTCCGTTCGGCGGCGTGCGGCTTCGCGCTGGCCGTCGCGGGTCTTTCCGTGCCCGCTTTCGCACAGGACAGGGCGGCGCCCGCCGCCGATGACGCCGTCGACGAGATTGTCGTGACCGCGACCCGTCGCGCGGCGAATGTGCAGGATATCGGCATCGCGGTCACGGCGCTGGGGGGCGACCGTCTGACCGAACTGGGCCTGCGCAACTCGACCGACCTGGCGGCGATGACGCCGGGCCTGCAGTTCACGGCGCCGGGTGGCCCGCCGGTCGCAGGCCTGATCTCGATCCGCGGCGTCTCGCAGAATGATTTCGCCGGTCATATCGAGCCTGCCAACGCCTTCTACGTCGACGAGGTCTACCAGCCCTCCAACGCGACCAGCGTGCAGGAACTGTTCGACGTCAGCCGGGTCGAGGTGCTCAAGGGGCCGCAGGGCACGCTGTTCGGGCGCAACGCGACCGGCGGCCTGATCCACGTCATCACCAATCAGCCGACCGATGAGCTCAACGGCTTCGTCGATGCGACCTATGGCAGCTATGATCAGTTCCGCGTCGAGGCGGCGGTGGGCGGGCCGCTGGGCGAGGGTATCTCGGCGCGCGTCGCGGTGCTCAAGAACAAGGCCGACGGCTATATCAAGAACGATATCGGACCGGATATCCTGGCCAACGACACGCTGGCAGCGCGCGGGCAGGTGAAGATCGAACCGAATGACCGGCTGACCGTCAACCTGTTCGCGGACTGGTACAAGATCCGACCGGTGGCGACCGGCGGTGCGATGATCACCGGTGCGGGGCAGGACGCGGACGGGCTGGGTGTGCTGTTGCCGCCGGGCTCGCCGACCGGCTTCGGCTACGTCGACGCCGACGGCGATCCCTATACTGGCTCGTTCAACTTCCCAGGCCGTTTCACCCGAGAGACCTGGACGGTCGGCGGCAAGATCAACCTCGATCTTGGTGGAGGCTATTCGCTCGCCACCGTCACCAGCTACCAGCATCTCGACAGCGAATATGCGGCCGACAATGATTTCTCGCCGGTGGACATCGGCATCTTCGGGCAGAACGCCAAGGCCAAGCATTTCACCCAGGAAATCCGCCTCATCGAGGATGAGGGCGCGTTCCGCTGGACCGCGGGCCTCTATTATCTGAACATCAAGGGCGATTATTTCCAGGGTTTCAACCTGCCGGTCTTCGGTACCTATCCGCGCGCCGACTACAGCGTCGACACCCAGTCCTATTCGGGCTTCGGGCAGGCGGAATATGACCTGTCCGATCAGCTCAAGCTGACCGCCGGCATCCGCGTCACCCGCGACGAAAAGGATTATTATTATTCGGAGGTCTGCACGGGGCCGCTCTGCCCGGCCTTCATCGCGCCGGGATCGCTCGCCTCGGCCGGTGTCACCACCGACAAGCATGGCGAAACCGGCTTCTCGGGCCGCCTGGCGCTCGACTACAAGCCCAATAGCAACACGCTGCTCTATGCCAGCATCAACCGTGGCTACAAGGCGTTCAACTATAATGCCGGCTTTGTCGGGCAGGCGCCGCTCTCCGGCTTCCGTTTCAAAGGCGAGGACCTGATGGCCTATGAGGTCGGCGGCAAGTTCGAGTTCCTCGACCGCCGCCTGCGCTTCAACGGCGCCGCTTATTATTACGATTATTCGGATTATCAGGCGTTCGACCAGCGCGGCTTCAACTTCACGCTCTTCAACACCAGTGCGACCATCTACGGCGCCGACTTCGAGCTGTCGGCGCGGCCCGGCATGGGATTCCAGTTCGACGCCGGCCTGGCGCTGCTCCACACAAATGTGAAGGGCATCCCGATCGGCACCCGCCTGCTCGATCGCAAGGCGCCGCAGTCGCCCGACTATACGATCAACCTTGCGGCCACGAAGCGCTTCGACCTCGGCTTCGGCCAGCTGAGCGGGACGATGAATGCGATCTATACCGACGACTTCTACGCCCAGCTCACCAACGCACAGGCGACCCTCATCAAGGGAAGCTGGCTCGCCAATGCGCGGGTGTCGCTGAAGCTGGCGGACAGCGGCTTCGAGTTGGCGGGTTTCGTCAACAACCTGTTCGACAAGGCGCGCAAGACTTTCGCCTTCGACGTCTCCGCTCCGCCGCTCGGCGGCTCCTACGGCACCTATGCGACGCCGCGCTGGTTCGGCGTGCAGGCCCGCTACAGCTTCTGAGGGTTCCCAGCCTCACCGTCGCCCCAGCGAAGGCTGGGGCCCATGTCTCGCATCAGCCAGATGGCAATCCGGGAGACGACAGACATGGATGCCGGCCTTCGCAGGCATGACGGGCAGGGGGGACGGGGAGGTCGCTCTCGCTCAAAGCCGTTCGTGTCGAGCGTAGTCGAGACACGTTCGCAGGCGCATCGTTAGCCAACGTCCCTCGACTACGCTCGGGACGAACGGGGGAAGGGGGGCTTTCGTCCCTGGTCAACCTCACACCGCGATCGCGGTCGTCGACTTTATGCGCTTGAGCGCGAAGTGCGACGCGGAATGCGCCACCGCCGGCTGCGCGAGCAGGCGCCGCATCAGGAAATCCTCATATTCCGCCATGTCGCTGACGGTGACGCGGATCTGATAGTCCCACTCTCCGGACATGGAGAGGCATTCCATGACCTCCTCGCGGCCCACGATGAAGGATTCGAAGGCTGACCGGCTTTCGACGTCATGGGCCTTCATCCGCACCTGGCAGACCACGTCGAGCGTCTTGCCCACCGCCTGCGGATTGAGCAGCCGGACGGTCGGGCCGAGCACGCCTGCCTCCTCCAGTGCCTTCAGCCGACGCCAGCAGGAAGCGGGCGAGGAACCTACCTCTTCGGCCAGCGCGGCCTGACTGATGTCGGCGCGGCGCTGCAGCACCCGGAGCAGCTTTCGGTCGATCGAATCGAGCTGAACTTTTTCCATCGAAAAACCCGATAATATGAAACGCTGATTTCACATCAGGCGTTTCCATGCCTATGTTTGAACGACATCTTTCGGCTGCATGCGATAAAAAATCCACAGGAAATGCATGCCCGGAGGAGCAGCCGACGAATGATCACCCTCGACGAGACGCCGGTAGCGCCGCCGCGCATGCTGCTGGGAGGACTCGATCTTCAGCCTTCGGACTCGCTGCTGGCGCTGATCGGCATGTATGCGGCCGATCCGCGCGCGGGCAAGATCGACCTCGGTGTCGGCGTCTACAAGGATGAGGCGGGGCATACGCCGGTGTTCGCGGCGGTGAAGGCCGCCGAGGCGAAGCTCCTCGCCGAGCAGCCGACCAAGGCCTATGTCGGACCGGAGGGCGACATCGGCTTCTTCGAGGGCCTGGCGCCGATCGTGTTCGGCGACGTCGCGCCGCGGGCTCGCCTTGCCGGCCTCCAGAGCCCCGGCGGTACCGGCGCGCTGCGGCTCGGCGCAGAACTGATTGCCCGCAACAACCCCGACGCGGTTATTCATGTCGGTGGCCCGACCTGGCCGAACCATGCGCCGATCTTCGCGGCGGCGCGCCTCTCGCTCCGCCAGCACCGCCATATCGACCTCACGACCCAGGAGCTTTGCTTCGACGACGTGCTTGCCGCCTTGCAGGCGGCGGAGCCGGGCGATGTCGTACTGCTCCACGGCTGCTGCCACAATCCGACCGGTGCCGATTTCACGGTCGACCAGTGGGAGGCACTCGGCGCGTTGATGGCCGAGCGCGGCCTGCTGCCCTTCATCGACCTCGCCTATCAGGGGCTCGGCGGCTCGATGGACGAGGATGCCGCCGGAACCCGTATCGTCGCGCGACACTGCCCGGAAATGCTGGTCGCGTATAGCTGCGACAAGAATTTCGGCCTCTACCGCGAGCGGGTGGGGGCGCTGTTGGTGCTCGCGGCCGAGCCCGAGGCGGCAGCCGTCGTCCAGTCGAACCTGCTCAGCCTCGCACGCGCCAACTGGTCGATGCCGCCGGATCATGGCGCGGCCGTCGTGCGTTTGATCCTCGAAGACGCGGGGCTCACCGCGCAGTGGCTGGCCGAGCTCGACGAGGTCCGCGTCCGCATCGCAGCGATGCGCGCGGGGCTCGCCGCATGCGATCCGGCGCTGGCCTTCATCGGTCGGCAGCAGGGCATGTTCTCGACCTTGCCGCTCTCGCCCGATCAGGTGAGGGCAATGCGCGAGCAGCACGGCGTCTACATGGCCGGATCCGGCCGCATCAACATCGCGGGACTCACCCCCGCCAAGCTCGCCCCGCTCGCCGCCGCCTTCGCGGCGGTCCGCTGAATAGAAGACGGAGTTTCACCATGGCCACCGCCGCGCTCAAGCAGCCGCTCCGCAACGCTCCGGACGATTCCGTCGACTGGAAGCGCGTCGCCTATCTCGTCCACCTGTCGCGTTCGCTCGACGAGATGGAGGAAACCCGCCTCGTTCCCGAGAAGGAGGTGCTCTACCAATTCTCTGCCCGCGGCCATGACATGGGACAGATCCTGCTGGGGTGCCGGCTGGACAACCCGCAGGATGCGAGCTGCGGCTATTATCGCTCGCGGCCGCTGCTTCTCGCGCTCGGCGTCGACGTTGCCGACGCGCTCGGATCGGCGATGGGTCGCGCGGGCGGCTATTCGGACGGCCGCGACATCGGCGTCGTCTTCAATTTCCCCAATCCCAACGGCGCCTCGGCCCTGCCGATGTGCGGTGGCGTCGGTGCGCAGTACACCCCGACCGCCGGCTGGGCGCAGGCGATCGAATATTACCGCACGGTCGTGAAGGACCCCTCCTATGACAAGGCGATCGCGGTCGTGCTGGGCGGTGACGGGTCGGTCGCGTCGAACGGTTTCTGGGCGGCGCTGACCATCGCGACGACGCAGAACCTGCCGATGCTGTTCTACATCGAGGATAATGGCTTCGGCATCTCGGTGCCTTCCACCTTCCAGACGCCTGGCGGCAACATCGCCGCCAATCTGGCGAGCTGGCAGGGATTGGAGATATTCTCGGGCGATGGCACCGATCCGGCCGAGGCGGCGCGCCTGGTTGACGAGGCGACCACCTATGTCCGCGAACGCCGTGCTCCGGCGATGCTGCGGCTGACCGTGCCGCGCCTTCAGGGACACAGCTTCCAGGACACCCAGGCCTATAAGCCGAGCAACGTCGTCGAGGCCGAATGGGCGCGCGATCCGCTGCCCAAGCTCAAATCCTATCTCGTCCCCGCCGTGCTCAGCGAGGCCGAGTGGGAAAAGCTGCAGCACGAGGCGCAGGCCGCCGCCGAGGCCGCCTGCGAGGAGGCACGGGCGCGTCCCGTCTCACAGCCCGAAAGCGTGATGAAGAACGTTTTCTTCGAAGGCGAGATGCAGGCCGAGGGCGGCATGGCGCTCCACGGCTATGTCGCGCCCGTCGCGACCGAGGAGCCGAAGCCGGAAGGGCAGCGGATCAACATGGTGACCGCCATCCGCCGCACCCTCGACCATGAGCTGTCGATCAACGACAAGGTCGTGCTGTTCGGCGAGGATATCGGACCTAAGGGCGGCGTCCATGCGGTGACGCTCGGTCTTCAGGAGAAATATGGCACGGCGCGCGTGTTCGACACTTCGCTGTCGGAGGAGGGCATCATCGGCCGCGCGGTCGGCATGGCGCTCGCCGGGCTGATGCCCGTGCCGGAGATACAGTTCCGCAAATATGCCGAGCCGGCGACCGAGCAGATCAACGACTGCGGCACGATGCGCTGGCGCACGAACAACCGCTTCGCGGCGCCGATGGTGGTCCGCATCCCGGGCGGCTTCTTCAAGTGCGGCGATCCCTGGCACAGCCAGACCAACGAGGTCGCCTTCGTCCACAATCCGGGCTGGAAGGTCGCGGTGCCGTCCAATGCCGAGGATGCGGTCGGCCTGCTGCGCGCGTCGTTGCGCGGCAATGATCCGGTGATCTTCTTCGAGCATCGCAACCTGCTCGACCTCGCCTGGGCGCGGCGGCCTTATCCCGGCGACGATTTCGTGCTGCCGTTCGGCAAGGCGAAGTTCACGAGGCAAGGCAGCGACATCACGATCGCCACCTGGGGCGCTATGGTTCCGCGTTGTGAGGATGCGGCCGCGCATGTCTCAGCCGACGTCATCGACCTGCGCACGCTGATGCCATGGGATCGCGAGGCGGTGCTGGAATCGGTGCGCCGCACCCGCCGCTGCCTGATCGTGCACGAGGATCTCCAGACCGCAGGCTTCGGCGCGGAGATCGCGGCGGTGGTCGCCGACCAGGCGTTCATGGACCTCGACGCGCCGGTGGCGCGGGTGACGATGCCAGACATCCCCAGCCCGCATAATCCGCTGCTGCTCGATTGGGCGGTGCCGTCGGTCGATCGTATCCGTGCGAAGATCGACGAACTGATCGCGTTCTGATCCGGGGGCAGAGATGGGATATATCGATATTTTCGTGCCCGCCGAGCAGGAGGGCACCAAGGCGATCGTGCGGAGCTGGCTCCGCAATGTCGGCGACCGGGTCGAGGAGAATGATCCGCTGGTCGAGCTTGAGACCGACAAGGTCACCCAGGAAGTGCCCGCGCCGGCGGCCGGGGTGATCGCCGAGATCCTGTTGGCATCCGACGCGGAGGCCGAGCCTGGCGCTTTGCTCGGTCGCCTGAAAGTCGGAGACGAAGCGGCAGCGGGCGCGACGCCCCCGGCGGCCGCTTCCGGGGATGCCGGGGCCGAGCCTGGGGAGGCGGGGTTTGCCCCGGCTCCGGCATCTTCCCCGGCGCCGGGCACGTCTGGCGACCGGAGCATGGCACTGGCGCTGTCCCCCGCAGTGCGCCGCGCGGTGCGCACCCACGACATCGATCCGGCAACGATCGTCGGGACCGGCAGGGCGGGGCGGATCACCCGCGCCGACGTCGACAAGGCGGTCGCCGACCGCGCCGCCGCGCCGGCTCCGAGGCCTGCGCCGCCTCCGGTCGCCGCGCGTGAGGAGGCTCGCGCGTCGACGGGCGGCGTGCGGTCGATCCCGCATGATCGCATGCGCCTTGCGATCGCCGAGAACATGCTCAACAGCGTGACAGTTGCGCCGCATGTGACCGCGATGTTCGAATGCGACTTCACCGCGATCATGACGCATCGCCGCAAGCACAAGGCGGCCTTTGCCGCGGAAGGCGCGAACCTGACCTTCACCGCCTATTTCATCACGGCCTGCGTCGCGGCGATGAAGACGGCGCCGGCGATCAACAGCCGCTGGTATGATGACAGGCTCGACATCTTCGATGACGTCAACATCGGCATCGGCACTGCGCTGGGCGACAAGGGGCTCGTCGTGCCGGTCGTCTCCCGGTGCCAGGAGCTGTCGCTGCTCGGCATCGCCAAGCGGCTGACCGAGATGGTCGAGCGCGCCCGCGCCAACAAGCTGACCCCCGCCGACATGCGCGGCGGCACCTTCACCATTTCCAACCATGGCGTGTCGGGGTCGCTGTTCGCCTCGCCGATCATCATCAACCAGCCGCAATCGGCGATCCTCGGCATCGGCAAGACCGAGAAGCGGGTGGTGGTGCGCGAGGTCGACGGGATAGATACGATCCAGATCCGTCCGCTCGCCTATGTCTCCTTGACGATCGACCATCGGGTGGTCGACGGACACCAGACCAACGGCTGGCTCTCGACCTTCGTCGAGACGCTCGAAAACTGGCCGTTGTGAACGAGGGCCCCTACCGATGACCGTCAAGCTGATCGCGATGTACCGCAAGCCCGAGGACGAGGCGGCGTTCCTGTCGCACTATCACGACGTCCACATGCCGCTTGTCGCGAAGACGCCGCATCTCGAAAGGACCGTGATCAACCGGGTCACCGGATCGCCGATGGGCGAGGCACCCTATTTCCTGATCGCTGAGATGCACTTCCCCGATCGCGCGCGCTTCGACGAGGCGATGGCCTCGCCCGAGAACCGCGCGGCGGGCAAGGATCTGATGGGGTTCGCCCGGGACCTCGTCACTCTGATCGTCGCCGAGGAAGCCTGATTCCGCCCATAGTGATCCGGCGCGCATCAGCGCGGTTGACCTGCCGCCAGCACCCGTTAGTCCGTTCTTTCGCATCGAAAAGGGCAATGGGGCGATAATGGCGCGGACGCAGGCGGCCGATTATGAGGAACGACGCGAAGCGATCGTCGAAAAGGCGGCCGAGCTGTTCGCCGAACGCGGCTTCCTCGGCGCGTCGGTGTCGGACATCGCCAAGGCCTGCAAGACATCCAAGTCGTTGCTTTACCATTATTACCCGTCGAAGGAGGACGTGCTCTACGCGGTCATGGCCTCGCATATCGACGGGCTGGTCGACAGCGTCGAAACCGCGGTGGCCGAGCCGGGCGGCTCGCGCGACCGGCTGCGCCGGCTGCTGCGGCTGTTCATGGCCGATTATGTCGGCGCGGCGTCGCGGCAGAAGGTGCTGCTGAATGAGCTCGACAACCTGCCGCAGGACCGACGCTCGGCGATCATCGCCAAGCAGCGCCGCATCGTCGATACCGTGCAGGCCCTGCTCGTCGAGATCGATCCCGCGCTTGCTAAGGACAAGGGCGAGGCGCGGGCGCGGACCATGCTGCTGTTCGGCATGATCAACTGGACCGGCAACTGGTACGACCCCGCCGGTCCGCTCAAGCCCGAGGCGATCGCCGACCGCGCCTTCGACCTGATCGCGGGCTGACCGCCGAAAGCGGTACGCCGGTCTTTCTCCCGGACGGATCACCGCCCGTCAGCCGCCTGCCCCTATTGGCTTTCGATTCCGGAACGATCAGTTTTCCGCCATGCGGAAGCTGCTGGGTCTCCAATATCTGCGTGGCCTTGCGGCGGTGGCGGTGGTGCTGTTCCACGCCGCCGGACGTTCCGGCGTGAACTTTCACGCTGGAGAGGCAGGGGTCGACCTGTTCTTTCTGCTCAGCGGTTTCCTGATGGTCGCGATCAGCGGGCCGGACACCCGTCCGCTCGCTTTCCTGGCCGATCGGGTGAGGCGGATCGTGCCGGTCTACTGCATCGCGACCAGCGTCATGCTTGCCGCCGCGCTGGTCGGGGCCTTTCCCAATGTTCGGCTGGAAGCGGGCCATGTCCTCGCCTCCTATCTGTTCGTGCCCTGGACCTCGCCCAGCAACGGCAATGTCTGGCCGCTGCTTGTGCCGGGATGGACGCTGAATTTCGAAATGGCCTTCTACCTGCTGTTCGCGGCGCTGCTGCCGCTCGGCGGACAGGTCCGGCAGGTCGCGGCGCTGACGCTGCTGTTTGCCGGCTTCGTGGTGTTGCGCCCATTGTTCGATCCGGCCAACGCGCTCGCTACTTTCTATACCGACCCGATCCTCCTCGAATTCGCGGGAGGCTGCTGGCTGGGCATCCTGTGGAAACGCCCTGGCGACTGGCCGCGCGGGCTGGGGTGGGGGAGTGCGCTGGTCGCGCTCGCGGCGATCGGCTGGGTAGCGTTCCATGCCCCACAGCTTCCCCGCGCTATCGGCTTCGGCATTCCCGCCGCTCTGTTGCTGGCAAGCATATTGGCATTGGAACGGCGCTCCGAGATCGGCGAATGGCGATGGCCGCTGTTCGCCGGCGACGCGAGTTATTCGATCTACATCTGGCACACCCTCGCCATCTCGGTGACGGTGAGGATCGGCTGGCGGTTCGATCTTCCCCCGGCACCGACGATCGCGCTCGGCATCATGGGCGGGATCGCGGCCGGTCTGGTCGGCTATCTGCTGATCGAACGGCCGATCCTCGCCTGGTTCCGCGAGCGGCGCTATATCCGTGGCGTGCCGGTTCCGGCGGGCCCCTGAAGGGCGACTATCTGCCTCGCCAGTTCGGCGCGCGCTTCTCGCGGAAGGCGGCGATGCCCTCGGCCTTGTCGGCGGTGCCGAGCAACTCGATGAAGCGGACCCTCTCGCTGCGCAGGTGCGCGGCTTCGTCGAGATGCTCGGCGTCGCGGATGCTCGCCTTGGCGGCGCGCAGCGCGAGCGGCGCGCGCGTCGCCAGCTTGGCCGCCAGTGCCAGCGCGTCGGCAAGCGCCTGTCCCTGCTCGGCGAGGCAGGCGATCAGGCCGATCGCATGCGCTTCCTCCGCACCGATCGGCTCCCCGGTCAGCACCATGTGCATCGCGCGCGCCTGGCCGACGCGGCGGGGCAGGGTGGCGGTCCCGCCCGCGCCGGGGATGATGCCCAGGTTGGTCTCGGGCTGGCCGATCTTCGCGCCCTTCGCCGCAACGACGATGTCGGCGCACATCATCAGTTCGGCCCCCGCGCCCAGGCACCATCCCTCGACCGCCGCGACGAGTGGCTTGGAGAAGGCGCGGATCGCCGCCCAGGCGAGATAGCGCGGCGTCTCGATCGGATCGTCGGCGCCGCTCGTTGCAAGCTCGCCGATGTCGGCACCGGCCGCGAACAGCGTATCGCCGCCGGTGATCACCACCACGCGAACGCCGTCGTCCCGCTCCGCCGCCTCGACCGCGTGGGCGACCGCACGCAGCAGAGGGGTCGCCAGCGCGTTGCGTCGCTCCGGGCGGTTGAGGCGCAACAGCAGGACGCCGTCGGCGGGGCGCTCGACGAGCAGGTCCTGCGGATCAGGCATCGAAGTTGAGTTCGACGTCGTCGGTCAGCGGCACCGCCTGGCAGGTCAGCACATAGCCGGCGGCGACCTCCTCGGGCGCGAGGCCGTAATTCTGCTTCATCGTCACCTCGCCCGACACCACCTTGGCGCGGCAGGTGGCGCAGACGCCGGCCTTGCAGGCGAAGGGGGCGGGCATGCCGGCGGCGCGGGCATTCTCCAGGATCGAGCCCTTCTCGGCGTCGAAGGTGACGGTGCGGCGGCGGCCGTCGAGGGTCAGCTTGACCTTCAGGCCTTCCGCCTTGCGCTCCAGCTCACGCGCGGCGGCGAGCTGCGCGCCGGTCATCTCGCCGACGGTGAAGCGCTCGATCAGGATGCGCTCGCCGGGCACGCCGGCGGACTTCAGCCCGGCCTCGACCGCGTCCATCATCGGCCCCGGACCGCAGATGAACGCCGCGTCGATGCCTGCCGGATCGATCAGCGGACCGAAGATCTCGGCGGTTTTGGCGGTATCGAGCCGGCCGTTGAACAGGGTGATGTCGTCTTCCTCGTCCTCGAGGAAATGATAGACCTCGAGGCGGTCGAGGAAGCGGTTCTTCATCGCCGCGATCTCCTCGAGGAACATGATGCTGCTGCTCGCCCGGTTGCCGTAGAACAGGACGAAGCGGCTCTTCGGCTCCTCGCGCAGCGCGGTCTTGAGCAGCGACAGGATCGGCGTGATCCCCGATCCGCCCGCGAAGCCGGCATAGACGGCGGAACGATCGGGGTCGAAGGTCCAGGTGAAGCTCCCGTGCGGGGGCATCACCTCGATCGTCTGGCCGGCGGAGAGAGTCCGGTTGGCCCAGGTCGAGAACAGGCCGCCGTTGACCTGCTTGATCGCGACCCGCAGCTCGCCCTCATGCGGCGCGGCGCAGATCGAATAGTTGCGGCGGACATCCTCGCCCTCGATCTCGGTGCGCAGCGTCAGGTGCTGGCCCGGGGTGAACCGGAACGCATCGCGCAACTCGTCGGGCACGGCGAAGCGCAGCGACACCGCGTCGTCGATCTCGCGCCGCACCTCGGCGATCTGGAGGGCATGAAAGCCGCTGGACATGATCTACTTCCTTTTCCCCCGGGGCCGGGCCGCGCATCCCGCGCCGGCTTCGTCCCATGATCTTCAATGGCATTTGAACCGATCGAACGGCTCGTGGCAGTCGGTGCATTTCCAGAGTGCCTTGCAGGGCGTCGAGCCGAAGCGGCTGACCTCCTGCGTGCGGGTCGATCCGCAGCGCGGGCATTCGACGAGGTCGGCGCCGCGCAGCGATCGGGCCTCGGCGCCTTTCGGCGGCGGTGCAATGCCGTAGGCGCGCAGCTTCTCGCGCCCAACGTCGCTGATCATGTCGGTGCTCCACGGCGGCGATAGCACCGTGCGGATCGCGACGTCCTCCAGCCCCGCCTCGTCGAGCGCGACGCGGATCGCCATCTCGATCGCGATCGTCGCCGGGCAGCCGGTGTAGGTCGGCGTGATGATCACGCTCGGTCCCACCGGGTCGACGCCGCGCACGATGCCGAGTTCGACCACCGATACGGCCGGGATCTCGGGATCGGGCACCTCGGCAAGAACCGTCTCGATCCGGTCCCGCAGCGCTTGTTCCGACAGGGCAGCTCCGGCGGCCATGCTGTTACCAGGCAGCTTCCGGATGCGCGCGCGGGAGCTGCTGCATCACGCCCAGCAGGTGCGACAGATGCTCGCTATGCCGTCCCTCGCGGCCCGCGCCGACCTGCCACACCGGCTGTGCGGCGGGCAGGGTGGCCTCGGCCAGCACCTCGGCGACGCGGGCGTCGAAGGCCGGCCGCAGCGCCGCACGGTCGACCAGAACGCCCTGGTCGATCAGCATGCGCTGGTCCGCATCCACCGCGAACATGTCGTCGATGAAGCGCCAGAACCAGTCGAAGCCATCGACCATGCGCTGATGGCTCTCCTCGGTCCCGTCGCCCAGGCGGATCACCCAGTCGGCCGAGATGTCGGCATGATAGCGCACTTCCTTGACCGCCTTGGCGGCGATCTCGGCGATGCGCGGATCGGTCGACCCGACCAGACCCTCAAACAGCGCGAGCTGATAGGTCGAGAAGAGGAATTGTCGCGCCATGGTCTGACCGAAGTCGCCATTCGGCTGTTCGACCAGCAGGCAGTTGCGGAACTGCTCGGCGTCGCGGTGAAAGGCGAGGCGGTCGGCGTCGCGGCCCTTGCCCTCGACTTCCCCGGCATAGCCGAGGAACAGCGTGGCCTGCCCCATCAGGTCGAGGCCCAGGTTCGACAGGCTCAGGTCGACCTCGACGCTCGGCGCCTGGCCGCACCACTCGCAGAGGCGCTGCGCCAGGATAAGGCTGTCGTCGCCCAGTTCGAGCAGGCTGCGGAAGAGAATGTCGCTCATCGCGCCCTCACATGTGCTTCACGGCGTCGGGCAGCTCGTAGAAGGTCGGATGCCGATAGATCTTGCTTTGTGCCGGCTCGAACAATTCGCCCGACTGGTCGGGGTCCGACGCGGCGATGTCGGTCGACCTGACGACCCACAGGCTCACGCCTTCCATGCGGCGGGTATAGGTGTCGCGCGCGTGGCGCAGCGCCATCTCCGCATCCGGCGCGTGCACCGAACCGACATGGCGATGGTCGAGCCCGCCGCGGGCGCGGACGAACACTTCCCAGAGCGGCCAATCCTTGCTCATCTCTTGCTTTCCTTCTCTCAGGCGGCCGCGGCGGCCGAGCGGGCGGCGCGCTTCGCCTCATGGGCATCGGCGGCGGCGCGGACCCAGGCGCCGTCGTTCCAGGCGGCGCGGCGCGCCTTCATGCGCTCCTTGGCGGTCGGGCCCTCGCCGCGCACGACGGCGTAGAACTCGTCCCACTCGATCGCGCCGAAATCATAATGGCCGCGCTCCTCGTTCCACTTCAGGTCTGGATCGGGGATGGTGAGGCCGAGCAGCTCGGCCTGCGGCACGGTGGCATCGACGAACTTTTGGCGCAGCTCGTCATTGGTCTCGCGCTTGATCCGCCAACGGATCGACTGCGCGGTGTTGGGCGAATTGTCGTCCGACGGGCCGAACATCATCAGCGAGGGCCACCACCAGCGGTTCAGCGCATCCTGCGCCATCGCCTTCTGGGCGGGCGAGCCGTTGGCCATTGCCAGCATGATGTCGAAGCCCTGCCGCTGATGGAAGCTCTCCTCCTTGCACACGCGGACCATCGCACGCGCATAGGGGCCGTAGCTGGTGCGCTGCAGCGGCACCTGGTTCATGATCGCGGCGCCATCGACCAGCCAGCCGATCGCGCCGATATCCGCCCAGTTGAGCGTCGGATAGTTGAAGATGGTCGAATATTTGGCGCGGCCGCTGTGCAGCGCGTCGATCATCTGCTCGCGGCTCGTGCCCAGCGTCTCCGCCGCGCAATAGAGGTACAAACCGTGGCCGCCCTCGTCCTGGATCTTCGCAAGAAGGATCGCCTTGCGCTTCAGGCTCGGCGCGCGGGTCAGCCAGTTGCCCTCCGGCAGCATGCCGACGATCTCGCTGTGCGCGTGCTGGGAGATCTGGCGGGTGAGGGTGCGCCGATAGGCCTCGGGCATCCAGTCCTTCGGCTCGATGAACTCATCCGCCGCGACGCGCGCCTCGAAGGCCGCGATCAGCGCGGGGTCCTCGCCGCCGATCGGCGTGGGGGCGGTGGCCGTCTTGTCGAGTTCCGTCGTGTACATCGCGAATCTCCTTGTGACCTGCACTATATAATTAACCGAACGATCGGTCAATCAATTAGCGAGGGAAAGAACCCGGCGGCGTGCACCGGGTTCCGTTGTACCCTCAGACTCGTTCGATCGCGAGCGCGATACCCTGGCCAACGCCGATGCACATGGTGCAGAGCGCCTTGCTCGCGCCGGTGCGAACCAGTTCCTCGGTCGCCGACAGCACCAGGCGCGCGCCCGACATGCCGAGCGGGTGGCCGAGTGCGATCGCGCCACCATTGGGGTTCACATGCGCAGCGTCGTCGGGAAGGCCAAGCTGCCGGAGCACGGCGAGGCCCTGGCTGGCGAACGCCTCGTTGAGCTCGACCACGTCGATCGCGCCGATGCCGAGACCGAGGCGCTCGAGCAGCTTCTGGCTGGCCGGGGCCGGGCCGATGCCCATGATGCGCGGCGGCACGCCCGCCACCGCACCGCCCAGCACCTTCGCGCGCGGGGTCAGGCCATAGGCTTCGACCGCCGCCTTGCTGGCGACGATGATCGCGGCGGCACCGTCGTTGACGCCGCTGGCATTGCCCGCGGTGATCGTGCCGTCGGCGCGGACGATCGGCCGGAGCTTGCCGAGAGCCTCCATCGAGGTTTCGCGCGGATGCTCGTCGCGATCGACGACGACCGGGTCGCCCTTGCGCTGCGGGATGGTCACCGGGACGATCTCGGCGGCGAGGCGGCCATTGGCCTGCGCGGCGGCGGCGCGGCGCTGGCTTTCGACGGCGAACCGGTCCTGGTCCTCGCGGCTGACCTGGAATTCCTGCGCGACGTTCTCGGCGGTCTCCGGCATCGAATCGATCCCGAACTGCTCCTTCATCAGCTTGTTGACGAAACGCCAGCCGATCGTGGTGTCGTAGACCGCGTTGCTGCGAGAGAAGGCGCTGTCGGCCTTCGGCATGACGAAGGGCGCGCGCGACATGCTCTCGACGCCGCCGGCGACGATCAGGTCGGCCTCGCCGGCCTTGATCGCGCGGGCCGCATAGGCGACCGCGTCCATGCCCGATCCGCACAGCCGGTTGATCGTCGTACCCGGTGCGTCCTCGCCCAGACCCGAGAGCAATGCCGCCATGCGGGCGACGTTGCGGTTGTCCTCGCCCGCCTGGTTGGCGCAGCCGAACAATATGTCGTCGATATGGCCGACGATCCCCGGGTTGCGCTCGCGCAGCGCCCGCATCGGGATCGCGGCGAGGTCGTCGGCGCGGACCGCCGCGAGGCTGCCGCCATAACGGCCGATCGGGGTACGTGCTGCGTCGCAGATATAGGCGTCAGCCATGGGAGTCTCCTTGGGGTTCGTCGTCGATGACCGGGCCGCCGATCGCGCGGCTATGGCCCTGGAATTGCGCGATGGCACGGCCGTCGCGGGTACGGATCGCGACGCTATAGGCGCCGCTGCGGCCGGCGACGGCCTGTTCGGTCGCCTCGGCGATCAGCTCTTCGCCCGGATGGGCGGGGGCCAGGAAGAGGATGGACGCGCCCTGCGCCACGGTCGAGACGTTGCGGCTGTTGCAGGCATAGGCGAAGGCGGTGTCGGCCAGCGCGAAGATCATGCCGCCATGGATCGATCCATGGCCGTTGGTCATGTGCGGCCGGATAGTCATCGCGAGGCGCGCATAGCCGACCCGCGCTTCCTCCAGCACGATGCCCCAGACCGGGGCAGTGCCCTCCCGTTCGAGCAGGCGCTCGGCGACGCGGCGGGCGAGGATGTCGTCGGTCATGCGGGCTCCGGGACGGCGATCGAGGGGGAGGGGGTGTAGATCGGATCGCCCGTGGCGGCGGCGATGGTCGTGAGCACGGCGGCGAGCCGGGCGGTGCCGAAGCGCTCGGCCCATTCGATCGGGCCCTGCGGATGATTGGCGCCGTAGCGCATCGCCGTGTCGATCCCGGCGGCGTCGGACACATCGTCGTCGAGCGCGTCGAAGCCCGCATTGGCGAGCTGGGCGAGCGTTCGCAGAACGATCTGGCCGGGGCGGTCGGGCAGCGCCAGCGCCTGCTTGCCGATCAGCCCTGCGAAGCCGGTGGCGAGCGTCAGTGCCGCCGCGTCGCGCGCGGTGACGATCAGGGTCGGCGTCGCGGCATAGTCGCGCGCCGCGTCGAGCAGCATGTCGACATCGGCGCGGTCGGCGAGGCGGCGGCCGTCGCCCGTCGCCAGCAGCCGGCCGTCGATCCGCAGCAGCCCGGGGGCGAGGCTCGCGCTGCGCACGACGGCGGCGCCCGCCGCCTCGGCCAAGGCCACGAGCGGTTCGAGATCGCCGGCGTCCGCGCCGGCTTCGATGCTGCGAGGCGCGGCGGCGGAAGCGATGAAGGGCGGGGCGGGAAGGTCGGCACCATAATCATAGACGCCGCGTCCACTCTTGCGGCCGAGGTGCCCGGCATCATGGAGCGCCTGCTGGCTCGGCTGCGGGCGGAAGCGGGTCTTGCCGGCATAGCCGTCGAACACCTGGCAGGCGACGGTGTAGTTGACATCGTGGCCGATCAGGTCGGCCAGGGTCAGCGGCCCCATGCGGAAACCGCCCGCGCCTTCGAGCGCCTGGTCGATCGTCGCCGGATCGATCCCCTCGCCGAGCGCGGCGAAGCCCTCGGCATAATAAGGCCGGGCGACGCGGTTGACGATGAAGCCGGGCACGTCGCGGACGCGGACCGGCAGCTTCTTCCACGCGCGCATCAGCGCTTCGAGATCGTCGACCACCGCTGGCGCGGTGCGCGAGGAGGAGATCAGCTCGACCAGCTTCATTGCGGGAACGGGGTTGAAGAAGTGGAGGCCGGCGAAGCGCTCGGGCCCCGGCACCGCGCCCGCCATCGCCTCGATCGACAGCGAGGAGGTGTTGCTGGCGAGGATCGCGCCGGGCGCGACATGGCGGGCGAGCGTCTCGAACAGGCCGGTCTTGACGTCCATCCGCTCGACGATCGCCTCGATCGCGAGCGCGGCGGGCGCGGCGTCGGCGAGGTCGGTGCTCCAGCCGATCCGCCCGGCGATCGCGGCGGCGCCCGCTTCGTCGATGTTGCCGCGCTTGACCAGCGAGGCCAGCGACTTCGCGACGCTCTGCCGCCCACGGTCGAGCGCCGCGTCCTGGGTGTCGATCACCCGCACCGCATGGCCGGCCTGCGCCGCGACCAGCGCGATCCCCGCGCCCATCGTGCCCGCGCCGACCACTGCGATGATGCTGTCCGTTCCGATCGTCATGATCTCTCTCTAAACGCCCGATATGGTATATCTAGCCGTCGAAATAGCGCTTGCCAATAATTGTCTGACCGGGCAGTCTATTAAAGGAAAGTCGAGGATCGCCTATGGCCTATGAAACGATTGAGCTCGCCGTCGAGGACGGCGTAGCCCGTCTGACGCTGAACCGTCCCGACCGGCTGAACAGCTTCACCGTGAAGATGCATGAGGAGGTCGCCTCCGCACTCGACACGATCGAGGGCGATTCCGCGATTCGCGCGATGCTGTTTACCGGGGCGGGGCGGGGTTTCTGCGCCGGGCAGGATCTCGGCGATCGCGCGGTGGCACCAGGCGGGGAGGCGGTCGACCTCGGCGCCTCGGTCGAGAAATATTATGCGCCGCTGGTCCGTCGCCTGGCGACGATGGACAAGCCGGTAATCTGCGCCGTCAACGGCGTTGCGGCGGGCGCGGGCGCCAATATCGCCTTCGCCTGTGACATCGTGTTCGCCGCGCGCAGCGCCAAGTTCATCCAGTCCTTCGCCAATATCGGCCTGATTCCCGACTCGGGCGGCACCTGGGTGCTGCCGCGCCTGATCGGCCAGGCGCGCGCGCTCGGCCTCGCCATGACCGGCGATCCGCTGCCGGCCGAGACGGCCGAGCAATGGGGGCTGATCTGGAAGTGCGTCGACGACGCGGAGCTGGCGGAGGAGAGCATGAAGCTCGCCCGCAAATTCGCCAGCGGCCCGACGCGCGGCCTCGCCGCGACCAAGCATCTGATCCGCGGCTCGATGATGAAGACGCTGGATGAGGAGCTCGTCATCGAGGGCCAGTGGATGCGCGAGCTGGGCTATAGCGACGATTATCGCGAGGGCGTGAGCGCCTTCACCGAGAAGCGGGCCCCCAAATTCACCGGGCGCTGACGCCCGTTCCCAGATCGAGGAAGCCATGACCAAGACGCTCAACAACTATGCCGCCGACCAGTGGGTGGCGAGCACCACCGAGAAGCTGCCGGTGCTGTCGGCGATCGACGGTTCGCCGGTCGCCCAGGCGGGCAGCGCGGGGCTCGATTTCGCGGGCATGCTGCGCCATGCGCGCGATGTCGGCGGTCCGGCGCTGCGGCAGATGACCTTCCACGCGCGGGCCCGGATGCTCAAGGCGCTGGCGCAGGCGATCATGTCCCGCAAGGAGGAGCTCTACGCGCTCTCCGCCTCGACCGGCGCGACCCGCGTCGATAGCTGGATCGACATCGAGGGCGGCGCCGGCACGCTGTTCACCATGTCCTCGCGCGGCCGCCGCGAGCTTCCCGACGACGTCGTCCTGACCGACGGCGACCTCGAGCCGATCGGCAAGAACGGCACCTTCGTGGGCCAGCATGTCTACACTTCGCTGCAGGGCGTCGCGGTACACATCAACGCGTTCAATTTCCCGGTCTGGGGCATGCTCGAGAAGCTCGGGCCGACGCTGCTCGCCGGCGTGCCGGCGATCGTCAAGCCGGGCACCGCGACCTGCCACGTCACCGAGCATGCCGTCCGCATCATGATCGAGGCGGGCGTGCTGCCGGCCGGCGCGCTGCAACTGATCGTCGGCGGCGTCGGCGACCTGCTCGATCACCTGACCTGCCAGGACGTCGTCTCCTTCACCGGATCGGCGGCGACCGCGATGAAGCTGCAGTCGCACCCCGTCATCGCGCGGGAATCGGTGCGCTTCGTGGCTGAGCGGGATTCGCTCAACGCCTCGATCCTCGGTCCCGACGCGGCGCCGGGCACGCCCGAGTTCGACCTGTTCGTCAAGGAAGTCGCGCGCGAGATGACGGTGAAGGCGGGGCAGAAGTGTACCGCGATCCGTCGCGCCTTCGTCCCCGCCCAGTGGCTCGACGCCGCCGAGGAGGCGCTGAAGGCACGGCTCGGCAAGGTGGTGGTCGGCGATCCGGCGCAGGAGGGGGTCACCATGGGCCCGCTCGCCGGCATTACCCAGCTCAACGACGTGCGCGCCAAGGCAAGGGAGCTGGCGACCGAGGCGAAGCTCGTCTTCGGCGACATCGACACAGTCGAAGTGCGGGGTGCCGAGGCGGGCAAGGGCGCGTTCGTTTCGCCGCTGCTGTTCCGTCGCGACGATCCCTGGACAGCAAAGCTGGTCCACGACGTCGAGGCGTTCGGCCCGGTCTCGACCCTGATGCCGTACAAGGATTTCGACGACGCGATCGCGCTGGCCAACCGCGGCCTCGGCTCGCTCGCGGTGTCGCTGTTCACCTATGACCCGCAGGTCGCGCGCCAGTTCGTGATCGGCGCTGCCGCCTATCATGGCCGCATCGTCATCCTCGACCGCGACAGCGCCAAGGAATCGACCGGCCACGGTTCGCCGCTGCCGATGCTGATCCACGGCGGCCCCGGTCGCGCCGGCGGCGGCGAGGAGATGGGCGGCGTCCGCGGCGTGAAGCATTATATGCAACGTAGCGCGCTCCAGGGCCATCCGCGTAGCCTCAGCGTCGTCGCGGGGCGTTATCTGACCGGCGCTCCGCAGCCGGAGGGCGAGGTCCACCCGTTCCGCCAGCGCTTCGGCGAGCTGCAGATCGGCTATACGCTGCGCACCGCCCCGCGCACGATCACGCTCGACGACATCGAGCATTTCGCCCATTTCACCGGCGACACCTTCTACGCCCACATGGATGAGGAGGCGGCCGCGGCCAACCCCTTCTTCCCGGGCCGGGTGGCGCACGGCTATCTGATCCTGTCGTTCGCGGCGGGCCTGTTCGTCGATCCGGCGCCGGGCCCTGTCCTCGCCAATTACGGTCTGGAGAGTCTGCGCTTCGTCAAGCCGGTGTCGCCGGGCGAGGCGATCAAGGTCGCGCTGACTGTAAAGAGCAAGACCCAGCGCAACGAGGAATATGGCGAGGTGCGCTGGGCGGTCTCGGTCACCGACTCCGCCGACGAGCTGGTCGCGACCTACGACCTGCTGACGATGAACGCGATCTGAGATATTTCAATAGGTTGAATGCCGCCATGCTGAACTCGTTTCAGCATGGCGGTTTCGTTTTGGGCGGTGGGCGTTACTCCCCTGACGCCTTCAGATTCTCCGCGACCCGCTGGAGCAGGCCGGTGAGCTGCTCCAGATCGGCGTCGGTCATCCCGGCGAAGGCCCGGTCGTAGATCGAATCGGCGCGGGCCCAGGCTTCGTTGCCGGCGAGTTCGCCCGCGTCGGTCAGCACGACCTCCATGACATGCTCGCGGCCGGGGCGAGGGCGACGGCGGACGAGGCCGTCGGCTTCCATCCGCTGGATGATCCGCGTCATCGTCGGCAGTTTCTCGCTCGAATGCGCGGCGATCTCGCTGACGCTCGCGACCCTGTCCTGGTGGAGTGTCATCAGCACCCGCCACCGCGGCATGTCGAGCGCGGTACCGCGCAGCATCTCTTCCATCCGGCCGCGATAGCGCCCGCTTGCCCTGGCGATCCAGTAGAAGGGCCAGCTGCGGTAGTTGAACCGCTCGTCGCGGACCGGGGCCTTCTTATCGTGCTTCGCGGTCATTCGCTTCTCCGTTCGCCCTATCTCTACTCGCCCGGGGCTGCGGCGACAATCTGGTTGAATATTCAACTCGACATGCTATGGATAGGTTGAATATTCAAGTTGAGGGGCTGAGGGTGACGTCGGACAACATCTTCGTTGAACGATTCGAGCTAGGTGGCACCGGTCCGACGGTGGCGGTCAAGGACTGCATCGACATCGCCGGCAAGCGCACCAGCGTGGGTAGCGAGGCGCTGTCCCAAGCGCCACCGGCAGCCGCGCATGCGGCCGTCGTGGCCGCTCTGATCGCGGGCGGCGCGCGCATTGTCGGCAAGACCAACATGCACGAGTTCGCCTATGGCGTGACCGGCGTGAACCGCTGGCTCGGCACCCCGGTGAACCCCAATTTTCCCACGCTGATCCCCGGCGGTTCGTCGAGTGGATCGGCGGCGGCGGTCGCCGCGGGGCTGGCCGAGATCGCGATCGGTACTGACACAGGCGGTTCGATCCGCATGCCCGCTACCTGCTGCGGCGTGTTCGGCCTCAAGCCCAGCTTCGGCCGCGTCAGCCGCGAGGGCTGCATTCCGGCCGATTCGAGCCTCGATTGCGTCGGCCCATTCGCCCGCAATGTGGCCGGGATCGAGACGGCGATGACGTTGATCGACCCTACCTTTGTCCCAGCGGGCCGTCCGGCGTCGGCGCGGATCGGCTGGGTCGAAAGCTCGGCCGACAGCGAGATCGCCGAGGCTGTCCTCGCCGAGCTGCGGCGCAGCGGAGCGGAGGTCGTTCCCGTCGACCTGCCAGGCCTTGACCAGGCGTTCGAGGCGGGCATCACCATCATGGCGGCCGAGGCCTGGTCGACGTTCGGCGACCTCGTCGAGGATCCCCGGATCGGCGCCGATGTCCGTGCCAGGCTGCTCGGCGCGAGCAAGGTAACGCCCGGCCAGCTTGCCGAGGCCGAGAAAGTTCGCACCCGCTTCGTTGCGGCGGTCGATCAGGCGCTGGCCGGGGTCGACGCCCTCGCGCTGCCGGCGTTGCCGGCTCTGCCGCCCGCGCTCGACGACCTCGGCGATGCGGCACGGATGCTGCGCCTGACCTCGCTGATCCGGCCGTTCAACGTATCGGGTCATCCGGCGCTCGCCATCCCGCTCGCCGGTCGGCCGATCGCGATCCAGCTCGTCGGCGGCCGCAACGACGACGAGACGCTCTGCGCGGTCGGCGCGCGGATCGAGCAAGGCCTCGCGGCATGACGCTCGAACAGGATATCGCCGCGCTTCGCGCCGAGCTGGCGGACCTCCGCGCCGAGCGGGCGGTGCGCGCCGTCGTGATGCGCTATTTCCGGCTGTGCGACACGCTGGGTCCGGAAACCCCGCTCGATGAGCTCGGGCTGTGCTTCACTCGCGACGCCTTGTGGGAGGGGCGCGGCCGCTACCGCAAGGCATTCGGCCGGCACGAAGGCCGTGACGCGATCGTGGCGATGCTCGGCAGCTATGCCGTGCCGGTCGCCCATTTCGCGATGAACGCGCATTTCCTGTCCACCGAGACGATCACGATCGAGGGAGCGGAATCTGCGGTCGGCCAGTGGTCGATGCTGCAGACTTCCACCTATCGCGACGGACGGTCGGACCTGCGTTCGGCCGCACTGACCATCCGCTGCACCGTCGAGGACGGCGCGTGGCGGATATCCCACTTCATAACCGAGAACCTCTTCGCCCGCGACGTCGACCATTGGTCCGACGCCGCACCCATCTCCGTCCCTGACGTTGCGTCAAAGGAGCCATCATGAGCACAGACTTCGCCACCCTGGTGCGGGACGATCGTGTCCTGACGCCGATGTACACAGACGAGGCCATCTTCGAAGAGGAGATGGAGCGGATCTTCAAGAACACCTGGGTGTGGGTGGCGCACGCCAGCGACGTGCCTGCCGGCAACACCTTCAAGACATCTTGGGTCGGCCGTGAGCCGGTGATCGTGACGCGCGACAAGCAGGGCAAGATCCACACCCTGCTCAATCGCTGCCGCCACCGCGCCGCGAGCGTGTGCGAGAAGCGCAAGGGCAAGGCCAGCGTCTTCGTCTGCCCCTATCATGGCTGGAGCTACGACGTCGACGGTACGCTCCGCAAGGTGCCGCACATCAACGGCTATGGCGAAGGTCTCGATACCGCCGACTACAGCCTCGTGTCGCTGCGCACCGAAGAATATAACGGGATGATCTTCGCGACTTTCAAGGATGACATCCAGCCGCTGGTCGAGTTCCTCGGCCCGGCGAAGAAATGGATCGACCTGTTCATGAAGCAGGGTGGCGGATATGGCGTGAAGACCCTCGGCGAGCATCGCTTCCGCTTTCCCGGCAACTGGAAGATCCAGCTGGAGAATACCACCGACGCCTACCATTTCCCGATCGTCCACAAGACCTTCCTCGATTCGCTCGACCCGGAGGCGGAAAACGTCTTCCAGGTGCTGGCGCATGGCGGCTGGGTCGAGGATCTCGGCAACGGTCACAGCGTGATGGTCATGATCCCCGATCTGATCGACCTCGAGGAGAATCTCGACGCGCCGATCCCGCAGCGCTTCGAGGAGCTGGCCAAGGAGCTGGCGGCCGAGGGCATGCCCGACGATCAGGTGCGCCGTGTCGTCCGTGCCGTCGGCGGCTCGGGCTTCAACCTGAACCTGTTCCCCAACGTCGCCTGCTCGATGGCGTTCTTCCGCGTGCTGCGCCCGATCGAGGTCAACGAGACCGAGATCATGCACGTTGCGATCGGCATGGACGGCGGCCCGGACGCGGCGAACCGCATGCGGCTGCGCCTGCACGAGCATTTCCAGGGCCCGATGGGCTTCGGCACCCCCGACGATGCCGAGGGCTGGGAACGCGTCCAGCGCGGTGCGCGCGCGGGCGACGACGTCTGGATCATGATCAACCGTGGCGTCGACGCGCCCGAGGGCGTCGCCGCGCCGGGGCATAATGCCGGCGACGTCAGCGCCGAGACCGGCATGCGTGCCGCCTATCAGATGTGGAAAAGGATGATGACCGCGTGAGCACGATCGCTGAATCCCTGAGCCGTTCCGATGCCGCGGCGGCGCCGTCGCTGCAGGACGCGATCCAGTTCGTCTGGGCCGAGGCCGACATGCTCGACCGGCTCGATTACAAGGCGTGGCTACCGCTCTGGACCGAGAACGGCCGCTACATCGTCCCGACCGAGCGCGACATCAGCGACTATGACGACCGCCTCAACATCGTCAACGACGATGCGGAGATGCGTCAGGCGCGCGTCAAGCGGCTGCTGTCGGGCTTCTCGATGTCGTCGGCGCCGCCGGCCCGCACCGTCCGCACCGTCTCGCGCTTCGTGCCGGTCGCGGTCGAGGACGGCGCGATCACGCTGCGCGCGGCGATGATCATGGTCGAGTATAAATATGAGCGGATGCGCACCATGGCGGCCGACGTCGTCTATCGCATCGTCTCGACCGCCGATGGACTGAAGCTCGACCGGAAGATCGTGACGCTGGTAAATTGCGACGATTACCAGCATGGTATCGGCTATCTTCTCTAATCCTTGAACGCTTCGGGCCGGTCGGTCCGAAGCGTCTCACCATTCAGGCGAGATCGATGAGCATCGAACGACAGGCGGCGCGTTTCGTCGAGGCCCGCAGGGCTGCCAGCGGTTTTCCCGAATATCCGGGCGCGTTGCCCGCCGATCTGGATCAGGCCTATGCCGTGCAGGCGGCCGAGATCGGGCAATGGACCGATCCGATCGTCGGCTGGAAGGTCGGCCGGATCGCTCCTCCGCTGGCCGAAGCGCTTGGCGAGGACCGGTTCACCGGCCCGATTTTTGCCGGCACCGTCCGGGCGTCGGACGCCATGAACGACTTCACCGCGATCGAGAATGGCTTCTCTGCGTTCGAGGCGGAGATCGTGATCGTCGCCTCGGCCGATGCCCCCGCCGGCAAGACCGACTGGACCGTCGACGAAGCGGCCGACCTGGCCGGCGCCATGCACATCGCGGTCGAAGTGGCGGGCGGTCCGTTCGCCGCGGCCAACGACTTGGGCCCACTGACGACGATCGCCAGCTTCGGCGGCAATAACGGCCTGCTGCTCGGTTCCGAGATCGGGAATTGGCGCGGATTGTCGTTCGATGCGATCCGCTGCACCACGACGATCGACGATGCGGTGGCAGGGCAGGCGCCGGCCAGCGCGGTCCCCGGGACCCCGATCGCGGCCTTCGCCTTCGCTCTCGGCCGCACGGCACGGATGGGCCGGCCGATCCGCAAGGGCGACCTGATCTCTACCGGCGCGATCACCGGCGTCCATGTCGTCCGGATCGGGCAGCGCTGCACCGCCGATTTCGGCGAATTCGGCGCGATCCACTGCATTGTGGTCAAGGCGGTACCCCAGGGCTGACGCCTCGGGGATCGATTACCACTCGCTAAGATTGTTGAAGATCGACTCGACCAGCCGGTTGAGGCGCTGCTTATCGTCATCCGCGATGGTACGAAACGCCTGGACGTAGAGCTTGTTGGCGATCGCCCAGGCCTCCTGCCGCGCGGCGAGACCACGGTCGGTCAGCGACACTTCGGTCACCCGTCCGTCCGAAGCTCGCGCCTCGCAGGTGACGAGACCGTCGGTCTGCATCCGCTGCACGATCTTGGTCATGGTCGGCAGCTTGACGATCGCCAATTCGGCGATCTCGCTCACGCTCGTCGCCTGGCCTTCCTTAAGGCACATCAGCACGCGCCAGCGCGACACGTCGAGCTCGACCCGCTTCAGAGCCGTCTCCAGTCGCTGGAGGTAGCGGCCGACCGCCTGGGTCATCCAGAAGAACGGCCAGTCATGCGGGTCGAACCCGGTCGCATCGGGGGGAGGGCTGTCGCGCAGGGCGTTATCCGTCATGCTCGTCGCTCTCTCCCCCTTTTGCCGGCCACGCAAGCCCGTTTTCGCAGAGTCGGGCCGGCCAGCGGCCGGCCCCCGATCAGCGCATGAAGAGGCCGCCATTGATGTCCCATGTGGCCCCGGTCACGAAGCCGGCGTCGCGGGCGCACAGGCGCGCGGCGATGTCGGCGATAAAGGCCGGCGTGCCGAGTTGGCGTACCGGGATATTCTCCAGGAAGCGCGGCATGGCCTCCTCGGAGATGGTGCGGTGGACCATCGGCGAATCGAGTGGCCCCGGCGCGATCGCGTTGGCGGTGACGCCGAAGGCGGCGAGGTCACGCGCGAACACCTTGGTGAGCGTCAGGATCGCGCCCTTGGACGCGGCATAATGCGCGCCCGTCGCCGTCCCGCCATTCTGCCCGGCGAGGGAGGCGAGGTTGACGATGCGGCCATAGCCCTGCGCCTTAAACACCCGGCCGAACACCTGCGATCCGACGAAAGTGCCGCGCGCGTTGACCGCCATCACCGCATCGAACTCGTCGGGGGTGATGTCGAGCACCGGCCTAGCGGCGGTGGCGGCGGCGTTGTTGACCAGTCCTTCGACCGATCCCCAGCGCGCCACCAGCGTGTCGCGCGACGCCTCGAACGAAGCTTGCTCGCGAACGTCGAGGGCGATGCCGACGGCGGTCGCCCCGCTCGGGTCGAGCTCAGCCGCCAGCGCCGCCGCGGCGGCGTCGTCGAGATCGCCGATGCCCACGCGGAAGCCGCGTTCGTGCATCCCGCGCGCGATCGCGGCGCCCAGGCCGCTCGCGCCGCCGGTGACGAGGACGACGTCGCCGCCGCTGCCCTGCGTCATGCCGGGATCACCAGCTCACGGCCGATCCGCGCCTCGACCCGCATATATTTCCACAGCCGGTATTCGCCGACCTCGATGGTGCGGAACAGGTTGCAGGCCGCGACGGCGGTTTCGCGATCGGGAACCTCGGCGAGGATGTAGAAGGTCCACGGCCAGCCCGTCGGCGAGGTGCCGACCATCGTCTGGTCGTCGTCGATGGTGCCGAGGATCTCGACGCCCGGCAGGTCGCGGATGCCCTTCAGCATCTCGCCCGTCGCCGCCCACACCTTGCCGATATCGCTGGCGGGAAGATCGAAGAAATTCTGCAGCACGGCGCCGCAGAAGAGGACGCGAAGACGCTGTTTCTCGGTGGTCATGGGGGTCGTCCTTTCCAGTTCAGGGATATCCGGGAGGGGATTCGAGGCCCAGCAGCACCTTGCCCGCATTCTGCCAGGTGGTGTCGGCGAGGAAGGCGTGCTGCGGGATGACCTGCGCATCCTGCATCAGATGCGCGATCCAGTGATTGGCGAAGACGCCGGTCGTGCCGGCCATGCGGTAGATGTCGAGCGTGATGTCGGCACCGACGCGCGCGGCATTGGTCGAGGCGAGGCGAAGCAGGGCGCGGGTCTCGATGCTCAGTTCGTCGCCGGCCACCAGAGTCGCGAAGGCTTCCTCGGTGATCTCGTAGAAGAAGGCGCGCGCCGAGCGTAGCGCTGCCTCCGCCTTGGCGATGTCGGTCTGGACATAGGGACGGTCGGCCAGGGTCGGCTGGCCGGTGATCGAGGTCCGCCCGCCGGCGAGGGCGATCATCTGGTCGAGCGCGCTGCGCGCGATGCCGAGGCCCACCACCGCCAGCACCTGCGCGGCGAGGGGCATCGACGGATAGCGATAGAGCGGCGTATCGAGGCTCGACTTGCCGCCGCGCACGAAGGTCCAGGCCTCGGGCACGACGACCTTGTCGAGGACCATGTCGTGGCTGCCCGTGCCGCGCATGCCGATGACGTCCCAGTTGGGGACGATCTGGACATTCTTCGCCGGGGTCACCGCGATCAGCGGCAGGCCGCCGGTGGGACCGCCGCCCTCCACCTTGATACCTACGCCGATGACTTCCGCTCCGGTGCAGCCGCTGCCCCAGCTCCAGCGGCCCGAGACTTCGAGTCCACCGTCCACCGGCACCGCTTTCTGCGGGGGGAAGATGCCGCCCGCGAACACCACGTCGGGGCCGTTGGCGTACATGGCCTCGAGCGTCTCGATCGGCAGCGCCGACAGATAGACCGCCGAGAAGCCGAAGCTGGCCACCCAGCCGGCAGAGCCATCGGCCTGCGAGATCGTCTCGATCAGGCGCAGGAACTCGGCGGGGGACTTCTCGTCGCCGCCGAAGCGCTTGGCGACCATCGCGCGATAGACGCCGGCCGCCTTCATCATCTCGACGACGTCGGCGCTGATCTGCTGGTTGGCGTTGAACTCGTCGCGACGTGCGCGAACCGCCGATAGCAGCGTCTCCAGTGTGGCCGTGCGGTCGCTCGGTTCAGGCTTCACTTGGTTCGCGTCCATGCCGCATGCTCCTGGCTGGTGGGGAGGGGCGGACGGCGCGCGCCGAACGGACATGTCCCTCCTGACGGCCCCCCGATCCTCACGGGATTCTCCATAGCCACAACACTATATATATCACGTGAAAATGCAACTAACTTATCGGCCGCTGGGGAGAGAAGTACAACGCTCCGTTCAGGCGCCTGCATGGACCGGCCGTTCCGCAAGCGTATCTGCGTAGGGGCGGCAACCCAGCGCCAGCAGCCCCGCCGCGACGATCGAGGCGGCGGCGACGACGATGCCGAGCGAACTGCCGACCGCCGCCGGGCCGCTGAACACATGATCGTTGAGCAAACCGACGAACAGGGAGCCCAGCGTCAGGCCGATCAGCGAATTGCTGCACAGGAAGATCGCTGCGACCCGCGACCGCATCGCGGGCGGCGCGACGATCTGCATGACCGCGGTCGAGGGCGGCATCGGGAAGGATGCGAAGAACAGCGCGACCGCGAGCAATGCCATGCCCACCCCGAAGTTCGGCGCGAAGGGCAGGGCGGCGGCGGGAAGCATGGTGCCCAGCGCGCCGACGATGCCGGTTCGGAACGGCGAGTCCGCGACGCCGCCGCTCCCGAGCCGATCCATGATCCAGCCGCTGGCGAGGACGCCGCCGCCGCCGGCGACGATACTCACGATGCCGAGCCACAGTCCCGATGTGGCGGGATCGAGCCCATGGACACGCATCAGATAGGCCGGCGACCAGCCGAGCAGCGAAAAGAGCGCCATCGCCGCGAAGGTGTAGCCCAGTATGTGCGGCAAGAAGATCGCACGCTCACGCGCGAGGAAGGCGATCACCGCCGCGAACGAGGGGTGGTCGGCTGTGCCGGCGCGGGCGGCGGGCGGCAACGGCTCGCGCACCGTCAGGAAGATGATGGCGGCGAGCAGCAGGCCCGGTGCGCCGACGATCAGGAAGACCAACTGCCACGGCCGGAAGGCGACACCGGCGAGGGTGATGTTGTCGGTTCCGCTGACCATCGCGATCACCGCGCTGCCGGCGAGGAAGGCGATGCCCGATCCGAGGAAGGAGCCGAGCGAATAGACCGCGACCGCACGGCCGAGTTTCTCGCGCGGGAAGAGGTTGCTGATCAGCGAATAGGTGGCGGGGGACAGGGCCGCTTCGCCCGCCCCGACGCAGATTCGCGCTAGAAACAGGGTCAGGAAGCTGCGCGCCAGTCCGCAGGCCATTGTCGCCGCACTCCAGAAGGCGACGCCGATCGCTATGATCAGGGGGCGCGAGGTGCGGTCGGACAGGCTGGCGACCGGAATGCCCATCGTCGCGTAGAATAGCGAAAAAGCGAGGCCATGGAGCAGGCCGAACTGCGTGTCGGTGATGCCGAGATCGGCCTGGATCGGTGCGATCAGCAGGGCCAGGATCTGCCGGTCGATGAACGAGAAGATATAGGCCGTCATGCACAGGATGACGACATACCACCCCCGTCGTTCGCTCGCCTGCATCCCCGGCTCCTTGCTGCCCCGCCCCGGTTCGACTCCGAGGGTGAGTGGATTATATGTCACGTGAAATAGCAATAAAGATAGGCCGTCCGTGCGACGATCACGTCCCGTGCACCATTATCTGTCAATCGCTGTCCAACAGGGGCCGCGACATTGCTGCACATTGCGGATCATCCCTGCCGATAGCGTATAGTGGCGCTCGCCGCGTCCGGCACAATACCGGCAGATTTCGATCCAATGGGAGAATTGGGGAATGCGTGTCGCGGTACTGGGCGGGGGACATGGTTGCTACGCGGCGGCGGTTGAGCTGAGTGAGAAGGGGCACGAAGTCTGGTTCTGGCGCCGGGGCGCGGAGGCGTTCGCGCCGGTGCTCGAGAAGCGCAGCATCCATATCCGCGACTCCAAAGGCGACCGCGACGTGGCGATCGCGCACCCGACACTGTCGCTGGAGGAGGCGATCGGCTCGGCCGAGGTCGTCGTGATCCCGTTACCCGCAGACACACATGGAGATCTGGCCGCCGCTTGCGCGCCCTATTGGCGGGACGGGCAGGTCGCCTTCCTGCCGCCGGGCACGCTGGGCTCGATCCTGTTCGCGCAGGCGGCGCGCGCCGCCGGGAACAACGCCGATGTCAGCTTCGCCGAGACCGGAACCTTGCCCTATCTGGTACGCAAGCACGGCCCGGCCGAAATCGTCGTAAGCGCCTATGCCACCCGCCTGCCGACGGGCGTATTTCCGGCGCGTAACGCCGACCATGCCTTCGGGCTGCTGGAACAGGTCTATCCCGCGATCGAGCGGATCGAGGACGGGCTGTCGGGCGGGTTGATGAACGCCGGGCCGATCATCCATCCGCCGCTGATCCTGATGAATGCCGGGCCGCTCGAATATTTTCCGGCCTGGGATATCCACAATGAGGGTACCCAGCCGTCGATCCGCGCCGTCACCACCGCGCTCGACAATGAGCGGATCGCGTTGCGGGAGGCACTTGGCTATCGCGCGCCGCATTTCCCGCTCGCCGATCATTACACCCTTGACGGCGACGAGTGGATGTATGGCAATGCCGCACATGAGAAGCTAACCGACAGCGGCGACTGGCGCGAGAAGATCGACCTCAAGACACACCGCTACATGCGCGAGGATACCGCGCTGGGCCTGTCGATGCTGGTGTCGGTCGGTCGCTGGCTCGGCGTCGCTACGCCGGTCGCCTCGGGCCTGCTCGCCATGGCGTCGGCGATCACCGGCGAAGACCTCTATGCAAGCGGCCGTACGCTCGAAAGCCTGGGGCTCGCCGTGCTCGATCGCAACGCAATGAAGGATTTTCTGTACGATGGCATCTGAGCCGTTGCGGATCGGCGCCGTCGGCGCGGGGCGGATGGGGCGCGGCATCGCCGTCGCCTTCGCCCTGGCCGGCCACGCGGTCGTCCTGATCGACGTCAAGCCGCGCGAGGCCGAGGCGGCGGAAGCGCTCGCGGCCGAGGCGATGCGCGAGATCGGGCAGGACCTCGCTTTCCTGCGGACGGTCGGCGCCATGGACGATCGCGCGGTCACCGCGGCGCTCGGTCGGGTGGGCTTCGCCGGCCGCGAGGGCGCCCCGGCGGCGATCGCGGCATGTGACCTGCTGTTCGAGGGCGTTCCGGAGACGGTCGACGCCAAGCGCGCGTGCTTCGCCTTCGTCGGCGAACATGCCCGCGACGATGCGATCATCGCCTCGACCACCTCGACGATCGACGCCGACACGCTCGCGCCGCTGGTGAAGGGACCGCAGCGCTTCCTCAACGCGCACTGGCTGAACCCCGCCTATCTGATGCCGCTGGTCGAGATCTCGCCGTCGGCCGACACCGCACCCGAGATAGTGGCGCGGCTCCGCGAAATCCTGACCGCGATCGGCAAGGTGCCTGTCACCTGTCGTACCTCGCCTGGCTATATCGTGCCGCGCATCCAGGCGCTGGCGATGAATGAGGCTGCGCGGATGGCGGAGGAGGGCGTCGCCTCGCCCGAGGATATCGACACCGCGATACGGGTCGGTTTCGGGCTGCGCTTCGCGGTGCTGGGCCTGCTGGAGTTCATCGACTGGGGGGGAGGCGACATCCTCCATCATGCCAGCGCCTTTCTGTCGGAGAAGATCGACGCCGGACGCTTCGCCGCGCCCGCGATCATCGGCGAGAACATGGCGCAGGCGCGGCGCGGCCTGCGCGATGGCGCGGGTTTCTACGACTATGAAGGCGTCGACCTCGGCGCCTATCGCAGCGGGCGGCTTGCCGATTTCGTCGCTCTGCTGCGCCAGCGCGGCCTGATGCCCAAATTCGCCGATAGCGAGGACTGATGGCGATCGACACGCTCACCGCCATCGTCGGGGCGGGTAACGCCTTCGGACCCGATGCGGTGGAGCCGCGCTATTTCGACGACGAGACCGGCGGCGAAGCGGGACGACCCGTCGGGCTGGTCCGCCCGGGCAGCGTCGATCAGCTTGCCGCGGTGCTGCGGCATTGCCACGCCGCCGGCCTGCCGATCGTCGTCCAGGGGGGCCGCACCGGGATGACGCGCGGCGGCCTGCCGCGCGACGGCGAACTGATCCTGTCGCTCGAACGCATGGCTGCGATCGAGGCGATCGACACCGACGCCGGGTTGATGACGGTCGGCGCGGGTTGCGTGCTGGAGGTCGCGCAAGCGGCGGCGGCCGAGGCCGGCTGGAGGCTGGCGGTCGACATCGGCGCTCGCGGCAGCTGCACGATCGGGGGAATGATCGCCACCAATGCCGGCGGAACCCAGGTGTTGCGCTACGGCATGATGCTGGACCAGGTACTGGGGCTGGAGGCGGTGCTCGCAGACGGCACGATCATATCGTCGCTCGGAGCGATGTTGAAGAACAACACCGGCTACGACCTGAAGCAGGTTTTCATCGGGTCGGAAGGAACGCTGGGTGTCGTCACTCGCGCGGTGCTGCGGCTGCGCCCGCCGCCGATCGGGCGACAGACCGCGCTATGTGCCGTCGGGGATTATGAGGCGGCGGTGCGGCTGCTGGCGCGGCTCGAAAGGGCGATGCCGGGGCAGATCTCGGCTTATGAGCTGATGTGGAGCGACTTCTTCGGCGCAGCCTGCGTGGCGAGCGGGCAGGGCTATCCGTTCGACGCGGCGCACGAACTGGTGGTCCTTGTCGAGACCGAGAGCGGTGCCGACGAGAAGCTGGCGGCGGCACTGGAGGAGAGTTTCGCCGACGGGACCGTACGGGACGCGCTGATCGCCCGGTCGGAGCGCGATCACCAGCGCTTCTGGCGCTTCCGCGACGCGGTCGGCGAACTGGTTGGGGCCATGGCGATCGTCGAGCCGTTCGACGTCAGCGCGCCGATCGGCGCGATCGGTGGCCTCGTCAGCGACCTCCGCGCGCGTCTGGCTCGCGAGGTACCGGGAAGCCGACCGATCTGCTTCGGCCATATCGCCGACGGCAACCTTCATCTCGCGCTCGAACTCGCGGAGGAGGCACAGCGCCCATTGGCCGAGGCGATCGTCTATGGCGCGGTGCGCGCGGCGGGCGGATCCGTCTCGGCGGAACACGGGATAGGCATGCTCAAGCGCGCCTGGCTGGGCCACAGCCGCAGCGTCGCGGAGATCGCCATGATGCGGACGATCCGGTCGGCGCTCGACCCGAAGGGGATATTGAACCGGGGGCGGATATTCTAACCTCCAAATCCTCCCCGTCGCAGATGGGGAGGGGGGCCGCCATAGGCGGCAGGGGTGCGACAGCGAAGCTGACGCTGCGCGCCAAGCCCTTCACCATGCGCAGCATTGGGAGGATTTCAGGAGGTCAGCATGGCCTTCTGCTGCGCAGCGTCTCCGACGGGCGGCAGCCATATTGCTGCCGGTAATATTGCGCGTAGCGGCCGAAATTGACGATACCGCATTCGAGCATCAGCTCGGTAACGCTCGCCTCGGGGCTAGCGTCCATCAGCGCGCTATGGAGCTTCTCCAGCCGGTGCCGCCGGACATATTCGACCGGCGTCAGCCCGAGGAATTGGCGGAACCCGTTTTGCAGGCTGCGGACGCTCACCCCGACCTGACTGGCGAGATCGGTGACCGAAATGCTGTCGTCGAACGAGGCATGGATGATATCCCGGGCGCGGCGGACGTGCCAGGGCGAGATGTCGTTGCCGTAGAGCGCGATCTGATCGGAATAGCTGTTGCAGTAATTGCTCAGCAGAAGCTCGATCATCAGCATCGAATATTGGCGCTGCGTGCGGTTGTTCGACATCAGCATCGGACCGTGCGTGGTCTGGTCGATCAAGTGGTTGAGCAGGTTGCGCCAGACGACTGGTAACTCGCGCCCGCACTCACGGCCCGGATAGAAGACCAGTGGCCGGTTCGCCGGGATGTTCATGACCCGGGTCAGATATTCCTCGAATGCCGACAAGGCGATCCGCACCGTCAGGTGGCGGCAAGCCGGCGTCATGTGGATGCGGATCGGCGCTCCGGGCGAACTGATGTGGAGGTTGTCGGGACGGATCGAGCCTTCCGAGCTGCCGGCCCAGACTTCGCTGGTTCCCTCGATCGACGCGTGGACCAGGAAATGCGAGTCCAGTTCACCAGGATCGATCCAGACGTCGGTGCCGTACTGGATGTCGACGATCTGGGTCGGAGCGACGCCGATGCAGCTCAGCCTGGCCGACATGCGCGACGGATCGCCCATGTCCATCCGGTGCGGGGCCAGCGTCCTGCCGACATAGTCGACGATCTCGCCAGGATCGCTCGAGTGGAAATCACGCGTCGCCGTGCGAGGGTCGTTTCGTGCCAGGGTCAGCATATCGCACCTCCTCCGCCGTACAGGCAGTGGCCGGCTCAGGCCGGTGCTGACGCTAGACCTGCCGGCATGGGAAGGACAATCCAAATTAGTTGAAATGTCAAGTGGCCCTTCCGGCGCCGGCAGGTTAGGATGCCAGTTGCGGATGGCCGCTTCGCATTGCGTATAGCGACCCGCGGGACCCGGCGTTTAGCTGCGGTATCTTTTCGCAAGGCTTGAGGAGTGGAAATGTCGGACGTCATCGACCAGAAGGGCAAGCTCGGGGCAGGGGCTCGCGCCTTCGTTTCGGCGCCGGGACAGATGCTGATCGACGGCCAGTGGGTCGGGTCCGAGTCGGGCCGCACGATCACCGTCACCGATCCGGCGACCGGCCTCCCCGTCACCACCATAGCGGCCGGGACTGCCGGCGATGTCGACCGCGCCGTAAAGGCCGCGCGCCGCGCCTTCGAGGGTAGCTGGTCGGCGTTTCGGCCCGTCCAGCGCGAGCGGCTGTTGCTCAAGCTGGCCGACCTGCTGGAGCAGCATGCCGACGAGTTTGCCGAGCTGGAGACGATCGACAACGGCAAGCTGCTGATGATGGCGCGCCATGGCGATCTCAACATCGCCATTGACTCGTTGCGCTACATGGCCGGCTGGGCGACCAAGATCGAGGGCACCACGATCAACCCCTCCTTTGCTTATATCCCCGATATGCAGTTCACGTCGCAGACGCTGCGTGAGCCGGTCGGGGTGGTCGGGCAGATCATCCCGTGGAACTTCCCGCTGGTGATGGCGATATGGAAGATTGCCCCGGCGATCGCTGCGGGCTGCACCGTCGTGTTGAAACCGGCTGAAGACACGCCGCTCACCGCGCTGCGCCTCGGCCAGCTGATCTGCGAGGCGGGCTTCCCCGACGGCGTCGTCAACATCGTCACCGGCGATGCCGAGCCCGGCGCCGCGCTGGTCGACCATCCCGACGTCGACAAGATCGCCTTCACCGGATCAACCGAGGTCGGCCAGATCATCCAGCGCCGCGCCGCGGACTCGATGAAGCGTATCTCGCTGGAGCTGGGTGGCAAGTCCCCGGTGGTTATCCTGAAGGACGCCGACATAGCCATGGCCGTGCAGGGCGCCGCGCAGGCCGTGTTCTTCAACCATGGCCAGGTCTGCACGGCCGGCTCGCGCCTGTTCGTCGAGCGTCCGATCTACGACGCGGTGATGGAGGGTCTTGCCCAGGTCGCCGAAAGCTTCACGCTGGGCTCGGGCTTCGATCCCTCGTCGCAGATGGGGCCGCTGGTTTCGGCCAAGCAGCGTGAGCGGGTACAAGGCTTCCTCGACATCGGTCAGGAGCAGGGTGGTCGCCTCATCGCGGGTGGCAAGGCGGTCGATGGGGCGGGCTTCTTCTTCCGTCCGGCTGTGTTCGCCGACGTTCGTCCCGACATGACGATCTACCGCGAGGAGATATTCGGTCCGGTGCTCGCCGCCACGCCATTCGACGACCTGGAGACCGCGACGGCGATGGCGAATGACAGCAGCTACGGCCTCGGCGCCAGCGTCTGGACCAACAATCTCGCGCTCGCCAACCGGATGGTCCGCAAGCTCAAGGCGGGGACCGTGTGGGTGAACTGCCACAACCTGCTCGATCCGGCTGTGCCGTTCGGTGGCTACAAGATGTCGGGCTATGGCCGCGAGCTTGGCCACGTCGCGCGCGACCTCTACACCGAGAGCAAGTCGGTCACCATCGCATTGGGGTAAGGGACATCATCGACCAAGCGACACTCGAACGTCTGATCGACCGGGCGGCGGCGCTCAATGCCGTCGCTGCGGTCGACCGCGACGCCGTCGCTGCCTGGGGCGCGCTTCCGGACGGGAGCGCGCCCCTCGTGCTCGTGAAGGACAATATCGCCGTCGCCGGCTTGCAATGGACGGCCGGCTCGCCGGGTTTCGCCGAGGTCCGCGCGGATCGCGACGCGACCGCCGTGCGGATGCTGCGCGAAAAGCGCGCGGTCCTGCCGATCAAGACGACGCTCCACGAGCTGGCCTTCGGCGTCACCGGTGCCAATGGCTGGACCGGCGCGATCGCCAACCCGCACGATAGCGCCCGTGCGGCGGGGGGATCGAGTGGAGGGTCGGCGGCGGCGCTGGCCGTCGGCCTCGGCGATGTCTCGCTGGTCACCGATACGGGCGGATCGGCCCGGATTCCCGCGAGTTTCTGCGGCGTGATCGGTTTCCGTCCATCGATGGGTCGCTACCCCTCCGACGGGCTGATCGGCCTGTCGCCGAGCCGCGACACGATCGGCCTGATGGCGCGCGAGATGCGCTGGATATTATGGGCCGATGCTATCCTCTCAGGCGAGCTTCCTGCCGACAAGGTGGCCGGTACGCGCACCATCGGCATCGCGGCCGATACCGATCTGGGCGACCTGGAGCCTGCCGTCGCCGAAGCCTATCGCCGGACGATCGCGCGGATCGAGGCGGCTGGACATCACGTCGTCACCGTCGATCTCGCGCAGGTGAACGCGCTCGATGAAGCGTGCGGCTTCCCGATCGCGCTCTATCAGACGCATGAGACGCTGCGGGCGACGGCACCTGATCTCGTGGGTCTCACTTTCGAGAAGCTGGTCGCGGCGGTGGCCAGTCCCGACGTCGCGCATCTGCTCGGACTCGCGTCGGACGGCACGACCGTCACCGATGCGCATTATGCGCGGGCGATCGGCCACGACTGGCCGGCGCTGCGTGCCGCCTATGCCGCGATCTTCGCGGGTGGCGTCGACCATATCCTTTTGCCGACCGCGCCGCTGGTCGCGCCGGCGATCGACGCCGGGCCAGAGCTGACGCTCAACGGCCGATCGGTGCCGGCCTTCCCGACGATCACGCGCTTCACCCGGGCCGACAGCATGGCAGGCCTTCCATCGATCAGCCTGCCCGCGGGGACGGACGGGCAGGGGATGCCGATCGGCATGATGCTGACCGGCGCACGCCACGCCGACAGCGCGCTGCTCAGCTTCGCCCGATCGGTCCTGGCGGGCTGATTCCCGTCTCCAAGACAGGTCATCCCGGCGGAGGCCGGGATCTCAGGAGACAGGGAGATCAGGTCGAGGCAGGAGACGCCCGAGATGCCGGCCTCCGCCGGCATGACGTCGGAAGAAACTGTCATCGGCGGAAATGTCACACCCACCGTTCATCCATTTCTCGCCAACCTTTCGTACCAATGGCGCATATCGGCTGCGGATACTGGATAGCCGGCGACCGGCCGAATTGAGACTTTCCCCATCGTAGCGCGGCGCAGACCGGCACGAGTTCGCAGGACCAGATAATTGCGAAAGGGGAATGTCATGATTTCTACAGGTTGGACCAAGCGCCGTCTTTTGTCGTCGGCGATGATCGCCGCCGCATTGTGCGGGGTCAGCCAGGAGGCGCTCGCGCAGAGCGCGTCGACGGAAGGCGAGAATGAGCTGGAGGTGATCACCGTCACCGCCCGCCGCCAGACTGAGAACCTCCAGAGCACGCCGATCTCGATCACCGCCTTCTCGGGCGACCGGCTCGAGGCGCAGGGCATCACCCAGGTCAATCGCATCCAGGATTTCACCCCGAACCTGACCTTCGCCAACATCCCGTCGAACAGCGGCATCGCGTCGAACGCGGCCGTCTATATCCGCGGCATCGGCCAGAACGACTTCGCCCCGACCGTCGAGCCGGGCGTCGGCATCTATATCGATGGCGTCTATCTCGGCCGCACCGCCGGCGGCGTGTTCGACCTGATCGACGTCAACTCGGTGGAGGTTCTGCGCGGTCCCCAGGGCACCCTGTTCGGCCGCAACACGATCGGCGGCGCGATCAACCTGACGACGGTCCAGCCAAGCGACGAGTTCAAGCTGAAGGCCGACATCAAATATGGCATCGACGACCGGATCAACGTCCGCGGCATGGTCAGCGGCCCGATCGCCGAGGGCATCTATGCAAAGGTCAGCGGCGGCCTCTTCTCGCAGGACGGTTATGTGAAGGCGCCGGGGCTCGGCAAGAAGCTCGGCAATCAGGACACCAAGATGATCCGCGGCGCGCTGCGCATCGCGCCGGTCGACAGCCGGTTCGAGGCGACGATCGCCGGCGACTATACCCGAGACAAGAGCAACGGCGCCCCGGTCACCATCTCGGGCATCGATCCGACCGCGACCGGCAGTTTCGTGACGCTGCAGAACTTCATCGCGAGCGGCTTCGGCAATCCGGCCGACTGTCTGGCTCCGGCGGCGGTTGGTAACACGCAATGCTACAACCAGCGCCTCTATTCCAAGGACAGCAATTATTCGACGGGGCGGACCTTCTCGGACCTCGAGCTGTGGTCGGCCTCGCTCACCGCGTCCTACGACCTGACCGACGAGATGCAGATCAAGTCGATCACCGCGATCCGCCGCATCAACGGCACCTTCGCACAGGACCGCGACGGATCCAACCTGCCGATCAACCACGTCTATGACGATTTCACGCAGAAGCAGTTCAGCCAGGAATTCCAGTTCACGGGCAAGGCGTTCGACGAGCGGCTCAACTGGGTTACCGGCCTCTATTTCTTCAAGGAGAAGGGCAGGGACCTCAATTCGATCGACTTCCTCGTGGTGTCGGCGGAGTCGGGCGGCTATTACGACTATAAGAACTGGGCGGCTTTCGCGCAGCTCGGCTATAAGCTCACCGACAAGCTGACCCTGACCGGTGGCCTTCGCTACACGCAGGATCGCAAGGACTATCTGCCGGACCAGTTCGTGAAGTCGACCCTGGCGCCGTTCCTCGTGATCCCGCCGGGAACGCGGATCGTGCCTTTCCAGACGGTCAAGGCCGACGTCAACAAATGGACGCCGATGGTCAACCTGTCCTACCAGGCGAGCCGGGACTTCATGCTCTACGCGACCTATTCGCAGGGCTTCAAGAGCGGCGGCTATACCCAGCGCATCTTCCCGCCGGAGCCCAGCCTGCCGAGCTTCAAGCCCGAGACGGTCGATTCCTACGAAGCCGGCTTCAAGTTGATGGCGCTGGACAACCGCCTTCGCCTGAACGGCGCCGCCTTCTACACCGATTACAAGGACATGCAGCTGCTGGTGGCGGATGCGACCCGTGTCGGGCCGTTCATCACCAACGCCGGCAAGGCCCGTATCCAGGGCTTCGAGCTGGAGACCAACTTCGCGCCCGGCGACGGCTGGCGTCTGAACGCGGCGGTGGGCCTGACCGATGCCAAGTTCAAGCAGCTCGACGCCGGCGTCCAGGGGCTGACCCTCGACTCCAAGTTCGTCTACGTCTCGAAATGGACGGTCAGCGCATCGGGTGAGAAGGAGATCGGGCTGGGCGACAAGGGCTCGCTCACCCCGCATGTCGACTGGTCGTACCGGTCGGGTTTCTTCACCAACGCCAACGGCATCAACAATCCCGAACTCTACCAGCCGGGGTACAGCGTCTTCAACGGCAATGTCCGCTGGCAGAGCGACAGCAAGACCTTCTCGCTGACCTTCGGGGTCGACAATATCGCTGACAAGAAGTTCCGGACATTCGGCGATTACCAGCCGTCCTTCGGGTTCTTCATGCAGGCTTATGACCGTGGCCGGCAATATTATGTGAAGGCCGGTTTCTCCCTCTGAACGATCGGGAGCTGACGATGACCAGCGTTTTCGTGACGCGGCGGGGGGCGGTGCGCAGCATCGCCCTTGCGGCCACCATCCCGTTCGCCTGCGGCAGGGCGATCGGGGCCACCGCCGCGGTGGTCGACCGGCGCACCGCGGCCACCGCCGCGCTGTTGCGGGTCGCCTTCCCGCATGGCCGGCTGGCGCCGGACTTCTACCGCGGCGTCGCGGAAACCTATCTCAGGGAGATCGCGGCGAAGCCCGCCGCGACCGCCGAGCATGACCGAGGCCTGGCGCTGCTCGACGGCAACCACATCGCTCCCTTTGCCAACCTGCCGGCGGTGATCCAGAAGGGCCTGGTCGAGAGGATCGACCAGGAACCTTTCTTCAAGGCGATCCTCTGGCGCGGCGCGGAACTCATCTACCGCGACCGTTCGGTCTGGAAGATGGTCGGCTATGAGAGTTCGTCGCTGGAATATGGCGGCTATCACGATCGCGGATTCGACGACATCGACTGGCTGCCCAGGGCGGGCGCGGGAACGGGGGCACAGGCATGAGCGTGCGCTTCAACCTCAGCGACTCCTCGGTATTCGTGGTCATCGGGTCGGGCGCGGGCGGCGGCACGCTGTCGAACGAACTGGCGCAGAAGGGCCACAAGGTCGTCTGCCTGGAGGCGGGCCCGCGCCTGTCGCTGACCGACGTGGTCAACGACGAAGCGGTGATGTTCGAGAAGCTCACCTGGCTCGACCGCCGCATGGCGACCGGCAAGCCCGATCCCAATTTCCCGGTCTGGAATTGCAAGACGGTGGGTGGCACCACCATGCATTGGACCGGCGCCTGCCCCCGCATCGAGCCATATGAGATGCGGGCGCTGTCGACCTATGGACCGCTTCCCGACACGACGCTGGTCGACTGGCCAGTGGCGCCCGAGGAGATCGCGCCCTGGTACGACAAGGCCGAAATCCGCATGGGCGTGACCGGCAAGCACGGGCTGCCCTTCCTGCCGGCGGGCAACAACACCAAGGTGCTCGAGGCGGGTGCGCGGATGTGCGGCTATACCGACATCGACACGCACAATATGGCGATCAACTCCGTCCCGCGCGACGATCGGCCGCCGTGCCAGCAGCTCGGATTCTGCACCTCGGGCTGCGCGGTCGGCGCCAAATGGTCGACCCTCTACACCGAGATTCCGAAGGCCGAGGAGACCGGCCGGTTCGAACTGCGCCCGGAATCGATGGTCACCAAGGTCAACCTCGGCGCCGACGGCCGGGTCGAGAGCGTGACCTATCTGAACAAGGGCCGGACGATCACACAGAAGTGCCGCGCCGTCTCGGTCGCCGGCAATGTCGTCGAGACGACCCGCCTGCTGCTCAACAACCGCAGTGAGCGTTTCCCCGATGGCCTCGCCAACAGCAGCGGCCTTGTAGGTCGCAACTATATGCGCCACTTCACCATCCAAGTGATGGGCGTGATGCCGGGCAAGGTGAACTTCCACCGCCAGACCCACCTGGCCGGCGTCGTCCGCGACGAACGGGTCCACAAGCCCGAGCGCGGCTTTGTCGGCGGCTTCCTGATCAGCACCGTCCCGTTCACGCCGGAAATCCTGGCCAAGAACATGATGATCGGGGGATGGGGCGAGGACCTGACCTCGGTGCTCGACAAATATGATCATCTGGCAGGCATGCTGCTGACCGGGGAGGACCCGCCGCAGCTATCGAACCGGATCACCCTTCATCCCACAGAGCGCGACGGTTACGGATTGCCGGTGCCCGTGATCCACTATGAGGACCACCCCAACACCGTCGCGATGAAGACCTATGCGTGGAAGGTCGGCCGCAAGATCTATGAGGCGCTGGGCGCCGAAAAGGTGATCGAGATGGGCGACTTCATACCGGCCACCCATAATATGGGGACCGCACGCATGGGCACCGACCCCAGGGCAAGTGTCTGCACTCCCTTTGGCCGCACCCATGATGTTGCGAACCTGTTCGTCTCCGACGGCAGCCTGTTCCCGACCGCGGCGGGTTGCAACCCGACCCTGACCATCGTCGCTCTCGCGCTGCGCCAGGCCGAGCATATCGACGCGGAGATTCGGGCCGGTCGACTCTGATCCTTCTGTTGCCGGCCACCCGATCGGCTTGCCCCTGAGCGGCGCTCGCGCGGCGCGGGTCAAGCCAGATGCGGCGGTGGTCGCTGGCCCGGCGGGTTGCTCCAAGCATTCGGTGGCAAAAAGCGGCTCTGCCTTGCAAGGGGCGTCTTGGTACATCGACAAGACCCCGGCACCATCGGCCCCATAAGAAATCCAGATGTCAGGGGTATGACGATGAGAAGGGAAATTGCGTTTCTGATGGCTTCGGCCGCCACCATGGCCGTTTGCGTGCCGAGCGTCGGCCATGCGCAGGACGCGGAGGGCCCGGTTGTCGCCAGCGGCCTCGAGGAGATTACCGTCACCGCCCGCCGCCGTGCGGAAAGCATGCAGTCGACGCCGCTCTCGGTCTCTGCCTTCAGCAGTGCCGCGCTCGAGGAGCGCAACGTCCAGAGCTCGTCCGACATCACCAGCTTCGTGCCGAACGTGCAGTTCGACAGTGCGGCGAGCGAGGCCGGCGGCGGCGCGTCGAGCCAGATCTCGATCCGTGGCATCGGCCAGACCGACTATGTGCTGACCGTCGAGCCGGCGGTCGGCGTCTATCTGGACGGTGTCTATATCGGCAAATCGATGGGCTCGCTGCTTGATGCGGTCGACATCGACCGGCTCGAGGTGCTGCGTGGCCCGCAGGGGACGTTGTTCGGCAAGAACACGATCGGCGGCGCGATCCAGCTCATCTCGAAGCGGCCGACCGACACGCTGGAGGCCTATGGTGAGCTGACCAGCGGCAGCTACAGCCGCTTCGACGCCAAGGGTGCGATCTCCGGTCCGCTCAGCGACACCGTCCGCGCACGCCTGTCGGGCGCCTATCAGAGCCGCCACGGCTTCGTGAAGCGTGTCACCGAGACCGGCCAGGACACCGGCGACCGTCAGGGCAACGTCGACAGGCTGAGCGGCCGGCTTGCGATCGAGGCCGACCTGACCTCCAACTTCACCGCGACGCTGACCTTCGACGGTACCCGCATCCGCGAACAGTCGCCCGGCCAGATCCTGGTCAAGGCCGACGAAGGTGCCGCTTTCTCCGGCGCCTATAATGCCGGCGTGCCGGGTGGCGTCTGTCTGCCGGGAGCGGGAGCGGGGCGCTTCGCCAATCCCTATTGCTACAACAGCCAGTGGGTCCGCCCGATCAAGTCGCTGGAAACGACGAACAGCGGCCCCAACTATGCCAACACGGACGTCTATGGTGCGGGGCTTAACCTCGAATGGAAGGTCGGCGGTGCGACGCTCAAGTCGATCACGGCCTGGCGCAAGGTGAAGGTCGACATCGCGCAGGACATCACCGCCTCGCCGCACTATCTCAACTTTATCGAGCAGCACATCAAGACCGAGCAGTTCAGCCAGGAGTTCCAGCTCCTCGGCGATCTCGCCGACGACAAGCTGCACTATGTCCTCGGTCTCTATTACCTGCACGAGAGCGGCACGCAGCTCTTCCCGGTGCAGCTCACGCTCGTCCAGTTCCTGTCGGGTGGCAAGATCAGGAACGACAGCTATGCCGGCTTCGGTCAGGTCACCTACGACCTGACCGACCAGTTCTCGATCACCGGCGGCCTGCGCTATTCGGACGAGACGCGGCGCTTCAACCCGGGCGTGCAGGTGCTCCAGGGCTATGTGGCGCAGACCGACGTGCCGGGCTTCGTCAACCTGTTCGACGGCGCGGTCGGCCCGGCCGGTACGCCGCTGTTCCCGGCTGGCTGGTATTCGCGCGGATCGAAGTCGACGACGCCGATGATCTCCGCCAACTACAAGTTCAACCGCGACGTCATGGCCTATGCGAGCTTCTCGAAGGGCTTCAAGGGCGGCGGTTTCACGATGCGCTACTTCCCGCCGGTCATTCCCGCGCCGGGCACCGACCCGAACGACATCGTCTCCTATGCCGGTCCGGAGAAGGCCACCTCCTACGAACTTGGCCTCAAGACCGAGCTGTTCGATCGCCGCCTGCGCTTCAACGTCGCGGCCTTCTACACCGACTACAAGGACATCCAGGTCACCTACAACATCGACCCCGATGGTCCCGGTCCGATCGGCAACTTCGTGCCGGTGCTCGCGAACGCCGCTTCGGCGAAGATCAAGGGCGTCGAGGTCGAGGCGTCGGCGCGGCTTGCGGACTGGCTGCGCCTCGATGGCAGCCTGGGCTATACCGATGCCGATTATAAGGGCTTCTCGCCCCAGGCGCTGGCCAACTATCCGACGGCAGGCAGCTTCCGGGTGCCCAACACGCCGAAGTGGACGGCGAACATCGGCGGCACCGCGACGCTGTTCGACAGCGATGACAAGGGCAGCGCGCTGATCCGCGTCGACTATGCGTACCGCAGCAGCCAGTTCAAGGAGTTCAGCAACGATCCGACGCTGTTCCAGAAGGGTTTCGGCCTGCTCAACGCCAGCCTGACCTACAAGCTGCCTGGCGACCATATCGAGCTCTCGGCCGGCGCCACGAACATCACCGACAAGACCTATATCGTCAGCGGTGTGTCCAACACTGGCATCGGCTATACCCAGGCGACCGTGTCGCGGCCGCGCGAGTGGTTCGTCCGGGCCCGTTACCGGCTCTGACGGCCACGGTCCGCAGCTTCACCAACAGTAGACACAGGATGGTCATGTCGACACGTTTCAGCATCATGGTCACCGGTGCGCTGCCGATGAAGGACTATGTCCCGCTCGCGCAGCAGGTGGAGGCCTATGGCTTCGACCAGATGCACATCGCCGACGATCTCGTCTTCCGTCCGGCATGGCCGATCCTGACAATGATCGCGATGAACACCAGCCGGCTCCAGCTCGGCCCGTTCATCGTGACGCCGCAGGTCGCCAATCCGGTCTACCACGCCGCCAACCTCGCCGCGCTCGACGAGTTGAGCGGCGGGCGGATGGTGTGCGGCGTGGGGCGGGGGGGCTTCAACCCGCTTCTCGGCATCACCAACCCGGTCAAGCCGGTCAAGATGCTCAAGGAGGCCTGGCAGCTGATGACTCGGATGCTCCAGGGCGACCGGGAGCCGTTCGATGGCGAGTTCTTCAAGGCCACCGCCGATCTCTATTTCCAGTTCGATGTCGCCCGGTCGATCCCGCTCTTCATCGGCACCTGGGGCCCGCAGATGGCGAAGATGGCGGGCTCGATCGCACCGGGTATCAAGATCGACTGTACGGCAAGCCCCGACCATATCGCGGAACTGCGGCGCCAGTTCATCGCAGGGGCCGAAGCGGCCGGGCGTGACACGGGCAATATCGAGATCATTGCCGGGCCGCTTGCCTCGATCGATGAGGATCGCGCTGCGGCCGAGGACAATATCCGCGGCATGCTCGCGCTGCTCCAGCCCTTCCTCGCGCCGATGACCTTCGCGGCCGGGATCACGCAGGAGGAGGTCGATGCCTCCTACAATGCCTTCACCGCGGGCGAGGTCGAGAAGGCAAAGGCGCTCGTCACCGACAAGGCCGTCAAGGCCTTCAGCCTGACGGGTACGCCGGCCGATGTCATCGGCCAGATCGAAGCGATGATCGCCGGCGGAGCCGACCATATCGCGTTCGGGCCGCCGCTGGGCCCCGATCCGGCCGCATCGCTGCGTCTGATCGGAGAGAAGATATTGCCGCATTTCCGCAAGCGGCAGGACCGCTGATGCGCCATCGGGAGTAGGACCATGTTGACCGAAGCGATTTTCGACGATCTGGAACAGGCCTGGAGCGACAAGGATATCGACCGGCTGGTCTCGTTGTTCACGCCCGATTGCCTCTATGAGGATCTTGCGCTGGGCGCCCGCCACGAGGGCCATGCCGGCGTGCGCGAGTTCGCCGAGGGTGTGTTCACGACGATGCCCGATTTTACCCTGCGCTTTCCGGTGCGGCTCGTGACGCCGGAGCGCGGGTCGAGCCATTGGACGATAACCGCGCACTGGAACGGTCCGTTCGAAGGCGTCGATCGGACCGGCCATCCGATCGAGTTCCATGGCCTGTCCTCCTATGTTTTCCGCGACGGCCGCATCGCCCATAACATCGACTGCTGGGACTATGTGGCGATGATCAAGGCGTTCGGCGTGCTGCCGCTCGGGCTCGCCGCACTGCCGACAGCTGCGTCCGCGGCATAAAGTCGTGCGCGTTTCGGCTAGACACGCATGACGATTGGGATGATCTTCGAAGGACGGAGGACGCGAAATGCGCCTGGCGGGCCCCAATGGGCGCGTCCGGCGCGATGGGAGTACGCCATGTCTGGATTTGGACCTGTGTTGCAGGAAATGGCGGTCGACCAGCGTTTCCTTGCGAATGGCGCTGCGGCTGCCTTCGAGAGCGTCCACCGGCACAGCTTCGCCAGCCCGCGCCCGGACGATGCGCTCGACAGTGTCACCCGGGTCTTCTTCCCTCATGAAGTCGTCGTCCGCAGCAACGACAAGCATCTGGACTTCAACCATTGCTCGGCCTCGATCGGTGACATCAGCCTGAACCAGATCGCCTATGGCGCCGATGTCGACGTGCTGATCACCGAGTTGCAGCGAACCCATTTCGTCTTTGTCGTGGCGTTGAGCGGCGAGGCCGTGGTGGAGTTCAACCAGCAGAGCTGGTCGTTCCGGAGCGGTGACTGCGTGCTCCTGTCGCCCAACGTCCGATACAATTTCCAGATGGGGCAGGATCACACCCATCTTGCGATCGGCATCCCGTGCAGCCGCCTGATCGGCAGCGGGCGCCCTTATGAGGCGGTCCATAACGTCGTCGAGCGTGCGGCGGATGCGCCCAACGGTGGGGCCGCGAGCCTGCTCGGCTTCATCGAATATCTCTGCACCGAACTGCATCGCGGATCGCCGATCTTCGGATTGCAGGAGGTTGTCGCCGCGAATGAGAACAGCTTTCTCGCGATGATGCGCGCGACCCTGTTCGATCGCGAGGCGCCGGTGCGGCAGGCGGCGGTGCTGCCGGTCTTCGTCCGCCGCGCCGAGCAGTTCATCGCCCAGCATCTCAAGGACGACATACGGCTCGACGATATCGTCGAAGCGGCGGGCGTGCCGGCGCGGACGCTCTATCACGGCTTTGAACGGTTCATGGGGCACAGCCCGATGCGCTGGCTGCGGTTGCGTCGGCTGGAAAGCGCCCGCGCCGACATCATTGCCAGCGACGGCGATATTTCGGTGACCGCGCTCGCCAACCAATATTGGATCGGCCATGGCGGTCGCTTCGCCAACATGTACCGCGAAATCTATGGCGAGCCTCCCTCGGTGACGCTTGGTCGTGCGCGGGCGGCGGCATTGCGCGCGATGGCCGGCCCCAAGGGTTCGCAACGCGTACAATGACGGCGCCCATGGCCTAGTCGGTATCCGCCTGGTGATCGATAAAGGACGGATGTCCCTTTCCGATCCAGGCTATCAGGAGCGAGAAGCGTGAAATTGAAAGCGGTTTCAGCGGCCATGCTGGTGGTCGCACTGGCGGCGTGCGCTCCGCGGAAGGCGGCCAATGTCGATTGGGCGCTCCACGGACATGACGCGGGGGAGAAGCGGTTCAGCGAGCTTGGCGAGATAACCCCCGCCAATGTCGGTCAGCTAGGTGTGGCCTGGTATGCGGATTTTGATGCGCGCTCGCTGCGCGGGGTCGAGGGGACGCCGCTGGTCGTCGATGGCGTGATGTACGCTTCCGGCCCCTGGAGCAAGGTGCTGGCACTCGACGCGCAGACCGGCCGGAAGCTGTGGGAATATGACCCGCAGTTCGACGGTGCGATCGCACGGCGCGCCTGTTGTGACGTGGTCAATCGCGGAGTCGCCTACGCCGACGGCAAGGTGTTCGTCGGGGTCCTCGACGGCCGGCTGGTCGCGCTCGACGCGAAGACCGGCAAGCCGGTCTGGACCGTGCAGACGACCGACACGACCAAGTCCTATACGATCACCGGCGCTCCACGCATCGTCAAGGACAAGGTGGTGATCGGCAATGGCGGCGCCGAATATGGCGTGCGCGGCTACGTCACCGCCTATGATGTCGCGACCGGCAAGCAGGCGTGGCGCTTCTACACCATCCCTGGCGATCCGAAGAAGGGCTTCGAGAACGAGGCGATGGCGATGGCCGCCAAGAGCTGGAACGGCGAGTGGTGGAAATATGGCGGCGGCGGCACGGCCTGGGACTCCATGGCCTATGATGCCGAGCTCGACCTGCTCTACATCGGCGTCGGCAATGGCGGCCCTTGGGATCGTGCCGTGCGGAGCGCCGGGAAGGGCGATAACCTGTTCCTGTCGTCGATCGTCGCGGTGCGCCCCTCGACCGGCGAATATGTCTGGCATTTCCAGCAGGTACCCGGCGACGAATGGGACTATACCGCTACTCAGCACATGATCCTCGCGGACCTCGAGATCGAGGGAAAGCCCCGCAAGGTGCTGATGCAGGCGCCCAAGAACGGCTTCTTCTACGTCCTCGACCGGACCAACGGCGCCTTCATCTCCGGCACGCCCTATGTCCCAGTGACCTGGGCGAAGGGCCTGGATCCCAAGACCGGCCGCCCCAACATCGTGCCCGAGGCGCGCTACAGCAGCACCGGCAAGCCGTTCCTCGGCATGCCGTCGCCGGCGGGCGGGCACGGTTGGCAGCCGATGAGCTTCAATCCCAAGACCGGCCTCGTCTATCTGCCCGTCGCCGAGATTCCCTACGGCTATGTCGCCGGCAAGACCGAGGATTTCCGTTTCGAGCCGCGCGGGTGGAACACCGGGCAGGATCCGGGCAAGACGGCCATGCCCGAAGACCCGGCGATCCGGCAGCAGATCCGGGGAATGATGGGCGGCGCGCTCGTCGCCTGGGATCCGAAGGCGCGTAAGCGGGTCTGGTCGGTGCCGATGCCCATGCCCTGGAACGGCGGCGTTCTGTCGACCTCGTCGGGCCTTGTCTTCCAGGGTAACGGCACCGGCGACTTCGCCGCCTATGACGCGATCAGCGGCAAGAAACTCTGGTCGATGCCTATGGGTTCGGGAATCGTCGCGCCGCCGATCACCTACTCGATCGCGGGCGTCCAATATGTCTCGGTCGCGGTCGGCTGGGGCGGCATCCTGCCGCTCAACATGGGCGAGGCGCTCCAGGCTTCGGTGAAGCCCAAGGTGAACCGCGTCGTCACCTTCCGCATCGGCGGCAAGGCGCCGCTGCCGCTGCCGCCCAAGGAAGACGAAGCGCCGCTTGCGCCGCCGCCCTCGACGGCGTCCGCCGCCACGATCGAACGGGGCCGTGTCCTCTACCATGTCAGCTGCTGGATGTGTCATGGCGATACCGTCGTGAACCATGGCGGCGTTCCCGACCTGCGCCGTTCGATGGTGATCGGTGACGCGGCCGCCTTCCGCGGCTTCGTCCTCGAAGGAGCGGCCGAACCGCTCGGCATGCCCAACTTCTCGAAGGATTTGAATCCCGACCAGGTCGAGGCGATCCGCGCCTATGTCATCAAGCGCGCCAACGACCTGAAGGCCGATCCCAGGATGCCGTGAGAGTGGCAGGCGGCCGGGGCTCAGCCCCGGTCGCGTTCGGGATCGGGCAGGAAGACGGCGAGCAGCCCGATCGCCGGCAGGAAGGCGCAGATGGCGTAGACCATTTCGATCCCTGCCAGGTCGGCCACCTCGCCCAGTATCGCCGCGCCGAGGCCGGCCATGCCGAAGGAGAAGCCGAAGAACAGGCCGGAGATCATCCCCGGCTTTCCCGGCACCAGTTCCTGGGCGAATACCACTATCGCCGGGAAGGCCGAAGCGAGGATCAGCCCGATGATCACCGTGAGCGGCCCCGTCCAGAACAGGCTGGCGTGGGGGAGCAGCAGGGTGAAGGGCAGCGCCCCGAGGATCGAGAACCAGATCACATATTTGCGTCCGAAACGATCGCCGAGCGGGCCGCCCGCGATCGTCCCCACCGCCACCGCACCGAGAAAGACGAACAGGTGCAACTGCGCGACCTCGACGCTGACACCGAAACGATGGATCAGGTAGAAGGTGAAGTAGCTCGTGATGCTCGCCAGGTAGAAATATTTGGAGAAGATCAGCGCGAGCAGAATCGCGATGCCGGCCAATATCCTGCCGCGCGGCAACGGAGCAGCCGCCCGCCGGCTTCTATGCCCGCGCGCGAGGCGGGCTAGGCCGTGGTGGCGATACCATTGGCTGACGTTCCACAGGATCGCGCAGGATAGCAGCGCCAGCATTGCGAAGAAGGCGAGGCTCGACTGGCCCCAACGCATCACCACGATCGCCGCAGCGAGCGGGCCGAGCGCCGATCCGGCATTGCCGCCGACCTGGAACATCGACTGGGCCAGGCCGGGGCGCGGGCCTGCGGCCATCCGGGCCACCCGCGAGGATTCCGGATGGAACACCGATGACCCCATCCCGAGCAGCGCCGCGCCGACCAGCAGCAGCCAATAGCTGTGCGCGACCGACAGCATCATCAGCCCGGCCAATGAGAACAGCGTGCCGCCCGGCAGGGCCAGCGGCGTCGGCCGTTTGTCGGCATAGAGCCCGACCAGGGGCTGGAGGATCGATGCCGTCATCTGATAGACCAGCGTGACCAGTCCGATCTGGCTGAACGACAGGCCGAGCTCCGCCTTCAGATTGGGATAGATCGACGGCAGCAGCGACTGCATCATGTCGTTGAGCAGATGGCACAGGCTGATCGCGGCGATCACGCCGAATACGGTGCCGTCGGTCTCGACACGGGGCGGGGCGGCTTTGGTGGCGTTCATGGTCTTGTCTCATCGGCCGAAGGGGCCTCGTCGCCATAGGCCCTCCCGTTCTGGCCCGCATTCCTGTATGGGCCTTTTACTTTCGCGAGTGGGACAATCCGGTGCCGCGGTCCGATCCATCCCTTGTCGAGCATGTCGATCGCCCTATCGTCGCGGTCGGCAACGAATATCCGCCGGCGTTCGAGCTGGACTGGCATCGCCACCGGCGCGGCCAGCTGATCTATGCGGCGCGCGGGGTGGTGGTGGTCAGCACCGCGCACGGTGTCTGGGTGGCGCCGCCGGAGCGCGCGGTTTGGACCCCGGGCGGGGTCAGCCACTCGGTACGGATGATAGGCGCCGTCAGTACGCGGGGCGTGTTGATCGAGCCCGGAGTCCCTGGTTCGCTGGGCGATGCCAATAAGGTCATCCAGGTTTCGCCGCTCCTGCGAAGCCTGCTGGCGGCCGCGTGCGAGATCGAACCGGAATATGACGTCGCCGGACGCGACGGAATGGTAATGGCGCTGCTGCTCGCCGAACTTGCCCGCGCCCCGGCCGTATCGCTCGCGGTGCCTTTTCCCAAGAAGGCTGAGATCGCGCGCAAGTGCCAGGCCTTCCTCGACGCACCGAGCCCGCATGATACGATCGACATGTGGAGCGCCGACCTGGGCATGGGACGGCGCGCCTTTACCCGCATCTTTCGGCAGCAGACCGGGCTCAGCTTCGGGGCCTGGCGGCAACAGGCCTGCATGTTGATAGCGCTACCGCGCCTCGCGGCGGGGGAGGCGGTGACGACGATCGCGCTCGACCTCGGCTATGAAAGCCCCGCCGCCTTCACGACGATGTTCAAGCGGCTCGCCGGCGTCGCGCCCAGCCATTATCAGTTAGCCGGGCGAGCGACGGCCGATTAATGGTGCGAAGCGCTTCCTTGACGTAACCTTCCGTTCGTCCCGAGCGACGTCGAGGGACGTTGGCTCTCGCAACGTGTCTCGACTTCGCTCGACACGAACGGTTTTCCTGTGTCAGGCAAGCGCCTTCCCGCTCGCCGGATCGATCAGGGTGCCGGTGATGCGGATGCCGGCGCCGTCGACCTGGTAGGTCTTGTTGAGGAAGATCAGGATCGAGGTGAGCGCCTCGGCCGCCGCCGAATTGGCGAGTGCGCCGCCGTGGATGCCGCGCAGACCGATGGCGTCGGCCAGCGTCACCACTTGCTCCCGCGCAGCCTTGTCGTCGCCGAACACCAGGACGTCGCAGCCCACATCCTCGTCGGTCGCGAGCTTGTGCGCGGCGACATTGTGGAAGGCTGAGACGACGGTCACGCCCTTACCGAGCAACTGCGCCGCACGGACGGCGGCGCTGCCCTCGACGGGGAGCGACACGCGCATCACCTTGGGCGGGACGAGCGGCACCGTCGTGTCGACCACGATCTTGCCCGCCACATGCGGCGCGATCTCGGTCAGCGCGCCCTCCTGTGCGGCGAAGGGGACCGCGACGATCACCAGGTCGGCGCCTGCCGCAGCCTCGGCATATCCTGCCGCAGCGATGCCATGGCCGAGTTCCTCAGCAGCGGCGCGCGCGCGGTCGGGATCGCGCGAGCCGAGCGTGACGGTCGCCCCGGCGCGCGCCAGGCGGCGGGCGAGCGCCGCGCCGAGCTTGCCGGTACCGCCGATCACGGCGATGGACTGGGTGATGGTCATGCAAGAGGCTCCAGAAAGGGCGCCGGTCGCGGGTCGACCGGCTGGTAAAGCGTGGTGCGCTGATAGGCCGGGCGACCTGCGCTGGCGGCAAGCTCGATCATCTGTGCGCGATCGAAGCACTGACCATGCTGTCCGCCCGCCGATCGGGTGATCGATTCGTCCATCAGCACCCCGCCAAGGTCGTTGGCACCGGCGTTCAGGATGGCGCGCGCGCCGTCAGGCCCCATCTTCACCCAGCTCGTCTGGATGTTGGCGATGACCGGGTGCAGCACGATCCGCGCGATCGCGTGCATCAGCACGGCCTCGCGATAGCTGGGACCGGAGCGCGCCTTGCCCTTGCGCCACAGCGGCGCCTCCATATGGACGAAGGGCAGGGGCACGAATTCTGTGAAGCCGCCCGTCTCGGTCTGTAGCGCGCGGACCCGCAACAGGTGGCGGGCCCAGTGCTCATAGCCGTCGACATGGCCGAACATGATCGTCGCGGTACTGCGCAGCCCGACGCCGTGGGCGGTCCGCATGACCTCGATCCATTCGTCGGCGGTCAGTTTGTCGGGGCAGAGGATCGCGCGCACCTCGGGATCGAGGATCTCGGCGGCCGTGCCGGGCAGGGTCGAGAGGCCCGCGGCTTTCAGCCGCGCCAGATAATCCTCGAGCGGCAACCCCAGCGTCTGCGCGCCATGGCTGACCTCGAGCGGGGAGAAGGCGTGGATGTGTATCGACGGGGCCGCGGCGCGTACGGCGGCGACGATGTCGAGATAGGTATTGCCGTCGAAGCTCGGATGGATGCCGCCCTGCAGGCAGACCTCGGTCGCGCCGCGCTCCGCCGCCTCTGCGGCGCGGCGGCCGACCTCATCGAGGTCGAGCCGATAGGCGGGGCCGCGTTCGGCTCTGGTCGAACCCTTGGAAAAGGCACAGAAGCCGCATTTGTATAGACATATATTGGTGTAGTTGATGTTGCGGTTGACGGCATAGCTGACGCGGTCGCCATTGACCTGCCGCCGCAGCTTGTCCGCGGTCTGTGCGATCGCCGCCAGGTCGCGGCCCTCGGCCCTGAACAGCGCGATGATTTCCTCTTCGGAGAGGGGGCCGCCGACCTCCGTCTTGGCGAGGATGGCTGCGATCCCGGCGGTTGCCGTCGGCTCGGCGTCGAGCGCGATCACGGGCACCGGGCCGCCTTCGCCCGCCGCCCAGTCGTCGGTCTTGGGAAGGCCGCGTCCGTCGACAAGACGGCGGATGCGGGTGGCGAGCGCCGGATCGGCCCAGCGGTCGACCGCGCGGGCATGGGCCGGGCCGATCGCGAGCCGCTGGAGCAGGGTGCGCCCCGCCTCCGCGGTCGCCTCGGCGAGGACCTCCAGATGCGGCCAGGGCGCCTCGGGATTCACATGGTCGGGCGTGACCGGCGATACGCCGCCCCAGTCATTGACTCCGGCGCGCAACAGGGCGGTCAGTTCCGCGCGGTCATGCAGGTTGGGGGGCGCCTGGATCGTCATGTCCGGGCCGAGCACCAGCCGGGCGGCGGCGATCGTCCAGAGATGCTCGTCCAGCGAAGGCTCGGCATGGCCGGCCATCCGCGTGTCGGGCTTGGCGCGGAAGTTCTGGATGATGACTTCCTGGATATGGCCGTACCGCGCGTGCAGGTCACGGATGGCGACAAGCGCCTCGATCCGCTCGGCGCGGGTTTCGCCGATCCCGATCAGCAGGCCGGTGGTGAAGGGTACGCCAGCGCGCCCGGCGGCCTCGATCGTCGCGATCCGCGCGGCGGGGCGCTTGTCGGGTGATCCGAAATGCGGCCCGCCCGGTTCGCACAACCGGTCCGATGCGCTTTCGAGCATGATCCCCATCGAAGCCGACACCGGGCGCAGTGCGGTATAGTCGGCGGCGTCCATCAGGCCGGGGTTGAGGTGCGGCAACAGGCCGGTTTCGTCGAGTACCGCCTGCGCCATGTCTCGCAGATAGGCGAGGGTGCTGGCGTGGCCGGTCGCCGCAAGAGCGTCGCGCGCCGACGCATAGCGGTCCTCGGGCCGGTCGCCGAGGGTGAACAGCGCCTCGCGGCAGCCGGCGGCCTCGCCGGCGCGGGCAATCGCCAGCACTTGGTCACGGCTCAGATAGGCGGGGCCGGCCTGGCGCGGCGTCGTGGCGAAAGTGCAATAATGGCAGACATCGCGGCACAACCGGGTGAGCGGGATGAATACCTTGCGCGAATAGGTGACGATCGGTCCGTGCGCGGCGAGGGTCATAGCCTCGCTCTCCTCGATCATCCGGGGGAGCCCCATCGCATCGAGCCGAGTCATAATATCGGGCTGAGTCATAATGGTGCCGGCGCTCTGTCGATCGAAATCATGTCGTGTCGCCACCGATCAACCCCTCGCCGTTCCTTGCCTGCGTCACCGATACCTTAGCCCCTGGAGGGGCGTCACCGGCAAGCCATTTATGGTAATGACGAGTCCTTTGTCGCCATGGATTGTCCAATAGCGCTATCGGTGTGATTTTCCAGAGCGATCGCTTGGGTGTGGTCGAGCGTTTTATAATCGCTTACGGAATTCCCTTGGGCACATCCGATAAAGACGACGGAATCGCGAGGCAAAATATGATGGATCCTCGAAGCCACAGCTAAGGGATATTTCACCTATCGACTGCTTGGTGTGCATTAGCAGGTTGCATGCGCGAACCATACGGCGCTCGATCAGATAGGCATGAGGTGTCATGCCGACGCTATCCTTGAACAGACGAATGAAGTGGAAGCGGCTGACACCCGCCTCGCGCGCGAGCATGTCGAGCGAGATATCCTCGGCGATATGCGCCTCGACATAGTCCTTCACCCGTTGCAGCACTGGGCTCGACAGCACCGATCGAGCCGCTGGGCGGACCACGATCGCGCCATTTTCCGAGCAGAGCAGGCTGGAGATCAGGTGGTTGGTGATCGTCTCCATCAGGAAGGCGGATATCGGGCGGGGCGACAGGATGGTCGTCAGTATCGATTGCATCAGCAGCAATATACTCGGATCGTCGAAGACCAGCTTCGCTTGCAGATTGACGCGCGCGGGATCGCCCTTGAAATGCTCGGCCCAGGCGGCCTGCATCAGTTCATAAGGCAGGTACACGTCGAAGATATCGAGCGGATCGCCGGTCCAGCGCCAGTCGCAGCGCAGGAAGGCGGGGGTTAGGGTGAGCGACGCCCGCAACAATTCCGCCCGTTCCCATTGTCCCTCCACCGCGCGATCGATGACGCCGTTGGGATTGATCGACAGGCTGATCACCGGATCGTTCGACTGATCCTTGATCGTCGCGGTCTCGCGATCGAGCCGGTGGATGAAATGGCTGACTGACCTGCGCGACTCGCTGTAGAAGCGCCGCAGGCATTCGACCCCCGCGGGCAGGTCGCCATACCAGTCGAAGCCCGCCTTTGCCGACATGACGCGATCGCTCCTCATCTTCGATCGGTCGCAGATTGTGTGACTTTTCAAGGAAAAGCAATTTGCTCCGGTTGGGTGGCGGTCAGGCTGGTCGCCGAGCAGGCTTCCGCCCGTATGGCGATCGAGCGCTTTCGCCATCGACGATCAGCTCGACACATGCGGACGGCCAGGTGATCGGCGGCCGGGATGGTGAACGGAGGCGGCTATGTATGGCGGGGCCGGCGACCTTTCGGGGCCCGATCAGGCCGGGCGCGGCGCGCGATGCCTGCCCAGTCGTCGAGTGGTCCTCGACGGGGCTTCCTGCCCTGCCAAAGCGGGTTGGAAGTCCCCGATCGGGCCGGCGGCAGCCGAAAGCAGGCTCCGACCTTTCAATTAAAAGCAATTTTTTCGGGTTTTGCGCAATTCCTATCGCGTCATCTGTCCTCGATGCGCGCATCTTCCTTCTGCAGACGAGAATAATTGCGGGAGGCGTCATGAGCAGCGCAATGGCAGACGATGGCTATCCGCTCTATGATCTTCGCATTGAAGTAATGCCGGAGGCCGATGGGAAGCCTTTCATCTGTAAGCATAAGGCGGGTGACTATTTCACCGTTACTGATGACGACCTGATCACCATGGGGGAGGGGGTGCGCTTTCCCATGTATTCGCTGGCAGCGATCCTGCCGTTGCTGCCGGCCAAGCAGCGAGACCTTCATCCCAACGACTGGATGAACACCGACGCGGTGATCGCCTGTCCGGATCCGCATTGCGGTGGCCGGTTCCGGATCATCCGCGAAACCCGCCGGATGCACAGTCATTCGGAAAATTCGGCGCTGCCGCTCGACAAGACCAGCCAAGCAGAGGACCATGCATGACCATTCCCCGCGTAAATCTGCGACCAGATTTCTCGGTTCCCCGCGTTATCAAGGGAAACTGGCAGATCGCCGACGACCATAGCAGCAGCGTGCGCGACGATGATGACATGCACCGTCACATGGTGTCCTTCGTCGACGCCGGGATCACCGCGTTCGATTGTGGTGATGTCTATTATGGGGTGGAGGAGCGGATCGGCCGCTTCATCGAACGCTTCCGCCGCGAGCGTGGCCCCGCCGAAGCGTCGAAGATTGCTGTCCACACCAAATATATCCCTGCCTTCCTCCAGGAGGAGGAGTTGCGCAACCATAGCCGGCAGACCGTCGTCGATACGATCGACCGTTCGCTGGCGCGGCTGAAGGTCGAGCGGCTCGATCTCGTCCAGCTCCACTGGTGGAACTACGACATCGACGGCAATGTCGAAACCGCGCTGGTCCTCAAGGAACTCCAGCAGGCGGGCAAGATCCATCACATCGGCGGCACCAACTATAATGTCGCCGAGCTGGCCAAGATGGTCGATGCCGGCGTCGATATCGTCGCCAACCAGGTGCAATATTCACTGACCGATCGCCGTCCGAAGAACGGCATGGAGCAATATTGTGCCGAACACGACATCCAGCTTCTCTGCTACGGCTCGATCGGCGGAGGATTGATCTCGTCGAAATGGCTCGGCATTCCCGATCCGGGCCGCCCGACTTTCGAGAATGTCTCGCTCGACAAATATTATCGCATCATCGTCGATTTCGGCGGCTGGGCGCTGTTCCAGGACCTGCTGCGGACGCTCGACACGATCGGCGCCAAGCATGGTGTGGCGATTCCGGCGGTCGCCAGCCGCTATGTCCTCGACCAGCCGAGCGTCGCGGCGGTGATCCAGGGTGCCCGGCACGATCGGCACCTCGCCCAGAACCTCAGGCTGTTCACCTTCACGCTCGACGAGGAGGATCGAGCGGCGATCGATGCGGTTCTCGCGCGCTCCACCGGTCCGGCCGGGGACTGCTACGATCTCGATCGTATCGAGGATCGCGACGCCATTGAAAATGTGGCGACCGAATATTTCGACGTGGAGGACGGCAAGCTCGTCACCCGGCATCGCGATCCGGTCGTACTCGCCGAACCCTATGGGCATCACATCAAGGCATGAGACGCATCGATTGAGCTGTTGAACGGGCCGGTCGTCATTCTGGAGACTGCGAGTGGATCTACCGATCACCGGATATGCCAAGCAGCTTAGCGTCGCCCCGGGCGAAACCGTGGAATTCGCGGTGAGCACGGTCGCGAGCGGCTTCGATGCGCGGCTGGTGAAACTCCACCGTGATCCGGCCCTGTTCGAGCCGGTCGGCTCCGATGTCGACGGCCGATATCCGGGAATGGTTCAACCGATCCGGATGGGCAGCCATGCGATGCTCGCGCGGCCGTCTGTCGACTGGCCCACCGACCTCGTGCTTTCGCTCCATCTCTGCCCGACGATCGTGCGTTCCGAACGGCAGGGCGTGCTCACCAGCGGCCCGGATCATGGCCTTTTCGTCGAAGCGGGGCGCATCGTGGCGCGCGGCGGGAGCGCCGAGCTTCGATCCGACGTCGCGTTGCAGCCCAATCATTGGTATCGGATCGTCCTTTCCGTGGGCCGCCCGACCCGGCTGGAGGTGACGCCGCTCGATGACCGCGAGACTGGCGGCAGCGTCGAAACGGCGGCGGATTTCGAGGCGATCAGGGCGGAAGGATTCCGGCTGTCCGGCTGGTGGGACGGGGAGGCGACGGTCAATTGCCTCGACGGCAAGATCGCCCGGCCGGCGATCCGATCGGGAACGCTGGGGCCGGTCGCCCAATGGGACATGAGCTGGCACGTCGAAACGGCGCGTATCGTCGATGTCGTTGGGGGCGGGGGCGAGCTTCGGCTGGTCCAGCATCCGCGCCGGGCGGTCACCGGGCCAGCATGGGATGGTACGGCGCACGATCCGCGCCAGCAGCCGTCCCATTATGACGCGACGGCTTTCCACAGTGATGACCTGACCGATGCCGGCTGGGCGACGACGCTCAGCTGGAAGGTGCCCGCGACCTTCGCAAGCGGCGTCTATGCCCTGGAGATATCGACGGCGGACGGCTCCGATCACCTGCCGTTTCTGGTTGCGCCCGGGAGCGGACGAGCGAAGCCGCGTTGCGCCTTCCTGGCTCCCACTTTCAGTTACCTGGCCTATGGCAACGAACGCCATTGGTGGCACATGCCGGACGTGGAGGCGCGAACCGGCAAGCCGGTCGAGCAAAGCGTCACCCCCGCCGAACTGTGGGCGGCCGGGCATGGAATGCTGAGCCCTTACGATCGCCACCGCGACGGTACGGGCTGTACCCATGCATCCTGGCTGCATCCGATCGTCAATTTCCGTGCCGGCTATCGCCACCCCTATATCGGAGGCCCCCACCAGTTGAGTGCCGACCTGATGATCCTCGACTGGCTCGAGGGCATCGGCGAGCCCGTGGACGTGGTGACCGACCACGACCTGCACGTCCGCGGCGCTGAGGCGCTGCAGGGTTATGCCGTGGTGATGACGGGTAGCCATCCCGAATATGTCAGCGCGGCCGTGCTCGATGCGCTCGATGCCTTCAACCGGCGGGGCGGAGGCCTGATGTACCTCGGCGGCAACGGCTTCTACGGCGCGGTCTCGACCTATCCGAACGAGCCGCACGTCATGGAACTGCGGCGCGGTCACAGTGGCGGTTCGCACTGGAAATCGCCAGCCGGCGAAGCCCACCACGCCTCGACGGGGGAGCTCGGTGGCAAGTGGAAGCTACGCGATCGATCGGCGCATCGGCTGTTCGGCGTCGGAACGGCATCGGTGACGTTCAATCGCGGAAGCCCCTATCTGCGCACCGCCGCCAGTCGTGATCCTGCTTGCGCCTGGGTGTTCGACGGTGTCGAGGGCGATGCGATTGATACCGAGAGCTGCGTCCTGGGTCAGCCGGCCGGGTTCGAATATGATCGTATGGAGCGCGGCCTCGGCACGCCGGCCGACAGCATCTGCCTGGCGGTCGCGCGCTTCGATCCTCCGGTAACCGAATATCTTCTCGACGATTGGCGCTGGACCGGAAGTCTGGGCGAGAACCGGGCGGACCTCGTGCTTATTCCCGGCCATGGCAGGCGCGGCGACGTGTTTTCGGTCGGTTCGGTCGCCTGGACTGGATGCCTGCTCACCGATGGCGGGAACAACAAGGTCGCGACCATCACCCGCAACGTGCTCCGGCGCTTCGCCGGACGGGGAGGGGGCGGTGGATAGGCGCGCAGAACCTCCGACCATGGCGATGGCGATTCCCGCGCAGCCAGGCGCTCCCGCGAACCCGGCCCGCTATGGCTGGTATGTCGTGGGCGTTCTCGTGCTCGCCTATATCGCCGCTTTTCTCGATCGGCAGATCCTGAGCTTGCTTGTCGGGCCGATCAAGCGGGACATCGGGCTGTCCGACGTCCAGATCGGCCTGTTGCAGGGACTGGCCTTCGCGATCTTCTACTCGACCTGCATCCTGCCGGCCGGGTGGCTGGTCGACCGGTTCAACCGGCGCAACATCCTGGCGATGGCCCTGTCCATCTGGTGCCTCATGACGATCGCCTGCGGGCTGTCGCGCAGCTTCCCCGAACTGTTCATGGCGCGGATGGGCGTCGGCATCGGCGAAGCCGTGCTGGGGCCTGCCGCCTTCTCGCTGATCAGCAATTATTTCGCGAGGGACCGGCTGCCGCTGGCGATCAGCGTCTATTCGATCGGCGGTTCGCTCGGCGCCGGCCTCGCTTATATCTTCGGCGCCTTCGCCGAACAGATGGCCGCGCCGGCGACTGCGGCGTTGCCCTTCCTCCAGGGCTTTGCGCCGTGGCAGGCCGCCTTCTTCATCGTCGCCGCCCCGGGATTCGCGATCTCGTTGCTGATCATGACGATCCGCGAGCCGGTGCGCGTGCGGACCGCCGGCGCACATGGTGGTCCCGCGCTTGGTGTCTTCCTGTCTCCGCGCAAGCGCTTTCTCGCCCATTATTGCCTGGGTATCGGCCTGCTCACCAGCGTCAGCTACGCGAACATGGCCTGGATTCCGGCGATGTTCGAGCGGACCTATGGCTGGGCGACGGCCGACACCGCCCGCTGGCTGGGCCTGATGATGCTCACATTCGGGACAGCCGGCATCCTTGCCGGCGGCATCGGGGCGATCCGGCTGTCGCGGCGCCACGCCGACGCGACCCTGCGGCTCGCGGCCATCATCGCGCTGGTGCTCGCGCCGATCTGCCTGATCGCGGCGATTGCCGGAAATCCCTATCTGTCGCTGGCGCTCTATGTGCCCTTCACCTTCCTTTCGACCTCATTCGTCTCGCTCGGCCCGACGGCGATCCAGTTGATTACGCCTGACGCGCTGCGCGGGCGGGTCAACGGCCTCGCGCTGATGCTGGTCAATATCATCGGCATATCGGTCGGTCCGCTGGTCGTCGCGCTGCTGACGGACCACCTCTTCGGCCGGGAATCGATGCTGCGCTGGGGGCTGGGCATTGGCAGCGGCCTGCTGTCGCTCATGGCCGGCCTCTGCCTGCTGACCGGACTTTCCGCCTATCGCCGCGTCCTGCGGGACGCTCCGGACATAGAGGAGGCATTCCGATGACGCATGCTCCGATACCAAGGCACTGAATAACTTTTAGTCGATATTGAAGAATATTATTATTTTTCGTCTCAACTCTGTTCTGGCGATTGTATTCGCTTGCCCTGTTGGTTTGAATCCAAATTAAAATGTTGAACATCGAAAATAACGACAACATTATTAAAAGGGAGATATTTATGGGCTATCGTCACGCCAAGATCATCCTTCTGTCGGGATGCGCAATTGCCCTGTGCAGCGGATTGCAGCCGGTCGCCGCGCAGGTCGAGAATGAGGGCGCCCGGGCGGGCGGCCTTGAGGACATCGTCGTCACCGCGCGCCGCCGGGCGGAATCGGTGCAGACGACGCCGCTGTCGGTGTCGGCCTTCGATACCCGTTCGCTCCAGGATCGCGGGCTGCAGAACATCGCCGACGTCTCGCGCGCCGTGCCGAACGTCCAGCTCGATCCGGTCGCCAACGAATCCGGCGTGGCGTCGACCCAGATATCGATCCGCGGCATCGGCCAGACCGACTATGTGCTGACTGTCGAGCCCGGCGTCGCCGTCTATCTGGACGGCGTCTATGTCGGCAAGTCGCTCGGCTCGCTGCTCGACACGGTGGACGTCGAGCGCGTCGAGATACTGCGCGGCCCGCAGGGCACCCTGTTCGGCAAGAACACGATCGGCGGCGCGATCCAGGTGATCACCAAGCGCCCGACCGCCGACAACCAGGCCGAAATGGAACTGACCACGGGCCGCTACGACCGGCTCGATGCGCGCGGCGCGATCTCGGGCCCGATCGCCGACTGGTTGCGCTTCCGTCTGTCGGCCTCCTATCAGAGCCGCGACGGCTTCATGAAACGGATCCTGCGGAGTGGCGAGCGCACCGGCGAGGTCCAGGGCGACATGAACCGGCTGGGCGGGCGGCTCGTTTTCGAAGCCGACGTGGCTTCCGACCTGCTCGCGACGCTGGCTTTCGACGGAACGCGAATCCGGGAGAAATCGCCGGCCACCTATTTGCGGCGCGTGACCGAAGATGTCGGCTTCCCGCGCCTGTTCAATCTGGCCGTGCCGGGCGGTGTCTGCGCACCGGCAGCGGGCGCGTCGCGTTTCTCCAATCCCTATTGCTTCAACAACCAGTATTCCCTGCCCACCGACACGCGCGTTACCTACAACGCGGGTGGCAATACCGGGGATTCCGACGTCAGGGGTGTCGCCCTGACGCTCGACTGGAAGCCCGGCGACATCAATGTCAAGTCGATCACCGCCTTCCGCAAGGTCGACGTCTTCGTAAGCCAGAACCTGGGCGGCAATGCCTATTATAACAGCCAGGTCGGGCAGGACATCGACTTCAAATCATTCAGCCAGGAATATCAGCTCAGTGGCAACCTGCTCGACAAGCGCCTGTCCTATGTCCTTGGCGCCTATTACCAGCGCGAATGGGGGCGGCAGCTTTTCCCGGTGCAGACCGCGCTTGCACAGTTCCTGTCGGGCGGTGACATCAAGAATGACAGCTATGCGGCGTTCGGCCAGCTCACCTATGAGATCACCAGCAATCTCTCGCTGACCGGCGGCTTCCGATATACCTACGAGACGCGGCGCTTCAATCCGGGGCTCCAGCGCGTGCTCGGCTATGACGATCTGTCGATAATCAAGATTCCGGGCTTCGTGAATCCCGTGATCAATGCCTTCGGCGCGCCCGGAACGCCGCTTTTCCCGGCGGGCTGGTACAAGCGGAACAGCAAGGCGGGCACTCCGATGGTGTCGCTGAGCTACAAGCCGATCCGTGACGTGATGCTCTATGCGACCTATTCGCAGGGCTTCAAGGGCGGTGGTTTCACCATGCGCTTCTTCCCGCCGGTCCGGCCGGCGGCGGGGGTCGATCCGGATACGCTGATTCCCTACGCCAATCCCGAAAAGGCGACCTCCTATGAGGCGGGTGTGAAGAGCGAGTGGTTGGGCGGCAAGCTGCGCCTCAACGTTGCCGGCTTCGTGACCGACTACAAGAATATCCAGGTCACCTATACGGTTGATCCGGACGGGCCGGGCCCGATCGGCAAGATCGTGCCCGTGCTCGCCAATTCCGGTACGGCCCGGATCAAGGGCATCGAGGTGGAGGGCGCAGCGGTCCCGACCGACTGGCTGCGGATCGATGGAAGCCTCGGCTATGTCGACGCCAAATACCGCCGGTTCACTGCCGCCGCGATCGGTGCTTATCCGGACGCGCTGGGGTTCGATCTCCCCAATACGCCGAAATGGACCTACAATGTCGGGACGACGGTGACTTTCTTCGACAATGAGTCGGGCAACGTCTTCCTGCGCGCCGACTGGGCCTATCGCAGCAGCCAGTTCAAGGAATTCTCGAACAACGCCTCGCTGTTCCAGAAGGGCTATGGCGTCCTCAACGCCGGGCTGACCTACCGTTCCGCAGACCGCAACTGGGATGTGACGCTGGGCGGGACCAACCTGACTGACAAGGCCTATATGGTCAGCGGGGTGTCCAGTTCGGATCGTGCCCAGGCCGTCCGCTCGCGCCCGCGCGAGTGGTATCTGACCCTGCGGCATAAGATATGAGTGGAGCGCCGCTGATCGGCTATGGCGACCGGTTCGAGGTCGCCCCGGGTGAAAGCCTCGGCTTTCACGTGAGCGCGCCCGCGGGAGGGTTCGGGGCCAGGCTCGTCCGGCTGGCGCGCCGGGCCGGAGACCTTGTCCCGGTCGCCTCGGCGATCGACGGCCACCACGAAGGTGGCGAACAGCCGATCGTCACCGGCAGCCATATGGGGGTAGCGGCCGGCGTGCCGCTACCCGCCCGGCCGGCGATCTCATTGTGGTTTCGTCCGACCCGGCCAGGCGACGGGCGCGACCAGGCGCTGCTTGGCTGGGGACGGAGCCACGGGCTGTTGCTCGATGGGGAAGGGCGGCTGCGGCTGCGCTGGGGCGATGCAGAGATCGTCGCGGGGCAGCCCTGTGCCACTGCGCGCTGGACCGAGGCGCGGGTCGAGACGCGGGGCGACCGCATCGCCCTGACGATCCGCACTGCCGACGCTGGCGTCACCGACTGGTCCGGGGAGGTGCCCTTGCCTGGGATCGATATGAGGATCAATCCCCAGGATTTTCATATTGCTGCATTTATTGAGCGCAATGTCCCCGTAGCCTGTTTCGACGGAAAACTGGCCCGACCTCGGATCGGGGACGGCGAGGTGCTGCTCGCCGCCTGGAACTTAGCAGAGGATCCGGGCGGTCCGATCGTGCTCGACGAAGGCCCGGCGGGACGCCACGGCCGGCTGTTCCAAACCCCCCAGCGCGGCGTCACCGGGCCGGGATGGAATGGGCTGAGCGGCGGGTGGAGCGAGGACCCGGCCGGCTATGACGCGATCGCCTTCCACAGCGACGACCTGACCGACGCGGGCTGGCCGGGAAGCTTCTCCTTCAAACCGCCTGCCGACCTGCCGAGCGATGCCTATGGCATCGAGCTGAGCCAGGGCGGCCAGCGCGACGTGGTGCCCTTCTTCGTGCTGCCGGCGCCGGACGCGGAGCCCGCGCCGCTTGCCTTCCTCGTGCCCACCTTCAGCTATCTCGCTTATGCCAATGAACGGCACTGGTGGAGCAACCCCGGCGTCGAGGCGATCGCGGGGGCACCGCTCGACGCGATCGTCGCGCCGATCGAACGTTGGGCCGAGGCCGTGGGGCTGATCAGCGCTTATGACTATCATCGCGACGGATCGGGTTGCGCGCATGCGTCGTTGCGCCGGCCGCTGGTCAACATGCGTGCCGACTACCGCCACCCGTTGCTGCGCGGACCGCACCAGCTCGGCGCCGATATCGCCACGATCGAATGGCTGCGCGCGACTGGTCAGCGCTTCGACGTCATCACGGACCATGTCCTGCATGAGCGCGGGGTCGAGGCGCTCAAGCCCTACCGAGCGGTAATGACCGGCAGCCATCCCGAATATGTCAGCGGCGCACTGTTCGACGCGGTCGAGGCCTATGTCGGTGACGGCGGGCGCTTGATCCATCTGGGCGGCAACGCCTTCTACTTCGTCACGTCGATCTTCGCGGAGGAACCGCATGTGATCGAGGTTCGGCGCGGTCATGCCGGCACCATCCCCTGGCAGTCCCCGCCGGGCGAGTGCCGACAGGCGGCGACCGGCGAGCCGGGCGGCCTGTGGCGGTGGCGTGGGCGATCGGCGCACCGGTTGCTGGGCACGGGCACGGCGGCGGTCAGCTTCGGCGAGGGGCGTCCCTATGTCCGCGATCCTGCCAGCCAGGATCCGGCTTTCGCCTGGATATTCGAGGGCGTCGATCCGGCCGTGATCGATGCACGGGCGGAGCTGCTTGGCGGGCCATCCGGATTCGAGGTCGATGCGATGCGGGCCGATCTTGGCACCCCGTCCGACACCGTTCGGCTCGCCACCGCGACCGGCTTCGATCCGGCGCTGACCTTCATCGCCAGCGAGGATGTATTGTCGACCGGCACTGCCGGGGCAATGGAATCGCATATCGCCTATCGCCGGCTGGCGGGCGGAGGGCGGGTCTTCTCGGCGCCGTCGATCGCCTGGACGAGTTGCCTTGCCGATCGCGGCGGGGACAACGACGTCGCCCGGATCACCGCCAACGTCATCCGTGCCTTCACGCGGCCCGAGGGGCCGCCTGACCTTCTTACTTCAAGGGGAGACGTCCCATGACCGACGCCATCGTCGCGACCGTCGAGCATCGCTTTGCCGGCAAGACACCCGACCAGCTCTTTCGCGCCTGGATCGAGCCCGCGCTGCTGCCGCAATGGCTGGCGCCCGCGCCGTACAATCTGGTCCACGCCGAGGTCGAGCCGGCGCCGGGCGGGCATTACCGCCACGATATCGTTGGCCCCGACGGTAAGCATGTCGTGATTGGCGAATTCCTGCGCTTTGACCCCGGCCGGGGCCTCCGCAAGAGCTGGAACTATCGCGGCCCCAATCCCGCGCCGCGGCCCGAGCCGACTTTTGTCGATGTCACCATGGAACCGGAGGAGGACGGGAGCCGCCTCGTCCTCACCCACAGCGGCCTGCGCGATCAGGCCGAGTGGAATCATTATGACGGCGGCTGGAGGGTCTGCTTCGAACGGCTGGACAAGTTAAACCTGTAACTATCGGGTATTGTTTAAAAAAAGGGAATTGAAATGGACGCGAGACGCATGAAGCGCATCTTCCTCGCCACGGCCTCGGCGATGCTGATCCTGCCCGCCATACCGGCGCTGGCGCAGACCGCCGAGCAGGATGACGGATATAATCCGGCCTCCCTGGGCGACATCGTCGTGACCGCCCGCAAGCGCGAGGAGTCGGTGCAGACGACGCCGCTGTCGATCTCCGCCTTCGGAGCGCAGGCCTTGCAGGACCGCAACGTACAGTCGTCGGCGGACATCGCCAATTTCGTGCCGAACGTGCAGTTCGACAGTGCGGCGAGCGAGTCCGGCGGCGGCGCGTCGAGCCAGATCTCGATCCGCGGCATCGGCCAGACCGACTATGTCATCACCGTCGAGCCGGCGGTCGGGCTCTACCTGGACGGCGTATATGTCGGAAAGTCGGTCGGCTCCCTGCTCGACACCGTCGACATCGAGCGGATCGAGGTGCTGCGCGGCCCGCAGGGCACGCTATTCGGCAAGAACACGATCGGCGGCGCGATCCAGTTCATCTCCAAGCGTCCGAGCGACAAGTTGGAGGCCGAGGCGGAGGCGACGGTCGGCCGCTTCAACAGGATCGACGTGAAGGGAATATTGTCGGGGCCGCTATCGGATCGGGTCCGAGCACGCCTGTCCGGCGCTTATCAGAGCCGCGACGGCTTCATGGACCGGGTGAGCCCCACGGGCACCAAGACGGGCGAGCAGGGCAACATCAACCGGCTGAGCGGCCGGCTGGTGCTCGAGGCCGACCTGACCGACAATCTGCTTGCCACCCTGTCGTTCGACGGCACCCGCATCCGCGAGCAATCGCCAGCGCAGGTGCTGCTCAAGGTAGTCGAAACCGACGGTTTCGCCGGTATCTACAATGGCGCGGTGCCGGGCGGTGTCTGCCTGCCGACGGCGGGTCCGTCGCGGTTCGGCAATTCCTATTGCTACAACAGCCAGTATGTCCGGCCGATCGGCGGCCGCACCACCACCAATTCGGGACCGAACCAGTCCGATACAGACATCAAGGGCGCGGCCCTGAACCTCGAATGGAAGGGCGACGGCATCACGTTGAAGTCGATCACCGCCTATCGCGACGTCGGTGTCGACGTGGCGCAGGATCTCTACGGGTCGCCCTATTATTATGGCGGTGTCGAGCAGCACATCTCGCAGAAGCAGTTCAGCCAGGAAGTGCAGCTTCTTGGCGACCTGATGGACTCGCGGCTGCAATATGTCGCCGGCCTGTTCTACATGCATGAGAGCGGCACGCAGGTCTTCCCGGTCAACCTCCCGCTGGTGCAGTTCGACTCCGGCGGCAAGATCAAGAATGACAGCTACGCCGCCTTCGGCCAGATCACCTATGACCTGACCGACCAGCTCTCTGTGACCGGCGGCCTGCGCTACACCCATGAGCGCAAGCAGTTCAATCCCGGGCTGCAGGTCATCACCGGCTATGATTATCTGTCGACGATCCCGACGCCCGGCGTGACCAATCCTATCGTCGACCTGTTCGGACCGGTCGGCACGCCGCTGTTCCCGGCGGGCTGGTACAAGCGGACCAGCAAGTCAGCCACTCCGATGGTGTCGCTCAGCTACAAGTTCGATCGCGGTACCATGGCCTATGCGACCTTCTCGCAGGGGTTCAAGGCGGGCGGCTTCACGATGCGCTACTTCCCGCCGGTCATCCCGGCGCCGGGCACCGATCCCGACGACGTCGTCTCCTACGCCGGCCCGGAAAAGGCGACCTCCTACGAGGTGGGCCTCAAGACCGAATTGTTCGACCGCCGTCTGCGCCTGAACGTCGCGGGCTTCTATACCGATTACAAGAACATCCAGGTCACCTATGTGGTCGATCCGGACGGCCCCGGTCCGATCGGCCAGTTCGTGCCCGTGCTTGCCAATTCGGGCACCGCGCATATCAAGGGGATCGAGGTCGAGGGTTCCGCGGTGCTGGCGGACTGGTTCCGCTTTGACGGCAGCTTCGGCTATATCGACGCGAAATATGTGAAGTTCAGCGCCGACGCGCTCGCCAATTTCCCTGGCGCGCTGTCGCTGAAGATCCCGAACACGTCGAAGTTCACTTATAACCTCGGCGGCGTCGCGACCTTCTTCAACAATGATAACGGGACCTTGTTCGCGCGCGCCGACTATAGCCGCCGCAGCGGGCAGTATAAGGAGTTCTCGAACGATCCGTCGCTCTTCCAGCCCGCTTATGGCGTGCTCGGCGCGTCGGTGACCTACCGATCGCCGACGAAGCGCTGGGAGGTGGCAGCCGGCGGCACGAACCTGACCAACAAGGCCTATATCGTCAGCGGCGTCACCAGTTCCGAATATTCCCAGGCAGTCCGGTCGCGTCCGCGCGAATGGTATCTGACACTGCGTTACCGCTACTGAGCCAGGCGCTTAGGGAGGGGAGGGGCGCACGCCGTGATCGCAAGGCTGCAACCCTGCCCTCCCGCTTCGAAGGGAAAACGGATGAGGCTGATCCCCATCGGCATTGCGGTGGCAGCGGCCCTGTCGCCGTGCTTGGCGCCGGCCCAGGACTATCGCAGCTATTATACGGTTCTCCACCCGCAGGCGTTCACGCTCGACTGGCGTGCCTTTTACGAGGCGGGGGACAGCAAGACAGCGAAGGTGCGCGCCGACTATCCGCACAGGCTGGATATCCCCTATGGTTCCCATCCCAAGCAAAAACTAGATATCTATCTTCCCAGGGACCGGCCTGCGAAGGCTCCCGTCCTGGTCTTCCTGCACGGCGGAGGGTTTTCGGAAGGCGATCGGGCGCACTATGGTTATCTCGCCCGCGCCTATGCCGAGCAGGGCGTGATCATGGTCGTCCAGAGCTATCGGCTGACAAGCGAGGGATTCCATTACCCCGAGCCGCTTCACGACGTGCAGGCGGCGATATTGTGGATCCATCGCAATATCGCGGCTTATGGCGGCGACCCGGACAACATCGTGGCGAGCGGGCATTCTGCGGGGGCCATCCTGGTCGCGGAGGCAGGCGTCGACCGGAGCTGGCTCACCGCCGCGGGTGTTCCCAAGACGACACTGCGCGGCGTAGTTGCCGTGAGCGGTCGCTACATCTTTCCTCCGACCGAGCGAGCCTTTGCGGCTTATGTTCCGACTGACCGCGATAAGGAGCAGGCGAGCCCGATTAACCATATCGTCGATCCGGCCGCTCGGTTCATCGTCGCGGTCGGGTCGACCGAAAAGGAGTATCTCGACCCGTCGCGCGCATTCCACGCGGCGTTGGGCGCTGCACCAACACATAGCCAGCTTATCGTCCTGGAAGGCCAGAACCATCAGGACAGCGTGGATGCGTTTGGAAAGCCCGGGTCTCCGCTGTTCGACAGCACGCTCGCATTGCTGAAGGGACAGCCATGAACATTCGGCGGATACCCATAGCCTCGGCCGGCGTGAATACGGCTTGCCTATGCGCGGCCGCTGGTGATGGTGTCAGCGGACAGGCGCGTTGGCCATGGGGGAGCATTTGAAACAGGCTACCGGCATGGGAGCCGTGATCGCGGGGATGGCCCTCGTGGTCATCGGTATGCAGGTCTTCATCATTCAGCCCGGCCTCGTATCCGTGCTCATCGCGAGCGGGATGGACGAGAGCGTCGTCGGTTATGCCGCCTCAGCCGAGATTTTCGGCATCGCGCTGGCGACCATCGCGGCCGCGTCGATCGGCGGGCGGCTGCGATGGTCGTGGCTCGCGGGCGCGGCGTTGATGGTGATGGCGGCGGCCAATCTCGCCTCGGCCGTTGCTCCGTCGGGCGAGGTCTTCCTGCTGCTGCGGCTGCTCGCGGGGCTCGGGGCGGGCATCGTCATCTCGCTCGGCTATGCCATGGTGGGTGCGGCACCCGATCCCGATCGCGCCTTCGGGCACCTGATCGTCGCCGTGCTCGTCTATGGCGCCCTCGGCATCTTCGGCATGCCGCAGGCGGCGGCTTCGCTGGGGGCTGGCGGTATCTTCGGCCTGCTCGCACTGATGGCGGCGGCCGGGCTCGCGCTGCTTCCCCTGATTGCCCAGCCGGCCCCGGCGGAAAGGGACCTGCGGCCGCAAGGCGGTCCTGGCGCCGGACCTTATCTGCTGCTCGGCGCGGTCTTCCTTTTCTTCCTGGGACAGGGGGTGGTCTGGGCCTTCCTGTCGCTGATCGGCGAGCGGATGGGCATCGCGCCGCAATCCGTCGCAAACGGCCTGACCATCGCCCAGCTCGCCGGGATCCCAGGTGCCTTTGCGGCGTCGCTGGGCCACCGGATCGGCCATCGTCGTCTGATCGTGATCGGCACGATCGGCTGTGTCGTGCCGCTGGCGGCAATGACGATGCGGCTCGATGCTGTCGGCTATGGCATCGGCATCAGTATCTTTAACGCCGCCGCCAATCTGATGACGCCGCTACTCGTCGCGATTGTCGCCGGGATCGACCGGGGCGGGAGCCTCGTCCAGCGCGCTGCCGCGCTGCAGATGCTGGGCCTCGCGGTCGGGCCGGCACTGTCGACGCCGCTGATCGCGCAGGGTTTCGGTCCGATCCTCGCCCTGTCGATCCTGTTGTTCCTGCTGTGCTGCCTCCTCGCCATGCTCGACCTGCGTGGCGCGGGACGGGAACAACCGCAAATAAACTAGCCAAGCGATTGCTTGCTAAATAGGGCATTATCCTCCACCTTCCCGACAAAGAGACGGGAGAGGCCGGCGATGCGCTTTTCGATTTATCTGCCGATATGGCGGGACCCGTCGGACCCGGTGCCGCTCAGGAAGACGTTCGAGTTCGTCCGACTGGCCGAGGAACTGGGCTTCGACACCGCGACCCAGGGTCATCACCATTTCCTGATGGGCAATTTCAGCGACCCGCTGACCTTCCTCGCCGCGCTGACGGGGATCACCAGCCGGCTCCGTTTCTCGACCACCATCTTCCAGCTTCCCTTCCACAATCCGCTCCGCGTCGCCGAACAGGTGGCGGTGATCGATCAGCTCTCCGGCGGTCGCGCGGGAATCGGCGTCGGCACCGGCTGGCGCGAACTCGAATATGAGGCCTATGGCGCGCGCTACACCGATCGCGGGGCGCGGATGGAGGAAGCGCTCCAGATCATGAAGCTGCTGTGGACGCAGGAGAAAGTCTCGTTCCAGGGTCGTTTTACCAGCTTCCCCGAACTCACCCTCCATCCGCGGCCGATCCAGCAGCCAAATCCGCCGCTATGGGTGGCGGGCGGAGTCAGGGCTGCGATCGAGCGCGCCGCGCGCCTTGGAGACGCCTGGTTGTGCGGCCCCGTGGAATCGCACGACACCATCCTATCGATGAAGCGCATCTACGACGCCAAGTGCGCTGAGATCGGCCGACCCGCCGACTGGGTGCTGCGCCGCTATGCCTGGATATCCGAGGACGATGTCGCGATCGAGAGGGAGGTGCTGCCCGAATATATCGACGGTCTCCTCGACCATTGGCGCGAGTCCAACCGGGACCATGACCGTGCCGAGCTGCTCCACCGCATCGACGTGCTGGGCGAACCGGTGCCGGTGCGCGAGATCGCCGACGCGCGGCTGCTGTGGGGTAGCCCCGATCGCGTCATCGCGCAAATCCGCCGGCTCCAGGCCGAGACCGGGATCGACCACCTCATCCTCGGTTTTGGCACCGGCCTGCCGATGCGCTCGCGCCTCAACCAGTCGTTCGGCAGCTTCGAGGAGATGAGCCGGATGGTGCGGCTGTTCGCTCGCGAAGTGATGCCGGCCTTCCACTGATCCGGCATGAGGGCTTTTGAGCATTTCTGCTCAATCCGATAAGCAATTCCGATAGGACAAAGCGGCGGATGTCCCGCATAGCCGGGGCGAAGGAGATGCCTTTGTCGACGAGCGGCACGGCGGCCGGGCCCGCCGACGATCCCCATCCCGGTCTAGGCCGGTTGCGCGATTTCGTGCGCGCCTTCGCGGCCGGGCTCGACGGACCGATCGAGGCTCGGGCGGGGTTGCTGCGCGACCTCGTCGCGCAGGACGACTGGCTCCCCGCCGAATATGCTGAGCCCGACCCCGCGCGCTATCGCCAGTATCTCCTCCACTGCGACAGTGCCGAACGCTTCTCGGTGGTGAGTTTCGTATGGGGACCAGGGCAGCGCACGCCGATCCACGATCACCGCGTCTGGGGTCTGGTCGGCGTGCTCCGCGGGGCAGAGATCGTCCAACCCTACGCGCGGGCGCCCGATGGATCGCTGCGCCCGGCATCATCGCCGTTGCGGCTGGAGGCAGGAGCGGTCGATGTCTTCGGTCCCGACATCGGCGATATCCACAGCGTCGCCAATGCTCATGCCGACCGCGTGTCGATCAGTATCCACGTCTACGGCGCCAATATCGGAGCGGTCGAACGGGCGACCTATGACGAAGCGGGGCGGGGGAAACGCTTCGTATCTGGCTATGCGAACCGCTCGCTTCCTAATCTCTGGGACCGTTCCTGACATGACAACCATTCCACCCCGCGTGGTCCGCCATGCCCTGCTGACGCGCCAGGAAATCGCGTTGCTGGATGTCCGCGACGAGCATGAATTCGCGCAGGGCCACCCCTTGTTCGCGGCACAGCTTCCGGTCGACCGCATCGCCGTCGAGGCGGTGGCCCGCTTCCCGCGCAAGGACGTGCCGATCGTCCTCTATGATGATGGCGGAGGGCTGGCTGATGCGGCGCGGACGATCTTTCGAACACTCGGCTATGGCGAGGTCCGCCTGCTCGATGGCGGCCTGAACGGCTGGCGCACGGCCGGCTATGAACTGTTCGAGGACGTGAACAGCTATTCGAAGGCGTTTGGCGAGCTCGTCGAACACCGCCGCCACACGCCCTCTCTCCCCGCCGAGGACGTCCAGGCGCTGATCGAAGAGAAGGCCGACATCGCGATCGTCGACGCCCGGCGGTTCGATGAGTATGCGACGATGAACATCCCCACCGGAACCAGCGTCCCCGGCGCCGAACTGGTGCTGCGTGCGCCTGTGGTCGCACCCGATCCCGATACGACGATCATCGTCAACTGCGCGGGGCGAACTCGCAGCATCATCGGCGCTCAATCGCTGATGAACGCAGGCCTGCCCAACCGGGTCGTGGCTTTGCGCAACGGCACGATCGGCTGGACACTCGCCGGCCAGCCCCTGGAGACCGGGCAGATGCGGCGTGGAGGGGAGGTCGATCAAGCCGGCGTGGCAGAAGCGCGACGACGCGCACGCAAGGTCGCTTATCGCGCCGGCGTGAAACGGATCGATCCCGATGGGCTGGCTCTGCTCGCGGCCGACAGGCACCGGACACTCTATCGGTTCGACGTGCGCCAGCCCGACATATATGCCGCCGGCCATATCTCCGGTTTTCGCAGCGCCCCGGGCGGGCAACTCGTCCAGGAGATAGACCATTATGCGCCGGTCCGCGGTGGACGGATCGTTCTTGCCGACGATCTCGGCTCACGCGCCGACATGAGCGCCTCCTGGCTCGCCCAGATGGGGTGGGAGGTCTATGTCCTCGACGGTGGCTTCGATGGTCCGCTGGCAACCGGCGACGGCGATGCCTATCCGGCGCGCGGCCCGGAAGGGCGCTACAAGCGGCCCTATGAGGGCACCGACAACAAGGCCGCCGCGATGCAGGCCTATCTCGACTGGGAATATGGCCTGGTCGATCAGCTCGCCCGCGACGGCACCCACGGCTTTTTCGTCATCTGATCGAGCGGCCGCCCAGCACCCAATGCCCTTCCGGGTGTTATCGGCAGCATGGCGCATTTCCAGGTTCCGTTCGGCCAAGCATCCGTCGCGGTCGTCACGGGTGGCGAATCCGGCATCGGCCGCGCCACCGCGATCAAGCTTGGTGCGGCGGGCGTACCGGTGGTCCTCACCTGGTTCGCGGACCGGACAGGAGCCGATGCCGTCGTCTCCGCCATCATCGACGGCAGCGGCCGGGCGGGGGCGATCCAGGCCAATGTCGGCGACGAGCAGGCGGTCGAGACGCTCTTCGATCTTGCGGAGCGGCGCTTCGGTATCGTCGATCTGCTGGTCAACGCGGCCGGCCTCAACATGTCGGGCGTGATGCTTCCGGACATGGAGCTGGCGCAGTTCGATCGCCTGCTGCGCGCCGACCTCTACGGCCCGTTCCTGACCTGCCGGCGGATGGTGCGGGCGCTCGACCGGACTGGGCGGGGCGGCCGGATCGTCAACATCTCCTCGATCCACGAACGCGCGCCCCGGCCGGGCGGCGTCGATTATGACGCGGCCAAGGGCGGGCTGGCGCAGCTTACCCGGACGCTCGCGCTCGAGCTAGCGCCGAGGCGCATTGCGGTCAACGGCATCGCGCCGGGCATGATCCTCACCCCGATGAACCAGAGTGCGCTCGATCACCCCGAGGAACTGCGGCGCAAGGAAGCGGCGATACCCTGGGCGCGCGCCGGCAATCCGGATGAGGTGGCCGACCTCATCCTGTTCCTGCTGTCGCCCGTTGCGGATTATATCACCGGGACCACCGTTACGATCGACGGAGCGCTGTCGCTCACCGTAGCGCAGGGAGCCTGAGGCAATGGTCGCCTATGTCGTCGAGCAATTGCAGGAGGTGAGCCTCGATATCGCGGGACCCGATGGGCGGCTGGCACATTACGACCTGATGAGCCCCTTCGTCTGGACGGAGGGCGAGACCTGTCGCCTGCTCGTCCGCGTCCTGCCCAACCCGCTCGGTCCCACCGACCCTACGGGTATCATCTGGGGCGGGGATTCCGAGGACGGACTCTATTTCCGGATGCGCGACGCGCCGGCGATCGTGCCCGGCCCCGGCCCGGACGATGCGGGGGGATGTGAGGACCCGACCGTCGTGCGGGGCGAGGACGGCGCCTACCTGGTCTTCTATACCGGGGTGGACGCCGCGCGTTCGCAGGGCGCGCTGCTGGTGGCGAAGGGGCCGAAGCTCACCGAGCTGCGCGAACAGCGCGTGCTGCTCAAGGCGCCCGAAGGCGAGGGCAACATCAAGGAGGCAAGCCTGGCGCTGGGCTCGGACGGGCAATTCAGGCTCTTCTACGAATATGCCAGGAACGATGCCTCGCGGGTCGGGATGGCGACGGGCCCCACGGCGGAAGGGCCATGGACCGTGCTCGACGATCCCTTTCCGATCCGGGAGGACGGATGGGACAATTGGCACTTGTCCACCGGCCCGATCGTCCAGCAGGAAGGGCGCGACCCGGTGATGTTCTATAACGGAGCGACGGTGGACGCACGGTGGCGGATCGGCTGGGTGAGCTTCGCGCCGGACTTCAGCCACGTGACCGGGCGGGGCCTGGAACCGATCATCATGCCTCCGCCGGCCAAGAGCCGCGACGCGACCGACATCGCCTTCGCGGCCTCATGCCTCGTGATGGGGGAGGACATGTGGCTCTATTACTCGCTGGAGGACAAGATTCTGCGTCGGGCGCTGGTGCGCTATTACAGCTGAGACGGCGCGCTGCATCGCTGGGGAAAGGTTTCTGGCCGAAAATCCTCATCTTGCGGCGAATTCGCCACTGGTTTCGTTCCCGCGCTGCGATAATCTCCCGTCATGCGCTTGGGTTTCGCCGGATTGGGGCTGATGGGAATGCCGATGGCGGCCAATTTGTGCCGGTCAGGTGCCCATGTAACCGTCTATAACCGCTCTCCGGAAAAAGCGGCGGCGCTGGTGGCACTGGGAGCGAGGCAGGCGCGTCGGCCCGCCGATCTGTTCGCCGCTGCCGACGCGGCGATCCTGATGCTCGCCGACGACGCGGCGGTCGACGCCGTGCTCGATCGGGGCGGTCCCGGCTTCGCCGATCATGTGCGTGGACGCCTGATCATCAACATGGGAACCCATGCACCGGGCTGGTCGAGGCAATTGGCTCGCGACGTCGCGGTGGCCGGCGGCACCTTCGTCGAGGCGCCGGTGTCGGGATCACGCGGCCCCGCGGAGGCCGGCGACCTCATCGCCATGCTGGCCGGACCGCCGGAGGCGGTGGCGAAGGCGAAGGCCATTCTCGCGCCGATGTGCCGCGAACTGGTCCCGGTGGGCGATGTGCCGTCGGCGATGGCGTTGAAGATGGCGGTCAATCTCTATCTCGTCGGATCGGTTGCGGTCCTTTCCGAAGCCGCGCATTTCGCCGCCCGGTCCGGGGTCGATCTGACGCATCTCGCGGCCGTGATCGGTGAAGGCCCGCTTGGCAGCAGCGTCGCCAGGGCCAAGCTCGCCAAGATGATCGGGCGCGATTTTACGCCGCAGGCGGCGATCCGCGACGTGGTGAAGAACGCCCGGTTGATAGCAGAGAGCGCGGCCACTGCCGGCGCGGATGCCCCTCTGCTCGATATCAGCCGCAGCCGTTTCGAGCTGGCACTGGCGACAGGGGACGGTGAGCTCGATATGGCGGCCGTGCTTTCCACCTACGAGCGAAGCGGCGTGCCGCTGCCATGAAACCACGGCGCCCTCCCGCGCTTGTCGCTGCTGACGTGCCGGCTCGGACGGGAAGCAATTATCCGCCCGAATTCGCGACCCGAGTTGCAGGGCGACGCAAGCAGCCGCTCGGCGACGCGTTCGGACTTACCCAGATAGGCGTCAACCGGACGACGCTCCCGCCCGGGTGCCAGTCCTCGTTGCGCCATCGCCATTTCGCGCAGGACGAGTTTGTCTATGTCCTGTCAGGCCAACTCGTCCTTGTCAGCGACGAGGGGGAGACGCTCCTGCATGCCGGCATGTGCGCCGGCTTCCCCCATGGTGGGAGCGCGCACCACCTCGTCAACCGTTCGGACGCCGACGCCGTCTATCTCGAGATCGGCGATCGCTTTCCGGGCGACAGTGCCCACTATCCCGACGACGACCTCAAGGCTGAGCGAAACGGGGACGGCTGGCACTTCACCCGCAAGAATGGGGAGCCCTTCTGAGCCATGGTGGCGACCACGATCCTCGCACTCGAAACCGCCTTGGCATCGAGCGTCACCATCACGATCGACGTCCTCGCTATGGCCAATCATGTGTGCCGGGCCCAGGGTCGGCCACCGGCGTTCGACGTCCGGCTGACCGGTCCGGGCGCGCATCTCTTCCGGCCGTTCCTCGCCTTTCCCGAGGCACGGCACGAAGTGGCGGAGCTGCTGGTCATCCCCGCCCAGGGCTTTTCCAAGGCCGACGACTATGTCGAGCGGCTCGGCCGGCCGGATGCCGTTGCGGCGCGCGGCATCGTTGCGAAGGCGATCGAGAGCGGCTCGCAGGTCGCGAGCTCCTGCACGGGGACGTTGTTGCTGGCCGGCACCGGGGCGCTCGACGGCCGGCGCGCGACCACCGCCTGGTGGCTGGCACCCACCATGCAGGAGCTGTTCCCGGCGGTCTTGCTCGATACGACCGAGTTGGTGACCACCGACGGGCCGTTCACGACGGCGGGCGCGGCTATGGCGCAGATGGACCTGATGGTCGGGCTGGTTGCGCGTCATGCGGGCACGGAGATCGCCGAAGGCTGCGCGCGTCGGATGCTGCTCGATGAGCGGCGCTCCCAGATTCCCTATATGGCGGTCGGGCTGCTTGCCGCTTCGAGCGAGAGTGTCGAGCGGGCCGTCGCCTGGGCCCGCCCCAGGCTGGGCGATGGTATCGGGGTCAACGACATCGCGGCCGCGACGGCGCAGTCGCCACGAACCTTCTGGCGCAGGGTCACCGAAGCGACCGGGCTGTCGCCGGTGCGCTTCCTGCAGCAACTGCGCGTGGAAGAGGCGATCAAGCTGATCGAAACGACCGCCCTTCCGTTCGAGGAGATCGCCTGTCGCGTCGGCTATGCCGATCCGTCCACCCTGCGCGGCCTGATCCGTCGTGGCGGTGGCCTGGGGCCGCGCGAACTGCGGGCGCGCGCGCGATCCCGGCGAACGAGGGAGCGGCTTCCGTTGAACAGGGGACTCGCCTCATGATCTTACCCAGCGCCACCGCATTCGCCGCCGATTGGGTCGCCGCGTTCAACGGTCATGACCTAGCGAGGATATTGTCCCATTATGCGGACGACATCGAGCTCATCTCGCCCATCTATCTCGACTTCAGCGGCGGGGCGACGGACATGCTGTCCGGCAAGGAGGCGCTACGCGACTATTTCGGCGCGGCGCTCGAACGCTATCCCGAGCTGCGCTTCACCCTGCTCGAAGTTGCGGAGGGCACGCGCGGACTTTGCCTGCGCTATCACAGCAACATCGGCGATCGCATCGCCATGGAATGCATCGAACGCGATGCCGCCGGCCGGGCGCGGCGGGCGGTCTGCCATTATGTTGATCAGCGCGCTCAGGGAGCGCAAGATCATGGCGATTGACGGCAGGACGGCCAGGCGAGTTCGTCGGGGCCACCGGGGGGCGAGGACGAGACCGCTGCATCGGACGGTTCGGACATGTGCGGCGCTCCTCGCCTTCAGCCTTGCATCCCTGTCGGCGGCGGCGACCGAGCTGCCGGGCGGGGGTGTGCCGCCTGAAACCCTTGCGGAGTTCGTGCGGCCCCATCAACTGGTCGACATCGGTGGCCGCAAGCTGAACCTGTTCTGCATGGGGGCAGGGCCGCGAACCGTGCTGTTCGATTCCGGCGGAAGCGACTGGTCGGTGATCTGGGCGCTCGTGTTGCCCGAAGTGGCCAATCATGCGCGCGCCTGCGCCTATGATCGGGCGGGTTTGGGCTATAGCGATCCTGCGGCGGGTCCACGATCGCCGATCGCCATCGTGGAGGATCTGCACGCCCTGATCCGTGCGGCCGGACTTCCCACGCCGTTGGTTCTGGTCGGGCATTCGCTCGGCGGCTTCCACGCCAAGCTCCTTGCGCGGCTGTACCCGGAGGACGTGTCCGGACTCGTCCTGGTCGATCCAGCCGAGGAGCGCTCGTCTGACCGTGTTCGCCCATTGCTTCTGAAGCGATATGGCGAATCGCTGACCGCGCGGCTGGAACTGCGCGACAATGACGGGCTCGGCCTGTTGCTGGCGCGCTTCGAAAAATGCGCCGCGGCGGTGAAGGATGGCGACCTCGATCCGCAGTCCTCCTTGTACAGACGCTGTTCGGATCCGGTCCGGCCCGCGCTGGGGCCGGCAATCGCGGCCGAACGGGCACGAATCCAGGTGACCCGCAGCTACCAGGAGACGCAGAGCTCCGAGGTGATCAACAGTGTCTACGGCAAGGCCGGTGGCGATCCGGTTTACGCCGCGCTGTTTCGTCGGGGAGTATTCGGCAGCACGCCGCTGGTCGTGCTTACGCACGGGCGGTTCGATGCGGAGGACCCCTTCGACGCCGCAGATTTCCAGTCGGGATTGTGGCTGCACGAACAGACGGCGGCGTTGTCACGCCATGGGCGGCACCGCGTGGTTCCGAACACCAGCCACAATATCGAGATTGACGATCCCGCGGCCGTGATCAGCGCGGTCACGGAGGTGCTGGCCGCGTCGTCACGCTAGAATCGCCCCCGGGATGGGCATCCAAAGGGAGAGATCGGAGCGGTCGGCGGTCGGCCGCCCCATATCCTTCGTTCAGATAGGCTTGGCGCCAGGCGTCCCGCATTTGACGAATTTGCCCCTGGTGTCCTTGCAACGCTTCGGCTGCGCCTTCTTCTCGGGGCATTTGACGAACTTGCCCTTTGCGTCCTTGCAAGGGGCGGCGATCGATGGGGTCGCGGCCGTGAACATCAACGCGGTAGCAACAGCGATACAAAGAGCCTTCATCGTCCTTCTCCTGATGGATCGACGAAGCGAGACTGCGCCGCAATGCGTCGCGAGGGAAGTGAAGGATTGTTAATTGGCGTCGACGGGACCCGAGTTCTACACCATTGCCCCCACATCTTCCCCCGTTCGATGATTTGCCGCCGGAAAGGGAGAGTTCCGCTGTCGCGATAAAGGCTCTGGCTCGCGGGCGGCGCCCGGTTGGCGCGCTCCGGGGCCGAGCTGGAACGGGCGCTCCAGGGCTGGACGGATCGGGTCAACAACTATGTCCATGCCGATGTCGGTGGCCATATCGGCTATTGTCTGGCCGGGCGGGTTCCGATCAAGGATGAGGCGAATGGCCGGGGGCCGTTACCGCCCCGGACGCACCCCTCGATACCGGTGCCGATCAAATTTGGCGTCTGATCGTCAAGCCGGCCTTCTGGACGGCACTCGCGAATGGCGAGGAGGGCTGGCTACCGGCCGACACCACATGGCCGGCCTTCATTAGCGACTGTCTGGCCCTGGCCTGGGCGAGGCTCCAGGATGCCTGGGGAGCGGACCCGGTCGCCTGGCACTGGGGGGCGTGCACCGCGCGGCGCCTTCCCATGCGCTGGCGGGCCTCGGCCCGGCGGCACGGGATCTGTTTTCCGTGACACCCGTCGCGGTCTCGGGCGACCAGGACACCGTGCAGGTGTCCAGCTGGCGAACGCTCGGCACGCCGACCGCACAGGTCGGATCGGTCGCCCGCTATATCTTCGATCTGTCCGACTGGGATGCCGGACGCTGGTCAGTGCCGCTCGGCGCCTCCGGCGACCCTCGCAGCCCTCATTTTGCGGATCAGAGCCATCTGTGGGCCGATGTCCAGGACATCCCGCAGCTTTGGTCGTGGGACCGGATCGAGCGCCATGCGAGCCAGCGGCTGGTCCTCAGCCCGGGCGGTAACGGGGAAGCGGATACCCCGTGACAGCAGCCTCGCCAGATGGGGTGACAATCCACTCGTGAGCGATCAGCGCACGTTGGTCAGGACCATCAAAAGGCCGAGTTCGCCGCCTGGGTGGGAATGCTCAACGATCGCAGGCAAGAATCTTTGATCATCGTCCCATGAACCAGACACGTGTTGAACGCTGCTACGTCCATTCGGGAGTATGTCTGGTGCCCAGGAGAGGACCGTCAAACACTCACAAGCATCTGATTTCATTCGGCGACATCCCGAAGAAACCCGTCAAAAAGCATCATATGGTGGTCCTGACTCGCTGGCAATAGGCGGTCTTAAGCGGACCGTGCTGCGACCGAAACGGTGCTCATCAGGGATTATCGAAAAAGCATCTTCGTGACCGCTGCGCCAACGCGCTAGCGGGTCAGGGCAGGGCGGCTATGAGCCAAGCGATATACCCGGGCAGATCGATACCGTGCGAGCGTTGATCCACCCCGACGATGTTGCGCGCTTCCAGACAGAACTTGATGAGCATCTGGAAGGGCGCAGCGACTCCTTTGCCTGCGAGTATCGCCTTCGCCGGCAAGATGGGAGCTGGTGCTGGAACTTCGACCAGGGCCGCGTTATTGCGCATGATCCCGGCTCGGGCAAACCGACGCGGATGGTCGGGACCGCCTGCGACGTTACCGAACGGGAACTCGAAGAGGCGCGCGCTCGCGAAGCCTTTGAGCGCCTCGCGCTGGCACAGGCCAATGCAGGTGCGGGGGTCTGGGATCTAGCCGACCTGACGCGCATGAGCGCTATGGGGCCGCTACCCTGCTGGACATGGATGCGATCCTTTCAGGCAGATTGTTGCGCGTTTGGCCCGCTCAATCGCTTCGAAGGGTCAGGCCGCCGCTTCAGTGGCGCCTATATCATTTTCAAGGCTGTAGCTCGCCATGACGCCGTCGACGAGGCTGCTCGCCTGCGCCCAGTCGTAAGTACGGAAACTGTGCCCTTTGGTGACGAAGGTCGCGCCCGCGTAGAACATCTCATACTGGCTGTGCCGGCTCGCGAATTCCGACCCGATCGCGTCCCAG
>NZ_LDES01000036.1 GCF_001015195.1 Sphingomonas sp. Y57 | reverse complement strand
GTCGTGGATCGTCGCCAGCCCCTTGCCCGAGGGGATAATCTCGATAACGTTGCCGTTATGCTCATAGCGCCGCATCCGGTTGTCGGGCTTGGTCGAGAGCGAGAAAACCGGATGCTCCATCGAAGCCATGTCGNATCGGATGCTCCATCGAGGCCATGTCATCCTTGGGGATGGCGTCGAGAACATCGCAGATGAACAAGTCCTGGTTGGGGTGCCGCACCGGCAGCAGCGGCGTGCGATCGTCGCCGTCCACGGCCGAAGACGGCGCGGCGATCGGCGCGTCAAACAGGGAGGGGGCGGGGTCTATCGTCATTTCACTAACGCCACAGCTACTATCGTCATTTCACATACGCAAGCGGATTATCGTCATTTCAGATTCACCCCCACGTTATCGTCATTTCGGCCTCTGTACATTATTCGGACACAGATTCACGGTAGCGGCTTGATGAGCAGCGGCATGAGGCCATCGGCATCGAGGTCGAGGCTCTCGGACCAGATATAATCGCCGGTGAGATTGATGCGGTCCCATCCCAGCGGCGACAATCGGGACAGCATGGCGGGATCGACAGGTGTGCCGCGGTGCCGCAGTTCATCGACGGCACGACCGAGATAGCGGCAGTTGAAAAGAATGATGGCGGCCGTGACGAGGTTGAGCGCTGCCGCGCGGGTCTGCTGGTTCTCCAGGCCACGGTCGCGAAACCGCCCGAGCCGATGGAAGGCGACAGCGCGGGCCAGGCTGTTGCGTGCCTCGCCCTTGTTGAGTTCGGCGGTGACCGTCCGGCGCAGATCGGTGTCGTCGAACCAGCGCAGCGTGAACAGTGTGCGCTCGATCCGTCCGACCTCCCGAAGTGCCGCAGCAAGACTGTTTTGTTGACGATAGGCGGACAGCTTCTTCAAAATCAGCGACGGTGTGACAGTGCGGTCGCGCATCGCCGCGATGACCTCCGCAATTTCGGCCCAATGGCTGACGATCAGGTCCCGACCGAGGCGGCGCCCGAACAGCGGTGCGAGCCGACCATAGCGCCGCGCGGGCTCGAAACCATAGAGTTGTCGATCCGACAGGCGCGGAATGCGCGGCTCGAAATCGAGGCCGAGCAAATGCATGACGGCGAACACGATATCGGAGACGCCGCCACCATCGGTGTGGAGGGCGGTGATGTCCGCGCTGCTTTCGTGGCCGAGGATGCCGTCGAGTGCGTGGATCGCCTCGCCCGCCGTCCCGGCGATGACCGTCTGATGAAGCGGTGCGTATCGATCGGTGATGGTGGTGTAGATCTTGACCACGGGGTCGCGACCGTAATGTGCGTTGACCGTTCCTCCGGCTTCGCCGGCACCGCCGAGATAATAAGCCTGCCCATCGGCCGATGCGCGATGCCCCGAACCAAACCAGGCGGCGAGCGGTTCGGCATGGATAGCGTCGGTCAGGCTGGCGAGCGCGGCGCGAAACGTTTCCTCGCGCATATGCCACGTCTGCATACGCAACAGTGCGCGACGCGAGGCGACACCGCAAACTTCGGCCATGCGCGACAGACCAAGGTTGGTCGCCTCCGCGATCAAGGTGGCAAGAAAGGCGCGTTCGTCGGCGGGAGGCAGACCGGTCGAGACATGGCCGAAATGCTGGATGAAGCCGGTCCATCGTTGAACCTGCGACAGCACATCCGTGATACGGGTGGCAGGCACCATGCCGTAGCAGGTGAGCGCAAGTTGCCGCCCTTCATCCTGACCAGGGTCTTCTTTGGGGTCTTTCGGAAACCGCAGCCGCTCGCCGGCAAAAAGGGGGGGATCGCGTTTGTCCAGATCGCGGGCGACCTCGCGCAGGGCGCTATCAAGCCTTGCCGCCCTCTCGTCGAGCCAGGCGTGCGGATCGCCGAGCGAGAAAGCGGGCTTCGGTACGGGGCTGGCCGGTGGGGCAAGCAGCACACTGAGCGCGCGATGGACGCGCGCGGTCGGCACCCAGATACCACCGGATGCCAAAGCATTGGAAAGCGCGCTGTAAGTCGCCATCTCCCAATGGGTGCGATCGATCCCGCCTGCGGTCATGACATGCCGACGCCAGCGGTGCTCGACATGGCCAAGCGGCACGTCATCGGGCAACGCCCTGCGCCAGTCTCCGTCGAGATCGGCGAGGATCGCCATCGCATCGCGCAACGGCTGCATTCCGGCCCGGCCCTGGAAATCAAAAGCGCGCACGAACGACGGCCCCATCCGCTTGAAGGCGCGATATTCCGCCGCGATCTCGTCCAGAACCTCGTTCCGGTGCGGTGAGGCGGTACGTCGGATGATAGCGGCGTCGGCGTCGATGATGTCGAGGGATGCCACGGCATCGACCGCCGCGGCGACATCGCCGCCAGCCCGGGCCGCCTGGCTGATCGCTTCCAGAACCCTGGCGATGCGTAACATCCGTTCGCGGCCCTCGCGGCCGGAAACGGCCACGCGCTGTTCGAGCCGTTTGCGGGCGCGCAGATGGGCCCGCCCCACGAGCGCAATGAACATATCGATCGCCGCATCGGTCAGTGTCGCCTCCAGCTCGCGCAGCGTCGCGAGCAGCACGACCCGCCTGCGGGCCGGGCGCATTTGCTGGAAAGCCTGTGCCGTGTAGCGCACACCCTCCCGGGCGAATTGCCCCAGGCGCGGTTCGTGGCGAACATCAGGGGAGAAAGCCGATATGCCCGTCCCACGAATCAGCGTGATCTTTTCGACGATTTCCAAAAGCGAAGCGGATGCGACACGCGGTTCTGGCTCGCGCAGCCAGGACAGACGGCTCTGCCGGTCATGCACCTTGTCATCGATCAGCGCGTCGAGTTGCTGACGCATCTCATGGCCAAGGCCGCCATCGATCGCGGCCACGAGATCCGTTTCCGCCTGATGTATCGCCTCGGCCGCCATGCGCTCCACGACGCTGACACCCGGGATCACGATCCGACGCGCGCGCATCTCATCCAGAAGCCGGCCGAGCAGCGCGCGTCCGTCGATGATGCTCGCCGCCTCGTTTGTCAGCCATGTCCGCAATTCCACGCGGTGCGGGCGGCTCAGATCGCTGAAGCCGAAGCGCGTCTTGATCGCGGCGAGCTGATCGTAGCGCGTGGGCGTGCGTCTGGCGAAATCAGCTATGACCTTTGCATCCACCCCGACCTGCTCGGCAATATGGTCGAGCATGACCGCAGGCAGCAGTTCCCCGTGGCGCAGATGCCGGCCCGGGTAGCGCAGGCAACAAAGCTGCAGGGCGTAGCCGAGTCGGGTGGCGGGCGTGCGCGCGGTGTCGATCGCGGTCATGTCCTCACCTGACAGACTATAGTGCTTCACGATCGCCGCCTCGTCGTCGGGCAACATCAGCAGGGCAGCGCGCTGCCGCGTCGTCATCGGAATCCGTCCGGGCATCTTTGAACCTCCAAAAACCACTTGCCTTTCGGCATGATTCTGAAAGAGGATTGTGAAAGACAAGAGGCCGCAGGAATCCGTTCATGCCGCACTGGCCTCCGGATACGGCCGTTTGTGAAAGGCAGGATTTGACCAGGGCACCCTATCTGATCGGCTATGCGCGGGTGTCGAAGGGTGACGAGCAGTCGAACGCCGCCCAGCGCCGCGCCCTCGACGCGGCTGGGTGCAGGCGCGTGTTCGAGGAAATTGCCAGTGGCGGGCGCTGGGACCGGCCAAAGCTCCTGGAGATGATCGGCCAGTTACGCGACAGTGACGTCGTCGTCGTCTGGAAACTCGACCGGCTATCGCGCAGCCTCAAGGATCTGCTGCACATTATGGAGCGGATCGAGGCGGCGGGCGCGGGCTTCCGCTCGCTGACCGAGGCGATTGACACCACCACGGCCGCAGGTCGCATGATGATGCAGATGGTCGGGAGCTTCGCCGAGTTCGAGCGCGCCATGATCCGCGAGCGCACCTCCGCCGGCCTCGCCCAGGCGCGCGCCGAAGGGCGGATCGGCGGACGCCGGCGCAAACTCGGCGAAAAGCAACGGCGCGAGATCGCGGAGTCCGTCATCTCCGGACGAAAATCCGGCGCCGAGATGGCGCGGCTCTATCATGTCAGCGAGCCGACCGTTTCGCGCATCGTCGCCGCGCACCGACAGACTATGGAGCTACCGGCATGAAACGCGGCCACGACCTGACCGGGCTGATGAAGTTCGCGACACGGCCCGAGTGGGCCGACGACCTGCATGACGCGCTCGACGATCATCTGGGGCCGGTTCTCACGCAGTTCGACATCGATTCCGACGAACTGCCCGGCATCATCGGGGATCACTGGGCCATGACCTTGTGGGGCTGCGCGTTCGAGGACCTGGTGACCCGCGTCTTCGAGCCCGATGGCCGCAACATCGTGGACGAATATCTCAAGCGCCGCGGATGGAACGAGGCCGGCCCCAACAAGCTCTACATGCGCGCGCTGAAGACCTCCGTCATGAGCGTCTATGAAGTCAGCGCGATCGAGCCCGGCGTCGGCTTCCTCGCGCGAGATCTGATCCGGGGCGGTGATCCCGTCCAGGTCCGCGAGCGCACCGCGTCCAGGACGCTGGGCCCGTGGGATCGGATCGGCGTGCGCATCATTCCGGTGAGCGGGCATAGGATCCTGGCAGGCGGCCTGCTGTCCTTTACAGCGGAAGCCACCAGCGCCCTTCTCGAGGCATTGCGCCTGGGACAGGGCAAGCGCGGCCCGCGCGCGAAACTAGTGATCGACGATGATCAACTGCGCGACCTGGCGCCGCTCATCTCGATGGTCTGGCTGTTCGACATCTTGCCCAGGATGCTCGAGCCTGTCGCCATCCCCACGCTGCATAACGCCGATGGCGAGGAGGTTGTTTTCCACCGTGTCCGTTTTCCGTTCACGCGGGGGACGACGCAGGCACTCATCGGCGACCGCCTCGATACCGTGCCCGCCCTGCAGCGGGAAACGTCACATTTCTGGAACTGGCTCGGCACCAGAACAAAACAGGGCAAGAAAGGCACCGGCCAGATGGCGTGGGGTGTGTCAATGGAAGACGGCACGCCGGTGCTTGGGAATCTGGAACTCAAGGGCCGCGCTCTGATCCTCTCCGTCACCTCGGCCGAACGTGCAGAACGCGGCGTTGCACTCGTCACCCAGGCGCTCGGCGCCCTGGTGGGAACACCTTTGACCGAGATCGAGACGATCGAACAGGCGATGGCTGCGCGTCAGGAAGGACGAACCGTGTCGGAGCCGGCACCGGACATCCCGGTCGAGGTCGCCACCCCGCTTGTCCACGGCATGCTCGATCGTCAATACCGGACACTCCTCGATGAGCCTGTCCCGATGCTCGGCGACAAAACGCCGCGACAATGCGCCGGCAGCAAGGCCGGACGCGACCAACTCGCCACGTGGCTAAAACATCTCGAAAATCTCAGTGGGAGACACGCTGACATCGATGATCCGATGGCGACGTACGACTTCGGGTGGATATGGCAGGAACTCGGGATCGAAGAACTGCGCCGGTGACGGCTTGACCCCGCAACGATGAAGGACATGCTGGCCGCCTGATAGACACTGGAGCCGCCTTCACCAACGGTGCCTGCGGATTTGTATTGCGCACGGCTGCTCGCAGGTGCAGCATGAGGATGCCTTTCAGGCATCCTCTCCTAAAACTATGGCCGGCCGTTGTGCCGGCCTTTTTGTGTGGCCGCGACGGCTTACGTAGCGCAATCCCTGGCAGAGAAGCTGGCGCCGACGTCCCTCAAGCTCGCCTACCGTGAATCTGTGGCCGAATAATGCACAGGGGCCATTTCGATTACGCTTGGAGGGCCAGAGCTATCGTCACAGTGGATTCACCCTATCGTCACTCTGGATTCGCCTTTTCGTCAGAGCGGATTCACCTTGAGATGAAAATACGCGATTTTATCCAATATTTTCAACATGATGAAGAGACGCCAAAAACCCGTAACACGACTCTAAACCCATATATTAACACTAGGCCGCCCTGTGGATAACTTTCAGTCGCCGCGCTTCCGGCACGGTCGAGACGAAGAAAACACCGCCTCTTNGAAGAAAAGCGCCGCCTCTTGGGGGCTTCGCCCCCGCCGGCTCGCGGCCTTCGGCCGCCCCGGATCGCTTTGCGATCCTCCCACCCGGCATCCCCATGATGAGCCGGCTTCGCCGGCACGCCTTTGTTTATTTAAGGTATGGCGCACCGTAGCGCCCCATCGCTAGCTCACCGCCTAAACTCACCGTTCCAAATGGCTTTCCAGAAAAGCCAAGCGGATAAGTGGCGCTCCGATCGGGAGGGCAGGGGAGGTGGAAACGTCCCCACAGGTGCGATTTCCGGGCCGCCCAGCCCTTTCCGGGGCGTTCGATAGTTTGCGGGCGTCAGAACAACCCAAGGCGCTCTATGGACCTCCCAGGGGTCGCCTCAGAAAACGGAAAATAAAGCACGCTAAGCCGGTTGCAGCGGTCGTAGCGGCCTGAACTTGCCCGTGCCGATCTTGGCGCTGCTGCGCCAGAGGTAATCGCCGGTGAGGTTGATGTGCTCCCAACCGAGCGGCGACAGGTACTGCAACAGCGCGTCATCAACGGCATGGCCGTTGCCACGCAGCGCGTGCGCAGCCCGTTCCAGATAGACCGTGTTCCACAACACGACGGCAGCCGTTACCAGATTGAGGCCGCTAGCCCGGTAGCGCTGCTGCTCGAAACTGGCCCAGTCGGCCCGAAGCTG
>NZ_LDES01000035.1 GCF_001015195.1 Sphingomonas sp. Y57 | reverse complement strand
CAGATTGTCGCCATAGAGCGATACCGTCCAGCGGCCCGTGTCGATTCCGACGCTGGCCTTGAGCGAATTCAGGCCGCCCGTACTCGTCGTGGCAAGCGCCGCACCGTTCAGATAGCGAAGCGATACATTCGATCGATAGCTGTAGTCGGCCGACAGCAGCAGTTCGAGACCATCGGTGACCGGCGTCCGGTAATCACCGGCAAGCGAGAGCGTCCATCGGGGCGAAAGGTTGACACGATCGCCCTTGCCGAACAGCACCAGGCCGCCCGATACCACATCCTCGTCGAACTCGAGCCCGCTCCATCCTGCCGAAGCGGTCAGGCTAAATCCCCTGCCGGGACGGAGCGTGACGCTGCCATCGACACCCAGCCCATTCGCCTTGCCCGCATTCACCCGTGCGAGGAAACCCAGCGGCACGATCAGGCTCTGCTGCACCGATTTCCAGCGCGTATAGTGTACCGCCAGATCATAGGAGAGCAGGCCGCCGGCTACCCGCCCCTTACCGCCTAGCTCATAGGTGATCAGCGAATCCGGGTCGAGCGACGGGAAGTTCAGGTCGGTGACAGCAGGCGCCTGGTTGAGCCCGCTGCGAAATCCTGTCGCGACCGAAGCGTAGAACATCTGGGCGGGATTCGGCTTGAAGGTAATGACGCCGCGTCCCGTGACCCGCTCAAAACTGGCCTTGCGCGGCGCGATCACGCCCGCGCCGCCCCCGAAGAAGTCGCTCTGCTGGGTGCTGAGCAGATTATCGTGGAAATAGCGGAGGCCACCGGTCAATTCCCAGCGTCCGTCATCGAACGCGCGGCTTAGTTCGGCGAATATGGCGTAG
>NZ_LDES01000034.1 GCF_001015195.1 Sphingomonas sp. Y57 | reverse complement strand
CAGTTTTTCCAAGGCAGACCACTATCCCTCCGTCAGACCGATGCCAGCCTCACAGGAGGTTTCGGGCAACAGCGGCAAGACTGAGTGCAAGCGCGACAAGGCTGGGAATGATGACCGCCGCCCCGCAGATGAAGGCAAGGACGCCCACCCAATTCCAACTCGGTGCCTGCATCATCACTTCGTCCTTTGCCCAATGGTGTCCACACCACCATCCTTATCGCAAACGATTTGCCTCACCCTCGGTTTCGGGTCGCCAATCATCAGGTTCGACAAGAGGCTGGTCTGACTTGGCGTCGGTCACGACTCGCTCGGCCGCTCCATCCAGATCATCATACTGCCCGGTGCGCATCGACCAAAGAAAGGCGCCCAGCCCAGCAAGGCCCATCAGCAGCGCGACCGGCACCAGCCACAGGATCCCGCTCATCGGGTAGCGGCCAGGGGAACGAGGGTCGGTGCCGGCGCTCGCCTGCTAAGCCGTGATCCGCGTGCTGCGGGAATTCGCAGAGAGTTCGCAACGACCGAAATCGACGAAAGCGACATGGCGACGGCAGCAAGCAGTGGGGTGACATAGCCCGCCATGGCCACAGGAATCACCAAAAGGTTATAACCGACGGAAAGCGCCAGGTTCTGGCGGACACGTTGCCGGGCCGCGCGCGCGATCTGCACAGCGCGCGGAACCGCATCGAGATCCTGGCCGAGATAAACAATATCCGCGGCCGCCCGACCGATGTCGGCGGCATTGGAAGGAGCCATCGAAACGTGCGCCGCCGCCAGTGCCGGTCCATCGTTCAGCCCATCACCCACCATCAAGGTCAGGCGCTGACTGTCCGCCAGCGCCTGAAGCCGCTCCACCTTATGCTGCGGCAGCAATCCGGCACGCCAGTGGGCGATACCGATCGCGTTCGCGAACCCCGACACAGAAGCAATGTGATCGCCCGAAAGCAGTTCGATAGGCAGCCCAAGCGCGTCAAGCTTGGCCACCGCTTCCCGCGCACTCGTCTTTTCAACGTCCAAGAAGGCAAAATGGCCGGCAAGCTCACCATCGACCGAGAACACGGTCTGGAAACCGCCACTCTCGCCCGTGCCTGGATTCAAAGCCCAATCGGCACGCCCCAGGCGAAACAGATGGCCGTTCCGCTGGCCCTCCAAACCCCGGCCCGGCAGCTCGGAAAAACTGTCCAGATCGAGGCCGGACAAGGCGCCGCCGTTGGCGGCAATCGCGCGTGCGACGGGATGGTTGGAACGCGACGCCAGCGCCATCACGATTGCGCGATAGGGTTCATCGATGGCGATCTTGCTCACTCGCAAATCGCCATGAGTGAGCGTGCCGGTCTTGTCAAAAATCACGGTATCGACCTGTGCAAGCCGCTCGAGCGCGCTTCCATCCTTGAGCGCGATGCCGTGCTCGAACAAGCGCTTCGCCGCGGCGACCTGAACCATGGGTATGGCGAGACCAAGCGCGCAGGGACAGGTCACAATGAGCACCGAAATGGCAATGGTCAGCGCCCGATGCCAATCGCCTGTGTCAAGGAACCACCCGGCAAACACGGCCAAGGCCAGCGAATGGATGATCGGCGAGTAATAGGCCGCAACACGGTCGGCGAGACGGCGATAGCGTGCTCTGCCCTGCTCGGCCGCTTCCATCATTCGCACCATTTCGGATAGAAAGGACCGCGCGTGGCTGTTGGTCACACGCACCTTGAGCGAACCATTGAGATTCAGCATGCCCGAAACGAGCGTGCTTCCCGGTCGTACCGGCACCGGCATCGCCTCGCCCGTGACCGCGGCAGTGTCGAGATCGCCCTCGCCCGCAAGGACAAGACCATCCAGCGGAACACGCTCGCCTGGCGCGACGAGGATGACATCACCCACCGAGACATCCTCGAGCGGTCTAAAAGCGCGCGATCCATCCGTGCCGATTACATTCGCGCCCGCAGGCGTCATTCGCGTCAGCCCGAGCACGGCCGAACGGGCCTTGTCACGCATGGCATGGTCGAGCGTTCGTCCGACAAGCAGGAAAAAGATCAGCGTCACGACCGCGTCGAAATAGGCATGGCGTCCGAAATGCAGCGTGTCGTAGATGCTGAGACCCAGTGTCAGGACGATGCCGATCGAGATGGGCACATCCATATTGGTGCGTCCCGCGCGCAATGCCGACCATGCCGACAAGAAGAAGATGCGCCCCGAAAAGAATACCGCGGGAAGCGCGAGCAGCGCCGAGATGAGATGGAACAGCTGCCGCGTAGCGGGGTCGGCGCCTGACCAGACCGACACCGAAAGCAGCATGATGTTCATCGCCGCGAAGCCGGCGACCGCTGTCGCGACGATCAGCCGGCGCTTTTCGGGATCGGCGCGTTCGTCCGGTTGGCTGAGAAGATTTGCCTCGAAGCCCGCCTCGTTCAGCGTTGCCAGCAAAGGCGGTGCACTCGCGGTTTGCGCTTGCCGCCATGTGACGGTCACACGCCGCGTCGATAGATTGACCCGAGCCGCTACGACGCCCTCGAGGTTACCAAGGATGCGCTCGATCTTCGCCATGCATCCGCCGCAATGCGCGGTCGGGACCGACAGTTGCGTCCTCATCGTTCCGTCATCCAGCGATTGGCTGGCGAAGATGAGTTCATCGACCGATTGCCCGGTCAATGATGTCGGCGCCTGGACGGCAGGCATGGCATGGCTGGCCATGTCTAGGCCTGCGTGTCTGAGACCGCGCGATAGGCATGCCATGTGGCATGTCCAAGCCACGGGAAGATGACGATGAGGCCGATCAAGCCCGTCGCCGCGCAGAGTATGAAAAGCGCAAGGACGATGGCGCCCCAGACGATCATCGGCGCAAGGTTGTTCCAGACGAGCGCCGTGCTTGTTCCCATCGCCGTGAGCGCATCGACCTTGCGATCGAGGAGCATCGGAATGGCAAAAACACTGATCGCAAAAGCGAATGAGGCGAACAGGCCGCCCACCGCCGTGCCGACGCCGAGAATAATCCATCCCACCGGCTCGGTCAGCAGGAAGGCGGTTATGTGAGGCAAGCCGGGAAAGGGGCGCACGCCGAAGAACAACGCATAGATGAGCACCGCGGATCGCATCCACAGTAGCATCAGCAGGCTGAGCAGGACCCCGGTGAAAAGCACCTGCGGGCCCGCCGCCGGTTTCACCAGGAGCATTTCGCGCAGCGACGTATCGCGTCCCGCTTCTCGGTTGCGGCTTTTCTCATAGAGTCCGATGGCCAGCAGCGGGGCAATGATCATGAAGCCGGCGAGCGCGGGAAAAAGAATATAGTCGCGGCCATACAGCGCGAGCATCGCGACAGCAGCGAGAGACAGAAGGAAAATGCCCAGACCGTAGGCCAGGCTCGGCATCGGCCGATGGAAAAGATCCTGCCATCCGGCCTTGAGCCATTGGAAGCCGATGGAAGCGGGAAGATGGCGCTGAAACCGCGCGCTCTTCGTCTCCTCGATGCCCGAGGTCTGGCTCAGCAAGCCATAAGAGGGGCTTTTATCGCTCATGTCCCGCTACCTTTCAGCATGCCGATTTCGCCGCGCGATACTGCCCGCTCCCGTTCGCGCGTTCCTTCAAATGTCCCACGCATTCGGGCTGCGAGCGAAAGGCGACGTAGAAAAAATGCGCGTTCGCAAGAACGAACAGCAAAAGGCCTGCTGCCACCAGCGTCCAGACCAGCCACCGGGATCGGGATCGCATGGCCGTCATCGCTGAGGCGCGCTCAGCGAATGAACATAGAGCGCCAATATCTTGATATCCGAGTCCGTAAGCCGCTCGTCCCATGTCGGCATATGCCCCTGGCGTCCGCCATGGACGGTCTCCACGATCTGATCGATGTCTCCTCCATAGATCCAACGCGCGTCCGTCAGATTGGGAGCGCCGACATCGCGCTTCCCGCGCGCATCCTCGCCATGGCAAATCGCGCAATTGGCCATGAAGACCTCGCGCCCCGATACAATCGACGTCCGATTGGCATTCGTCACGAACTTGGGATGCGACAAGGCGTAGACATAGTTGGCCGCCAGACTGACCTGATCGGCATCGAGTATCCCGTCGCGTCCGAACGAGGGCATCTGCGAGACGCGCCCCTGCGGATGCTCCACATTGACCCCAACGCGCATGGTCTGCGCGATCGTCTCAAGGTCGCCGCCCCAGATCCAGTCGTCATCGGTCAGATCGGGATAACCATAACCCCCCTTGGCATTGATGCCGTGGCAGGCGGCGCAGTTGTCGCCGAACAACCGGTGGCCGGTGCTACGCACGATGGTCATGAGCCGGGGGTCGGCCGCGATCTGCTCGAGGTTCTCGCTTTCGATCCGCTTTATCCAGTCGGCCCGTCCCGCCTGCGAATCGACCAGGTGCTTTTCGACCGAGGTGCGCTGGTCGATGTTGAGAATTCCCTTGGTGTAGGTGTCGCCCAAGGGCCAAGTCGGCATGAGAATCCACCAGGCGAAAGCGAAGAGATGGGTGACGATCAGAAAAATCAGCACACCCTTGGGGACCGGCGTATCGAGCTCCTTGATGCCATTCCAGACATGGCCGGTCGTTTCATGACCGCTGACGGGATCGCGCTCTACGTCCATGGCTTGTCGTCCTGATCGAGAACGCTTTGTTTGGCTCGGTTGAACTTGCCACGATTGGACGGCCGGAACGTATAAATGAGGACACCGATCATCAGACCGATGAGGTAGAACAGCCCCCAGCTTTTCGAGAATGCAACAAGAGCCTCGTGGCTTATGTCCATGCCTGCCTCCTCATGTCATTTCACCGGCTCTGGCGGCTTCTGCGGCGCGGCCGTATTCTTGTACGGCACGTCGGTCAGCCGGCCGAGAACCTGAAGATAGGCGACGAGCGCGTCCATCTCGGTGACCTCGGTCGCCACATCGTCGAACACGCGAACCTGCGTTTCTTCGCCATACCGCTCGGTGATACCGGACGAGGTCGAGCTTTCCGGTGTCGCCTGGTCGAAGGCATCGACGCTCGCATTCTCGATCATGGCATCGGTGTAGGGCACCCCCGCGGCCCGCAGCGCCTTGAGGTGCAAGGGCAGATCAGCGAGGCGCAAGGGCGTCCGCGCCAGCCAGGGATAGGCCGGCATATTGGAATCGGGCACCACATCGCGCGGATTGGTCAGATGGGCGACGTGCCAGAAATCGGAATATTTGCCGCCAACGCGGGCGAGGTCGGGTCCGGTGCGCTTCGAACCCCAGAGCATCGGATGGTCATATTTGGATTCGACCGCGAGCGAATAGGGACCATAGCGCTCAACTTCGTCCTGCAGCGTCCGGATCATCTGGCTGTGACAGGCATAGCATCCTTCGCGCACATAGATGTTTCGCCCCGCCAGTTCGAGCGGCGTGTAGAGCCGCATGTCTGGCGCCTCCTCGACCGTCTCGTCGATCGTGAAAAGCGGAGCGATCTCGACGAGGCCGCCGACACTGGCAGCCGCGATGATGGCGAGCACGAAGCCGATCGCCGAACGTTCGAGCTTGCGATGAAACAGTTCCGCCACGGCTCAGGCCCTCCCCGCCGCCGTCGCGGCCTGTAGCGGGACGTCGCCTTCGAACGGCGCCTGGGCCGAGGCGGCGCGAATGGTCCTCCACATATTGTAGGCGCCGATCACAGCACCGATCAGGAACAGGAGGCCGCCGAGCGTACGCGCGATGTAATAGGGATACATGGCTCTGAGCGAATCCAGGAAGGAGTAGGCTAGCGTGCCTTCCTCCGTATAGGTCCGCCACATCAGGCCCTGGATGATGCCCGAGTTCCACATGGCAAAAATGTAGACAAGAGTGCCGGCAAGCGAGAGCCAGAAGTGCCACTCGACCAAGGCGGGCGAATACATCGCCTCGCGCTTCCACAAGGACGGCACCAGCGTGTAGAGCGAGCCGAAGGTGATGAGCGCCACCCAGCCGAGCGCGCCGGCGTGAACATGGCCAACCGTCCAGTCGGTGTAATGCGAAAGCGAATTGACGGGCCGGATGGCGAGGAACGAACCTTCAAAGGTCGAGATGCCATAAAACACCGCCGCGACCATCATGAAGCGGAGCGTCGCATCATCGCGCACGCGGTGCCAGGCGCCGTTCAATGTTAGCAAGGCGTTGCCAGCCGAAGCCCATGACGGCACGAGGAGCATCACCGAGAAGGTCATGCCCAGCGTCTGAACCCAGTGCGGTAGGGCGGTATAATGAAGGTGGTGGGAACCCGCCCACATGTAGAAGAAGGTAATGCCCCAAAAGCTCAGGATCGAGAGACGGTAGGAGAAGATCGGCCGCTGGGCCCGGATGGGCAGGTAGTAATAGAGCATGCCCAGGAAGCCCGCCGTCAGGAAGAAGGCGACGGCGTTATGACCATACCACCACTGCACCATAGCATCCTGGACGCCCGACCAGATGGTGTAGCTCTTCGCATGGCCCAGCGAGACCGGAATCGCGAGATTGTTGATGATATGGAGTATCGCGACGACGAGAATGAAGGCCATGAAGTACCAGTTGGCCACATAAATGTGTGGTTCCTTGCGGCGTGCGAGCGTCCGGATGTAGAGGATGAAGTAGGTCACCCAGACGATCACCAGCCAGATGTCGGCATACCATTCGGCCTCGGCATATTCCTTCGATTGGGTAACCCCGAGCAGATAACCGCTGGCCGCGAGGATGCAGAACAGGTTGTAGCCCACCAGCACGAACCAGGCCGAAAGCTGATCGGGAAGACGCGCCCGCGAGGTCCGCTGCACGACATGCAGCGAGGTGGCGATGAGCGCGTTGCCGCCAAAGCCGAAGATCACGCCGCTGGTGTGCACCGGTCGCAAGCGGCCGAAGCTCGCCCAGGCACTGTCAAACGTCAGGTCAGGGAATGCCAGCAGCGCGGCGACCCAGACCCCCACGAACATCGCCACCACCGCCCAAGCCATGCTGGCGATGATGCCGGCCTTGATGGGCTCGTCATAGTAGCTTTGCAAACGGGATTTTGGCGGTTCCGGTCCCCAGATGCCGCGGATTACGATGATGGCGCAAATGGCGGCAATGGCCAGGATCAGCCAGCCGTGGATTTCCATTGTGTCCTGATTGCCTGCCGCTGCGAGAACGAGGCCGCACAGACCGACGGCAACGGAAATGGCGAGCGCGATCTGGCGTTCGGTCTCGGTCAAGGTCAGTATCATGGCCGATCTATTTCCCCCCTCATCGGTCATCGCCACGGGCTGACAGCGCAGCAGCAGGTTCGCTCCCGATGGGAACACAGCTCGCGCCGAACCAGCAACACGCGGGTCGGACGGAAGTTCCCAACTATTGCCCTGCCGTCTCCCGCGGTAAACACCAAAAATCGGTGGTCAGCGTCGCTCGCCACGCATCGCGGCCGAATTTGAACCTGTGTTTGGCGACGGCGCAATGGACTTTTGCCGATCAAGCTCTTGGACCGTTAAGCCTGTGTCCAAGACTGGCTCGACCTCCGTCTCCGATCGGTCAGGACTGAGCGGCAGCCGCTCTTCAGCATACTGCGGTCGAATCAGCGTATCGCCGCCAGGTATCGTCCGTCGTCGGCACGGAAGAGCACTGACCCATTGCTGTTGACGGACCATGAGGTCACATCCTGCAGAATGGCCAGGAACCTGGTTTCCTGGTTTCCGAGCGTCGGCACGCAAGCCCGCCGCGTCACGGCGAGCGGCCCAATCCGAAGCGACTGTCCCTCGATCGAGTAGTCGCCGGTGAACCTGTTGCAGCCGGCCGATCCGCTCACTCGGCCGTCTTGCGAAAACTGCACCGTCACATTGGATCTGTCGATCAGACCCGTCTGATTGATATCCTCCACCTTGAATTGCGGGCCGATCAAGCCTGAAGCCGCCGGGCGGTCACCAACGCGAACCATATTGAGCGTCCCGAGATCCTGCTCGAACCGCGTGGGATCGACCGAATGGACCGCATCTGTGGTCCATATCAGCTTGCCCTCGGGATCGGTAATCGTCGCGCGGACTGCGTAACGCATGTTGGTCTTCAAGTCCTGTTCCTTCACCCTTATCGAAAATGGCAAAGGAACCTGCTGCCCTGCTATCTCGCGCGTTTCCTCGGCGATGATCGCCGATCTCGCATCGGCGCGCGAAACGTCCAGCAGTCTTACGTTGAATGTCGCGCGGGCAGGCAGAGCGATGCGCTGACGATAGGATGCGTTGCCGGTTACGACCTTGTCTCTCAGCTCGGCGACAGGGGCTTGGCGATCGACGTATCGCGCGTCTGTCGCGCAGCCACCGAGCGTGAGCATGGTCGCCGCCAGTACGGCAATGAAGGGCTTGTTGAACATGGCGTTTTCACTTTGCTGTGCGATTGGAGCGGAAGAGAGCGGGTCAGGCGGATCCCATGGCGTCAGCATAATGGGGGACTTCAAGCGGCTGTCCTGTAGGAATCGACTTCGCATAGGATGGTTCCGAACCATGAAAGTCCGATGTCCTTGGGAGGACAGGCACGAATTTTGGAACCATACGAAAAGCGCAGTCTAGAAACCGTGGCTTCCCGCCACTGCGCCGAGAACCGTGACAACCGCGATACCCAGCAATATTCGGTGAAGGGCCTCCATTCGGGCAAAATCTGCGGCGGGCTTGACCGATGTCATCATTCGGCGGTGGAGAAACAGCGGCTCGATCACGAAAAGCATCGCGGCGAAAATGGCCCACAGCCCAACCATCGCATGCATCCACCAGAACCGAAGATCGAAAAAGCGGTCCCACATCTGCGCGCGATAGATCATCCAGAAACCGCTCAGTCCTGCCAACAGCACCCAGAGGCGCGCCTGCGCCGCAAAGCGCCCCTCCAGTCGATGAAAGGCCGCCAGCCGCTCCGCCGGCGGATTGGCGGCGCGCACGGACGGCATCACCACAAGCGTCACGAACGCCACGCCGCCGATCCAGACAAGGACCGCCAGGACATGAATGACTCGGGCCAGGATGATGTCGTCCATGCCTCCGCTCCCTCAAGCCGCGAGCAGTTCGTCAGCCGGGCCGAAGAACTCATAGTGGATCCTGTCCGACGGCACACCCGCCAGCGACAGGGTCGAGACCGCATGACGCAAGAACGGACGCGGCCCGCAGATGTAATAGTCCGCTTGTGCGACCGGTGTGCTGGCGACCAGCCATTCATCGGTAATTATGCCGGCCACATCGTAGTCGCTGCCCTCTGTTTCATCCTCGAGCGGGGTCTGGTGAAAATCGGTGATCGCGATCGATTGGCCATGGCTCGCCACAGCGCGGACATGGTCGCGCATCGCATGGGTGTCGCGGTCATGCGTGCCGTGGATGTAATGAACCGGCACTTCGGCGCCGTTCTGAACGAGGGCTTCGAGCATCGCCACCATCGGCGTCAGGCCCACGCCGCCCGACAGCAGTACGACCGGCCGTTCGACATGATCGGCAAGGAAGAATTCGCCGGCGGGAGCGGCCACCTTCAGGATCGTCCCGGGTTTCGCCTCGTCGTGCAACCAGCCCGAAGCGAGCCCTTGCGGCTCGCGCTTGACCGAAATGCGGTAGGTTTCGCCATTGGCGGCGGCCGAAATCGAGTAGTTGCGCTTGACCGGCGGATGTCCGGGAATTTCGAGCCAGAAGGTAAGATACTGGCCCGGCTTGTGGCGCATGACGGGGCCGCCGTCGACGGGGCGAAGGACAAAGGAATTGATGACGCTGCTTTCGCGCACAACGTCTTCGACGCGGAAATCGCGCCAGCCGTTCCAGCCGCCGGCCGCGTCCTTCTGTTCGGTATAGACGCGCTGTTCCCGCGCGATCAGGATATTGGCGAGAAACCAATAGGCTTCCCCCCAGGCACCCAAGATTTCATCGGTCGCCGCATCGCCCAGCACCGCCTTGATCGCGCCGAGCAGTGCTTCGGCGACGTGCGGATAGTGCTCCGGCAGTATCTGGAGACCGACATGTTTTTGCGCGATGCGCTCGACCGCCGGCGCAAGCGCGCCGAGATTATCGATATTGCTGGCATAGGCGAGAATGGCGCCAGTGAGCGCCCGCGGCTGCGAACCGGCGTCACCATGATGCGACTGGTTGAAAAGGTCGCGGATCTCCGGGTTCTGGAACATCCTGGAATACATTTCATGCACGATATCCAGGCCATGCGCTTCAAGTGCAGGGACCGTCGCCTTGACGAGCGCGATGGTCTGATCGCTGAGAGGCTGCGACATAAACTTCTCCTTGTTGGAAGGGGTTCGAGTTTCCCGACGATCAGTCGCCGGGCGGCTGATCATAGAAATCGACCCGCATTTTCATGGCGCCGACGGGCGTCACGAAGTGCGGCTGCTGCGGAAGGATCAATCCGGGCCGTTCGGGCGTCAGGACAACCTCCGACGGTGGATCGAGATAGGTCAGCCGAAGTTCACCCTCCAGAACACGGATCAAACCCCAGACACCCGCCTTGGTATCATGGCGTGCCCGCAGGGCGGCCGGGAGCGTGTCCTGATCGAACACCGGCGTCGAACGATAGGGTAGAATGTCAGGCATGGGTGGGTACTCGCCGTTCGCAATGAATGGACCCGGCCTCGCCGTCAGCGACGCTTGGCCGATCGAGCCGAAAAAACATGGCAAGCTGCAGGCTCTCGGCAATCCGCTTCGCTTTCGCCTGCAGAGCCGCAGCTGCGTCGGGCGCCATCATCTCGTTTGTCGTACAGTCCCACAGCGCGAGCCAGCGGTCGAAAAGCGCTGGCGTTATCCTCGACCTGTGCTTCAGGTGCGCTGGCACGGGCTGGCCCTTGTATCGGCCACTGGCGAGCATGACGGATGACCAGAACGCCGCCAGCTTTTCGAGATGTTCCGGCCAGTCATCGATCGCGTCGTTGAAAATCGGCCCCAGGTCGGCATCTGCGCGAACGCGCGCGTAGAAGGCGTCGACAAGCTGCTTGAGCGCCTCATCCTTCAGTTCCAGCTCGGTCATTCGCCCGACTCCAATCATGTATCCCGAATGCATCTATACTTTTCCCTGAAAACATGCAAGATGAATACATCTTAATGCGACGAGCTGAGGAAGAGAGTGGGAATGCCCCATGAAACTGACCCTGTTCACCGACTATTCGATGCGCGTGCTGCTCTATCTGGGCGCGCGGCCTGACCGCCTGTGCTCGATCGGTGAGGTCGCGCAGGCCTACGGAATCTCGCAGAATCACTTGATGAAGGTGGTGAACCAACTCGCACGCAGTGGTGATGTGGAGAGTGTGCGTGGACGGTCGGGCGGCATCCGCCTGGGGCGGCCGCCCGAAGAGATCAACATCGGCGCACTCATACGCCAGACCGAGGACGGCTTCGATCTCGTTGACTGCGGCGGATGCGTGGTCGCGCCTGCATGTGGGCTGACGGGCGTGCTGAAGGAGGCGCTCGGCGCGTTCCTGGCGGTACTTGACCGCTATACGCTTGCCGACCTGCTGACGAAGCGGCGAGATCTCGCGTCGCTCTTCGAGCGTAACGCGGCCGATCGGTTCGAAACCCCTGCGGCGCCAGATGGATGATTGACGTCTTGGCGCATCGAAGCCGAAAAGGAGGAACGTGACATGTTCTGTCCAGAATGTGGTGAACCGGTCGATCCCGCTCCCTTTGACGGTCGTCGCCGCGCGTCGCGGTCATGGATCGCCGCAGGACTCCAAATCGGCGCGCGATGGGTAAAGCTATTGCGCGCTGGACGCTCCAAGCCGGACCGCACGCGGCAGTCCGCTTGCCCGTCTTGCTCCAATCATAAAACCACGAACACGGAAAGGAATTGAACGATATGGCCCTTCACCACGCAGCGCCCGGAGAAGTCGTCGATCTCTTGCCCGAGAACGTGACGACACATGAAGAACATTCCACAGCGATCGTGAAGGCGGACCATTTCGAAACCATCCGGCTGGTGATCCCGAGCGGCACCGAAATGCGCCAGCATCAGGTGCCGGGCAGCATCATGCTGCATTGCCTCGAGGGCCATGTGAAAGTCGAGCTCAGCGCAAGCTCGATCGAACTGCGGCGTAACCAGTGGGTCTATCTCGAAGGAGGCGCGCCGCACTCGGTCAAGGGCGCGGAAAACTCTGTGCTGCTTCTGACGATCCTCTTTCCGCCTGTAGAAGGATCACAGGCAAAAGCCGGCGCCGAGACCTTGGCGGTCGATGCCTATGACGATTGCGACTGTGTCGACCGGTGGGAAGCGGAAGGCGGTCCGGTCGTTCAATCGGATCAGCCTGCCCCCAGGAAGAATTGATCACGGGCGGCATGATGGCACGGCGCGCAGCGCGCTAGTCGCTTTGCTGTACCGCCTCGTAGCCCATAGGGGAGAACCATGGATCGAACACGTCAGCTCTGGATTTGGCTTCTATCATTGCTGGCAGTCTCTTTTGCCGTCCTGCTTCTGGTTGGCCGCGACATCAGCATTCAGGCGCCGCCGCTTCCCGCCAAGGTCGTGACCGCAAACGGCGAAACCGTCTTCACCCGTGCCGAGATGCAGCGTGGCCGCCAGGTCTGGCAATCTATGGGCGGCATGCAACTGGGCTCGATCTGGGGACACGGCGGCTACGTAGCGCCCGATTGGTCAGCCGACTGGTTGCACCGGGAATCACTGGCACTTCTCGATCTCTGGGCACAGCGGGATCTGGGCGGCGCCTTTGAGAGTTTAAACGAGGAACACAAGGCGCTCCTCCAGCGGCGGCTGCAAACGGAAATGCGCCGAAACACGTTTGAAGCGAGCACGGATACCATCACGATCAGCAACGATCGCGCGGTGGCAATCGAGCGGGTGGCAAAGCACTACGTCAATCTGTTCGGCAACGACCCCGCCACGGCCGAGCTGCGCGAAAACTATGCCATGAAGAACGATACGGTCCCCGACGCAGGGCACCGAGCCGCCATGACCTCCTTCTTCTGGTGGACGGCCTGGGCGGCCACAACGGAACGACAAGGGCGGACGACAACGTATACGAACAACTGGCCGAGCGAGCCGCTGGTCGGGAATCGCCCACCATCAAGTACATTCATCTGGTCGGCCTTCAGCGTCACCTTCCTGCTTGCCGGCATCGCGCTGTTGGGTTGGCACCATGCGGTGACGCACGGACGAAGGGAGAAGGAGCACGACCTCCCCGCGAAAGATCCGCTGCGCGAGATCGCGGTGACGCCTTCGATGCGGGCGACAGCCAAATATTTCTGGGTCGTTCTCGCACTGTTTCTCGCGCAGATCATGCTGGGTGCAATGACGGCCCACTATCAGGTCGAGGGGCAGCTGGTTTATGGCTATGAAGCGGCCGAGATCCTGCCCTATTCGATCACCCGCACCTGGCACACGCAGCTTGCCGTGCTGTGGATCGCGACAGCCTGGCTGGGAACGGGCCTCTACATAGCTCCTGCGATCTCGGGCCATGAACCGAGGTTCCAGGCTCTGGGTGCCAACATCCTCTGGGCCTGCCTCCTGATTATCGTCGTGGGCTCCTTTGCCGGGCAATGGCTCGCGGTGATGCAGAAACTGGGACTGGAGAGGAACTTCTGGTTCGGACACCAGGGCTGGGAATATGTCGATATGGGGCGCTTCTGGCAGTGGTTTCTCTTCATCGGCCTGATGCTCTGGCTTGTGCTCGTCGGCCGGGCGCTCTGGCCTGCGCTCAAAGAGAAGTCCGAATCCCGCCACATCACGATGCTGTTTTTCCTATCCGCCGTAGCCATCGGACTCTTCTACGGTGCCGGGCTGTTCTGGAATGAGCATACAGCGCTCTCCATGATTGAATATTGGCGTTGGTGGGTGGTCCATCTGTGGGTCGAAGGCTTTTTCGAGGTGTTCGCCACCGCGGTCATCGCCTTCCTCTTCACGCGCCTCGGCCTCATTCCGACACCCACCGCCACGGTCGCCGTCTTGTTTGCCACGATCATCTTCATGGCAGGCGGAGTGCTGGGAACGTTGCACCATCTCTACTTCGCGGGAACCTCGATCGCGGTGCTGGCGCTTGGCGCGAGCTTCTCAGCGCTCGAGGTCGTGCCGCTCGCCTATATTGGCTTCGAAGCTTATGAACACTGGAAGCTGAGCAGCGCGACACCCTGGATGCAGCGTTATAAATGGCCCGTCATGTTCTTCCTGGCGGTATCCTTCTGGAATCTCGTCGGAGCAGGCCTGTTCGGCTTCCTCATCAATCCGCCGCTGTCGCTCTATTACATGCAGGGTCTCAATCTGACGCCGCTGCACGGACACACCGCATTGTTCGGCGTATACGGCATGTTGGGCGTCGGGCTCGTCCTGTTCTGCCTGCGTGGCATGTTGCCGAACCTGATCTGGAACGAAGGCGTGCTGAAGACGAGCTTTTGGTGCTTCAACATCGGCCTTGCGTTGATGGCGCTCCTGACCTTGCTGCCACTTGGTACGCTTCAGCTGACCGCCGCGATTGACAAGGGCTACTGGTACGCTCGCTCGGCCGAGTTCATGCAGCAACCGGTGGTCGATCTGCTGGTGTGGCTGAGGGTTCCTGGAGATATCGTCTTTTCTGCCGGGGCGGTAGCGCTCGCCTGGTTTGTCGCCAGTCTTTGGCTCAGACCCCGGTCTGACGACAGCGAGGCGCAAATTGCACAGTGATCGATCGAGGAGTCCGATGCCGCGCAGTCCCAGCCAACCCTTGCTCGTGGGCTAGCCACGTTCTGTCGACAAACGCCACACTTGGATGCGAGTTTTGGTGAACCTTTTGTCCATGCGCACCAAACTTCTGTTCGCAGGTCTGGCAGCCGGGTCGATGGCTGCTCTATCCTCGCCTGCGATTGCTCAGATGCCGCCCGGCTCACGGGACTGTTCATTCCAGTCGCTATCGCCGGAGGAAAAGTCTCGGTACCAATCCCGTTACCGGCGCCGCGTGCGCGTCGATGGGCAAGCTTTTGCCGATAATGGCTGTATGAACAGGTGTGCATGACAGCCTCTGAGCGCAAAGCCCTCCGGCGTCCCCGCAAGGGCAAAAACTGCCGCGCCGTTTCGCGCCCCGTCACCAGCTTGGACGGATCCATGACAGTTGGCATCGGGCGCAAATGCGACTGACGCGCTCGATGCCGCACATGGCGATCATGGTGCGTTTCCAGGAGGGGACCAAATCCTACGCTAAGAATTTTGGCCAGCGATATTCTTCGCCGGTCAGGGTTATGTGCTCCCACCCCGCTCCTTACGGAGATCGAATCCACTGATCACTGAATTCTGACTTTAGAAACGTTTCTTGAATCGGGATCCATGGATGAAAAGGGGCCGACTCTCTGCATTCAGCGAATATTCGAACGCGAAGGCAGAAGGCCGGCCTGATCGATCAGAAGCTGATCGTTGCCGTGCCCCAAAAGCGGCGCCCTGTCAAACGGCGCGCAAACGGGACCCCGTATAGGCGTTGAAGGGGGACCCCCTTTTCGAGATTGAGCGGAGGGTTGATGCCCTGCGCTGTGTGCGGCGGAGGTCGGGCGTAGCCCGGCCGGAGGCGTACACAGCGCAAGTTCGTTTTGAAGCTGGGGTGAGAGTGGCGGCTAACTGCGGTTTTTGAAGCGCCAGCTGTCGTTGCCGGTCTCGACGATATCGCAGTGATGAGTGACGCGGTCGAGCAGAGCCGTGGTCATTTTGGGATCCCCGAACACGGTAGGCCATTCGCCGAAGGCGAGGTTGGTCGTGATAACGACGCTGGTGCGTTCGTAGAGCTTGCTGATCAGGTGGAACAGGAGCTGGCCACCAGAGCGCGCGAACGGCAGATATCCCAACTCATCGAGCACCACCAGGTCGAGCCGTGAGAGCTGTCCCGCCAGGGTCCCGCCCTTGCCGATCCGGGCCTCCTCTTCGAGGCGTGTCACCAGATCGACGGTGTTGAAGTATCGTGCCCGAGCCCCTTTGCGCACGACGTTGGCGGTAATCGCGATGGCGAGGTGGGTCTTGCCGGTGCCCGTGCCGCCGACGAGCACGATGTTGCGACGCGCCGGTAGGAAGGAGCCATCATGCAGGGAGCGGATCAGTCCCTCGTTGATCGGCGTCCCTTCGAAGCTGAACCGCTCCAGGTCCTTCACCACCGGCAGCCGCGCGGCCGTCATGCGATATCGGATCGAGGCGGCGTCGCGATGGGTGGCTTCCGCGCGGAGCAGATCGGTCAGGATCTCCATGGTGGTGCGCTGGCGCTGGAGGCCGGTGGTGACGGCCTCGTCGAACGCGGCCACCATGCCCTTGAGGCCCAGGCCGCGCATTGTGTCGATCATCTCATGCCGCTGCATCATAGCCTCGCAGTCGGTCATAGCTGGCACAGTCGGCGATCGGCGGGTGACTCAGCATCCGGTCTTCCGAAGTGACGATGCTATGGGGCGTCGCCGGCTCGCGGCGACGGGAGAGGATGTTGAGGATCAGGTCGTCGCTGACCGTTCCGCTCGCCAGCGCTTCGCGCACCGCCGCCTCGACCTGCTCCAGCCATGGACTGCCCGCAATGACTGGTCCGGTTGTGTAGTTAGTTGATCTGCGCCTCTGATACCAGCCTGGGCGGGAGGCGGAGCGTAGCGGAGCCGAGCGGCCAGGCTGGCATCTTGATCGTCTCCGGGGCCGGTGGTCGATATCCGAGACTGCTGTGGGGCCGTGCTCGGTTGTAATGATCGCGCCACCAGCCGGTGACGATCCGCACCTCCTCAAGGCTGTAGAAGATTTCGCCGTTGAGCAGTTCATCTCGCAGACGGGCATTGAAGCTTTCGATATAGCCGTTCTCCCATGGGCTGCCGGGCTCGATATAGAGGGTAATGACGCCAAGCCTGCCGAGTCACTCGCGCACCGCATTAGCGACGAACTCGGGGCCGTTATCGGATCTGATATGCTCGGGCGGCCCATGCTCGATGAACAGATCGGTCAGCACGTCAATCACGTCGTTCGACCGGAAGCGCCGCAGCGGCACCATCGCCAGGCATTCCCGGCTGAACTCGTCGATAATGTTGAGCATTCGGAACTTGCGACCGTTGTGCGTCTGATCCTCGACGAAGTCGTAGGACCACACATGCCGCGATGCTCCGGGCGCAGCCGGATGCACGATCCGTCGCCGAGCCAGAGCCGCCGCCGTTTCGGTTGCCGCTTCGGCACTTTAAGACCCTCCCGCCGCCAGATACGCTCAACCACTGACAGGCTGACCTGCCAGCCCGCCTGGCCCAGCAAGACATGGATGCGGCGATAGCCATACCGGCCATAGTCCTTGGCCAGCGCGATGATGTCGGCTGTTAGCCGCCGCTCGTCGGCATCATCCTTCGGTGGATGGCGCTGTGTCGAACGATGCTGGCCCAGAACACGGCAGGTCCGTCGCTCCGATACCGGCAACGCGCGACGGATCTGCTCGATCGCCTCACGGCGACG
>NZ_LDES01000033.1 GCF_001015195.1 Sphingomonas sp. Y57 | reverse complement strand
GGGCCGGCCCGAAGGCCGACCCCAATTCTGCGCGTCATCGACGGATCGATGACACAGCCGCTTACATGCCGGCGCCGAACGTGATTTCGACGCGACGGTTCTGCGGCTCGCGGACGCCGTCGGCGGTGTCGACGAGCGGACGGCTCTCACCGAACGCCTCGGTCGTGATCGCCGAGTCCGGCACGCCCTTGCCAGCGAGGTAAGCCTTCACCGCGTCGGCACGACGCTGCGAGAGGCCGACATTGTACTGGTCGCTGCCCGACTTGTCGGCGTGGCCGGCAAGCTGGACCCGCGCCTGGCCGGTCGTCGCATAGGCATTGGCCGCATTGTCGAGGATCGACGCGGCTTCCGCCGTGATATCCGACTTATCCCAGTCGAAGAACACGATGAACGGACCCGGGGTCTCGACCACCGGNACACGATGAACGGACCCGGGGTCTCGACCACCGGCGGAGGCGGCGGCGGAGGCGGAGGGGGCGGAGGAGGCGGAGGAGGCGGCGGCGGGGGCGGCGGCGGAGGCGGCGGGGCAGCCGGCGATCCGATGTTGTAGATCAGGCTGAGCAGCGCGCTGTGCGAACGCCATTTACCGCTGTACTGCGCACCGACGACATCGACCGGCCGCACCTTGGTGATGTTGAAATAGCGATATTTCAGACCGACATCGACATGGCTGCTGACCGCATAGCGGACGCCTGCGATCGCCTGCCAGGCGAAGCGCTTCGACAGGTCATAGTCCAGGAAGTCGCCGCCCGAGACGTTATAGTCGTGGAGCTTCAACGCGGCGATACCGGCGCCGCCGCCGACATAGGCGGACAGACCGTCCTCGTTGCCGAAATCGAGCAGGCCGTTGATCATCACCCCGAAGGAGATGTTCTTGCCCGAAGCGTCCGGATAGACGCCCGGAGGCGCACCGAAGCCGCCGGGCCCGGCCGGGGTACGCGACGGGCCGGTGGTGATGCTCTTCACCCGGCTGCGCTTGTAGGAGATTTCCTCCTCCAGCCTGAACATGCCGAAATCATAGCCGAGGATCGCATCGACATCATAGCCGAGCTTGTTATCGATCGTCGTTCGGCCACCCGGCGAAAGGGGCGAGGGGCCTACGTTGAACTTGGTATCCTGAGGCTGCATCACGCCGCCTTCGATACCGACGTACCAGCTGTTATCGCGCGCGAACGCGGGCCCCGCGAGCGCCGTCGCGGCAAGCGCGGTCAGTAGGGCTAATCTACGCATCTCGTTCCCCTGTAAAGCTGTCCAACCGGACGTGGGTCTCCTGAAACTTCGAGGTCCGGCGACCGACCCGAAACGAGACCCGAAAGAGAAGAGACATTTCGGCCGCGCATCGGAGTTCCGAACCGCCGGTAAACGACGCTGCGGCCATTGAGTTTCCTCCAGATCATTTTATCTGCGGAACGCCTGGAACCGTTGCATAAAAGCAACATTCTCCCGAGGGCGGATTCCGCTTCCCTCCCTCCGTCCGCCGCCGGCGTCAGGCCCGGGCGCGCCCCTCGACAAAGGCGCGGACAGCCGCCACTTCGGCTGCGGAGCCGAGCGTTTCCTCACCATAGCGGCGGCCGAAATCGAGGCTCTCATGGATCGGAGCATCCGCCGCGAAATCGTGGAGCACCAGCGCGCGGCGGACCGCGTCGCGGTCGAACCCCGCTATTTCCCCGGCGATCTCCAGCGCCCGCGTCGACAACCGGTCGGCGGGTACGACCTCCGACACCAGCCCCAGCGCGAAGGCGCGCTCCGCAGCGATCGGCTCGCCGGTCAGGATCAGATTGAGCGCGGTGGCGCGCGGCACTGCGCGGGCCAGCCGCTGCACCCCGCCCGCGAAGGCGAACAGGCCGCGCTTCACCTCGGCCAACGCGAACAGGGCATGGTCAGCGGCGATGACGATATCGGCCGCGAGCACGATCTCGAACCCGCCGGCGACAGCCGCGCCGTTGACGGCGACGACGAGCGGCTTCGTCCGCCGCCGTTCGGTCAGCCCGGCGAAACCGCGGCCGGGGATGAGCCCGTGGCCGGCCCCGCGCTCGGCCGCCTCCTTCAGGTCCATGCCGGCGCAGAAGGCGCGGTCGCCGGCCGCCGTCAGCAGCAGGACATGGACCGCCGCATCGCGCTCGGCCTCGTCCACCGCCCGATCGATCGCGGCCGAAGCGGCGGCATCGAGCGCATTGCTGCGGGCCTCCCGCTCGATACGGATCAGGCGGACCGCGCCATGGTCCTCGACCGCGATCGAAGCGGCCGGATCAGCCATGCGCCGCCCCCTCGCCATAGCCAGACCAGCTCGGCAAGGGCTCCGGAAAGTCGGCGGGCATCGGCGTGTCATAGGCGCGGTTGCGGTCGCGATGCCCGAGTATGCCGGGATAGTCGGCGACATCGACATAATAGAGGAAGCCGAGGACCCGTTCGCCGAAGCGCCATCCCGCCGGAGTTCGGACATAGGTGTCGCGATAGCGGAGCGCCGCCACCATCATCCGGTCGCGACGCCACAGTTCGGCATGGCCCGAGACGCGGCCGGTCGCGCGATCGCGATCGCCGTCGTAGAAATCAATGACCACGTCATGCATATAATGGGCGCCCGGTCCGAGCACGGAGAAGCGGCGAAGATACTGCGCCATGATCGCGTCGATCCCGCGCGCCTCCATCACCCCGTCCTCCGACGCGACCCGCGCATCATCGGCGAACAGCGCGGCGATGGCGGGCAGGTCGCGATCGTCGATCGTAAAGCAGTAAGCGGATACCAGCCGCCGTATCGCCGCCTCCGCCTCGATCCGGTCCAGCCTGGCTTCTAGGTCCATGACATCCTCATAAAAAAGTCAGCATTGCCGCTTTTATTATCGTGACTATGGCGATAACGCCGCGGCTTGCCAATGGTCTTCGGGCCTTCCTTCGCCCGTGACGCTGGGTCATTTAGCGACTAACCTTCCCGACGATGACGACGATCACGGACGATCCCGAGCCTAAGGCGCCGCGCACCCGGCGGAAATACAGCAGCCCCGGCATGACCGAACGTCGCCAGCGGATCATCGAGCGCGCGCACCAGATATTGGGCGAAGGCGGGGTCCACGCCCTGACCATCGACCGGCTGAGCCGCGAGGCCGACGTCGCGCCGCGCACCCTCTACCGCCTCTATGGCGACAAGGAGGGCGTGATCTTCGCGACCGTCGCCGAACGGCTGCGCGAGGTGCGCGCGCACATCGCGCGCATGAACAAGGATTACACCATCGATGTCGTGTTCGCCGAGCTCGACTGGATGGTGTCCGAGATGTACCGCGACTCGCTCTATGCGCGCACCGTCATCGACTTCTTCTTCTCGTCGGTACCGCGCCCGGCGGCGATCCGCGAACTGGGCTCGGTTGCCTATAACCGGTTCCGCAACTGGATGGATCGGGAGATTCGCGCTGGCCACAGCTGCACCGGCCTAGACCTCGAGCGGATCGCGCAGGAACTGGTGGAGACCGAGTTCGTGGTCTACCATCGCTGGGCCGTCGGCACGATCGACGGGCCGACCTGCTGCCTCGAGCTCCACGCCAATTTCCTCAAGAGCGCGATCCTCGTCCTGGACGGACCCGAACGCCGCGCCCATGTCGAACTGCTCGGCGAGAAGCACCGCGCGCTGGGGATGAGCGCGATCGGTTCCGCAGCCTCGACCAACCGGGCCGAGCGCGACGCGGGGATTCACTTCATCGGCAAGGCGTAGGCGACGATCTCGTCCGAGCGCGGCGTCTGGAACCACATATGCTGGCCGGACGCGACCACCACATATTGGCGGCCGCCGGCCATGTAGCTCATCGGCGTGGTCTGGCTGCCGCCGGGCAGCCGGTCGCGCCACAGTTCCTTGCCGTTGCGCATGTCGATCGCACGCAGGTGGCGATCCATCGTCGCGGCGATGAACAGCACCCCGCCCGCGGTCGCCACCGGCCCGCCGATATTGGGCGTGCCCAGCGCGACGTCGAACGGCAAAGGAATCGGCAGCCTGTCATTGATCGTGCCGAGCGGCACGTCCCACAGGGTTGCGCCGGTCCGCAGGTCGATCGCGGTCAGCCCGCCCCAGGGCGGCGGCGTGCAGGGTGCGCCCAGCGGGGAGAGCAGCCATTCGCGCTTTACCTCATAAGGCGTGCCCGCCATCGGCGAGACATCTTCCGTGGCCGAAAGCTGGACGGTGCTGCTGCCGCCGGGCTTGCGCTTGCGCAGCTTGATCACCGAGGCGACCCGGCTGGAGTTGACGAAGTATATCTGCCGCGCAGGATCGATCGCACCCGCACCCCAGTTGGCGCCACCGGAAGCGGCCGGATAGGTGATCGTGCCGCGCTCCGTGATCGGCGTGTACAGCCCTTCGGAGCGATATTGCGCGATCAGGTCGCGACACTTCGCCTTGTCCCAGGGGGTGAAGCCCCAGGCCTGGTCGGGGGTGATCTTCTGCGGGACGATCGGCTTGGGCAGGCGCGGGCGCGGCTGGGTCGGCGACAGCCACTCGCCCGGCACCCCGCCCTGCGGCACCGGCACCTCGTCGACCGGGAACAGCGGCTTGCCGGTGCGCCGGTCGAAGACGAAGACATAGCCCTGCTTGGTCGGCTGGACGAGCGCTGGAACGCGCCGGCCGCCGCGGTCGATGTCGATCAGGGTGGGCTGGGCCGGGGTGTCGTAATCCCAGATGTCGTGATGGATCAACTGCTGCGCCCAGACCAGCTTGCCGGTCGACGCATCGAGCGCGACGGTGCTGTTGGCATGGCGGTTGTCGCCGGGGCGCAGGCCGCCATAATAATCGGGCGAGGCGCTCGACGTCGGCAGATAGACCATGTTGAGTTCGGGATCGCCCGAGATCACCGACCAGACATTGGCGGCGCCGGTGGTGTGGCGGCTTGCCCCCATCCAGTCGCGATCGGGCCCGCCTTCCTGCGGGATCGGATCGAAGGTCCAGATCTCCCGGCCCGAGCGCGCATCGAAGGCGCGGATGATGCCGCGCGGCGCGTTGGCGCGGACATTGTCGAGCACCGAGGTGCCGATGACGATGCTGTCGCGCACGATCGCCGCCGGGGCGGCCAGCTTGACCTCCCCGAGATGGTGGAGCTTTCCCGGGTCGACCCGCACCGTGCCGCCTTGCCCGAACGCCGCGCAGGGCCGCCCGCTACGGGCGTCGAGCGCGATGATGCGCATGTCGACGGTGGCGAGGACGATGCGGGTCGCACAGCTCGCGGCCGGGTCCGTGGCACGGGCGTCGCGCCATTGCGAAACGCCGCGGCAGATATATTGGTCCGGCAGCTTGAAGCCGGGATCAACCTTCGCGTCATAGACCCATTTCTCGCGCCCCGTCGCCGGATCGAGCGCGATCACCCGGCCGAACGGCGTGCAGGTGACGAGCGACCCGGCCACGAGGATCGGCGTGGTCTCGTTGGTGCTGTTGACCTGCATCCCCTCCGGCCGTCGCGCCAGCTCGCCGGTCGAATAACGCCAGGCGACCGTCAGATGGGCGACGTTGCCGGGGGTAATCTGGGCGGCGGGGGTGAAGCGCGTGCCGCCGGCGGTCGCGCCCCACTGATCCCACGGCGTCTCCGCCGGGGAATGAGTGGTGATCCGCAACGGCCCCAGCGGCGGCAGGAGCCTGACGCCCCATGCAACCGCATAGGCGAGCAGCAGCAGCGCCACGAGGGCGAGCACCGCCCTCCCGAGCCGACGCCCCCGCGCCATGTCAGGCCGCGATGGTCGCGATATGGGCACGCACCTCGACGGTATCCCCCTCCTGCGCGAGGATTTCGGTGAGCGTCCCCGCGCCGGGCGACGGCACCTCGACCGTGGTCTTGGCCGCCTCGATCTCAAGCAGCGGCTCGCCGGCCTCGACGCTGTCGCCGACCGCTTTGATCCAGCGGACGATCTCCGCCTCCTGCATGCCCATGCCGAACTGGGGCAACAGCACCTTGATATTGGCCATGGTCGAGTCTCTCCTCAGGCGTTTTCGGACTGGCGGACGCCGACCAGCTGGCGGGCGGACGCGGCAATGCGCTCGGGCGACGGATAGAGCGCCTTCTCGATCGCGGGAGAGAAGGGAAGATGCGTGTCGGCAGTGGCGACGCGCAGCACGGGTCCGCGCAGCGCGTCGAAGGCGCGTTCGGCGATAAGTGCCGCGATCTCGCTGCCCGCGCTGCAGGTCTGGTGTGCGGGATCGACCGTGATCGCCCGGCCCGTCTTGCGCACCGACCGGAGAATCAGTTCCTTGTCGAGCGGGACCAGGCTGCGCGGATCGACCACCTCGGCCGAGATACCGTCCCCGGCGAGGTCGTTCGCCGCCTTCAGCGCCAGCGGCACGGCACCGCCGATCGCGATGATCGAAACGTCGCTGCCCTCGCGCTTGATATCGCCCTTGCCGAGCGGGATCAGGAAGTCGGGATCGTCGGGCAGGTCGGCCTTCGACATCCAGCAGGTCGAATCCTCGAAGCAGAGCACCGGATCGTCGTCGCGCACCGCCGCCTTGAGCATGCCTTTCATGTCATAGGCGTTGGACGGGACCATGATCTTCAGGCCCGGCACGTTCATGAACATGGAGTAGTTGCGGTCGGAATGCTGCGCAGCATTGGAGTTGCCGTAGAACAGGCAGCTGCGGATCACGAGCGGCAGCCGCGCCTGCCCGCCATAGATGTAGCGCGACTTGGCGATGATGCTCATGATCTGGTCCATCGCCGGGTAGAGGAAGGACGAGATCGTCGCATCGACGATCGGCCGCATGCCGACCATCGCCGCTCCGCCGGCCGCGCCGATGAAGCCGTTTTCCGAGATCGGCGTGTCCCGCACCCGTTCGGTCCCGAAGGCGTCGACGAAGCCCGTCGTCGTGCCGAACACGTTGCAGATGATGTCCTCGCCCATGATGAAGACGCGCTCGTCGCGGCTCATCTCCTCATACTGGGCCTGGCGGATCGCCTCCAGGAAGGTCGCCTTTGCCATGTCTGCTCTCCTCAGGCGGTGATGAAGTCGGGGATCGGCAGGCGATCGACGAATACGTCGTCGAAGGCCTCGGCCTGTTCTGGCCAGGCGCTGTCGCGCGCGAACTGCAGCGCGTCGGCCACCTCGTCGGCGACCTCGCGCTCGATCGCGTCGAGCAGCGTCGCGGCGGTTCCCCCTGCGATCAGCTTCGCCCGGTAGAGCGTCAGCGGATCGCGCTTGCGCCATTCATCGACCTCGCCGCCGCGGTCGAGCAGGATGCGGCCCATGTTCACCGCATGGTCGGCATAGCGATAGGTCTTGGTCTCGACGAGGGTCGGCCCGCCACCGGTACGGGCGCGCTCGACCGCCTCGGACACCGCCGCCTCGACCGCGTCGACGTCCTGGCCGTCGACGATGATCGAAGGCATGCCATAGGCCTTGGCCCGTTCGGCGACGTCCTTGACCGGCACCGTCGCGCTGGCCGGAGTCGACACCGCATAGCCGTTATTCTCGCAAACGAAGATCGCCGGCAGCGCCCAGACGGCGGCGAGGTTCATGCCCTCGTGGAAGGCCCCCTCGTTGGTTGCGCCGTCGCCGAAGAAGCACAGAGCGACCCGGCCGTTGCCCTGGAGCTTCGACCCGAGCGCCGCGCCCGCCGCAACCGGCACGCCCGATCCGACGATGCTGGTCTCACCGAGGCTGCCGACCGAGAAGTCGGACAGGTGCATCGACCCGCCCTTGCCCTTGCAGATGCCGGTCGCCTTGCCGAGCAGCTCAGCCATCAGCGGGCGAAGCTTCGCGCCCTTTGCGATCGGGTGGCCGTGGCTGCGGTGGGTGCCGACCATATAGTCGGTATCGTTCAGCGCCATGCACGCGCCGACGCCCGATGCCTCCTGTCCGGCATAGGTGTGGAGCGAGCCGGGGATCTCGCCTTGCGCGTGGATTGCCTCGGCGAGGTCCTCGAACTGACGGATGCGCTGCATCCGGCGGTATTTCTCGAGGCTGCGGTCATTCTGTCCGTCGGTCATGCTGGTCCTTTCAGGCGGGCTCGGACGCCCGGTGTGCGGGCGCAACGATCAGTTCGAGCGGCGCCGCGTACATCGGCTCGGGTCCACCCGCGGTGATCGCGTAGACATTCTCCATGTGGCAGGGCCCGAGCTTCGCTCCGAAGAACAGGCTGTCGAGGCTGATCAGCATGTCCTCCTCCATCACGAAGCCCTGCTTGACCCCGGCGAGTCCGGCGGCCGGATAGGCGAGCGGGATCTCGAGCGGCATCAGGCCAATGCCGTGCGCGACGACGAGCAGCTTCTCGGGCGCGGGCACGCCCTTGGCCTTGAGATGCTCATAGCCGATCGCGGGCAGGCTGTTGGTCGACACGCCCGGCCGCAGCCGATCCATCATCATCAGGAAGGCATCGCGCAATATGTCGTGCAGCCGCTGGTAATCGGCCGACGGGCGGCCGATCACGGCGGTGCGGTTGATGTCGATCCAGAAGCCGTCGAACACGCCCTGCGTCTCGAGGATGACGATGTCTCCGCGGCGCAGCGCGCGCTGGCCGGGCGTGCGGAACAGATCCGGGATGAAGTCGTCGCCGTCGTAGGAGCCGCCGAACAGCATCGCTCCTTCGTCCACGGGGATGACGCCGTTGCGCACCATATAATCGCAGATCCCGGCCTGGACGTCGTTCCAGTCGGCGCCTTCGTGGAGCAGCGACCCGGCATGGGCGATCCCCCGGTCGGCCATCCGGCCGACGGCGCGATAGCGCTCGATCTCCTCGGGGGTCTTGACCACCCGAACCCGCATCATGAAATCGAGCGCGTCGCGATAGTCGTGCGGCACCTTCGTCGCGACCGCGGCCGAGACGCGATGCTCGTCGAAGCCGATCCGCTTGCCCGCCATGCCATGATCGGCGAGCGCGGCGGTGATCGCGGCGGCGATGTCGGGCTGGCACGCGCCTCGGATCGCCCCGGCGATCGCCGTCGCATCCTCGGCGAGCCGGCCGCCGTTGCGGTCCGGATCGACATAGCGGCTGACCTCGCAGAAGTTCAGCATGTCGAAGGTGCGTATCTCGTCGAAGGTGCAGTGCGCCCCGTCGCGGTTGAGCACGGCGACGATGCCGAGATTGGCCTCCGGGATGACGAGGATCGCGGGCCTGGCCGGGTCGGCGAAGACGATCGACGCAGCGAACGGCTCCATCTGGGTCCAGCGTTCGAGGATCGAATGATAGCCGGTCGCGTAGCGGACGTCGTGCGGATGGCTGAGCACCACCGCGTCCAGCCCTTCGCGGGCCAGCATCATGCGGAGGCGATCGACGCGGGCATTGGCCATGTCACGCCACCTCGCGCGCATCGTTGGAGATGTCGGGCTGGTGCAGGCCGCGGTCGAGGTCCCGCAGGAACTCGTGGTTCAGGATGAAGCGGACCTCTCCCGCCGCATCGGTGAAGGCGACGGCGCCATGGCCCATGAACAGATATTCGGTGACCTCGTCGCAGCGTGCCTCCGCATGGCGCGATCCGATCGGTTCATAGCCGTAGGTGCCGGCCGGCGCCGAGCCGACGTCGTAGATCAGCTCGCCCCTGGTCACGAAATATTGGCCGTGGCCGAGATGCCAGTGCGGCGCGAAGGTCGCGCCCGGCTGCATCTCCACCCACAGCACCCAGTCGCCGGTTTCCTCGCTGTAACGCAGCAGGCGGATCGTCGTGCCCTGACCGAGCTGATGGGCCCTGGCGTCGGCGATGTTGACGATCAGGTCGCCGGTCTTGCCGGCATCATGGTTCATGGTCATCGCTGGTCTCCTCATCCCGTCACATCGTCCCGTCACATCGTCGCGGTCAGCCCCTCGTCGGCGACGATCACTGCACCGTGCAGCGCGCTCGACAGCGGATCGGCGAGGAAGCAGACGACCTCCGCCATCTGGGCGGGGTCCATGAAGAAGGCGCCACGCGGCGATGGATGGTTTTCCATCAGCGCGGCAATCGCCCGTTCACCCTCGGGTGTGCGCAGCCCGGCGGTCAGCGGGGTCGCGACCGACCCCGGCGCGACGCAGTTGATCCGGATGCCGCGCGGCCCCAGCTCGGCCGCCAGGGTCCGCGCCAGCATCGCCACGCCGGCCTTCGACGCCGAATAGGCGCTGTCCCCGGCCCGGCCGGCGATCCCCGACACCGAGCCGACGAAGATGATCGAACCGCCCCCCCTGGCGAGCATCGCGGGAAGTACGGCCTGGGTGACGTAGAAACTGCCCTTCAGGTTGACGTCGATATGCCGGTCGAACAGCGACAACGGGCTTTCGGGGACCGGATTGGGCGCCCAGATCGCTGCATTGTTGACGAGGATGTCGGCGGGGCCGACCGCCTCCGCCAGCTCCTCGACTGCGCGGGCGACGGCCGAGGCGTCGGCGATGTCGACATGGCGGCCCGCGGCGATCGTCCCTTGCTCCGCAGCCCGGTCCAGCTCTGCCTGCGGCACGTTCGACAGCACCGTCACCCGCGCGCCCTCGGCGGCGAACTGGCGCGACACCGCCTCGCCGATGCCGGAGGTGCCGCCGGTGACCAGCGCGACCTTGGCTGCGAAGCGGCTCATTGGGCGGTGAAGCCGCCGTCGACGACGAGCTCGGAGCCGAGCATGTAGCCGGACTCGTCCGACGCCAGGAATCGCACCGCCTTGGCGACGTCGATCGGGTCGGCCATGCGGCCGATCGGATGGGCGGGCGCCATCCCCTTCTCCGCATCCTCGATCGAGGCGAAGAAGCCCTCGTCGACGAAGCGCTGCAGGATGTGGTCGACCATGCCGGTCCGCACCCCCGACGGGTGGACCGTGTTGATGCGGATCTTCTGTCCCAGCGCGGCGAACTCCATCGCGCAGGCCTTGGAGAACAGGCGGACCGCACCCTTCGACGCGCAATATCCCGCGTGCAGCGGCGATCCGATCAGCCCCGCGACCGAGGAGATGATGATGATCGAGCTGCCGTGCGGCAGCGTCGCGCCGGTTCGCGCCATCAGATCAGCGGCAGCCTTGGTGCCGAGGAACGGGCCGTCGACGTTGACCGCCATCTGCCGCCGCCACTGCTCGAGCGTGGTGTTGACCATCTTCTCAACCACGACGATGCCCGCGACATGGACGAGGATATCGAGCCGGCCGTGCTCGGCCTCGACCGTGCCGATGACGTTGCGCCAGTCCTGCTCGTCGGTGACGTCGAGCCTGAGGTAGCGGCCGTCGGGCACCGCTTCGGCAAAGACACCGGCGTCGTCGAGCATGTCGGCGCCGACCACGGCCGCGCCGGCCTCCGCCAGCGCCGACGAGATCACCCTGCCGATCCCGCCTGTGCAGCCGGTGACGAGGGCGACGCGCCCTTCCAGCGATCCGATCATTCACTCTCTCCTTCGATGTCCCTGTCGGTCAATGGGGTGCACAGCCGGATTTCCGGTTCGCCCTCGACACAGTCCCAGCCGGCGGCGGACATGGCGACGTGGTAGGGCATGCCGGCGTGGGCGGCGTGCGCCTCGGCGGTGGCGAACAGTTCGGTGAAGTAGAACAGGTTCGGGTAGTCGTCGGCGCGCATCACCTGCCAAATCAGCGCGTCCGGCTCGTTCGCCCGAACATCGCGCTGGAGCTTCGCGGTGAGACGTGCGAACTCACGCGCGCGTCCCGGCTTGGTCCGGACAACCATCATCACGCCGATCATTCGGAGAATTCCTTCCGATGCCCATGGAGTTGCTGCAGGAGGCCGCCCGACTGGCCCAGGGCCCCGACCCGGAGGCGGCGCGGCCGCTGATCGCGCGGCTGCTGGCGGCCCATCCGGGCGACGCCGACGTGCTGACGGTCGCGGGAATTGCTGCGCAGCGAAGCGGCAGCATGGATGAGGCGCTCGACCACTTCGCGGCGGCGCTCGCAGCCGATCCGGACAATCCCGCGCGGCTCGGCAATCACGCCGTCGCGCTCAAGCAGGCGGGCCGTTTTGCTGCAGCGATCGCCGCCCTCGAACGGGCGCTGGCGCTGCGCCCCGGCGCGCCGGTCACGCTTGCCAATCTTGGCTCCTGCCTGATCGCGGCGGACCGCCCGGACGAGGCGGAAGCGCCTCTGCGCGCGGCCGTCGCCGCGAAGCCCGACCATGTCGAAGCCTGGAACAATCTGGGCGTGGCGCTGGCCCGTACCGGCCGCGACGCCGAGGCCGAGAAGGCCTATGCCCGCGCGCTGGCATTGCGCCCCGGTTATACCGAGGCGGCGCTCAACCGGGCCGATGCGCTCGACCGGCTGGGCCGGGGCGCCGAGGCGGAGCGCATCGCCGGCGCGGTGCTCGCCAGCCTGCCCGGTCACCCGCGCGCCGCCAACCAGCTTGCCGCGCTGTACGACCGGCGTGGCGACCTTGCCGGCGCGATCGACCTCTACCGCGCGGCGATGGACAAGGGCGGCCTGAACCATCCGATCGGCGTCAACCTCGCCATGGCGTTGCTGCGGGCCGGCGAACCCGCCGAGGCGCTGGCGCTGTGCGACCGGCTGCTCGCCGCGTCGCCGAGCATCACCACGCCACTGGCGCTGAAATGCGCGACGCTCGACCGGTTGGGCGAGGCCGAGGCCCTGGCCGCGCTGATGGCCGTCGACCGTTTCGTCGCTGTGATCGACGTCGATGCGGCGCCGGGGTTCGACGATCTCGACAGCTTCCATATGGCGCTGGCCGGGGAACTCGCGACCCATCCATCGCTGACCTTCGAGCCCGAGGGCCTTGTCACTCGCGCGGGGCGGCAGAGCGACGAGCTGGCCGGCGCGGACACGCCCGCCATCGCCGCGCTCGCCACCATGGCCCGCGAGGCGCTGGGCCAGCACGCCGCGACGGTGGGCGACGGCAATCATCCCTGGCTGCGCGCCCGGCCCGAACGCTGGGCGCTCACGCTGTGGGGTACGATCCTCAACCCCGGCGGCGCGGTCGAACCGCATATCCATGCGCCCAACTGGCTGTCGGGCGTCTATTATCCGGCCTTCCCGGCGGCGCTGGCCGCGCCGCAGGAGGGGTGGTTCGCGATCGGCGCGCTGCCGGACGCGCTTGGCGGTGGCGGCACCCGCCACCTGTGCGAGCCGCGCCCCGGCCGGATGATCCTGTTCCCGTCCCATCTGTGGCATTGCACCCTGCCCTTCGGTGGGCATGAGCCGCGGATCAGCTTCGCCTTCGACCTGGTGCCCGACGGCACCGGCCGGCCGCATCGCGTGCGGCGTTGAAGGGTTCGGTGGCCCGGCCCGTCCCCTGCCCCCGCGAGGTTTGGGGATGACGGGTGACGAAGAACGGAACCGGGCCACCGTCGCGACTGCTCAGAATTTCACGCCCAGCTCGATCCCGTAGGAACGGGGCGGGGCATAGTTGGTGAAATTGAACAGGCCCGCGACCGAGTTGGCCGAGACGCGATAGGTCTCGTCCAGCAGATTGCGACCGAAGATCGAGACGCGGTAGCGCTCGGTCGGATCGTTCCACTGGATGCTCGCCCCGACCAGAGTCCGCGCCTGTCCCTGGGTGTAGGGGGCATTCAGGGTCACGGACTCATATTCGGACTGGTAGTTGACGTCGGCGTTGAGGCTGACTTGGCCCCAGTCCGCAGGCGGGAAGGCATAGTTGGCCGATGCGTTCGCCGTCCATCTGGGCACGTTGCGCAGTTTCAGGTTGGACGCGTCGTCGTTGATGCCGTCGCCGTCGATGTCGGTGAAGAACTCCAGATATTTCGCCTTTTGCCAGCCCAGCGAGGCGCTCAGCGTCAGGCCGTCCACCGGCACCGCGCTCGCTTCCAGCTCGAGGCCGTAGACCTCCGCCTTGCCGGCGTTGGTGGTCCGTGTCTCCTGCCCCGGCAAACCGGTGATCGGATCGACGAAGGGCACCACCGCGTCGCGCTGCAGATCGTCATAGCGGACGTAGAAAGCCGCGGCGTTGAAGCGCAGGCGGCGATCCGCCGTCTCGGTCTTCAGGCCCAGCTCGAAGCTGTCGGCGGTCTCCTCCTTGAACGGCAGGGCCGAGGTGGCGGACATCGCCTGCTCGTTGTAGCCGCCCGACTTGTAACCCTGGCTATAGGTGAAATAATTGTTGATCCCGTCCGCGATCTGCCAGCGATAGCCGGCGCGGAAGGTGGGCTTGGAGAAGCTGGCGCTATCCGAATATTCGGGCCAGAAACCTGTCGCGATGATCGAGCGGCGCACCTGCGGCCGGACCGAGAAGCTCTTCTTCTCCTTGGTGTAGCGCCCGCCGAGGAACACGGCGAAGGGATCGCTGACCTTATATTCGGCCTCGCCGAACGCCGCATAGCTGTCGACCTTGTAATTGGCGGTCGACTGGTTGGGATCGGTGAGCGCCGTGGCATCGCCCAGGAAGCGCAGGAAGCCGAGGAACGAAGTCGCCTTGGCGTCGAGCGTCTGGCCCCAATACATGGTGCCGGCGGTGAACTTGATCCGATCCGAGAAGTCGGACGAGAAGCGCGCCTCGACGCTGTATTGCTCGCGCACGTCGTTGCGGGTCGACACGAACAGATAGGCACTCTCGCCCGTGTAGTCGGACGGCAGGATCGACTTCACCCGCCGATAGCCGCCGACCATGGTCAGCGCGCCGACATCGGGCCAGCTGTGCTCGACCCGCAAATAGCCGCCGTCGACATCGATCCTGTGGCCGAGCAGGGTTCCCGGGCAGGTCGCCCCGTTGATATCTCCCCGGCACAGCGTGGTGCCGGTGTCGAACGGGCTGCCGCCGGTCGTCTGGATGCCGGGGAAGCCCACGACGTCGAGCAGGAAGCCCTGTGGCGTCTCGTTGACGCTGGGCGGCGAGTCGCCCCGATCGCGCAGCATCTCATAGGTCAGCAGCACATTGGTGTCGGGGCCCGGCTCCCACAGCAGCTTGGCGCGGCCGCTGAAATAGCGGGTGCCGCCCCAGCGCTGGCCGCGCGCCGGCACGTCGACGGGAATGAAGTCGACATTGTTGGTCTTGGTCAGCCGGTAATAGCCGTCGCTTTCCTGGAAGGAACCGGCGGCGCGGAAGAACAGGTTGTCGGACAACGGGATGTTGATCGCCGCCTTGACGTCCTTCGTCCTGAAGCTCGAATAGCCGAGCCGGATTTCGCCGCCGAAATCCTTCTCCGGCCGCTTGGTGATGACATTGACGACGCCGCCGACGGTATTCTTGCCGAACAGCGTCCCCTGCGGGCCGCGCAGCACCTCGATCCGGTCGATGTCGAACAGGTCGAAGAGCTGCGTCTGGACATGCGCCAGCACGAAATCGTCGACGACCACGCCGACAGCTGGCTCGAACGTCAGGATGATGTCGCCGGTCGACTGGCCGCGAATTCCGATCGAAGCGGCGTTGAAGCCCGGCACGTTGGTGATGACCACATTGGGCACGTCGCCGGCGAGCGCGCGGATGTCGGTCGCGAATTTACGGTCGATCGCGGCCGCGGAGAAGGCGGTCACGGCGACCGGGGTCTCCTGCAGCGATTCCGCGACGCGCCGCGCGGTGACGACGATGTCCTCGAGACCGGCGGCCTGGCCCTGCCGGTCTTCGGCCTGGTCGGGTGCGGTCGGCGGGGTGGCCGTCTGGGCCAGTGCGGTCGCGCTGGTGGATGTCAAGAAGGCGATCGTCGCCGTTCCCAGGACGCGTGTCGCGCCCCGGAGAAACTCTTTCATAGCGTCCTCCGTCCCTTGTGACCGTTCGCCGCTTATGAGCGAATCGGCCTCTTTCGTCGGTGGCCTCTGAGCCACCCCCATAAAGGATCATATATGTTCATTTATGGGAAGAGGAAAAAACATGCATGACTGCTTTTTATTAAACACGGCAGGCACGCGCCATTGATTGGCGAAAATCACCTCGGTTTTTCAGTGTGATGATCTTAACGTATAGACAATAGCGGCGGCGCTTCGGCACCTGCCAAGCCATCCATCCCGCTTGCCGCCGATCGAAGGCGCGCCACGCGCAGTTCAGCCGGCCGTCAGCGCTTCCCCGGTGACATCCGCGACCCATGGCATCGCTGCCGCATAACGGGTTTCGAACCGCGCGATCGCGTCGCCATGACCGAGCGTCGTCGCGATCTCGTCGATCCCTTCGATAAGATCCTGCTTGCGGCGGGGATCGATGTCGAAACGGATCGCCTCGTCCCCGGCCGTGATCGTCTGGACGGGCAGGTCGACCGTCATGCGCGCGGTAGCGGGGTCGGCCGCCAGTCGCAGCAGGCGTTCGACATCCGCCTCCGGCAGGACGACCGGCAGCAGGCCGTTCTTGAAGCAGTTGTTGTAGAAGATGTCGGCGAAGCTCGGCGCGACGACGCAGCTTATCCCGAAGTCGAGCAGCGCCCAGGGAGCATGTTCGCGGCTCGACCCGCAACCGAAATTGTCACGGGCGATCAGCATCGTCGCCCGGTTCCACGGCGCGCGGTTGAGCACGAACGCCGGGTCGCGGCGCAGCGACCAGAACAGCTTGTCGCCCAACCCCTCGCGCGTCGTCGTCTTGAGGAAGCGGCCGGCGAGAATCTTGTCGGTGTCGACATTGGCGACCGGCAGTGGCGCGGCGATCGCATCGAGACGGGTGAAGGGCTGCACGGCTCAGAATCTCCGCGGATCGACGATATGGCCGGCCAGCGCCGCGGCGGCGGCCATGGCGGGAGACATCAGGTGGGTGCGGCCTCCGACGCCCTGACGTCCTTCGAAATTGCGGTTCGAGGTCGAGGCGCAGCGCTGGCCCGGCTGCAACTGATCGGGATTCATGCCCAGGCACATCGAGCAGCCCGCCTCGCGCCATTCGAAGCCTGCATCGACGAACAGCCGATCGAGCCCCTCTGCCTCGGCCGCCGCCCTGACCTGCCCCGAGCCGGGCACGACCAGCGCGCGCACGCCTGGCGCGACGCGGCGCCCGCCGATCATCGCCGCCGCCGCGCGAAGGTCCTCGATCCGGCCATTGGTGCAGCTTCCGATGAACGCCATGTCGATCGGCGTGCCGGCGATCGGCGCGCCCGGCCGCAGCCCCATATAGTCGAGCATCGCCTGCGCCTGGCCGCGTCGGCCCGGGTCGGCGATGCCCGCCGGATCGGGAACGGCGCCGTCGATCGTCGTCACGGCCTCCGGGCTGGTGCCCCAGCTCACCATCGGCGCGACCTCGCGCGCGTCGATGACGACGGTGCGATCATAGTCGGCCCCCTCGTCGGAGCGCAGCGTGTCCCAATATGCCTTTGCCTGCTCGAACGCTTCGCCCTTCGGCGCGTGCGGCCTGTTCGCGAGCCACGCATAGACCGTCTCGTCGGGGGCGATCATGCCGGCGCGGGCGCCCGCCTCGATCGACATGTTGCACAGGGTCATCCGCCCGGCCATGTCGAGCGCCGTCACCGCCTCGCCGGCATATTCGATGACATGACCGGTGGCGCCTCCCGTCCCGATGCGGCCGATGATGTGGAGGATCAGGTCCTTGGCGGTGACGCCGGCGCCCAGCCGGTTGTCGACCCGGATGAGCATCGCCTTTGCCGGCCGCTGGATCAGGGTCTGGGTAGCGAGCACATGCTCGACCTCTGACGTGCCGATCCCGAAGGCGAGCGCGCCGAACGCGCCATGGGTCGAGGTATGGCTGTCGCCGCAGACGATGGTGGTGCCGGGCAAGGTCAGGCCAAGCTCGGGTCCGATGATGTGGACGATCCCCTGCCGGCGGCTACGCAACGGCACATAGGGAATGCCGAACTCCGCAACGTTGCGCTCCAGTGTCTCGACCTGCAGCCGGCTCTCGGGCTCGGCAATCGCAGCGACGCCACCCGAACGGTCGTCGGTAGGGACATTATGGTCGGCGACCGCGATCGTGCCACCCGGCCGGCGCACCGCGCGGCCGGCGAGGCGCAGCCCCTCGAACGCCTGCGGACTCGTCACCTCGTTGACGAGGTGGCGGTCGATGTAGAGCAGCACTGCGCCGTCGCCGATGTCGGCGGCGACATGCGCGTCCCAGACCTTCTGGAACAGCAGCCGCGGCCCGGGGGACGCTGCCCCGGTCATGCCGCCGCCTTTCGTGCGCTGGCGGCCAGTGCATCGCGCACCCGGCCGCCGATCTGCGCGCCGGGCAGCTCCGCCACCGCGCGCGCAGCATCGACCAGCCGCCCGAGATCGATGCCGCTGGCAACGCCCATATTGTCGAACATCCAGACAAGGTCCTCGGTCGCGACATTGCCGGTCGCGCCTGGAGCGAAGGGACAGCCGCCGAGCCCGGCGACCGAAGCGTCGAACACACGGATGCCAACGTCCCACGCCGCCAGGACGTTGGCCACGCCGAGGCCGTAGGTGTCGTGTCCGTGAAAAGCCCATCCGCGCACTTCCGGGAAACGGTCCCGCGCGGCAGTGAACAGCGCGCGCACCTGCGCGGGATCGGCGCGGCCCGTGGTGTCGCACAGCGCGATCTCGACATGGGCGGTCGCGGCGACGAGAGGCTCCAGCAGCGCCAGCACCGCATCGGTGCCGATCCGGCCGATATGCGGGCAATCGAACGCGGTCGCGAGGTTGAGCCGCATCACCGCCCCGTCCGGCATCATCGCCACCATCTGCGCATAGTCGGCGACCGACTCCATCGGGGTGCGGCGGACATTGCCCATATTGTGCCGCTCGCTGACCGACAGCACCGCGCTGAGATGCCTCGCGCCCGCCGCGAAGGCCCGCTCGGCATGGCGCGCCGTCGGCACCAGCACCTGCGCGTCGAGGCCGGACAGCCGATCGGTCGCGGCGACGATCTGGGCGGCGTCGGCCATCTGCGGCAGTGCGCCGGGGCTGACGAAGGAGGTGGTCTCCATTCGACGCAGGCCGGCGGCATGGAGCCGCTCGATCAGCGCGATCTTGTCGACGGTCGGGATGAAGGGGCCGATCGACTGGAAGCCGTCGCGCGGCCCCACCTCGACGATCGTGACCGATGATGCCGCGTCGTTCACAGCACGCCCTCCTGCCTCAAGGTATCGATCTCGGCCGGGGCGAGGCCCAGCAGTTCGCCGAGCACCTCGTCGGTATGCTCGCCGAGGTCCGGACCGGTCCAGCGCACCACGCCCGGCGATTCCGGAATGTGCGGCACCATTCCCGCCTGGAGCACCGTCCCGAAATGCTTGTCCGGCACCTCGCGCACCATGCCCCGCGCGCGATATTGCGGGTCGGCGGCGCAATCCGCGGCGGTGTAGGCCTTGCTATTGGGGATGTCGCTCGCGTCGAGGCGCTCGATCAGTGCGTCGGCGGACAATGTTCGGGTCCATGCGCCGATCAGCCGGTCGAGCGTGTCGACATTGGCGACACGCTCCGGGTTGCTCGCATAGCCGGGCGCGCCGATCAGCTTGGCATGGCCGATCAGGCTCATCAGCTTGGCGAACAGCGGCTCCGAATTGGCGGCGATCAGCACCCATTGGCCATCGGCGGTGGGATAGGCGTTGGTCGGCGCCGCGGTCGCGATGCCGCCGCCGGCCGGCTGCCTGATCTTCCCGAGCGCGCCATATTCGGGGAGCATCCCCTCCATCATGCTGAGTACGCTTTCGGTCAGCGCGACATCGATCGTGCGTGCCCGGCCGTCGCCGCCGGTGCGGTCGCGCTGCCACAGCGCCGCCATCACCCCGAAGGCCGCATAGAGGCCAGCGATCGAATCGCCGATGCTGACGCCGACCCGCACCGGCGGCAGGTCGGCCGTGCCCGGCACCTGGTTGGTCAGGTAGCGCAGGCCGCCGATCGCCTCGCCGATCACGCCAAAGGCCGCGCGGTTGGCATCTGGGCCATCCTGTCCGTAGCCGGAGACATGGGCAACGATCAGGTCCGGCCGGGCCTGGCGCAGCACGTCGGGCCCGAGACCCATCCTGGCGAGCTGGCCGGGGCGGAAATTCTCGACCACAACGTCGCATTCGGCGACCAGCCGCAGGACCAGCGCGCGGCCCTTCTCCGACTTGAGGTCGACCGTGACGCTGCGCTTGTTGCGGCCGTGCATCGACCACCACAGCGAGCGGCCATCGATCATCTCGCCCCATTGCCGGACGGGATCGCCGCCGCGCGGCTCGATCTTGACGACGTCAGCGCCGAGATCGGCCAGTAGCCGCGTGCAGAAGGGCGCGGCGACGAAATGGCCGATCTCGAGGACGCGCAGTCCGGATAGTACCGGCGCGAGGGTTGCTGGCAGGGTCATTCCCCCATCTGACGGTCGCGCCTCGCCACCGTCCATGCCGTTTCCGGCAAGCCTCCCTTGCTCCGCCGGTCTCAGCCCCGTTCCGCGCCCCCGTCGAGCAGGTGATCGAGGAACTTGCGCGCGGCGGCCGACAGGTGCGACCGGTCGCGCACGCAGATCATGAGCGGCCGCTCGGCCCACGGCTCGTCCAGTCCGCGAATGGCGAGGCCCTGTGCCGGCGTCGAGCGCGCGACCGCGGCGGACGGCAATATGCCGACGCCCATCCCGGCCACGACCATCGCCCGCACCCCTTCGAAAGTGCTGACGCGCGCTACCTCATCGAGCTTGCGTCCCAGCGCCGCCGCCTGCCCCCGCAACAGGGTATGGAGCGAACTGCCCGTCGCCATGCCGATGAACGGATAGTCGAGCAGCTGTTCAAACCGCAGGCGCTGCCGCACGCTCAGCACGTGATCGGCCGGCATCACCGCCACAAGCTCGTCGACCATCCAGGGAAATCGATCGAGCGACGCTGTGTCGATCGTGCCGGAGATGAAGCCGAGATCACACCCGCCGACCTGGAGCGCGTGGACGACGTCGGGGCTGTTCGCCTCATCGACGACGATGTCGATCCCGGGATGCGCGTCGGTGAAGGCGGCAATCTGTTCGGGGAGACGACCGATGATCGCGGTCAGATGGGCGCGGACGCGGACGACGCCGCGGGTACCGGCGCTGACTTCGGCGAAGTCCTCCGCCATCCCGTCGATCAGGTCGAACAGGCCGCGAAGGCGGGGTAGGTTGGCGATCGCGGCATCCGTCGGGCTGACGCCGCGATCATGGCGCTGGAGCAGCTTGACGCCGATCCGTCCCTCCAGATCGGAGATGCGCCGGCTGACCGCTGAAAGAGAAATATTCTCCTGCGCCGCGACCCTGGCGAGATTGCCCTCGTCGATAGCCGCGAGCAGCAGCCGCAGCGAGACGAGGTCATAGTTGCGCAGGAAGCCGGCGGTGAGGTCGCGCTTCGAACCGGTGCGGGCATTTTCCGTCAAAGCTGTCCCCTCCGCCCCGCTTATAGCCGTAGCTGCCCCGACCGTCATCCTGGCAAGGTCCGGGCGGTCGACGCGGACCGGCCCCCAAAAGAAAAGGGGCGGCATCGCTGCCGCCCCTCGCCAATAGCGTCCGTCGGGGGACAGCCCCCGGACGGGATCAGCCGTTCAGCGCATCCTTCAGCGCCTTGGCGGCGGTGAACGAGACCTTCTTCGACGCGGCGATCGTCAGGGTCGCGCCGGTCGCCGGGTTGCGGCCCTCGCGCGCCGGACGGTCGGCGACCTTGAACTTGCCGAAGCCCGGCAGCGAAACTTCCTCACCCTTCTTGGCGGCATCCGTGATCGCCTTCAGGGCGGCGTCGATGACGCGCTTGGCGGCAGCCTTGTCGATTCCCTGTTCGGCGGCGACGACGCCTGCGATGTCGGCAGTGTTCATGATCACTCCTGGTCTTGCTTGTGTAAAGAAACCCTATTGCCCCACCTGGGCGGCGCAAGGCGCCCCTTGTGCTCGGCTCTTTCGGCCGGGGCAATTGGAAAGTCGCCTGAAAGCGCGAAAAATTACATTCATCGGTGCATCAGCGATGAATTTTCGACGAGACGCCCTGTCCGCGCGCCATTTCGAGGAACCGAAAATCCCTATTCGGCGCCCGGAATCACCGCGGCGAGGAGCTTGTCGATGCGCCGCCCGTCCATGTCCACCACCTCGAAACGCCATCCGCGATGGTCAAACGATTCGCCGGTGGTGGGCAGATGCTTCAGCCGCCACAGCGCGAAGCCCGCCGCCGTTGCGAAATCGCGGTCCTCGGGCAGGTCTATGCCCAGGCGGTCGGCCATGGTGTCGGCGGCCAGCGTCCCGGAGATCAACCAGCTCCCGTCCTCGCGCTCGATGATGGGCGGATCTGTGTACTCGTCCTGGTCCGACGCGAACTCGCCCGCGATCGCCGCGAGCAGGTTGGCGGGCGCGACCAGTCCCTCGAAATGACCATATTCGTCGTGGACGAAGGCCATCGGCACCTCGGCCTCGCGCAGCGCCTTCAGGGCATCCATCGCCTCGACATGGTCGGGCAGGACGATCGCCTTGCGCAGGATGGCGGAGAGATCGAGCGGCTCGCCCTTCACCAGACGGCGGACCAGATCGCGCGCGTGGATGACGCCCAGCAGCTGGTCGACCGAACCGTCGGCCACCGGCATCCTGGTGTGCGGGATTTCGGCGAGCTGGGCGAGGAGCTGCTCGCGCGTCGCGTTGATGTCGATCCACTCGACCTCGGTGCGGGGCGTCATCACCTCGCGCACCGGCCGATCGGCGAGGCGCACCACCCCGGAGATGATCGCGCGCTCGCTCTCCTCGATCACACCGGCCGACGAAGCCTCGGCGACGATGAGGTGAAGTTCCTCGGCCGTGACGTGGTTCTCGGACTCGCGGGTCAGGCCGATCAGGCGGAAGATCAGGGCACTGGTCCGGTCCAGCAGCCAGACGAACGGCGCGGTCAGCCGCGAGAGCCACAGCATCGGTACTGCGACCAGGGCGGCGATCGGCTCCGGCGCGCGCAGGGCGAACTGCTTGGGCACCAGTTCGCCGACGATCAGCGACAGGAAGGTGGTCAGCGCGATGACCAGGGCAAACCCGACCTCGGGGGCGCTGGCCGCGGGAACGCCGAGCGCGGCCAGCCGGTCGCCCACCGGCCCGCCCAGGCTGGCACCCGAATAGGCACCCGCGAGGATACCGATCAGGGTAATGCCGATCTGGACCGTCGAAAGGAATTTGCCTGGATCGGCAGCGAGCTGGATCGCGGTGCGCGCACCGCGACGGCCGGCACGCGCCATCGCCTCCATCCGCGCCTTGCGAGCCGACACGATCGCGAGCTCGGACATCGCGAAGACGCCGTTCAACGCGACGAGGGCGAGGATCATCACCAGGTCGAACCAGGGGAAGGGGGCCAGGGGAACAGCGTGCGGCATGGCGCTGGCCGTTCATGCCGTGGAAATCGTCTTTGCACAACTGTCATCGGCGACCGGACGGTTCCGAAACAAAAGCGGCGGCCGATGGTTCACCGTCCATAGCCAAGCGTAACGATCGGAGAAGAAACATGCACAAGACGAAGATGCTGGCGGCGCTACTCGCCACCTCGACCCTGCTGGCCGGTTGCGTCACCGATCCGGACACCGGCCAGCGGCGCCTGTCGAAAGCCGGAATCGGCGCGATCGCAGGCACCGCGCTGGGCGCCGGCGCGGGTGCGCTGGTGGGTGGCCGGCACAACCGGACCGAAGCGATCGTCGGCGCCGGGATCGGCGCGATCGCCGGCGGGGCGATCGGCGCCTATATGGACCGGCAGGAAGCCAAGCTGCGCGAGCAGACCGCCGGCACCGGCGTCGAGGTCGAACGACAGGGTGACGAACTCCTGCTCAACATGCCGGCCGGCATCACCTTCGCGACAAACAGCTACCAGGTGCAGCCGCAGTTCCGCACCACGCTCGACAAGGTCGCGTCGACCCTCTCCGAATATGGCAAGACCTATGTCGATGTGTACGGCCACACCGATTCGACCGGCAGCGACGCGATCAACGAGCCGCTGTCGCGCAACCGGGCGGAGGCCGTCGCCAACTATCTGTCGAGCCATGGCGTCGCTGCTGCGCGGATCGGCACACAGGGCTTCGGATCGCGCCAGCCGATCGCCTCGAACGCGACGCCCGAAGGCCGCCAGGCCAACCGCCGCGTCGAGATCAAGATCGTGCCGATCAAGGAAGGCGATATCTGATCCTATCGCCGCGCTGCGAAGAAATCTCTCAGCAGCGCCGACGCCTCCCCTTCCCCGATCCCGCCATAGGTTTCGGGGCGGTGGTGGCAGGTCGGCTGGGTGAAGAAGCGCGGCCCATTGGCGACTGCGCCGCCCTTCGGATCGTCGGCGCCGTAATAGAGCCGCCGCAGGCGCGCATGAGAAATGGCCCCGGCGCACATCGCGCACGGCTCCAGCGTGACGTAGAGATCGCAATCGTGGAGGCGCTGCGCCCCCAGACGCGCGCTCGCCGCGCGAATCGCCTCCATCTCGGCATGAGCGGTGGGGTCGGTCCCGCCACACATCGCATTGGCGGCGGCGGCTACGACCTCATCCCCCCGAACGATGACGGCGCCCACCGGGACCTCCCCGGCGGCTGCGGCCCCCGCGGCGAGGTCGAGCGCGAGGCGCATCGGATAGGGAAGAGGAAAGACCATCGCCCCGGTCTACGAAGCGACGAGGTCAAAATCCAGAACCCCTAGCGGATGGGAATCTGCTCCGGCACGAACAGCAATGCCAGGGCGAGGATGACCCCCGGCACCCAGCCGATCAGGGTCAGGACGACCGTGAGCCAGAAGGCGGGGGTCAGGCCGCGCGACAGGAATATGCCGAGCGGCGGCAGCAGGATCGCCGCGATCACGGTCCAGGGGGTGACCGGTCGTAGAAGATCCTGCTGCGCCATGGGATCAGTTCGCCTTGTCGACGTCCACGGTCGGCAGCTTGACCTGCTCCTTGGTGGTGCCGACGTCGACCTTCGGCACGGTCACGTCGGTGGTCTTGGTGCCGACGCTGACCTTGGCGGTGTCGACGTCGAAGGCCGGGGCCTGACCGCCGGAGACGCTGACGTCCGGGGCCTTCATCTCACGTGTCTGGTTGATGTCGATCAGCCCGAAGGCGAACGCCGCGATGATCGCGAGCACGGCTACTATGCCAATGATGATGCCGACTCGGGCGCCGCTCCTTCCGCGCGCGGGATATTCCTCATAATGTTCGTGCGTCGTATTCACGTTCGGCACTCCTCCGCTGATTCGCTGGAGCAACGACAACGATCATATCGGGCGAGGGTTGCATCGGCCCGGCCCATCCAGCTTGACGAATCCCTGGAACGGGGCTATCGGCCGCGACTTTCCGGGCAACCCGAACATCAGGACGAAGAACAATGTCGCGCATCTGCGAGCTGACCGGCAAGGGCCGCCAAGTGGGCCACAACGTGTCCCATGCCAACAACAAGACCAAGCGGACCTTTCTGCCGAACCTGCAGAATGTCACGCTGATCTCCGATTCGCTGGGCAAGGGTGTGAAGCTGCGCGTCTCCACGCACGGCCTGCGTTCGGTCGAGCATGTCGGCGGCCTCGACAACTGGCTGCTCAAGACCTCGGACGATCGTCTGTCGCTGCGCGCGCGTCGCCTGAAGCGCGACATCGCCAAGAAGCAGCAGGCAGCCGCCGCCTGAATCGCCTGATGCCCGCTTCGTCGGGCCGGGGATGGATATAAAACCGGATCGCTCACGCGGTCCGGTTTTTGTTGTTTGCTGGGTGTTTTTGTTTCGCCTCAGGCGCCGGCGCGAGGCATCCGCCTCGCTTGCTATCCTCGCATAAGCTCGGGCGGCCGTTCGGCCTTGCGGAGCCTGCGGCTCCGTTTCCTCATCTCCCCGTCATGCCGCGGAAGCCGGCATCTCAGGCGGCTCTTGCCTCGACCTCGTCTCCTCTCTCCCGAGATCCCGGCCCCCGCCGGGATGAGGGAACCGGTCGCTCTACAACTCGAACTTCAGCAGCAACGTCCGCTCGATCGGCATCCGGTTGTCGTCGGAGATGAGCCACAGGATGGTGCGGCCCCCGTCGCGGGTGACGGCGATCCCTTCCATATTGTCGACGGTGAGCGGCGGCTTCAGCTCGGCGACGAATTCGCTGGTCAGGGTCGCTCCGGGGGCGATTCGCGCGGGGTCGGCGATGCCTATCAGCGCGGAGAAGCCGTCGAGCAATCCGAAACGCCGGTGAAGGATGACGATCCGCCCGTCGGGAAGCTCGGCCGCATCGGTCGGGACATAGCCATCGCGCGGCGCGCGATAGCCGAACTGATAGGGGGCGTTGCGCGCCTTGGTGGGATCGCCGGGAAACATCAGCGCGGCATGGACATGGGGTGCGATCGCCCGCCCCTCGGCGAACACCACGAAACGGCCACCTGCCAGCCGGACCATCGCCTCCGGCCCGGAGTTGCTCGACCAGTCCTTCATGGCGGGCGGGAAGGCGATCGCCTGGAGCAGGGTCAGGTCGGGCGAATAGCGCAGGATCGCATTGTGATATTCGAAGCCGACCCAGACATCGCCTTCGGGCCCAATCGTCATCGATTCCGAATCGCGATCCCCCTTGCGCCCGTCATAGGCGGGAAAGGCGGGCAACTCGCCGAAGCGGCTGTCGCTGACGACGCCGGGGATCGCCATGCGGAAGCGCAGATAACGGCCCGTGTCGGACAGGGCGAGGAAGCGGTCGCCCTCCACCGAAAGCGACGAATAGCCGCCAAAATCACGCTGGCGGCTCGTAAGGTGCCAGCCGCCCAGATAGCGGAGCCGGCCGACCATCGTGCGCGCCGGATCGTCCGGGTCCAGCGGCACCGGGCTTGCCACCACCTTTACCTCTGCCTGGGGAAAGCCGGCCGACCCCGGCAGCAGGCAGAACAGCAATGCGGTCAGCAGCTTCTTCATGCCCCGCCGATACCGCCAGCCGGCCGATTCCCAAAGGCCTAGCACCGGTTGGCAGGCCATGGGCCAGCAGCGCCAAGCTGAACGGCGGCCAACAGCGGCGTTCAGCATCGGCTCACGCGAATCATGGAATAAGCGTCTCATCGATCGGGCCCATTCGGCCCTGCCAAGGGGTTCCGCCTTGCGGGACGCGCGGTTGAGACAAGGAGGTTGTTATGTTGCGCAAGCTTATCGCGGCCGCGGCCGCTTCAGCCGCACTGTTCACGGCGGTGGCCCCCGTTGCGGCCCAGGCCCAGTATTTCGGCGGCGGCCGTTTCGAGCAGGTCCGCGACTGGCGCGGCGACCGCGGCTATTATCGCGATCGTGGCTATTATCGCGGCGACCGCGGCTATTACCGGGATCGCGGCCATTATCGCGACCGTGGCTATTATCGGGGCCGCTGCCGCGACAAGGGCACGGGCGGCACCATCATCGGCGCGATCGCCGGCGGCCTGCTCGGTAACGAGATCGGCAATGGCCGTTATGATCGCGGCGACGGCACCACCGGCGCCATCCTGGGCGCAGGCATCGGCGCCCTCGCCGGCCGGGCGATCGATCGCGACTGCTAAAGGCTGACGCCACGGCGGGAGTTCCGCTCCCGCCGATGACGGCACCCCATTCATTTCCCAATCAACCAGTTCCCCGCGTGGCGTTGTGGGGAGGAGGGTCGTCGGTCTCGCTGGAGGAGTCGGCGGCCCTCCACTGTTGCGTGCTATGCACGCAACAGTTTTGTTTGTTTGGCCCTCAAGCGCCTAGCGCGGTTCCAAATCAAACAACGCCGCGAGCTGTTCGACCATCGTGCCGCCGAGCTGCTCGACGTCCATGATCGTCACCGCGCGCTGGTAATAGCGGGTCACGTCATGGCCGATGCCGATCGCGATCAGCTCGACCGGCGAGCGGTTCTCGATCCATCCGATCATCTGGCGCAGATGCCGTTCCAGATAGGAACCGTTGTTGACCGACAGGGTCGAATCGTCGACCGGCGCGCCGTCGGAGATCACCATGAGGATCTTGCGTTCCTCACGCCGGGCGATCAGACGGCTGTGCGCCCACATCAGCGCCTCGCCGTCGATATTCTCCTTGAGCAGGCCCTCGCGCATCATCAGGCCCAGCGACTTGCGCGCACGGCGCCAGGGATCGTCGGCCTTCTTGTAGATGATGTGGCGCAGATCGTTGAGCCGTCCCGGCGCGGGCGGACGGCCCGCCGCCAGCCAGGCTTCGCGCGACTGGCCGCCCTTCCAGGCCCGGGTGGTGAAGCCCAATATCTCGGTCTTGACCGCGCAGCGTTCGAGCGTACGCGCCAAGATGTCGCCGCAGATCGCCGCGATCGAGATGGGCCGGCCGCGCATCGACCCCGAATTGTCGATCAGGAGCGTGACGACGGTGTCACGGAAATCGGTGTCGCGTTCGATCTTGTAGCTGAGCGAATGGGCCGGGTTGACGACGACGCGCGCCAACCGCGCAGCGTCCAGCATCCCTTCCTCCTGGTCGAAGTCCCAGCTCCGGTTCTGCTGCGCCATGAGCCGGCGCTGCAGCCGGTTGGCCAGCTTGGTGACAGCCCCCTGGAGATGGACGAGCTGATGGTCGAGATAGGCGCGCAGGCGCGTCAGTTCCTCATCGTCGCACAGCTCGGTAGCGGCGACCTCCTCGTCGAACTGGGTCGTGTAGGCGTGATAGTCGAAACCCGGCGGCAGATCGGACATCGGACGGTTCGGACGGACGGGCATCATGCCCTCCTCGCCGTCCTCCCCCATGTCGCTGTCCATCTCGGACTCGCTGTCCTGATCAAGCTCGCGCTGCTCGCCCTCCTCCTCGCCGCCCTCGGATCGCTCGGCGCGCATCTCGACCTCGGAATCGCTCGAACCGCCCGAGTCCTCGCCGTCGTCCTGCTGGTCCTGGCCTTCCTCCTGCTCCTCACCCTCGTCGTTCTCACCGGCCTCGGGATCGGTCTCGGGAAGCTGCTCGCCCTCGGTCAGTTCGAGATCTTCGAGCAAACGGCCGATCAGCCGGGCGAAAGCCGCCTGGTCGTCGAAGGCGAGCTGCAGCGCGTCGAGATCCTTGCCCGCCTTCTCCTCGATCCAGTCCCGCACCAATGCGAGACCGGCCGCGGCGATCGCCGGCGGCGCCTGGCCGGTCAGCCGTTCGCGAACCAGCAGGCCGATCGCGGTCGACAGGGGCACTTCCTCGCGTACCCGCGCCCGCACCAGCGGATCGGACCGGAGCCGCACCTCAAGCGCCTGGTTGAGATTGTCGCGGACCCCGGCCATCGCGCGCGAACCGATCGCCTCGACCCGCGCCTGTTCGACCGCGTCATGGACGGCGCGCGCGATCGGCTCGGACGGCGCGGCACGCTCATGGATACGGGTGTCGTGATAGCGCGCCCGGAGGGCGAAGCCGTCGGCGAACCCGCGCGCCTCCGCCACGGCCTGCGCCGGCAGGTTGCGCGACGGCATCGGCACGCGGAGCTGCTTGAGCGAAAAGGACGGGGCTTCGGCGGTGAAGCTCAGTTCCAGCTCGGGATCGTGCGCCATCGCCCGGGCAGCGCCGCCCAGGACGAGCCGAAAGCCTTCGATGGGGGATTGGTCGGCCATCAGTCGAGCAACACTTCCTGCAGGCGCGCCCTGACCGGCGCATCGACGCCGATCGAGGCCAGATAGCCGTCGAGGCCGCCATGGTCGCGGTCGAGACTGTCGAACGCCGCGGCGAGATAGGCGGCATCGGCGGCCAGCAGCGGCTCTATCACCGTCCTGTCGACGGCGAAGCCGGAATCGGCCCGATCCATCAGGCGCGAGAAATCGGCATAGCGGTTGGTGAGCAGATAATCCTCGACGATCGCCTCGCGCGGCACGCCGAGCGCCCCGAGGATCAGCATCGCGCCGATGCCGGTGCGGTCCTTCCCCGCCGAACAGTTGAACAGCAGCGGAACGTGCCCGGCCGCGATCCGCTCGAACAGGAAGCGGTAGGAAGGCGCGTGGTCGACCAGAATCTCCCCGTAGAGATGGATCATCCGGGCGCGGACGTCCGCCGCCGACGCGACATTGCCCCGCAGAAGCTCGCCCAGCACTCCGCTCGATTCGGTGAAGTTGCGCGACCAGTAGAAGACCCCGGCCGGCTCGCACCAGCGGGTCGGGTCGCGCCGCCGCTCGCCGGGCCGGCGCAGGTCGCATACCGTGGCGATGCCGAGGCCGGCCAGATAGCGCTCGTCCGCGTCAGTCAGCATCGACATGACGCCCGAGCGGAACAGCATGCCGCGCCGGACGGTGCGGCCGTCCGCCGTCGCATAGCCACCCATGTCGCGCAGGTTGAACCCGCCTTCGAGCGGCAGCAGCGGCGAGAGCTCGGCCGTCGTCATGCTTTTCCGACGACGCTCTCCGGCAGGTCCTTCCCGAACACGCGCTGATAATATTCGGCGACCAGCGGCCGCTCGCTCTCGTCGCACTTGTTGAGGAAGGACAGGCGGAAGGCGAAGCCCACATCGTTGAAGATAAGCGCGTTCTGCGCCCAGCTGATGACGGTGCGCGGGCTCATCACGGTCGAAATGTCGCCCGCCATGAAACCCTGGCGGGTCATGTCGGCGACCTTGACCATGTCCTCGACCACCTTCTTGCCGTCGGGCTTGTCATATTCGCCCGACTTGGCGAGCACGATCTGCGCTTCGGTGGCGGCGGGCAGATAGTTGAGCGTGACGACGATGTTCCAGCGGTCCATCTGACCCTGGTTGATCTGCTGCGTGCCGTGATAGAGGCCGCTCGTATCGCCCAGGCCGACCGTGTTGGCGGTCGAGAACAGGCGGAACCAGGGGTTCGGGCGAATCACCCGGTTCTGGTCGAGCAGGGTCAGCTTGCCCTCGGTCTCCAGCACGCGCTGGATCACGAACATCACGTCCGGACGGCCCGCGTCATATTCGTCGAAGACGAGCGCGGTCGGGGTCTGTAGCGCCCAGGGAAGCAGACCTTCGCGGAACTCGGTGATCTGCTGGCCGTCGCGCAGCACGATCGCATCGCGGCCGATCAGGTCGATACGGCTGATATGCGCGTCGAGGTTGATGCGGATGCACGGCCATTTGAGCCGCGCCGCGACCTGCTCGATATGGCTCGACTTGCCGGTGCCGTGATAGCCTTGGACCATCACGCGGCGGTTGTGCGCGAAGCCGGCGACGATCGCCAGGGTCGTGTCCGGGTCGAACACATAGGCGGGATCGAGATCGGGAACCCGCTCGTCGGCCTCGGAAAAGGCCGGCACTTCGAGATCGCTGTCGATCCCGAACAGGTCGCGCACCTTCACCATCCGATCGGGAGCCGCAAGCACCGTGTCGGTGCGGCTGTCGGGCTGGACGTTGGGCAGGTCGGTCATAGGGTAAGCCTTTTGGGGGGTAGCCTTGGGATCAAACTTTGCTGCTTATACGAAGGCGGGTCGGCCTTTGAGCTGCGTATAAGCCGAAATCACGTCCTGCAAAGCCTTCTCGTGGCTCCGGTCACCGCCATTCTTGTCCGGGTGGTAACGGCGAACCAGCTCGGCATAACGGCTGCGCAGGGCGCGCCGGTCGGCATCCTTACCGAGTCCCAGCACCTTGAGCGCCTTGCGGTCGCCCTCCGAAAGCTGCCTGCCATCGGCGCGCTCCTGCTCCGCTCGGCGCGCGAATCGGGCGCCGATCGCGTCGAGCGGGTCGGTGAAGTCGGACCAGCGCGGCCCGCTGCCCGCGGTGGGAGAGAAGGCGCGCGTTTCCCGGTCCCAACCGCCATAGGGGGTCTGCTGGGCTTCGATCTCGTCGGTGGTCATCCCCTCGAAGAAATTATAGCCGCTGTTGAAGGCGCGCACGTGGTCCAGGCACAGAAAGCGCCAGTCACCGGGGCCGTCGAAGCCGGACGACCGTCCACCACGGGCGGGCGCGCGAAATTCGCCCGGCGCCTCGCATCCTGGCTCGGCGCACGGCCGCGCACCGCTCTCGATCCGGCCATGGAAACGGGCTCGCGCCTTCCTGGCCGTGGATTCCTCGCTCAACACTCGCCTCTCGTCATGCAATCCCGGACCCCTGCTTATCAGGCTCCGAGTCGGCGGATGTTCTCATCCGCCTCGAAATCCTTCTATATAGGACGCATGAGCGAACTTCCCACCGCCCCCGTCGCCGCCGAAATCCACCGCCGCCTCACCGCGGCGCTCGCCCCCACCCGGCTCGCCGTGATCGACGACAGCGAGAGCCATCGCGGCCATGCGGGGCATGACGGATCGGGCGAAAGCCACTTCACCGTGGAGATCGAGAGCCCTGCCTTCGCCGGACAGAACCGGGTGGCGCGGCAACGGGCTGTCAACGCCGCGCTCGACGACCTGCTGCGCGACCGGATTCACGCCCTGGCCATTCGGGCGAAAGCGCCAGGCGAATAGCGATCGGGGGAACTTTCCGTTCCGGCCTTCCGTTCTCCGTCCAGTCCGCTGGGATGGAGAGACTCCAATGTTGAAATGGGCGCTTATCTTCCTCGTCGTCGGCCTGGTGCTCGGTGCGCTCGGCTTCGGCGGTATCGGCGGTGCTTTCGTCGGCATCGCCAAGATCCTGTTTTTCATCGCGATTGCGCTGTTCATCGTCTTCGCGCTGCTCGCGCTGTTCGCGGGCAAGAAGATCAGCGATTCGATATAGCTGCGGTCGCAAATCCGGCCGGGTCGCTGCGCTCCCCCCTGTGCGCAGCGGCCCGCTTGGATTATCATCCCCCCCATGAAGATCGTCACCGCTACCGTCCTCGCCGCCCTGATCGGCGCCGCAGCCCCCGCCTTCGCCGTCAACAGCTTCAGCGACCAGCTCAAGAAGCTGTCACCGCTCCAGCAGCGTGCGACCCTGCGGCGCGCGGTGCTCGACGAAGGCAAATATTGCCGGCGGATCGGCCCGGTCGCCTATCAGGGACCCTATAAGAATCTCGAAATGTGGACGGTCCAGTGCGACCGCGACGCCACCTATGCCGCTTTCATCGGTCAGGACGGATCAGTCCAGGTTCGGCCGTGCGCGGACCTTGCTTCGCTCAAGCTGCCAACCTGCCGTTTGCCGAAGCCCGCACCGGCGATGAAGTGAGCCCGCTCAGGCACCCATCGCCACCAGAAAGATGAAGAAGATCAGCGCGGCCGTATAGGCCGAGACGATCAGCGCGACGGTCCGCCACAGCGCGCCGAACCGCCCGAGGCGGTAAGCGCCCTTGAGCTGCCGGTACATGTGCCAGGGCGGGAAGAGCAGCAGCACGAGCACCACCAGCCCGCCGGGCGCGCCGATCGCCGCGGCGATGCTGAGGGCGACCACCATCAGCGTCATCGCCGACAGCGAATAGGTCGCGAAGACGGCATGGTCGTACAGGCCGACATCGCGCCGAAACATGAACAGCATCCAGATGAACGGCAGCGAGATCGGAATGAGCGCCCAGGAGAATTTATAGGCGCTCGACTGCAGCTTGTAGGCCGCCAGTTCGGGATTGGCGGCGGCGTGGCGGATGACGTGGTCGACACCGGGCACGCCAGTCTTCAGGCCCGCCTTTTCGACGTCGATGGGTTCGCTCTTCACCTCCGGCTTGAGCACGCCCTTGGTCACCAGGCGCAGCTCGGCCTCCTCGGAGACGAGGTCGCCAAGCCGCTCGTTGAGGTCGGAATCCTTCTGCCCTTTCGCCTTGAGCGCGGCCTTCTGCGCGCGGAGCGTCTTGAGCTCCGCCTCGACCTTGACGAGCTGGTTGGTGGCGTCGGTCCGCGCCTTCGCCACCGAGGCGGCATCCCCCGCGCCGAGCGGCCCGAACGGCCCGCCGAGCAGCCCGAACACCGCCACCATCAGAAACACCGAGAAGAGGAACAGCGCCATCGGTGAGACGAACTTGACCCGCTCCCCCTCGATATAGCGGCGGGTCACCTCGCCCGGCCGGCGGAACAGCAGCGGCAGCGTGTGCCAGGTCCGGCCTTCGAAATGGAACACGCCGTGAAGGATGTCGTGGAACAACGCGCCGGCGGTCCGATGGATATGCCCCACCTGCCCGCAGGCATGGCAATGCGCGCCGATCAGCGCGGTGCCGCAGTTCAGGCAGGTACCGCCATCGGCGCCATGCCCTGCCGGGCCGGCGCCGTCGACGGCGCGCGCGACGACCGCCCCCGTCGCGACATCGGCCATCGCTTCGAATTCCCCTGACATGGATGAAAGTTAGCATTGCCCGTGGCCAAGCGCGAGTGGGCTTTGGCTGCCCGTCCACCCATGCTAGGGAGCCGCGCATGACCGAGACCCTCGCCATCCGCCCCACCGACGCCCTCAAGGATTCCGGCGCCCTGATCGCGGACATGGGCGCGCGCGCGCGCGCCGCCGCCGTCCGGCTGGCCGGCGCGCCGACCGCCGACAAGGCGAAGGCTCTCACCGAGGCTGCAAAGGCGATCCGCGCCCGCGCGGCGGCCATCCTCGCCGCCAACGCCGAGGACGTCGCCCGCGCCCAGGCAAACGGCCTGACCGCCGCGATGATCGACCGGCTGACGCTCGACCCCGGCCGGCTCGAAGGCGTCGCCGCCGGGCTGGAGGCGGTCGCCGCGCTGCCCGATCCGGTCGGTCAGCGGATCGACGAGACGCGTCGCCCGAACGGCCTGCTCCTGCAGCGGGTCCGCGTGCCGCTCGGCGTGATCGGGATCATCTACGAAAGCCGCCCCAACGTCACCGCCGACGCCGGCGCGCTGTCGCTGATGTCGGGCAACGCCTGCATATTGCGCGGCGGATCGGAGGCGACCGCCAGCAACCACGCGATCCACGCCGCACTGCTCGACGGCATCCGTGCCGCCGGCCTGCCCGAGGACGCGATCCAGCTCGTCCCCACCACCGATCGCGCCGCGGTGGGCGCGATGCTGGCGGCGCAGGGGCTGATCGACATCATCGTGCCGCGCGGCGGCAAGAGTCTCGTCGCGCGGGTGCAGGATGAGGCGCGGGTGCCGGTGCTCGCCCATCTCGATGGCATCGTTCATCTCTATATCGACCGCGCCGCCGATCCCGCCAAGGCCGTGCCGCTCGTGGTCAACGCCAAGATGCGTCGCACCGGCGTCTGCGGCGCTACCGAGACGCTGCTGATCGATCGCGCCTATGGCGACGGCGCCGCGATCGTCGGCGCGCTGGTCGACGCGGGCTGCGAGGTGCGCGGCGACGACGACGCCCGCGCGCTCGACGGCCGGGTGCTGCCCGCCGCCAACAGCGACTGGGACTGCGAATATCTCGACAGCATCGTGTCGGTGGCGATCGTCGACGGGGTCGAGGGCGCGATGGCGCACATCGCCCGCCACAGCTCCCACCACACCGACGCGATCGTCACCGAGGACCAGCCCACCGCCGACCGCTTCCTCGCCGGGGTCGACAGCGCGATCGTGATGCACAACGCCTCGACCCAGTTCGCCGACGGCGGCGAGTTCGGCCTGGGCGCCGAGATCGGCATCTCGACCGGCCGTCTCCACGCGCGCGGCCCGGTCGCGCTCGAAGGGCTCACCACCTACAAGTGGCTGGTTCGCGGCGAGGGGCAGTTGCGGCCGTAATCTCCCTTCCGTCATCCCGGCGGAGGCCGGGATCTCGGAAGAAAGGAGATAAGGTCTGGTCAGGAGCCACCTGAGATGCCGGCCTCCGCCGGCATGACGGATTTGGCGATCGCCCCATAGCGCCGCTGTGCGACCGATAAGTTTATCTCGTTTGTCGGTGATGCGGCCCGTCCCCACCTTCCCGCCATGGCCGCAGCCCCCAAGCCCGCATCGCGTTTCTTCAGCAGCTTCGGCCTGCAGGTGCTCGCCGGCATGGCGGCCGGGCTGCTGCTCGGCCTGCTGGCGCGCTCCATTGGCCCCGCCGGCGCCACACCCAACGGCCTGGCCCAAACGCTTGATCTGGTCGGAACGATCTTCGTCGATCTGCTCAAGACGCTGGTGCCGCCGCTGATCTTCGCGGCGATCGTCAGTTCGATCGTCAACCTGCGCGACATCAACAACGCCGCGCGGCTGGTCGGGCAGACATTGCTCTGGTTCGCGATCACCGCGCTGATCGCTGTCTCGATAGGCATCGCGCTCGGCCTGCTGATCCAGCCCGGCATAGGATCGGGCGCGCTCCCGGCCGAAGCGACGACGCCCAAGACGGTGGGAAGCTGGCTAGACTTCCTCAAGGGGCTCGTTCCCGCCAATGCCCTCGGCATCGCCGCCACCAGCAAGGCAGCGGGGGACGGGGGCATCACCGTCACGCTCGGCTTCAATGTCCTGCAGATCATCGTCATCTCGATCGCGGTCGGCGCGGCGGCGCTGCGCGCGGGAGAAGCGGCCGAGCCGTTCATCGGCTTCGTCCGCGGCCTGCTCGCGATCATGCGGCGGCTGCTCTGGTGGGTGATCCGGCTGACCCCGATCGGCAGCGCCGGGCTGATCGGCACCGCGATCGTCAAATATGGCTGGGATGCGCTGGCCGGGCTCAGCGCCTTTGCCGTCTCCATCTATGTCGGCCTCGCGATCATCCTGCTGCTCGTCTATCCGACGCTGCTGCTGCTCAACGGGATCAGTCCGCGCCGCTTCTTCAGGGGCGCCTGGCCGGCGATCCAGCTGGGCTTCGTATCGCGCTCCTCGGTGGGCACCCTGCCCGTCACCGAGCGTTCGGCGGAGGCGCTTGGCGTGCCGCGCAGCTATGCCGCCTTCGCCGTGCCGCTCGCCTCGACCACGAAGATGGACGGCTGCGCCGCGCTCTACCCGGCGATCTCGGCGATCTTCGTCGCACAATTCTACGGCCTGCCGCTCGGGCTGACCGACTATGGGCTGATCATATTGACCTCGGTGCTCGGCTCCGCCGCCACAGCCGGGCTGACGGGCGCCACAGTGATGCTGACGCTGACGCTGTCGACCCTCGGCCTGCCGCTCGAAGGCGCCGGCCTGCTGCTGGCGATCGATCCGATCCTCGACATGGGCCGCACGGCGATCAACGTCGCCGGCCAGATCCTCGTGCCGATGATCGTGGCCCGGCGCGAAGGCATATTGGAAGAGCCGATACGCGAAGGCCTGCTGCCCGCCGAAGCCTGATCGAAACCCTTTGCATATCCCAAACGTTCAACCGTTGTTCACGCGCCGCTTGCGATAAACTGTGGCCGAACTAGGTTGAACGCCTGCCGTTCGCAGGCATCCGAAAAAGACAAGGCGCCCTGAATATGCCGATCCTCCGCAAAGTCCTTGCCGCCGCCGCCCCGCTGGCGTTGCTGGCGGTCTCCGCATGCACCCAGCCGTTCGAGGCCAAGGTGTCGCGCTTCCAGGCGCTGCCTGTGCCCGAGGGCCAGACCTTCGCGGTGGTCGCCGCCGATGCTCGCAACGAGGGCGGACTGGAGTTCGCCCAATATGCCGGCTTGGTCACCCAGCGCCTCGCCGCCTATGGCTATCGCCCCGTCGAGGGCGGCGCCAAGCCCGAACTGATCGTGAAATTCGATTATGGCGTCGATCGCGGCCAGCCCAAGACGGTATCCCGTCCGGCACCAGGCCCGGCCTTCGGCCCGTGGGGCGGCTGGGGCGGTCCCTATGGCCGCCGCTGGGGCTACGGCTCCGCCTTCTATTATGGCTGGGACCCCTTCTGGTATGATCCCTGGTATCAGCAGATCGACACCTACACGGTCTACACCAGCCATGCCGAGATGGTGATCGAGCGCACCGCCGACGGCAAGCATGTGTTCGAGGGCAAGGCCCGCGCCCGCTCGCTCGACGATGCTCTGCCCAAGCTGGTACCCAACCTCGTCGAAGCGATGTTCACCAACTTCCCCGGCCAGTCGGGCGAGGAGGTGCGCATCACGATCGCGCCGGACAAGAAGAAGTAAGCTTTAATCCTCCCTCCCTTTCAGGGGAGGGATGTAAGGGCGGAGTTCCGCGGGACGAGCGAGGATGACTCGCTACCGCTCGCCACCCACCTCCTAANCTCCCTCCCTTTCAGGGGAGGGATGTAAGGGCGGAGTTCCGCGGGACGAGCGAGGATGACTCGCTACCGCTCGCCACCCACCTCCTAACCCCTCCCTTGAAAGGGAGGGGATTCTTCCCCTAGCCCACCACCGACAATTGCGGACGGCCGGCGGTGCCGATCCGGGCGGTCATGCCCGGCAGTCGTTCGATCCTCGCGACCAGTTCCGCGTCGAGCCTGAAGTCGCGGCCAAGCAGCATCTGCGCCTGGCTGCCATCGGGCAGGACCGCCTTGAGGTACATCTCGCCACGGCCGCCGCGTTCCTCGGCCATCAACGCGGCCAGCGCGGGAATCGCCGCCGGATCCGCGGTCTCGACATCGACCCGCAGCTTGATCTGCTGCATCGATTCATAGCTCTGCAAACCGCGCGCCGTGACCCGCGGAGTCTCCTCGCCCGCGCGCCAGTCGAGCTCGACCCGGAGCAGCGCGCAGGCGCCTGATCGCGCCGCCGCCTCCAGCTCGGCCGAGGCATTCTCCTCGAAGCAGGTGACGATGAACTGACCGCTCGAATCGGAGCAGGTCGCCATCATGTAGCGCTTGCCCTTGGCGGAGGTCCGCCAGCGGGCGTCCTCGATCAGCGCCGACATCACGGCATTGACCCGCCCGCCGTCGACAGGTGCCGGCAGCGCGCACAAGGCCGCGAAGCTGCGTGCACCATTCGCCTCCGCGAGATGACGAACCTGGTCGGTCGGGTGCGAGGAGAAATAGAAGCCGAAGCTCTCCTTCTCGGCCGCCATCCGGTCGGCCAGCGTCCAGTGCAGCCCACGGTCGATTCGGATCGGCGCGAGCGCGGCGGGGCTGTCGCCGAACAGGCCGCCCTGCCCACTCTCGCGCTGCTCGGCAGCGCTCGACGCATGGGCAAGGATCAACTCGGCCGAAGCAAAGATGCCGGCACGCTCCTTCTCGAGTTCGTCGAAGGCGCCGCCCCCGGCGAGGCTTTCGAGCTGGCGGCGATTGAGCTGGCGCGGATCGATCCGGTCGGCGAAATCCTCAAGGCTTTTGAATGGCCCTTTGGCCTTGCGCGCCTCGACGAGCTGCTCCATCGCCTTCTCGCCGACGCCCTTGAGCGCGCCGAGCGCGTAGCGGACGAACAGTTCCTCGCCCTCTTGCTCGACGGCGAATTCAGCCTCGCTGTGATTTATGCAGGGGCCGAGGCACTGCACGCCCATGCGGCGCATGTCGTCGATGAAGATGGCGAGCTTGTCGGTCTGCGCCATGTCGTAGCACATCGACGCGGCGTAGAACTCGGCCTTGTGGTGCGCCTTCAGCCAGGCGGTGTGATAGGCCACCAGCGCATAGGCGGCCGCGTGGCTCTTGTTGAAGCCATAGCCCGCGAACTTATCGATCAAGTCGAACAGCTCGTTGGCCTTGGCCGCGTTGATGTCGTTGGCGGCGCAGCCCTCGACGAAGCGGCTGCGCTGAGCGTCCATCTCCGCCTTGATCTTCTTGCCCATCGCGCGGCGCAGCAGGTCGGCGTCGCCGAGCGAGTAGCCGGCGAGAATCTGCGCCGCCTGCATCACCTGCTCCTGATAGACGAAGATCCCGTAGGTCTCCTTCAATATGCCTTCGAGCAGCGGGTGCGGATATTCTATCTCCTCGCGCCCGTTCTTGCGGGCGCCGAAGGTCGGGATATTGTCCATCGGGCCCGGCCGGTAGAGCGACACCAGCGCGATGATGTCCTCGAAACAGGTCGGGCGGACGGCCGCCAGCGTGCGGCGCATGCCTTCCGATTCGAGCTGGAACACGCCGACCGTGTCGCCGCGCTGGAGCAGGGCATAGACCTCGGGATCGTCCCAGGGCAGCGCGTCGAGGTCGACCTCGATCCCGCGCTGGTTGAGGAACTGCACCGCCTTCTGCAGCACCGACAGCGTCTTGAGGCCGAGGAAGTCGAACTTCACCAGGCCCGCGCCCTCGACGAACTTCATGTCGAACTGGGTGACGGGCATGTCCGAGCGCGGGTCGCGGTAGAGCGGCACCAGCGCGTCGAGCCGCCGGTCGCCGATCACCACGCCGGCTGCATGGGTCGAGCTGTGGCGCGGCAGGCCCTCCAGCTTCATCGCCAGGTCGAGCAGCCGGCGAACCTCGACGTCGCCCTTATATTCGGCGGCAAGCTCGGGCACGCCGTTGAGTGCGCGGTCGAGCGTCCAGGGATCGGTCGGGTGGTTGGGGACGAGCTTGGCGAGCCGGTCGACCTGGCCGTAGCTCATCTGCAGCACGCGGCCGGTGTCCTTGAGCACCGCGCGCGCCTTCAGCTTACCGAAGGTGATGATCTGCGCCACCTGGTCGCGCCCATATTTTTCCTGGACGTAGCGGATCACCTCGCCACGCCGGGTTTCGCAGAAGTCGATGTCGAAGTCGGGCATCGACACGCGTTCCGGGTTGAGGAAGCGTTCGAACAGAAGGCCCAATCGCAGCGGATCGAGATTGGTAATGGTCAGCGCCCAGGCGACCACCGATCCGGCGCCAGATCCGCGCCCCGGGCCGACCGGGATGCCCTGTTCCTTCGCCCATTTGATGAAGTCGGCGACGATCAGGAAATAGCCCGGGAAACCCATCTTGATGATGATTTCCGTCTCGAACTGGAGCCGGTCGAAATAGGCCTGCCTCTGTTCGGTATCGGTGATGCCGAGCTTTTCCAGTCGCCTTTCAAGCCCTTCGCGCGCGTCGCGGCGCAGCGCCTCGGCCTCGCCCTCGCGATCGCCCGCGAGGCTGGGCAGGATCGGCTTGCGATAGGGTGCCGCGACAGCGCAGCGTTGCGCCACCACCAGCGTGTTCGCAAGCGCCTCGGGAACGTCCTCGAACAGCTTCGCCATCTCGGCCGCGGGCTTGATCCACAGGTCGGGCGAGCTGCGCGCCCGTTCGGCGGTATCGATGTAGGAGGAACTGGCGATGCACAGCATCGCGTCGTGCGCGGCGTGGAATTCCGGCTCGGCGAAGCAGGCCGGGTTGGTCGCGACCAGGGGCAGGTTCCGCGCATAGGCGAGGTCGATCAGCGCCTCCTCCGCCGCTTCCTCGTCTGCATTACCGCGGCGCGCCAGCTCGACGTAGAGCCGCCCCGGGAACAACGCCTCCAGCCTGTCGGCATAGATGGCCGCCGCATCGGCCTGCTCGGCGGCCAGCAGCCGTGTCAGGGCGCCCTCCCCGCCTGCAGTCAGCGCGATCAGCCCGTCGGTCCTGCCTTCGAGCGTCGACAGCGATACATGCGCGTCCTCATGGACCGGCCGATCGAGATGCGCGGCGGAGACGAGCGCACAGAGATTGTCATAGCCGGCCGCGTCCTGCGCATAGAGCGCCAACCAGTCGATGATGAGCTGGTCGATGCCGGGCCGGCGGATCGCCAGCATCGTGCCGATGATCGGCTGGACGCCTTCCTTCTTGGCGCCGTCGGAAAAGGCCATCGCGGCATAGAGACCGTTGCGGTCGGTCAGCGCCGCCGCCGGGAAGCCGAGCTTCTTCGCATGTTTGGCGATCGCCTTAGGGTCGATCGCGCCTTCGAGCATCGTATAGGCGGAAAAGATCCGCAGCGGCACGAACGGCTGATAGGGCATTCCACCAATCTATGCCGCCGCGCCGGATTCGCCACCCCCTTCGCTCGGCTTATCCACATCTTCGTCGCGGAACCGTCATAGATCGAATTTCTGAATATCTGTCATCGAGATAATCCCGCGAAGATCGGTACGATACCGGATTGATCCTTGGCCCGCCTCCCGTAGCCTCCATCCGGGGTGAAGCTGCGGAACAACTTAGGGAGGTTGCCGTGCTCAATATCCATCGAAAGCGTCTGTTCGTCCTCGTCACCGCCTTGTTTGCGGGGGCAGCTACGATTGCTGCGGACGACATGGACTTTTCCCAGCTCGTTCAGTCGACGCAGAAGGAAAAGCCCAGGTTCGCCAAGCGGCAACAGTACCTGCTCGCCGAACGGTACGACCTCTCCAACCGGCCCGTCGCCGGCGTCGAGATGGCCGGCGGCAAGCCCGTCCAGGGCGGCGTGCGCGTCCGCCTGCCCAATGGCGTCAGCTGGGACCAGCTCGCGGCGATGTCGCCCGAGGAAATCCAGGCGAAGGGCCTGTGGCCGGCCGGCTTCTATCCGCTGCCGCATCCGCACCATGAAGCGGGCGGCATGGTGTTCCCCAAATTCGCGATCGACGAGACCCGCCGCCAGACGGGCCGCGACATCTCGCGCTTCGACCTCGACTATGATCTTCCCGATCACATGCTGCCGAAATTCCCGGCGCCGATCTTCCTGACCACCCGGCCCGACCTCGGCGACGTGTCCAAGGGTCAGCTCGTCACGACCCAGAACTACTGGGCACTTTTCAAGGACGCGCTCAATCCCAAGCAGCTCGATGGACTGCGGTTGCTCCTGACGCCCTTCCCCCAGCAGCAGTTCAACGCCACGGACGACCGGCGCAGCATGGCGCCAAGCCTCGGCGTCGCCTGCTTCGACTGCCATGCCAACGGCCATACCAACGCCGCAACCCACACGGTGGGCGATATCCGGCCCAACGAATTCCGCCACCGGATCGACACGCCGTCGCTGCGCGGCGTCAACATCCAGCGCCTGTTCGGGTCGCAGCGGGCGCTCAAGACGGTCGAGGACTTCACCGAATTCGAGCAGCGCGCCGCCTATTTCGACGGCGACCCGACGACCGCGGCGAAGAAGGGCGTGAACACCCTCAATCGAGCCGATCAGGTCCACGCCATGGCGGAGTTCCAGGAACTGCTCGACTTCCCGCCGGCGCCCAAGCTGACACCGCTCGGCCGGCTCGACCCGAAGAAGGCGACCGCCGCAGAGCTGCGCGGCGAGGCGATCTTCCATGGCAAGGGGCAATGCTCCGTGTGCCATAGCGGGCCGTATTTCACCGATAATCTGATGCACAATCTGCGCACGGAACGCTTCTTCAAGCCGAAGATGATCAACGGCCGCTTCGCCTCGGCGGATGGCCCGATCAAGACTTTCACCCTGCGCGGCATCAAGGACTCGCCGCCCTATCTGCACGACGACTTGCTGATGACGCTCGACGACGTGGTCGAGTTCTTCAACATCGTGCTGGCCACCGGCCTGACCACCGACGAGAAGAAGGACCTGGTCGCCTTCCTCTACACGCTCTGAGGCGAAGGCGGGGAGGCACGGCGCTTCCCCGCTTTTCGCGCGGCGGGGTCTAGCCGGCGGTCGGGAAGCAGCTTTCGGTGTTGAGCGCGGTCAGCCCGCTGGGCAGCAGCTTGGTCGACGCTCCCTGATAGGCGGAGGCGATCGTCACCTTCGTCATACCCGCCACCGAGGAACAGGTGGCGGCGGGGATGAGGGTCACCGCCCCCGTGGCCAGCTTCACTCCACCGGCCGCGGCGCGGGCGACGGCGTAGGATTGGACCTCTCCGGCGGTCTTGCAGCCTGGGACGCCGAGCGCGGCGCAACGCGCGCTGTTGACCGCGACCTCCTGCAAGGTCTGGTAGGTCCATGCCATCCGCGCGCCGTCGATCGTCAGGAACATGAACATGAGGAAGGCGGGCGCGACCAACGCGAATTCCACCGCGGTCACGCCCCGCGCATCGCGCAGCAGCCGGGTCATTGCAGCCGCACCATCGCGGTGCGGGTCTGCGTCATCGTGCCGCCCAGCATCGCCGCCGGCACCAGCAGCGTGCTCGCCGTCGCGCTTGCGCTGATCCGCATATAATAACCGGGCAGGCTACCGTCAGAACAGGTCTTGTCGCAGCCGAGCGCGCTATAGGTCGGGGTTGCCCCGCTGATGCAGGCGCAGGTACGGCCACTATTGGCGCAGGTCGCACTGCCGTTGCAGTTGATCGAGACGGTCGGCGCGCTCGACAGCTTCGCTGCCGCCGCAACATAGGCTCCGATCGCCGCCTGGTCGACGCTGGCGCGGCTGTTGAAGGCGATCATCGCCCCCTGCTCGACGGCGCTGTCGAGGCGCAGGCGCTGCTGGTACCACATGGCGATGTCGAGCCCGGCGGTCATCACGAAGAAGAACAGCACCGAAAGCAGCGCGAACTCGATCGTCGCCACGCCGCGGCGGTCGTCGCGCAGACGGCGGAGGAGCCTGCCGATCATTTGAACAGCGCCACATTGGCCACGCTGCTCGACGTGCCCGACAGGCCGGTGCAGGTGCTCCCGATCGTCGTGCCGCCGTTCAGGGTGAGCGTGTTCACGATCATCATAAGGCAGCTCGTCGTACCCGACGACATCGACGCGCCGCCGTCGGTGATCATGTCCGATCTGGGGGCATAGACGAGGCCCGAATATTTACCGTTGGCTCCGCCGCCCAGCTTCGTCGCAGAACTGCTCTTGGTCGCGATCAGGACGTTGGGGATGCCGTAGCTCGAACCGGGGACCGGAGCGGCAAGGTCCAGCGTCGTTCCGCCGGCGAAGGAGAAGGTGCCGCCGAGCGCTATGGTGATATCGGTTCCCGACACCTTGTCGCCGGTCCCATTGGTGAAGTTGCCCCTGATGATGTAAAGCCCCTGGCTGAGGATCGCACCGGATGCCAGCGACAGATTGCCGTCGATCACATGGCTGGTCGACCTGGTGAAGACGATGAGGCTGCCGCCGTCCGAATTAACGATGTTTCCGCCCGCGCTGAAAATCCCGGCGGCGGCCGTCGCCTTGGTGCAATCCGCCGTGAAGCAGACCTGGCTGCCACCGGTCACGAAGATCGAGTTGCCCGATCCGTCCTTGCCGATCACGACGGTGTTGCCGACGCCGATCGCGACCCTGAGATAGGCGCCGCCCGATACGACGATGCCGCCCTTCAGATTGAAGTTGCCGCTACCCACATCGAGCTTCTTGCCGCCGAGGATATTGAGCGAGCCGAAGCTGTGATCGCCGTTGCCGATAGTGATCGGATTATTGCCGTTGACCTTGAACTCGCCCGATACGGTCACCGCGCCATCCCCGATCGACATGTCCTTGCCGCTCATGTCGATCGACTCGAAATTCAGCGTTGATCCGCTGTCGAAGCTGATCGAGCAGCCGCCGGGCACGGTCAGTTTCTTGATATTATAGGTTCCGGCCGGCACCTGATAATTGCAGCTATAGGAGTCTGTCAGATATTTGCCGGGCTCCGAGGTGCCCTTTACCTCATAAGCCAGCGACCAGTCCTTCACCCCGCTGACCGTCGGCGTGGCGGGTGCCACCTTCACCGAGATGCACGCGGTGTTGCCATCGGCATAGTCGGGATCGCTCGCGCCCGTCAGCTTGTTGACCTGGCATAGCGCGGCCTTGAGCGCGCTATCGTCCTTCATCCAGTCGGTCGCTGCCCCCGCCCTGTTCTGTACGATATTGTTCGCGGTCGGCGACGTGGTGATGCCGCTGCCTGGGTTGTCGATGGTCTTGCCGGCATTGACCTGCTTGGCCTTGATGCTGGTGCCCCAGGGAACCGTCACGCCGGCATTGGTGCTGATTGCACAACCGGGCGAATCGATCCCGACCCCGCCGCGGAGGGTGATCCCGTAGGTCGGAGTCGACGACAGGGCGGCGATGCAGGGCGGGGCGGTGGTCGTCGCCGTGCTGGTCGTCGCCGCTCCCATGGCGGTCACGTCATAGGCGAGCGCCGAGGAGAAGACGCGGCCGAGCGCGATCGGGACCGAGGTGGTGACCGTCACCTGGACGAGCTGCTTCGACGTGGCCGAATCGGTGACGAGCGCGACCGTCGCGGCGCTGGCGGGCAGGCCCTGCGCCACCACCACCGCCTTGGCGGTTGCAGTCATCTCGCTGCTATTGTTGTTGACGTTATAGGCGAGGGCGCCGGCCAGCGCGGCCATGTCGGCGATCCGCTGGTTGGCGGTATCGGCGGCATAGCCGCGGCTGATCTCGACCGCGAAGGCGCCCATGCCGACGAGCACGGTCAGCGACAAGGCGCCGATCACGGCGACGGCGCCGCGCGTCGCACGCGCCAGGCCGACGCCATGCGCCGCCATCGAGGACATCCAGGCCGGGACCATGTGGTCCCTTTAGGCCGGAATGCTTAACAAAGCGGTCAGGCGGGATGGTTAACGGGCATCGCCGCTCAGTCGAGCCGCCCCTCGTGCAGCCGCACCACCCGGTCCATCCGGGCCGCCAGCCGCTCATTATGGGTGGCGACCAGCGCTGCCGAACCTTCCTGCCGCACCAGCCGCAGGAACTCGGCCAGGACGATGTCGGCGGTGGCCTCGTCGAGATTGCCGGTCGGCTCGTCGGCGAGCACCAGCGCGGGCCGGTTGGCCAGGGCGCGTGCGACCGCGACGCGCTGCTGTTCGCCGCCCGAAAGCTGCGACGGGCGATGGCCCAGCCGCTGCGCGAGGCCGAGGACGGAGAGCAGCCCCTCGGCGCGTTCGCGCGCGGGTGCGGTGTCGGCGCCGTGGATGAGCTGCGGCAGCACGACATTCTCCACCGCGGTGAAGTCGGGCAGCAGATGATGGAACTGATAGACGAAGCCCAGCCGATCGCGACGCAGGCGGGTCCGCCCGGCCGAATCGAGCTTCGCGGCTTCCTCGCAGGCGATTCGGATCGACCCCTCGAACCCGCCTTCGAGCAGGCCGACCGCCTGCAGCAGCGTCGACTTGCCAGACCCCGACGGGCCGAGCAGCGCGACGATCTCGCCCGGTGCGATCTCCAGATCAACCTGGCGCAGCACGTGGATCGCGACGTCGGCCTGATGGAAGGTGCGACTGAGGGCACGGACCCGAAGGACCGCTTCCGGAATGTCACTCATAGCGCAGCACCTCGACCGGATCGGTGCTCGCCGCCTTCCACGCTGGGTAGAGCGTCGATAGGAAGCTGAAGCCCAGCGCCATGACGATGATCGCGGAGACCTCGACCGGATCGCTCTTGGCAGGCAGCTCGGTCAGGAAGCGGATCGACGGATCCCACAGATTCTGGCCGGTGACGAACTGGACGAAATTGACCACCGCCTGCCGGTAGAAGAGGAAGACCGCGCCGAGTGCGATGCCCGCGCCGGTGCCGAGCACGCCGATCACCGTGCCGACCGTCATGAATATCTTCATCAGCGCGGCGCGCGAGGCGCCCATCGTCCGCAGGATCGCGATGTCGCGCCGCTTGGCGCGGACCAGCATGATCAGCGACGACAATATATTGAACACCGCGACGAGGATGATCAGCGACAGGACGACGAACATCGTCACCCGCTCCACCGCCAGCGCCTCGAACAGCGAGCTGTTGAGCGCCCGCCAGTCGCGTATCTCGCCCTGCCGGGCGATCAGCGGCTTAAGCGGCGCCAATATGTCGCCGACCCGATCCGCGTCGACGGTCTGGATCTCGATCATCCCGACTGCATCGTCCAGCATCAGCAGCGTCTGCGCATCCGACATCGGCATTACCACGAATGCCTTGTCATAGTCGTAGACGCCGACTTCGAAGATCGCGGCGACCTGGTAGGAAACGATGCGCGGCACGGTGCCGAAGGGGGTCGTCTGTCCCTGTGGGCTGATCAGGCTGATCTGGCTGCCGAGGTCGGCGCCGAGTTGCTCGGCGAGCCGCGCGCCGATCGCCACCCGTCCCGAACCGGGGGTCAGCGCTTCGAGCGAGCCGCGCACGACCTTGCCCTGGATCACCGGGTTGCGGCGGATATCCTCGAGCGTCATGCCGCGCACCAGCACGCCCTCGACCCGGCCGCCGAAGCTCGCCATCAGCGGCTGCTCGATCAGCGGGGTCGCGGAGACGATGCCGGGCAGCTTGCGCGCGTCGGCGGCGATCCGGCGCCAGTCGCCGAGCTTGCCGTCATAGCCCTGCACGACGGCGTGGCCGTTGAGCCCGACGATCTTGTCGAACAGCTCCGCGCGGAAGCCGTTCATCACGCTCATCACCACGATCAGCGCCGCGACGCCGAGCGCGACCGCGACCAGGCTGATCGAAGCGACGAGGAAGATGAACGCCTCTCCCCTGCCCGGCAGCAGGTAGCGCTTGGCGATCATTCGTTCGTAGCGGTTGAGGATCATGACGGCCCCAACAGGCCGTCATCCCGGCCCCTCGGCTGCCTGCAAGGCAGGCGCTCGGGATAAACTTCACCCAAGGGCTGAAGGCCGGGATCTCGGGCGGCAAGGACGGAGTCCGAATCTCCTGAGACCCCGGCCTCCGCCGGGGTGACGGAGAGGGCCGATATCACCCTTTCACCTTCGCGATCGCGTCCTCGACCGACAGTTCGACCTTCTCGCCGGTTGCGCGGCGCTTGAGCTCGACGACGCCCTTGTCGAGGCCCTTGGGGCCGACGACGATCTGCCAGGGCAGGCCGATCAGGTCCATCGTCGCGAACTTGGCGCCGCCGCGCTCGTCGCGGTCGTCGTAGAGCGTCTCGATCCCGGCCGCTTCCAGCTTCGCGTAGAGATCGTCGGCCGCCGCGGCGCAGCGCGCGTCGTCGGCGCGCATGTTGATCAGGCCGACCGTGTAGGGGGCGACCGCGTCGGGCCAGACGATGCCGGCATCGTCATGGCTCGCCTCGATGATCGCGCCCATCAGGCGCGACACGCCGATGCCGTAGCTGCCCATCTGCGGCGTCACCGGCTGGCCGTCGGGCCCCTGCACGGTCATTCCCATCGCCGCGGAATATTTGGTGCCGAAATAGAAGATGTGGCCGACCTCGATGCCGCGCGACTGCTTGAGCTTGTCGCCCGCCGCCGCCTCGCGCGCAGGATCGCGCTTCTCGTCGGTCGCCGCATAGTCGGCGGTCAGGCCGTCAACGAACGTCTGGAGCGTCGCGACATCGTCCACGTCCACCTCGAGAGCGCGCTCGGCCTCCCAATTGGTGTGGTAGAAGACCTCGCTCTCGCCGGTCGGCGCCAGCACGATGAACTCATGGCTGAGGTCGCCGCCGATCGGGCCGGTGTCCGCCTGCATCGGGATCGCCGACAGCCCCATTCGACGGAAAGTGCGCAGATAGGCGACGAACATCCGGTTGTAGCTGTGACGCGCACCCGCAATGTCGAGGTCGAAGCTATAGGCGTCCTTCATCAGGAATTCGCGGCCGCGCATCACGCCGAAGCGCGGGCGGACCTCATCGCGGAACTTCCACTGGATATGGTAGAGGGTGCGGGGCAGGTCACGATAGCTGCGCGCATTGTCGCGGAAGATCGCGGTGATCATCTCCTCGTTGGTCGGGCCGAACAGCATCTCGCGGTCGTGCCGGTCCTTGATGCGCAGCATCTCCGGCCCATAGGCGTCGTACCGGCCGGATTCGCGCCACAGGTCGGCCGACTGCATGGTCGGCATCAGCAGCTCGATCGCGCCCGCGCGGTCCTGTTCCTCACGAACGACCTGCTCGATCTTGCGGAGCACACGGTGACCGAGCGGCAGCCAGGCATAAATGCCGGCGGCAGTCTGCCGGATCATGCCCGCGCGGAGCATCAGCTTGTGGCTGACGATCTGGGCGTCGGCGGGCGATTCCTTCATCACGGGGAGAAAATGACGGGAGAGGCGCATGAAACGGGATACTCGCAAGAAGAAACGGTCTGCGGCTGTCTAGAGCCTGATCGTTTGAGGTGGAAGCGCTTTGCGCTTCCACCGATGCCGTGAATCAGGCTCTCTTCACATAGTCGAAACCTTGATTCACGTTTCAGGCTGATTCAGCCTGGGACGATCAAGGTCCTGGGCCTGATCGTTTGAGGTGGAAGCGCCTCGCTCTCGAAAAAGCCCTTATGGTACCGATCGGTCTCTGTTGCCGAGAAAACACACTTCCCGTCTTTCGAGTCCGGATATCTTGAAAGCCAATGACAAGGCACCGGGGCAGCTGTAGGAGAAGTGTCACGGAACATGAGCAGAAAAAACGGCCATGGTTCGGGGAAAAAGTGAGGCTCCGCCGCCATTTAAAGGGGTGGTAGGTGTAGAGCCCACCAAGGGGGTTGGCGAATATCGTCACGCGACGCCGGGATCGGGAACGATCCCGGCGTTTGCTCTTTCAGGCCATCCGCCCGAACCGCCGTGCTTCGGCCCCGTCCTGTCGGTCCCACGGATAGCCAGCCCGACCGGAGCGTTTCCTCCTTGAGAGGAGAATCGCCATGGCCAGCCAGCCACCACCGCCAGACGAGGTACCGGGTGACGCCCCCGTCGACATTCCGGTGCCTTCACCGACCGATCCCGATCCGGGGGCGCCCGCCGATCCCGTGATTCCCGGCCTGCCGGGATGAAGCGCACATCTGGTAGTGGGTCAGTTTGAAATCTGACCCTGTTTTTTGTACGGCCCTCGCTTGCCGGGCTTCTCTTCGGCATCTTCGACCAGCTTGGCGATATCCGCAATCTCCCAAAGCCGATCAGACACGCCAGCGGCCATCGCCGGGGTAACGCGCAACGTCTTATGGATGCGTACGAAGTTGTAATACATCATGTGCAGCGCGACCGCATGAGCGTGGTTCTCGACCTTCTTTGAGAAAGCGTTGGTCAGGCGGGTGAAACGACGCATGTGCATGCGGATCGTGAGGTTCTGGCGCTCGACATAGGACGTGCTGACATGATCGGCATCGGGTTTGCCCTCAACCGTGCGCTTGCGAGCTCCAATGCAAGCGGCGGGGCTGTAGCGTCCCGGTGCGGTCGCAGTGGCACCGTAGAGCTTCACAAGCTGCGCATAGTCCACGTCGGCACCGAACGCGCCTTCGACGGCTTCCAGATAGGCTCTGTGACCGTCGCTGGTGAGCTGCACGCGATTGGCGAGGCGGTCGCGCAGATCGTCCATGAACCACATGGCATATTCGGCATCGCGACCGCCCACGAGATATGAGACGATCAGCTTGCTATCTGCGTCCAGCGCGGTCCATGTCCAGGTATCGCCAGCTTCGTCGGGCGCAGCCTTCGCAGTCGCGACGTTCTTCTGCTTCGCATAGGTGAACGACCAGATTTCATCGACCTGAACGCAGCTCGCCTTCACGTGGCGTATGTTGGCATCGTGATAGGCAGCGCACGCCTTGCCCGCGTCGATCAGCAACTTTGCGACGGTGTTCTTGCTTGCGCCAGTTAGCCGCGTGATGGCTCGGATGCTCATGCCTTCGCAGAGAAGGTGAAGGATGCGCGCGCGCTCTTCAATGGTCAGCTTGTTCATGCATTTTCAATATGACCTTTTCGGCCTTAGTCAAGCATAAAGGTCAGTTTGGCATAACTAATCAATTTCGGTTTGCGCCAAGGATTCCCGCGTGTTATAAGGTGGCGAATGAGGATTGTGTTCGCTGATGAGGGGCTGGCTCTGATCGAAACCGACCAAGCTGGAGCGACCCGACTGCCGGTGCCGGTTATCAAATCGGCTCGGCGGAAACTGACGGTCCTAAGGGCTGCGATCGATGATCGCTCCCTCAGGAACTGGAAGAGCCTGCATTACGAGAAACTAAGGGGGGAACGTGACGGTCAAAGGTCGATAAGGCTCAATGACCAGTTTCGGATGGTATTCGAGCTGGATGAGCAAACCGATCCGCAGACCGCCACGATCATTGCGATCGAGGATTACCATTGATGGGTCAGGCCATGATTTCGCCGGTTGATCATCCCGGCACATTCATTGAGGAGGAGCTGGAGGCTCGCGAGTGGACGCAAGCTGATCTCGCTTACATCCTCGGTTGGGATCCCAGTCAGCTTAACAAGCTGATCAAGGGCGCCACGTCCATTACGCCCGATACGGCCGTGTCACTCGGGGATGCCTTCGACATGCCTGCTGAGTTTTTCATGAATCTGCAAAAGATGCATGACTTGCAGCGGGCGAGGCAGGCCGACCCCGGAGTGAAGGCGCGTGCAACTTGGGTGTCGTTATTCCCCGTCAGAGAGATGATCAAGCGCGGCTGGATCGAGGCAACTGAGGCGGATCTTCTTGATCTTCAGATGATGCGGTTTTTTGAGGCCAACCGGATTGAAGACATTCCTCTTGTTGGGTGCGAAGCCGTTGCTCATGCCGCGAAGAAGTCCGGCTACGAGGAGATCACGGGGACGCAGCTCGTATGGCTTTATCGTGTCCGCAAAATCGCCGAGAGCGCAGATGCGCCTCGCTATGACCGCGAACGCCTGCTGGAAACACTCCCAGACATTCGGGCGCACATGCTCGATTCCGACGATTTCGGAGAAATCCCCGGATTGCTTTGGCGCTGCGGCGTGCGCGTTGTTTTCGTGGAGCCTTTCGCGGGTTCAAAAATAGATGGGGTCTGCACGTGGCTCGGCGACCAGCCTGTTATTGGGCTGAGCTTGCGTTTGAACCGTCCGGATAATCTGTGTTTTGTCCTCCGGCATGAAATTGAGCACGTTCTGCAAGAGGACGGGAAGAACGTGACTTACACGCATGTCGACATATTCGATCCGGACAGGGACTCGGATAATCTCCCGGCAGAAGAACGCCGAGCTGATACCGCCGCTGCGGAGTTTCTGATACCGCAGGATAAGCTGACCTCCTTTATGGTCAGAAAGGGCAAGTGGATTTCTGAGACCGACGTTCTCGCTTTTGCGGCAAGGCACAACATTCACCCGGCCATCGTTATTGGTCAGATACAGAACCGGCGACACCAGGCCGGCGATGACCGCGCGTTCGCGTTTCTCCGTCGATATCTCACCAAAATCCATGACCTGTTCATGGCGTGGCCGCTCCGAGACGGATGGGGCAAAACCGCAGAAATCAGGCTTTAGGAGCGTTTTGTGGCAAACTACAATGAGCAGGTCATTCGCGCGTGGGACGAATGGGAGGATCAGACCGGCAACGACGCCAACGATCCTGACGATTTCATTGATTGGGCTATCGCGAATAATCGCCTCTACACGCCCTTGGAAGATGTTCGTAAAATCCACCGACGCCGGGTGTCAGAGGCGCTGCGGCAGGTGCACCGGGTCGATGAAGCCGGCACTACGTACAGAGCCAAGCAGTGCGTGACGATCCTTGAGGAAGGGCGGCAAAGAACGCTCGTCTTTGACGTCGACAAGAACGGTACGCCTCAGCTCCGCCAGAAGGCGGTACGGCAACGCCGCGACGCAATCGCCAATGACGTTTACAGGGCGATGTCAGATGTCGCCCACATGAATTTTGCATATCCTCATGATGACCCGATCCAGTTTGAGCTGGACTTCACTGAGGACTATGAAGAGCGGAAGGCGCTGGAGGAAATGGAGCGCAGCGCGAAAAAGGCCGGTTAGCCCTTCTTCTTCCAGCGGGCCTGAGCGGCGACACTGGCGATTTCTGAGCGCTCAGCCGGCGTGAGCGCCTTAGCGCGAGCAGGGCCTCCGACAGAACCCGCCTTGGCGGCGCGCCTTTCCGTTGCGGTTTGCTCGGGCCGATCAGCCTCCCCCGTCGCGATATCCACAATCATCTTCGCAAGCTGGTTCGGATCGCGCGGGCGCTTGGGTGTCTTCATTTCACCGGCCCTCCACAGTTCGCACACGCAAACTCAGTGTCAAAAGCGCCGTTACCCTCTCTTTTCACGACGAAGGCCGGGTCGATCGCGTCCACGCTGAAATCCAGGCGGTTCATGAAGGGGTAATCGTTTTCCGACACCTTAGCCTCGCCGGCGGTGCCGCACGCCTTGCAAGAAAGCGCGATCTCCCATCTATCTCTAGCTGCCATGCCCTTAATATAGCGCGGCTGGCGCTAATGTGCAGTGCCGATTTCAAACTGACCCACTACCGCACATCTGGCGGCATCCTGGCAAACGCCGGAATATCCCTCCTTCAGCGCGCGATTCGCCGATCGTAGCCAAGGCAGGGAAATCCCGGCTTGCGCCGGGGTGATCCCCGGGGACGGATCAGACCAGCCGACTCTGCTGAAGCGCGGCGGCGATGAAACTCGCGAACAGCGGATGAGGGTCGAACGGCTTGCTCTTGAGTTCCGGATGGAACTGCACGCCGACGAACCACGGATGCTCGGGACGTTCGACCACTTCGGGCAGTTCGCCGTCGGGCGACATGCCCGAGAAGACAAGGCCGCCGCGCTCCAGCGATTCGCGATAATGGACGTTCACCTCGTAGCGGTGGCGATGGCGTTCCGAAATATCGGTCGTACCGTAGATCGAGGCTGCATGGCTATTGCCCGACAGCTTGGCGTCATAGGCACCGAGCCGCATCGTGCCGCCCAGATCGCCGCCCGCCTCACGCTTCTGCAGGCCATCCTCGCTCATCCATTCGGTGATCATGCCGACGACAGGCTCGTCGGTCGGGCCGAACTCGGTGGTCGAGGCGGCGGCGATGCCGGCGGTGTTGCGGGCGCCTTCGATACAGGCCATCTGCATGCCGAGGCAGATGCCGAAATAGGGCACCTTGCGCTCGCGGGCGAATCGCACCGCGGCGATCTTGCCCTCCGATCCGCGCTCGCCGAAGCCGCCCGGCACCAGGATCGCGTGCATCGGCTCAAGCTGGGCGGCGATGCCGCCTTCCTCCTGCTCGAACAACTCGGCGTCGATCCAGCGAATGTTGACCTTCACGCGGTTGGCGATGCCGCCGTGGACCAGCGCCTCGTGCAGCGACTTATAGGCGTCGAGCAGACCGACATATTTGCCGACCACGCCGATCGTGACCTCGCCTTCGGGATTCTCCAGCCGGTCCATGATCTCGGTCCAGCGGGTGAGGTCGGGCTCGTCCTTGGCTTCGATGCCGAACGCGGAAAGCACCGCCTCATCCAGCCCTTCCTCATGATATTGCAGCGGCACGCCGTAGATGCTGCTGGCGTCGAGCGCCGGGATCACCGCTTCGGTCGGCACATTGCAGAACAGAGCGATCTTGGCGCGCTCGCCCTCGGGCAGCGGCCGATCGCAGCGGCACACCAGCACGTCGGGCTGGATGCCGAGCGAGGTGAGGTCGCGAACGCTGTGCTGGGTCGGCTTGGTCTTCAGCTCGCCCGCCGCCGCGATATAGGGCACCAGCGTCAGGTGGACGAAGATCGAGTTGCCCCGACCGAGATCGTTCCTGAGCTGACGGATCGCCTCCATGAACGGCAGCGACTCGATGTCGCCCACGGTGCCGCCGATTTCGCACAGGACGAAGTCGAGACCGTCGGTGTCGGCGCGTGCGAATTCCTTGATCGCGTCGGTGACGTGCGGAATCACCTGAACGGTGGCGCCCAGATAGTCGCCGCGCCGTTCCTTCTGGATGATCGTCTGGTAGATCCGCCCCGAGGTGACGTTGTCCGACTGCCGGCTGGGAACGCCGGTGAAGCGCTCATAGTGGCCGAGGTCGAGGTCGGTCTCCGCCCCGTCGTCGGTCACATAGACCTCGCCATGCTGATAGGGCGACATCGTGCCTGGATCGACGTTCAGATAGGGATCGAACTTACGGATGCGGACCTTGTATCCACGCGCCTGGAGGAGGGCGGCAAGGCTTGCCGCCATGAGACCCTTGCCAAGCGAGGAGACCACGCCGCCGGTGATGAAAATGAACCGCGCCATGGGAGAATGGGTTTAGCCGCGCAGATGGGCGAAGGGCAAGGTGGGGGACTCCTTGATATCGACAAAAAATTGTGGACGACCGCGAAAAGCGCCGCGCCCCGAAACCGGGGCGCGTCAATTATCCGCGAAAATGGGAAGATTTATTGCGGCGCGGCGCCGTTCGACGCGATTCCGCCGCCCTGGGCCGCCGCCGCGGCGAGCGGATCGTCACTAACCGGCGCAGGGGCAGGCGCACTCGCGGGCGCTGCAGTCTTGCCCACCAGCGACGTATCGATCGTGCTCGGCGCGCGCTCGACCGAGGCGAGCGCGGCCAGTGCGATGCTGAGGACAACGAAGACACCGGCGAGAATTGCAGTGGTACGGGTCAGGAAATCGGCCGCGCCGCGCGCGCTCATCAGCCCGCCGGGGCTGCCGCCCGAGGTCAGCCCGCCGCCTTCCGACCGCTGCACGAGGATGATCGCGACGAGCGCCGTCGCGACGATGATGTGGACCACGAGCAGGAAGGTGAAGAGCATTGCCGGCTTTCGATTTCGAATATCGGGCGCATCTAGTCGATCAGGGCCCAAGGTTCAACCTTGAGGTACCGGAGTGACCGTCATCCCGGCGAAACCCGGGAGCTTTCCTCTTCTGCCATCCCTTGCCCGGACAAAGACCGGGCGATTCCGGCTTTCGCCCCGAATGACGAAGATGGGATCAGGCCAAGATCAGCGCGATGCGGTCGCCGCACCCTCGATGATCGGCACGAACTGCGCGGCGGTCAGGCTCGCTCCGCCGACCAGCGCGCCGTCGACGTCGTCGACCGCGAGCAGCTCGGCCGCGTTGTCGGGCTTCACCGAGCCGCCGTAGAGGATACGCACCCCCGCCCCCTCGCCGCCGAGCAGCGCGCCCAGCTTCGCGCGAATCGCAGCGTGCATCTCGGCAACGTCGGCGGTTGACGGCGTCCGGCCGGTGCCGATCGCCCAGACCGGCTCATAGGCGACGACCAGTGTCGCGGCGGTGCCGTCGCGCGGAATCGATCCGTCGAGCTGACCCTCGACCACGGCGACGGCGCGGCCGGCGTCGCGCTCGGCCTCGGTTTCGCCGACACAGACGATCGCGGTGAGGCCGGCAGCAATCGCCGCCGCCGCCTTGGCCTGGACCTCGGCATCGGTCTCGTGCTGGTCGGCGCGACGCTCGCTATGGCCGACGATCGCCAACCGAGCGCCGGCCTCGACCAGCATTGCGGCGCTGATGCAGCCGGTGTGGGCGCCCTTGGGCTGGGCATGGCAATCCTGCGCGCCGATCGCGAGGCCGGGCTGGCGGGCCGCCGCCGGGGCGATCAGCGTAAAGGGCGGGCAGACCGCCACATCGACCGAAGCCTGCGCCTTCGCCGCCGCGGCGATCGCATCGAGCTCGGCGAGGCCGCCCAGCGATCCGTTCATCTTCCAGTTGCCGGCGACGAGCTTACGCAGTCCCATTTCGACCCTTTCTGGCTGTTGCGGGTCCGGCCTTAAGGGGCAATCCGGCGCGTCGCAACCATCCCCGCCATTGCGGCCACCGGCCGGCGGCCTTATGGCAGCGCAACCACTTCCCGGTTTCAGACGGAACGCCTGATGATCTCCTTCTTCCGCCGCGCCCTATCCTCCTGGATCGTCCTCGGCATCCTCGCCCTGGTCCTGGTCGCCTTCATCATCACCGGTGTCGAAAGCCCCGGCTCGCTCGGGGGAACGGGCAACGGCGCCACGGTCGCGAAAGTCGAGGGTTCCAAGATCAGCACCAGCGAACTGCTGCGCCGCGTGCAGAACCAGTTCGATGCGCTCCGTCGCGAGCGGCCCGAGCTCGATCATAAGGCATTCCTCGCCGCCGGCGGCTTCGAAGGGGTTACCGACGGGCTGCTCGATGCCCGCGCGCTCGACGCCTGGGGCAAGGAACAGGGCTTCGTGATCGGCAAGCGGCTGGTCGACGCACAGATCGCGGGCATGGATGCCTTTCGCGGTATCGCCGGCACCTTTGACGAGACGGTGATGCGCAACCGCCTTGCCGAGGCGCGGATCAGCGAGCGTGAGCTGCGCGCCGACATCGCCGGCGAGCTGATGCGCAACCAGATACTGACGCCGGCCGTCGCGCTGGCGCCGACCCCGGCGAAGCTCGCCCGCCCCTATGCGGCACTGCTGCTCGAGGAACGGATCGGACAGGTCGGGATCATCCCGCTCGCCGCCTTCGCCGATCCGCGTCAGCCGACCGAGGCCGAGATCGCCGCAGCCTATAAGGCGAACATCGCCGCCTTCACCCGGCCCGAGGCACGCGTACTGCGCTACGCGCTGTTCGGTGCCGAGCAAGTCGCGGCGGCGGCAACCCCGACCGAAGCCGATATCGCCACCTATTATCGCGAGAATGCGGACAGCTTCGCGGCGCGCGAGATGCGCAACCTGACGCAGGTCGTAACTCCCAGCGAGACGCTGGCGCGCAGCATCGCCGCCGCCGCTCGGAGTGGCCAGACGCTTGCCGCCGCCGCCGCCAAGGCGGGGCTGGAGGCGTCGGCGCTGACCAGCCAGAGCAAGGCCGGCTATGCCGGCTCGGCCGGGGCCGCGGTCGCCGACCAGGCCTTCGCCGCCGCCTCCGGCAGCATTGCCGGCCCCGCCAAGGGGTCGTTCGGTTGGTATGTCGTCAAGGTCGACGCGGTGACCGCCACACCGGGGCGTCCGCTGGCCGAGGCGAAGCCCGAGATCGTCGCGCTGCTGACCCGCCAGAAGGCGCAGGAGGCGCTGTCCGAGCTCGCCGGCAAGGTCGAGGATGCGATCGCGGACGGCGCGAGTTTCGCCGAGGTCGCCGCCAACAACAAGCTGACCGTGGTCGAGACCCCGGCCGTGCTCGCCGGCGGCCAGGCGATCGACCGGGCCGACTGGAAGGCACCGCCCGAGCTGGGCGCGCTGCTCAAGAGCGGCTTCGCCAGCTCGTCCGAGGAACGGCCGACAGTAGAAACCGTGGTCGCCGATCAGCAATATGCGCTGCTCAGCGTCGCCAAGGTGATTCCGCCAACCCCGCTTCCGCTCGCGCAGGTGCGCCCGGCGGTGATCCAGGACATCCTGATCAAGCGCGCCGCCAAGCGTGCCAAGGCGGTCGGCGACAAGATGGTCGCCGCCGTCAACAGCGGCGTGCCGCTGGCCAAGGCGATCGCCGACAGCGGCGTCGCCCTGCCCCCGGCACGTCCGGCCCGCGCCCGGCAGATCGACATCGCTCGCGCGCAGCAGAACGGAGCGCAGATCCCGGAGCCGGTGAGCGCGCTGTTCGCGCTTCAGAAGGGCAAGGCGAAGCTGGTCCCGAGCGCGCAGGGGGAGGCGCTGTTCGTCACCGTCCTCGACCAGGTCGTGCCCGGCGACCTTACCAAGACGCCGGGCCTCGTCGGTGCTACCCAGGAAGAACTGGCGCGCGCGTCGAAAGCCGAACTGGGCGACCAGTTCATCCGCGCCGTCAGCCAGGATGTCGACGTCAAGCGCTATCCGGACGCGATCGCCGCCGCGAAACGCCAGTTCGGTTCGGTCGGTCAATAGGCTCCGGCAGCGGATGAGTTTCGCGCAGGACCAGGCCGCCCTGGACGCCTTGTCGCGGGGGGAACCCGCGCTGGTGTGGCGCACACAGGTCGCCGATACCGAGACGCCGGTCGCTGCGGCTCTCAAGCTGATCCGGCCGGGCCGGGGCGATTTCCTGCTCGAATCCGTCGAAGGCGGCGCGGTGCGCGGGCGCTACTCGCTGCTCGGCCTCGCCCCCGACCTGCTGTTCCGCGCGCGTGGCGGCGCGGCCGAGATCAACCCTCGCTGGGCGACCGACCCCGATGCCTTCGTGCCGCTCGACGACGACGCGCTGACCGCGATGCGCAAGCTCGTCAGCGCCTGCCGGATGGCGGTTCCCGACGGCCTTCCCCGCGCGCTCGCCTGTCTGGTCGGCTATTTCGCCTATGAGACGATCGGATTGGTCGAGGATCTGCCGCGTCCTCCGGCCAATCCGCTCGACCTGCCCGACATGCTGTTCGCCCGGCCGACGCTGATCCTCGTGTTCGATCGGCTCGCGGACCAACTCTATCTCGTTGCGCCCCTCTGGCCCGATACGGATGGCGATCCGGCCGCAAAGGTCGCGCAGGCGGTCGAGCGGATCGAGGCGCATGCGGCGATGCTGGCGGGGCCGTTGCCTGCGCGCAGCCGCAGCGACATGGATTCGGCGGGCCTCAGCCTCGCGCCGCAGATGGCGCCCGGCCGCTATGCCGAGATGGTGCTGCGCGCGAAGGACTATATCGCCGCCGGCGATATCTTCCAGGTGGTGCTGGCGCAGCGCTTCACCGTCGACTTTCCGCTACCTCCGATCGATCTGTACCGGGCACTGCGGCGGATCAACCCCTCGCCCTTCCTCTATTTCCTCGACCTGCCCGGCTTCGCCCTCACCGGCTCCTCGCCCGAGATACTCGTCCGCGCCCGTGACGGAGAGGTAACGATCCGTCCGATCGCCGGCACCCGCCCGCGGGGCAAGACCGCGATCGAGGACGCCGCCAACCGCGACAGTCTGCTGGCCGATCCCAAGGAGCGCGCGGAGCACCTGATGCTGCTCGATCTGGGTCGCAACGATGTCGGCCGGGTCGCCCAGGCGGGAACGGTCGAGGTCACCGACAGCTACACGGTCGAGCATTACAGCCACGTCATGCACATCGTGTCGAACGTGGTCGGCCGCCTCGATCCCGCCAAGGACGCGCTCGACGCCCTGTTCGCGGGCTTTCCCGCCGGTACTGTGTCGGGTGCGCCCAAGGTCCGCGCCTGCGAGATCATCGCCGAGCTCGAACCGGAGGCGCGCGGCGCCTATGCGGGCGGCGTCGGCTATTTCTCCCCCGATGGATCGATGGACAGCTGCATCGTCCTGCGCACCGCCGTGGTCAAGGACGGGCGGATGCACGTCCAGGCAGGAGCCGGCATCGTCGCGGACAGCGACCCCGCCTATGAGCAGCGCGAATGCGAGGCCAAGGCAGGCGCGCTGATCGCCGCCGCGCGCGAGGCCCTGGCACGGGCCGGCGAAGCCGACTTCGGACAATAAACAACATTGTCAGCAGTTTAGACTGACGCCGATATGGCGGACGCGAATGTGACAATATTGCATCACTCGCGCTAAAGCGGCCTCGGCTTTGGATCAAACCGGCTTCGAGAACCGTTCCTGTCATGCCCACAAGGCAACAGAAAGGGTTAGTAGACATGCGAGTATTGATTTCCACCACGGCCGCGATCGCACTGGCAGCTCTGGGCGCCAGCGCTGCTTCGGCACAGAGCCCGTCCAGCAATTGGACCGGATTCTACGTGGGTGGCCAGCTTGGCTATGCCTGGCAGCCGCGCGACGGCGATGAGCAGGTCCTGTTCGATCGCAACCTCGACGGCACCTTCGGCGACGCCTTCCCCAATTTCGCTCCGGGCAGCTGCGGCGGCGCGCCGACGTCGGCCACTCCCGCCTCCGGCTGCACCAAGGACAATGACGGCACCACCTGGAAGGTCCATGCCGGCTATGACTATCAGTTCGGCGAAACGAGCGGACCGGTGATCGGTGCAGTCGTGGAGTACGGCAAGACCTATCTCTACGACAACGTCACCACCTTCAGCACCACGCCGGCGGTCTACAAGATGCAGGCGAAGCTGCGCAGCGGCGGTGCCCTGCGCGCGCGCGGCGGCTACTCGTTCGACACCGGCACGCTGATCTACGGTACCGGTGGTCTCGCCTATGGCAAGATCCGCAACAGCTTCTCGACCTCGAACGGGGTCAACACCTTCACCGTCGACAATCCCAGCAAGGATGCCTGGGGCTATAACTACGGTGGCGGTATCGAGCAGAAGGTCGGCCCCTTCTCGGTCGGCGCGCTCTACCTGTTCACGTCGCTGAAGAACAACGACAGCACCGTGCGCGCCTCGGGCGGCCCCGCCGGCGGCCCGTTCACGGCGCAGAACGCGTCGGGCACCGACTTCAAGCGGAGCTTCAGCAAGTTCGGCTACCACTCGCTGCTCGCGACGGTCAGCTACCGCTTCTGATCAGCCTGCCAAGAGAAAGGGCCGGGAGCTTGCGCTCCCGGCCCTTTTTCGTTGCACCAAAGCCGGCCCAGGTCGCGAGCGGTTCCAGCAACCGCTCACGGCCGCGGATCAGTTGCGGATCTGAACGCCCACATAGCGCGGCGGATTGTTGCCACGCTGTACGAACAGCAGCACCGTCGGACGCTTGGCCTTCTGCGCCTCGGCGATCTTCGCCGCCGCCGCCTGGACGGTCGCCACCGGGACGTTGTTGACCTGCAGGATGATGTCGCGCGGCTGGAAGCCGTTGGCTGCGGCATCGCTGGACGGGTCGACATAGTTCACCACGACGCCGCGCAGCGTCGACGAGACGCCCAGACGCCGGGCGATGTCGGGCGTCAGCGTCTGCAGACCGAGCCCGATCGCTGAACGGGTCGACTGATCGGGCGAACCCTGCACAGCGCCGGGAGCGTCGTCACCCTGATCCGCGTCGAGATTGCCGGCACTCGCGAGCTGATCCTCGGGCGGGCGCTCGCCCAGCGTCACCGTCACCGTCTTGCGCTGGCCCTCGCGGATAAGCTCGATCGGCAGGCGCGCACCCACCGCCGCCTTGCCGACGATGTAGGACAGCGTGTTGTCCGGGGTGATTTCCTGCCCGTCGACGCGGACGATGACGTCACCCTGGCGGATGCCCGCGCGCGCCGCCGCCTCACCCGGTTCGACCCGCGCGACGATCTCGCCCCGGTCCTTGGGCAGGCCCAGGCTGCTGGCGATATCCTCGGTCATCGGCTGGATGCCGACGCCCAGATAACCGCGGCGGACCCGCTGGCCGGTGCGGAGCTGGTCGATGATCGGCTTGGCTTCCTCGGCCGGAATCGCGAAACCGATGCCGACATTGCCGCCTGTCGGCGAGAAGATCGCCGTGTTGATGCCGATGACGTTGCCCTGCAGATCGAACATCGGGCCGCCCGAATTGCCCTGGTTGATCGAGGCATCGGTCTGGATGTAGCGGTCATAGGGACCGTTGATGCCGATCGAGCGATGCAATGCCGAGACGATGCCCGCCGTCACCGTGCCGCCCAGTCCGAACGGATTGCCGATCGCCACCACCCAGTCGCCGACGCGGGTGCGGGTCGAGTCGCCGAACTGCACGAAGGGCAGGTTCTTCGCGTCGATCTTGAGCAGCGCGAGGTCCGACGTCTGGTCGCGGCCGACGATCGTCGCCTTATATTCCTTGCGGTCGGGCAGGGTGACGGTGATCGAGCTGACCACCGCGCCGCTGCCGCCTTCCGGCGAGGCCGAGATGACGTGGTTGTTGGTGACGACATAGCCGTCGGGAGAGATGATGAAGCCCGAGCCCAGCGAGGTCGCCTCGCGGGTGATCGGCCGGCCATCGTCGCCCTGGCCGCCGCCGAAGCGCCGGAACAGCTCCTCGAACGGCGTGCCGGAGAAGGCGTTGCCGCCGCTGCGGACCTGTATCTTCTGCGTGGTCGAGATGTTGACGACCGCCGGCTGGAGCTTGGCCGCCAGATCGGCGAAGCTCATCGGCGCGCCCGGTCGGGGTGCGGCCGCGTTGATCGAGCCCGGTGCATTCTGCGCCACCTGGGCGCCGACCGGTTGCTGCAAGGTCAGGGTTGCGGCCGCACCGCCCGCCAGCAAGGCCGCGGTGATCCCATAGGCATAACGCACTTTGGCCAACTCCTTAAATCTCCTGTCCTGCCGTTGCCGAATTCCGGGCGCTTTATCTCTTTCCCGATCGCTGAACCCCGGTTGAACGACGCTGTTCCCTTCGGGCCCGGACCCGGAACGCCGCAGGCTGAACCAGCCCGCGGCGCGAATCAAGGGCCGTTCCGTCACGACTAGGGCCTAGCGCCGCCCGCGAAACTCCCTCAGATATTCGTTGTCGGGCGACAGGATGACGTTGGACGATCCGGGTGCCTCGGTGCCGTCGGTGCCGAAGGTCATCCGGTAGGACTGCATCGCCCGGTAGAAATTGTAGAAATCAGGATCCTTGTTGAAGCTCTCGGCATAGGTACCGGCGGCCTGGGCATCGGCTTCGGCCGTGATGATCTGCGCCTGCTTGCGTCCCTCGGCGAGGATCGAGCGGGCCTCCTGCTCGCGTGCCGTCCGCATCCGGTTGAAGGCCGAATCGAGCGGCGTGCCGTCGGGCAGGTCGGCGCGCTTGATACGGACGTCGACGATCTCCGCACCATATTGGCGGGCGACCCGGTTCAGTCGCGTCTGGATATTGTCCATCACCTGCCCGCGCTCGGGGCTGAGCAGCGAGGCGAACGGCCGCTTGCCGAGTTCGTTGCGGAGCGAGGAACCAAGGATCGGCCGCAGCGCCTCCTCGACCCGGCGTTCGCTGCCGGCGGTGATCGCCATGCGCAGCGGGTCGACGATCCGATAGCGCGCATAGGCGTCGACCTCGAGCCGGAGCTGGTCGGTCGACAGCACCGACTGGCGCTCCATGTCGAAATCGCGGACCCGTTTGTCGATCCAGTGGATCTGGTCGATGAACGGGATCTTCCAGAGCAGGCCGGCGCCGGTCGCGCCGAAATCTTCGTTCGGCCGATAGGCGTTGTAGACCTTCTCGGGCTTGCCGAAGCGGACGACCAGCGCCTGCTTCGTCTCGGGCACCACAGCGACGACGCTGCTGAGCACGAGCACGAGGGCAATGGCGGCGATGGCCCAGCCGATCACATTGCGGCTGGCGAAATTGTCGCTGACGTTCATTGTTGGGGAGCCGGCTTGGGCTGCTGGGGAGGCAGCGGAATATAGGGCATGACGTTGGGCGCCTCGATCACCGTCTTGTCGGTCTTCGCGAGGACACGTTCCATCGTCTCGTAATACATGCGGCGGCGGGTCACTTCCGGCGCCAGCTTATATTCGGCATAGACCTTGTCGAACGCCGCCGCCTCGCCCTCGGCCTTGGCGCCGAGTTGCTGCGCATAGGCACGCGCTTCGTTGAGATAGGCCTGGGCCTGCTGCTGCGCGGCCGACACCGACTTGAACGCCTCGACCACCGCCGAGGGAGGATCGGCCTGCTTGATCGCGACGCCCTGCACGGTGATGCCGGCGCGATAGCTGTCGAGGATCTCCTGCATCCGCTGCTGCACGCGAGCTTCGATCTGGCTGCGCTGCGGGCCCATCGCGTCGTTGAGCGCGACCCGGGCGATCTCCGCGCGCATGGCGCTCTCGGCGACTTCCGCGACGGTCTCGTCCGGCTCCGCCAGTTCGTAGAGATAGAGCTCGGGATCGCGAATGTTCCAGCGCACCGAATAGGCCAGGTCGATGATGTTCTGGTCGCCGGTCAGCATCAGGTTCTGGCTGTTGCCGCCACCTTCGGGGATATCCTTCACGCGGATATCCTCGATATCGACCTTGGTGACGATATCGATCGGCGCGGGGAAGGAAAAGCGCATGCCCGGTTCGAGCGTGGTGGCATAGGAGCCGAGCCGGGTGACGACGCCGCGCTCCTGCGGGTCGATCCGGTGGCTGCTGGTCCACAATATCCAGACGAGCAACAGCCCGCCGATCGCCCAGAGAGCGATGCGGCCCGCCTCGGGCTCCGGCCCGCCCCGCCCGCCGAAGCGGGCGCGGCCCCGCCGCAGCAGCTCGTCAATGGCCGAGCGGCCCGCCGGGCCACGGCCCGGCCGTCCACGTGGCGGCTGGTTCCAGGGGTTGCTGTCGTCGCCACCCCCGCCGCCGCTTGATCCTCCTCCGCCCCACGGCCCGCCCTCATTGAGCATCGGCCGCGACGCCATTCCGCTGCTGTCGCTGTCGTTCATCCGATCATTATAGGTGCGGATCGGCGGAAAAACAGTGCCCTTTCCTGCCGGAGCCCTTATTTGCACGCCCCATGGACATGACAGACTCGCTCCCCGCCGCGCTCGACGGCGTGGCCGATCCGATCAGCGGCAGGGGCCTGATCGCCAGCGGACGGGCCGCCGCGCCGCGCTTCGAGGACGGTACCGCCAGCGTCGTGGTCGACGTGACCGGCCTGTCGGGCGATGCCCGTTCCAAGCTTGAAACCGCGGTGAAGCAGGCGCTGATCGCGGTGCCGGGCGTGGAGACGGTCCGGGTCGCGATGACCGCCGAGAAGCGCGGCCGCAAGATCATCGCGGTGGGATCGGGCAAGGGCGGCGTCGGAAAATCGACGCTGTCAGCCAACCTCGCCGTCGCGCTGAAGCGGATGGGGCGCAAGGTCGGTCTGGTCGACGCCGACATCTACGGCCCGTCGCAGGCGCGGCTGCTGTCCACCGAAGGAATGCGCCCGACCGCGCAGGGCCAGAAGATGGATCCGGTGCCCTCGCCGCACGGCGTGCCGATGCTGTCGATGGCACAGCTCGTCAAGCCGGGGCAGGCGATCGCCTGGCGCGGGCCGATGGCGGCCAACGCGCTGGGCCAGCTGATCGATGCCGAATGGGGCGACGTCGACCTGCTGATCCTCGACCTTCCGCCCGGCACCGGCGACGTTCAGCTTACCATGGTGCAGAAATACAAGCCGGTCGGCGCGATCATCGTGTCGACTCCGCAGGACCTGGCGCTGATCGATGCGACCCGCGCGATCGACTTCTTCAACCAGGCGCATGTGCCGGTGATCGGCATGGTCGAGAACATGGCCGGCTATACCTGTCCGCATTGCGGCGAGGTGTCCGACCCGTTCGGCCAGGGCGGCGCGCAGGCGGCGGCGATGTCGATGAACCTGCCCTTCCTTGGCCGGGTCCCGCTCGACATCGGCATCCGGACCGCGTCCGATGCGGGCCGGCCGCCGGCCGCCGAGGACGATGACACAATCTTCGCACCGCTCGCCGCGAAGATCGTGGACTGGTTGAACCCGGCGAAGCCCGCATCATTTTAGGTGGGCATTATTTAGACAGGCACAGCCAGGAGCCCCGCCATGCCGCTGACAGCCGACCAGGATATCGCCAACCTCCTCCGCACCGCGAAGACCATCGCCATGGTCGGCGCCAGCGACCGGCCCGACCGGCCGAGCCACGGCGTGATGCGGTTCCTGCTGTCGCGCGGCTATGACGTGATACCCGTCAATCCGCAGCTGGCCGGGCAGCGTATCCACGACCGGCCGGTGCTCGCTTCCCTCGACGAGATCCGCGCGCCGATCGACATCGTGGACATCTTCCGGAACTCGACGGCCGCCGGCCCGGTGATCGACGCCGCGATCGACGCCGGCGCGAAGGCGGTGTGGACCCAGCTAGGCGTGTTCAACGACGAGGCCGTCGCCCGCGCCGAAGCCGCGGGGCTGAAAGCGGTGGTCAACCGCTGCCCTGCGATCGAGATTCCGCGCCTGGGGCTTTAACCCTCGGAGAGAGCGTCAGCGGATGACCGCTTTCGCGGCCCTCGGCGCCAGCCGCTCGACAGCGTCGGCATGGATCGCTGGCGCCGTCGCCAGCACACCGAACTGCTCGCCCTTGGTGCTGTTGTAACGCAGGGGCCGGCCGAGCGCGTCGGTGACGGTGGCCCCGGCCTCCTGTGCGATCAGGGCAGCCGCGGCGATGTCCCATTCATGGCCCCAGCGCAGCGTCGCCAGCAGGTCCGCCTCGCCCGCCGCGACCATCGCTATGCGCAACGCGATCGAATTGGGCTTGGTGACGGTCACCAGATCGGCATCGCCGCGCGGCAGGACGTCCGCCGGCACCCGCGCACCGGGGAGCTCTATCCGGTTGGAGGCCCGTACCTGCGCGCCGTTGCGGGTGGCACCGCGGCCGGCCTGGGCGCGCCAATGCTCGCCACGGGCAGGCGCGTCGAGCACGCCGATCACCGGCCGCCCGCCCTCGACCAGCGCAATCGACACCGCCCAGCCCTCGCGCCCGCGCACATAGTCGCGGGTGCCGTCGATCGGATCGACCACCCAGACACGTACGCAGTTGAGCCGCTCCGCGCTGTCGGCGGTCTCCTCCGACAGCCAGCCCGCCTCCGGGTCTATCGCCATCAGCCGCTCGCGCAGGAGGGCGTCGGCGGCGAGGTCGATGTCGCAAACCGGGCTGCCGGGTGTCTTGTCCCAATATTTGAAGTCGCCGCGCCATGATGCATGCGCCATCGCCCCCACCTCGGCCGCGACCGCACTCACCGCATCGAGGAGCCCCTCAGGCACCGGCCACCGTCATCCCTTCGATCCTGATCGTCGGGGCATCAACGGCGCGGCGGAAGACAAGATCCGAGGCCGGCGTCAGTTCGCGAAACATATCCTTGAGGTTGCCGGCGACGGTGATCTCGGCCACCGGCTCGCAAATGCGGCCGTCGCGGATCACAAAGCCAGATGCGCCCCGGCTATAGTCCCCGGTGACACCATTGACGCCCTGCCCGATCAGCTCCGTGACATAGACGCCCAGCTTGATGTCGGCGATCAGTTCTTCGGGCGAGAGCGAACCCGCCTCCATGTAGAGGTTCGTCAGCCCCGATCCCGGAGGGCCGCCGACGCCGCGCGTCGCGTGGCCGGTCGGCTCGAGGCCGAGCTGGCGGGCCGAGGCCGAATCCATGATCCAGCCGGTCAGGGTGCCGTCGGCGATGATGTCGCACGCCTTGGTGGGCAGCCCCTCGCCATCGAACGGCTTGGAGCGCAGACCGCGCTTGCGGAGCGGATCGTCGCGCACGACGATACCCTTGGCGAACACCTGCTCGCCCAGCTTGTCGAGGAGGAAGCTGGTCCGCCGCGCTACCGCCGAGCCGGTGATGGCCCCGGCAAGATGGCCCAGCAGCCCCGATCCGACCCGCGGGTCATAAACGACCGGCATCGCACCGCTCGCCAGCTTGCCGGGATTGAGTCGCTTGACGGCACGATCTCCGGCGCGCGCACCGATCGCCGCCGCATCCTCGAGATCGCTCAGATGCCGCGCCGAATGATAGGCATAATCTCGCTGCATGCCGCCGCCCTCGCCGGCGATGACGCTGGCGGAGCAGCCATAGCCGCTGTTCGAATAGCCGCGCGCGAAGCCGGTGCTGGTGGCCAGAGCGATGACGGTGCGGCTGGCCGAGGCCCCGGCACCCTCGCTGTTGGTGACGCCCTCGATCGCACGGGCCGCCGCTTCCGCCGCCTCGGCACGCTCGCGCAGTTCGGCGGGCGACGGGTCCGCGCCATCGTCGCCATCGACGTCGGGCAGCGCGCCGCGCAACAGCCGGTCTTCGGGCGCGAGCCCGGCATAGGGATCCTCCGGCGCCTCACGCGCCATCGCCACCGCGCGCTCGACCAGCGCGTCGAGCGCCGGCTGCGACAGGTCGGACGACGACACGCTCGCCGAGCGGCGGCCGACGAACAGCCGCAGGCCGATCTCCTCGCCCTCCGACCGCTCGACATCCTCCAGCGCGCCGAGGCGCACCGATATCTGGGTCGCATTGTTGCAGACGTAGATCACGTCGGCGGCGTCCGCTCCGGCCTTGCGCGCGGCGGCGGCGAGGTCGGCGGTACGGCTTTCGGCTTCGGAGAGGCTGAGCATGTCGGCGACTTAGGTATGCCGGCCCCGAACGTCAAAGGGTAAAGGGGTTTCAGGCCCTCAGGCGGTGGTGCCGACGATGAGGCAGGCGAGGAACATCAGCAGGCCGGCGAAGCGGTTCGCGCGGAAGCGGGCGAGCGCGTCGGCGGGGTCGTCGATGCGCAGCCCCGCCACCTGCCAGGCGAGGTGCAGCGCCATCGGCAGCAGAGCCAGCGTGCCGAGCAACTGCGGCCGGAGCAGCCAGAAGGCCGCGATCCAGCAGAGGATCGCCATCGCATAGAACAGGCCGATGCCCGCCCGCGCATGGGCGCCGAGGGCCCGGGCCGAGGATTTGACCCCCGCAAGCGCATCGTCCTCGATGTCCTGGAGCGCGTAGATGGTGTCGTAGCCGATCACCCAGAAGATCGATCCGGCGTAGAGCAGCCCCTGTATCGGCGAGAAACCGCCCGTCACCGCGGGCCAGCCGACCAGCGCCGCCCAGGAGAAAACAAGGCCGAGCCAGGCCTGCGGCCACCAAGTGATCCGCTTCATGAAGGGATAGGCGGCCACCGCGCCGAGGCTGGCGAGCGCGGTCAGCGCCGCAACCAGGTTGAGCTGGACCAGCACGACCAGCCCGAGCAGGCAGAGCAAACCCAGCCACGCCCAGGCCGCCCTGAGGCCGACCCGCCCGCTCGCCAGTGGACGCAGGGCGGTGCGCGCCACCTTCCGGTCGAGGTCGCGGTCGACGATGTCGTTGTAGACGCAACCCGCGCCGCGCATCGCTACCGCGCCAAGCCCGAACCACAGGATCAGGTCCCAGCGGGCGACAGCGCTCCCCGCCAGCGCGATCGCCCAGGCGCCGGGCCAGAACAGCAGCCAGCTTCCGATCGGCCGGTCGAACCGGGCGAGCAGCCAATAGGGGCGCAAGGCCGACGGCAGCCGGCGGGCGATTCCGAGCAGCTCGCTGTCGGGCACGATTTCCTCGACTTCGTCGGCCATGGGCGGCAGGTAGGGGAAAAGCCACGCCTTCGGAAGACCCATGGCCCAAACCCCCGCCTGGCCGCCCGCCAGCCTGACCCGCCTGTTCGTCGAAACCCCGCTTGCCGCCGGCCTCGCACTGACCATCGACGGCGGGCAGGCCCATTATCTGTCGACGGTGATGCGGCTGAGGGCCGGCGACGCGATCGCGCTGTTCGACGACATCAGCGGCGAATGGCGCGCCGTGATCGAGCAGGTCGGCAAGCGCGCCGTCGCCGTCCGCGTCGAGCAGCGGATGCGCGAACGCGAGGCCGTGCCCGACCTGTGGCTGGTCGCCGCGCCGATCAAGAAGGGACGGATCGACTGGGTGGCCGAGAAGGCCTGCGAGTTGGGCGTCGCGCGCTGGCGGCCGGTGATCACCGGCCGCACCATCGTCGACCGGCTCAACCTCGACCGGCTGCGCGCGCACATGATCGAGGCGGCCGAGCAGTGCGAGCGCACCGCGCTGCCGATCCTCGACGAGCCGGTGAAGCTGAACGCGATGCTGCGCGACTGGCCCGCCGACCGGGCTCTGATCTTCGCCGACGAGGAAGGCGGCGTGCCGATGGCCGCGGCGGTGAAGCCCGGCCCGGCCGCCATCCTGATCGGCCCCGAAGGCGGCTTCACCGACGAGGAGCGTGCCGCGATCCGGGCGGTGCCGCAGGCGATCGGCGTATCGCTCGGCCCGCGCATCCTGCGCGCCGACACGGCGATGGCGGCGGCGGTCGCGCTGTGGATGGGGCTGGCCGGCGACTGGCGTTCCGAATAAACAAACTAGCAACGTACCGATCGGTCCGCTATGGGCGCGCGATGAGCACGCGCAAGGCCTCCGATGGCGAAGATCCCCTGATCGAATCCCGCGAGGACCTGTTGTCGGTCTTCGTCGGCGGCGAAAAGCCGAAGGATCGATGGCGGATCGGGACCGAGCACGAAAAATTCGTGTTCTTCGAGGATTCGCACCGGGCGCCTTCCTATGAGGAGCGCGGAGGCATTCACGCGCTGCTGATCGGGCTGACCAAATATGGCTGGCGCCCGGTCTATGAGGGCGAGAACGTCATCGCCCTCGAAGGCGAAGACGGCAATGTCAGCCTTGAACCGGCGGGCCAGTTCGAGCTGTCGGGCGCGCCGCTGGACAACCTCCACCAGACCTGCGCCGAAACCGGCCGTCACCTCGAGCAGGTCAAGGCGATCGGCGAGAAGCTGGGCATCGGCTATCTCGGGCTCGGCCTTTGGCCGGACAAGCGCCGCGACGAGCTGCCGGTCATGCCCAAGGGCCGCTACGACATCATGCTGCGCCACATGCCGCGTGTCGGCACGATGGGGCTCGACATGATGCTGCGGACCTGCACCGTCCAGACCAACCTCGACTATGCGAGCGAGGCGGACATGGTGCGCAAATTCCGCCTCAGCCTGGCGCTGCAGCCGCTGGCGACCGCGCTGTTCGCCAACTCGCCCTTCCTGGAGGGCAAGCCCAACGGCTTCCTCAGCTATCGCAGCCATATCTGGACCGACACCGATCCCCACCGCACCGGCATGCTGCCCTTCGTGTTCGAGGACGGGTTCGGCTATGAGCGCTACGCCGACTATATGCTCGACGTGCCGATGTATTTCGTCTTCCGCGACGGCTATGTCGATGCGGCGGGGCTCAGCTTCCGCGACTTCATGGACGGCAAGCTGGCGGTCCTGCCGGGCGAGCGCCCGACGATCGGCGACTGGCAGGACCATCTGTCGACCGCCTTTCCCGAAGTGCGGCTCAAGAGCTTCCTGGAGATGCGGGGCGCCGATGGCGGGCCGCACGACCGGATCTGCGCTCTGCCAGCCTTCTGGGTCGGCCTGCTCTATGACGACGGCGCACTCGACGCCGCCTGGGACCTGGTCAAGCACTGGACGATCGAGGACCATCATCGCATCCGCGCCGAGGTGCCGAGGCTCGGCCTGCGCGCCACCGGTCCGCGCGGTCGCAGCCTGCGCGACCTCGCCGAGATCGTGCTCGACATCGCCGCGGACGGACTGAAGGCGCGGGCGCGGCTTAATGGCGCCGGCGACGACGAACGTGGCTTCCTCGCTCCGCTGCGCGACATCGTCGCGAGCGGGAAGACTCCGGCCGAACGGCTGCTCGATCTTTACCACGGCGCCTGGGGCGGCGATATCAACCGCGTCTACCAGGACGCTCGATTCTGAGACCCCCGGGCGTGACGCCGCTGCAACAGTCGACGCAATAAAGCCACCGCCCGTCGGCTTTTCGGCACGACGGCGCGAGCACGCTGGCACATCGGAAAATGTTGCGGTAGGAACAGCCTGCTGCGTCGGCAGGAGACACCCGCACAACGGGGCTCGTCGCGGGAGAGAAATGCACCGGTGAAAGTCCGGTACGGCATGCAAGACGTGGTGGCTGCGGTAAAATCGAGGGCAAGGCCTGGCCTGCCCCGAGCCGGGGGATCCGGCCCGCAGCTCCACCGCTCCCCTTTCCCGAACTAGTGTCGATCGCGTCAACCACGCCGCAGATCCACTGCATTTGCGGGAAATGGCTGCCTTGCCGCGGCCACATATGCTGAACGTGGCGAACACCAATCTCTCCAACCTGTCGGCAAGACCTGCCGCTCCACGATCGGCCCGATCGGATCGACCGGAGGATCGATATGGGTTTGGGCTGGGGCAGGACGAAGGTGGCGAAGCTGGCGGGCGCTCTTGCCCTGACGGCCGCGTCTCCATTCGTGCAAGGCGCGACCGGCATCGACAATCATTTCGACGAGCGATTGCTTGCCATGCATAATCGCGAGCGGACCAGCCTCGGTATCCCGCCGCTCGCCTGGAACGAACTGCTGGCCCGCGACGCCCGCCGCTACGCCACCGAACTCACCCGGATCGGCTATCTCGTCCACAGCGAGGACGACCCCGCCGAAACCGATCCCCAGGGCGAGAATCTGTGGGCCGGCACGCGCGGCTATTACGGGCCCGAGCAGATGGTCGGCCTGTGGATCGATGAGAAGCAGGACTTCAAGGCCGGCATCTTCCCGAACAACAGCCTGAGCGGCGACCTGGACAATGTCGCGCACTACACGCAAGTCGTCTGGCGCTCGTCCCGCGCGGTCGGCTGCGCACTCGCGCATGGTCGCGACGACGATTTCCTGGTCTGCCGCTACAGCGAGGGCGGCAACGTCATCGGTGAAGTGCCGTTCTGATCGTTGGCGCCCTCAGGCGGGCGCGAGGCGGCCACCGGCGCCTGAGGCCAAACAAGCTAAACCTGAGGCTCTGCCTCGGGCTCGACCCCCTTCTTGCGGTACGTCGCCCGCGCGACGCCGCCGATCAGCGCGAAGCCGAGCATGAGCTGGACCCAGGTCGACGGCTCGGGCACGCCCGGTGAGGGGGGATTGGGGTTACCGCTCGTCGGCGGCACGAAGATCCGCGGCGTCAGCGGGACGGCGACATCGGGCGGCGGCGCCTCGGCGACCTGCAGCGGCGTCGTCTCGACCGGAACCGGGGTCACCGCCGGCAGGTCCGACAGCGCGAAGGGCGTGACGGTGGGGCAGGGAGTCTCGGCCGACGCGACCTGGACGCCCTCGTCGGGGGTAGCGCGGATGCGGGTCTTGGGCTTGGCATATTGGCGCGGCTGGGTCGCCTTGTGCACGGCGTCCCGGACCTGCGGAACGCCGAGGCTGAGGGCCGTGGTGCCCGCCACCGGACAGACACAGGTCATGAGCAGCTTGGCCGCCTTGGACGCTACAGCTTCCTTCAACATGCAGAACTACCCCGATACTCCCCACACGCATAAAGCGCATGCCTTCCAGTAGCATATTTTCGCCTCAAGTCCAAAAGCGGGTGGTAAACTTCTGCAACTTCCGCGCGGTGCACGCGCCCGCCACCCCGTCCTCCAAGCGACTGTTCCGGCCTGCAGCGATCCGCTATGGCGATGCACGCGCATCGGCGGTGCCGATGCCCGGAACATGGTGAGACGGCGTAAAATCCTTGAGCAGATCTGTGGGGGACATGGCGGAAAGCCGGCCGGGTAGGGACAGTGGCCGCTACGGACTGGCCGATCTGCTGCCGCTGTTCGCGTTCGTGCGCCGTTTCTGGCCGCTTGCGATCGGCATCGCGGCGGTGGCCGCCCCGACGCTCTATGGCGTCGCCACCCAGAACTGGACCACCGAACAGGGTGCGCACGGCCCCATCGTGCTGGCGACCGCTTTATGGCTGTTCTGGCGCCGCTGGGGCGAAGTGCGCTCGCTCGCCCGGCCTGGCGACACGCGGATCGCGGCTCTGTCCTACCTGGTCGTCGCGCCGCTCTACATGGTCGCGCGAATCATCAACGTCATCGAGGTCGAAGGCTTCATGATGTACGGCCTGCTGCTGATCACCGCCTATTGGCTGATCGGCTGGGCTCCGCTGCGGGCGATGTGGTTCCCCGTCTTCTACATGCTGTTCATCTTCCCGCCGCCCGACACCGTGGTGGCGATGGTCACCCAGCCCCTCAAGATCGGCATCTCCCAGGCGGCGATCGACCTGCTCCATGGGCTCGGCTATCCGATCGCCGGGTCCGGGGTGATGATCATCATCGGCCAGTACCAGTTGCTGATCGCGGCGGCCTGCGCCGGGCTCAACTCCCTGATCAGCCTCTCGGCGATCGGCCTGTTCTATGTCTACATCCGGCACAATGCGAACTGGCGCTACGCGCTGCTGCTGATGCTGGCGATCGTGCCGGTCGCGATCCTCGCCAACTTCATCCGTGTGCTCGCGCTGATTCTCATCACCCACTATCTCGGCGACGAGGCGGCACAGGGTTTCCTCCACACCTTCTCGGGCATCACCATGTTCCTCTTCTCGGTGCTCGGCATCTTCGCCGTCGACGCGCTGGCCTCCCCGCTGCGCCGCCGCCTGGCACGCGGAGGCGGCGGACAATGAGCGACACGACCAACGATCGCCGCCTGCTGTCGCGTCGCGCGATGATTGCGGGCGGGCTGCTGACCGGCGCCGGCATCGTCGCCAATGCACGCCGACCCGACATCCCCTTCCGCATGATCAAGGAAGCGAAGCTCAACCCGCTCTTCCCCTGGAAGATCGGCGATTGGGAATATCAGACGAGCAGCGGCCTCGTGCTCCCGCCGCCGGATCAGATGAGCGACCGGCTCTATAACGCCATCATTACACGCTATTACGCCTCGCCCACCCAGCTGCCGGTCATGTTCCTGATCGCCTATAACGGCATCCAGGACGGCATGCTGCAGGTCCACCGGCCGGAGGTCTGCTATCCGGCCGCGGGCTATGCGATCGAGCATGAACGCCTGATCGCGCTCGACGCGGGCGGCGGCGTCGAGGTACCGGGACATTATCTCGCCGCGCGCAGCGTCAGCCGTCACGAGCAGCTCATCTACTGGACGCGGATCGGCAACGATTTCCCCACCGAATGGTGGCAACAGCATTGGGCGGTGGCGAAGGAGAATCTCAAGGGCCGGGTGCCCGACGGCATGCTGATCCGCTTCTCGACCGCCGCGCCCGACGACAAGACGGCGATCCTGACGCTCAGGCGCTTCCTCGAACCCTTCTTCGCCTCTCTCTCACCCACCGCGCGGCGGCTGGTGCTGGGCGAGGCGGGCGCGCCCGGCTTGAAGGACCAGATCCTGTCCAGCCAGCCGAAACGCTGACCCCTGCCTAGCCCCGCGGCTTGTCGAGCGGTCGCAGCACGACATGGACGAAAGCGAGCGTACCCAGGATCACCGCGACGGCAATGAGGTGATAGACGATGCCGCCACCGGCGACCGCCTTGTTGCCGAAATAATTGGCCACCGCGCAGCCGGCCGACGCCATGAGATAGTGCAGCATCGAGTCCCGCGGAGGCTCATCGCCGGTCGATCGCTGCAGGAAAAGCACCACCAGTCCGGCGAAGATCGCGACGGTGACCCAATCGTAAACTGTTTCCAACTATACGGCCCTCCCGCGGTCGACGAGCCATACAGGCTTGTCGCCGGGGCTGGCAATCATGTAGCACGGTAATGACGATCGGTGTTCCACAGGCGTCGGGGGAATTGGAAGTGAAGGTAAAAGCTGCACTTTTGGGCGGCGCGATGGTCGCGGCCCTGCTGGTTTCCGGCTGCCACAAGGAGCCGAAGGGTCAGATATTGGCCATCGTCAATGGCGAGGAGATCTCGCTGCAGGAACTCAATGCCGAGCTGCAAGGCACGCGCGTTCCGGATTCGGTCGACCGCGACAAGCTCCGCAAGCAGGTGCTGCAGCGGCTGATCGACCGGAAGCTGATCGTCCAGAAGGCGCGCGAGCAGGGTCTCGACAAGACTCCCGAGTTCGTCACCCAGCAGCGCCGGCTCGAGGAGAATCTCCTCGTGACCATGCTGGGCCAGAAGATCGCGTCGACGGTGCCGATGCCCGACGATCGCGACATCACCCAATATATCGCCGACAACCCGACTCAGTTCGCGGGGCGCCAGCGGCTGCTGCTCGACCAGATCCAGTTCGCCGCGCCGAAGGACCCCAAGCAGCTGCTGACGCTGCGCGACGCGCATACGCTCGAAGCCCTGGCGGCGGGCATCCAGAAGCTCGGCCTCGGCATGTCGCGCGGCAAGGGCGTGATCGACACCGGCCGTCTCGATCCTGCACTGGTCAAGGTGATCAACCAGCTTCCGCCGGGCGAGCCCTTCGTGCTGCCGTCGAACGGCCAATATGTCGCCAGCGTCATCGTCGGCCGCGACGCAACGCCGACGCCGACGCCGATCGCGCGCCAGGCCGCTGCCGAGATGGTCCGCCGCAAGGAGCTGGTCGCCGAGAGCAAGGCCCAGGTCGCCCGAGCCCGCTCGAGTGCCGAGATCCAGTACCAGCCAGGCTACGAGCCCGACAAATCGGCGATCAAGGCCAGCCAGGCGAAGCAGGAAGAAAAGAAGAAGTGACGGTCGGGGGGCGCCAGCCCCCCCTTCACCGCCTCCCCCTGCGGAAGCGGGAAATGGCGAGGGGAGAACCTTGCTTCTCCCTAATATACGTTCCTATCCCAGATCAGGCGCCACCCCGTCTCCAGGATGATCCGGAGATCGAGCATCAGCGACCAGTTCTCGATATAGTACATGTCATATTCGACCCGCCGCTTGGCACGTTCGACCGTCGCGATCTCGCCCCGCAGGCCCCGGACCTGCGCCAGGCCGGTGATGCCGGGCTTGACCCGGTGCCGTGCGGCATAGCCGCGCACCGCCTCGAAATAATAATCGTCGCCGACCTTCATCCGCGTGGCATGCGCGCGGGGACCGACGATCGACATCTCACCGGTCACGACGTTGAACAGCTGTGGCAGCTCGTCGATCGACAGGCGGCGGATGATGCGGCCGACGGGCGTCACCCGGCTGTCGCCGCGCACGGTACGCTCGGCACCGCTCTCGTCCTGCCGGTCCACATACATCGACCGGAATTTCAGCACGCTGATCTTCACGTTGTTGAACCCGAACCGTTCCTGGCGGAACAGCACCGGCCCTCGGCTGGTGAGCTTGATCGCGATCGCGGTCAGCAGCATCAGCGGAGAGAAGAGGATCAGCCCGAGGATCGCCACCGACCGGTCCTCGATCGCCTTGAGGATGCGGTTGAAGTCACGCATCGGCCGCTGCCACAGCGCGAACAGCGGCAGCGATCCGATGAAGCGCATCGAATATTGCTGGGACAGGTCGAGCGCCTCTCGCGGCATCAGGCAGATGTCGACCGACACGCGCTGCACCGCATCGGTGATCTGGTCGAGCCGGGCCTGGCTGATCATCGGCAGCGCGATGATCACCATGTCGATGTCGCCCTGCGCTATGCGATAGACCAGTGCGTCGAGCGATCCGATGAAGGGCACCGGCCAGGGCTCGTCGCGTTCGATCCGCGAGGTCCGGTCGTCGGCGATGCCAACCACGGTGATATAGGGCAATCGTTCGAGTTCGAGCAGCCGCAGCACCCGCTCCGAACTGGCCTGGTCGGCCCCATAGATGGCGATGCGCTGGCCGATATGGCCAGCCTGCACAAGATACCAGACCAGCTTGCGAACGACGAAGCGGCTGACGAAGAGCAGCGCGGCGGTGAGCCCCAGATAACAGAGCGCGAGACCCGACGAGAAGGGCTTGGCCTGCCCGAGCTGCCAGATCGTCGCGAACACGAGAAGGGCTGCGAGGAGGAATTCGAACGCCACCGCCTGGTCGCTGTCGCCGCCACGCCCCATCGGATGTGCATAGCTGTTCCGCGACAGGCGGATCAGGAAGAAATTTACCCCGACCAGCACCGCGACGTTGACGTGCTGCTCGATGAAATAGCGCGGGCCGAGGATCAGTTCATAGGCGAGCGGCGCCAGCAGCGAGCCGAGCACCAGGCACAGCAGGTCGACCCCCAGGATGATCGTCGCGATCACGTTGGAGGTGAAGCGGTATTTGCGCGACCGGAGTTCCGTCGGCGGCGCCTGCCCCTCGCTTATCTTCAGCATCCCGCGCCCGTCCTGCCACAAGTGGAGGCGGCTTGCCCAGCGGCGCGGCGACCTTCGAGCATCCGGCGCAGCTTCAGCCCGCCCGGCACCTGTTCCAGACCCGCCATCACCTCTTCGACGCAGGGGGCGTCGCCGAGCGAGAGGCACAACTCCCCGCGGATTCGCCAGCCGTCGCGCGACCGCGGATTCTCGCGGGTGAAGCGGCGGGCGATATCAAGCGCCATCGGCCCGCGCCGGGTCCGCAGCAGATGGTCAACATAGGCCTGGAGCATGTCGCCATCGTCGGACAGCTCCTTCATCGCGCCGGCATAGGCACCATCGGCGAGCACTGCCTCGCCCCGGCGGACGTAGATGTCGGCAAGCGCGGCACGGCCCTCGGCCATGCGCGGATTGTCGCTGACAAGGAGCTGCGCATCACGCAGCGCGCCGGCGAGATCGCCCGCGGCCGTCGCCACCTGCACCCGCATCAGCAGCGCGCGGGGATTGCCTTCATCGAAGCGCAGGATGCGGTCGACCAGAGCCCTCGCCTCCTCGCCCCGGCCCAGTCCGGACAATGCGCCGGCATAAAGGACATCGGCTTCGACCCCCGCGGCGGTGATATCCTTGCCGTCGACGAAAGGCCGCAGCACCGCTTCCGCCTCGGCATAGCGGTGCTGATCGAGCAACAGATGCCCGAGCGCTATCTTCATCGCCCGGTCGCCGGTCCGGTCGACGAAGCGCCGGGCGCCGTCCACATCGATCCGATCACTGCCAACCTCGTTCCACAGGTCGACGATCCGCTGCTGGATCGCCGCATCTCCGCGATGGGCACGCAGCAGCCGCGCGAGCATCTCGCGCGCGCGGTCGGGCCGGCCATGCTCATAGAGCAGCCGGGCATATTCGAAGCGAAGGTCGGCATTGTCCGGCTGCAGGGCGAACAGCCGGGCGAAGGTTCGCGCCGCGCGGGGGAAATCATCCTTCGTGGCATAGAGATCAAGCACGGCCATTAGCTTGGGGACCGATTCGCCGTCGATCGCGATCGCCTTCTCCAATTCGGCGATCGCACCGTCCCGGTCACCTTCAAGGGTCAGGACGCGGGCGCGCAATATCTTGCCGCCCTCATTGGCCGGGTCGATCCCCAGCATCCTGTCGGCGATAGCGCGGGCGGCGGGCAGGTCATGCCGGGCCGCCGCGACCGATCCCTTGACGAGCAGCATGCGCAGCGACCGCGGCTGCTTCTCCAGCATCTGATCGGCCAGCCGCTCGGCATCGTCATAGGATCCCCCCGAATAGGACAGCTCGGCCATCGCCTGGATCGCCTCGGCATCGTTCGGGTCGAGCTCCACGAGCCTGGCATAGGCCTCATAGGCTTCGAGCAAACGCCCCGTCGCCAGCTCGACCCGCGCCAGCCGCGCCCAATATTCGGGGATATCGTCCTGCGCCGCCAGCGCGCGCTTGATCTCGACCCGCGCGGAATAGAAGTCGCGGCGGGCATAATAGACGTCGTAGCGGGCCGCGGCCTTCGACGCCTTCTCCTCGGCCGAGCCGCAGGCGACCAGCATCAGCAGCGCAGCCGCCGCGACGAAGCGTGCCCACCCCGAAGCCATCTCTTGCCAGCCGTCCCTTTCCGCCCGATGACGGGCTGGTGGAGCCAGAACCCATCGGGGTCGCGCGATCAATAGGGCAAAGTGTAAAACATGGCCTTTCCCGATATCGCAGTGCCCGATCTCGCCTTGCCCGGCGTCGCCGTCGTCGTGATCGGCCGCAACGAAGGCGACCGGCTCGATCGCTGCCTGCGATCGGTGCAGGGCCTGCGGACCGTCTATGTGGATTCGGGATCGAGCGACGGCAGCGCCGATCGCGCGCGGGCGGCGGGCGCCGAGGTGATCGAGCTTGACGCGGCCGGCGGCTTTTCGGCAGCGCGCGGACGCAATGCCGGGATCGAGCGGCTGCTCGCCGACCCGGCCGTCCTCCATGTCCAGCTGCTCGACGGCGACACCCGGCTCGATCCGGGCTGGCTGGCGGCGGGCAAGGCCGCGCTCGACGCCGATCCGGCGCTCGGCGCGGTGTTCGGGCGGCTGCGCGAAGAAGATGCCGACGGATCGATCTATCGCTGGCTATGCGACCTCGAATGGGCCGTCGCCCACGGTCCGGCCGATACTTTCGGCGGCAATCTCCTCGCCCGCGCCGCGGCGCTGCGCGACACCGGCCCCTATCGGACGGAGATGATCGCGGGCGAGGATCCGGATTATGCGCTGCGCATGCGCGCGCAGGGCTGGCGCATCCTGTCGCTGGCCGTGCCGATGGGCACGCACGATTCGGGGATCGACGGCTTCGGCCCGTGGTGGCGGCGCACGATTCGCGCGGGCCGGGGCTTCGCCGCGCTGGCGGCGTTGCACCCGACCGCGGCGCCCGGCTATGCGCGCAGCCGCGCCCGCATCCTGTTCTGGGCCGGTGCCATCCCTCTGGCGGCGATCATCGGGCTGGCGCTGGCAATCGCGATCGATCGCTGCTGGCTGCTGCTGCCGCTCGCGGCGCTGCTGATGGTCGCTCTCCAGACCGTTCGCGTGACGGCGCGCGAAAGCGGCCGCCATGGGCCGTTGCGCGCCTTCGCGCTGTCGCTGTTCCTGACGATCGGCAAATATGCCGAGATGGTCGGCCTGCTGCGCCACCATTGTGCCCAGCGGCGCGGAGGAACGTCGTGATCGACCTCGCGGCCTGGCTGCTCGTGGCGGTGCCGGCGGTCGCGACGCTGGTGCTGGCGATCGAGCTGGCGGCCGCGCAAGCACCGCTCCGCCCGCCGCCCGCCCCACGCGACGCCCCCCGCGTCGCGGTCGTCATCCCGGCCCATGACGAGGCGGCCGCGATCGCCGCCGCCGTCACCGCCGCGCGCGCCGCCGCACCGTCCGAGGCCCGGCTGCTCGTCGTCGCCGACAATTGCACCGACGACACCCCCGACCGCGCGCGGGCGGCCGGAGCCGAGACGATCGTGCGCGCGGAGCCGCGCCAGCGAGGCAAAGGCTTCGCCCTCGCCTTTGCGCGCGACCACCTGGCCGCCGACCCGCCCGATATCGTCGTCGTGGTCGATGCCGACTGCGCGGTCGCTGGCGACGGCATCGCCAGGCTCGCGGCCGCCGCTCATGCCCGTGGCTGCCCTGTCCAGTCGGCCTATCTGATGCGGCCCGCTCCCGATCGGGGGACGCTGGTGGCCCTGTCCGGCTTCGCCTTCCTTATTCGCAACCTCGTCCGGCAACGCGGGCTCGCGCAGCTCGGCGCCCCGGCTCTGCTGACCGGATCGGGCATGGCCTTTCCCTGGGCCGCCTTCACCGCCGCGCCGCTCGCGACCGACGACCTCGCCGAGGACCTGACGATCGGCGTCGCGCTGGCTCGGCAGGGCTATTCTCCGACTTTCCTGCCACAGGTCACAACCTGGTCGGACCCTGCCCGGCCCGGAGCGACCCGTGCCCAGCGGACACGATGGGAACAGGGCTTCCTCCGTAGCGCACGCACCGCCATACCTTCGCTGATCGCGGCCGGGCGCTGGCCGCTCGCCTGGCTCGGCCTGCACCTGCTGGTGCCGCCGCTCGCCCTGCTGGTCATCGTCGACGGCGCGGTGCTGGCACTTCTCGCCCTGCTGGGCGCCTCCGCCCCCTTCGTGTTGCTGGCGGCGCTGTTGGGCACGACAGGCGCCCTGCTGCTGCTCTGCTGGTGGCGCTTCGGGCGCGATCAGCTTTCGGCGCTCCGGCTGCTGCTGATCCCGGTCTATGTGCTGTGGAAGCTGCCGCTCTACGCCGCAGCCGCCCTGCGACCGGAGCGGCGCTGGATCAGGACCGGGCGGGACTGAGCGGCTTGCTTATTCCTTCTGGCGCTTCACCCGTTCGATCGCCTCAAGCACGGCCCGGCGCTTGGGAGTCTCGCTGAGCGGCTGTCCGCTATATTCGGTCATGCCGAAGGCCGCATTGCTTCCCGCCGCACCGCTCGAGGCGAGCAGCATCAGCATGTCGCCGAACTGCCGATCCCAGGCATCGAGATATTTGCGATAGCTGTCGGCCATCCGCGGGTCGCGGTTGAGGCGCGGGATGAGGGTCGCGTCCTTGCCCGAATAGGTGATGTGCTGGCCGCCCTCATAGCCCAGGAAACGCAGGCCGCGCGCATCGGCCATCTGCTTGGCCCTGAGCGCCGGAACGAATGTCTCCTGAATCATTCCGTCGAGCCTGGTGAACAGCGGCCCCAGGTCGCTCGTGTCGGCAGACGGTTCTAGCAGCAAGGCCTGCCCGAAATAGGGCGCCATCGCGATGGCATCGAGATGCGACGCGGTATCCTGGTAATCCAGCGCGATCGTCATCAGCTCCGGCCAGGCGTTCTGGCCCGACAATATCCGGACGATGCGGGGCATCTGACCGGCGAAGACCTTCTCCCAGATCCTGAAGGACTGAGTGACCTTCTGCGCGTAGCGGCGCATGCGCGCCTCGTCGCGGTTGCTGCCTAGCTTGGCGCGCTCGCCCTCCGCCAGCGCCTGCCGCGCAGCCGGAAAGCTCATGTTCCAGATCTCGTTGCCGATCTCGACATAGGCGGTCCGGCCGGGATCGAGATGGTCGCGGACATAGGTGGCGAACCGCTCCATCGATTTGTCGTCGGTGTTCCACGGCATCACGAACCAGGGATCGACCCCGGCCTCGTTAGCGAGCAGGACGAGATATTCGACGGCGACTCCGTGCGGACCACCCTGGATGGTGGAGGTCGGCAGGGTGCGCTGCGCCCAGTTCCCCGCGACATTGCCGTTCGCAGCCTGCCAGTCGAGATAGCGGATCGCCTTGTAAGGCCGCAGGCCGTCGACGAAGGCGCGATCGAACACGGCCTTGCGATCGGCGCCGGCCTCGCGGCAATCGATGTGGCGTACCGGATCGGCGGGATCGGTCATATCGAGGCGGATCAGCGCCTTGGTCCCGGCCGGCCATGTGAAATCGAAGCGCCCCGGTGAGGCTTGACCGTTCTTGACCCCGATGCCGCCGAGCACCCCCTTGCCGTCATAGACGCATCTGACCGCGACGTCGCTCCGGTAAGCCGCGGCGGGCCTGACGAGGGCCATCGCGGCGATCTCCCCGGGCGCCAGCGAGCGGATGGTGCTCTCCTGGTCGATCCGGGCGGGGTCGAATTCCTTCCAGCCGTTGTGCGGAGCCTGCCATATGCCGCCGGCCGCCAGATTCATGAAGGCGCGCTCATTGCTCCAATAGGCCGGATAGCTGAGATTGAGGCCGAAGGCCGTGGGCCTGTGCGGCACCGGCGCGGCCTGTGTCGCCGCCTGGGCCGGGGTGGCGAGCGAATTGCCCTCTTCTGGACGGTTGACCTTCGCGATCAGGACACACAGCATGATCGCCGCAACCGGAACCGATAATCGGGCGATCCACTGCTTCATCGTCAACCGTGCCCGTCCCCGCCTCCGATCTCCGGGCTTTATGGGCGGGGTGCCCAAAAGGAAAGTGCAGACTCTCATGCTCTGGACGGTGGCGGCCCCCTTCTTCACCGCCGGCAATGAAGCCGACCGCTGGCTCGACGATCTGGTCGACGCCCCCGGGCACCGTTTCCTGAAGATAGCGGCGATGCCCGCCACCGGCAGCGACTGGCACCGGCGCGCGATGCGGGCGACGCCGGTCGCGCAATGGCTGCGGCATTGGCGGCAATCGGCGCGGGCTCTGGCGCAGGGGGACGGCGTGGTGACCGTCTTCCCCCAGCTCGCCTTGACCGCCGCGATCCAGCGCCGGATCGGGCGGCGCGACACGCCGATCGTCGCCTGGTGTTTCAACATCGGCCGCTTCCCGTCCGGATGGAAAAGGCACATCGCCGGTTTCTTCCTGCGGTCGATCGACATGTTCGTCGTGCACAGCAGGGGCGAGATCGCGCTGCTGCGCGACCGGCTGATGATCGATGAGACACGAATATGTTTCGTCCCGCTGCAGCGCGCCGCCATCCCGACAACGGGGGACGAGGAGACGGTCGCACCATTCGCGCTCGCCATGGGCTCCGCCAATCGAGACTATGCGACGCTGTACGAAGCGTGCCGCCGCGCCGGGCTGCCGCTCACGCTGGTCGCCGGGCGGCACGCCCTGCCGACGGAACCGCCGCCGCCCAACGTCACGCTGTGCAGCGATCTGGATCCGGACGCCTGCCTGCGCCTGGCCCAGCGCGCACGCCTCTCGATCGTGCCGCTCGCGGATGTCGCCGCTGCATCGGGCCAGATCACCGTGATCGAGGCGATGCGGATGGGTCGGCCGCTGATCGTCACCGACGCCATCGGCAGCCGCGACTATGTCGTGGACGACGTAACCGGCCTGCTGGTTCCGCCGGGCGACCCGGCGGCGCTGGCGGCGGCGATGCAGCGCCTGTGGGACGACGCGGCGTTGCGGACACGGCTGTCGGACGCGGCCCGGCGCTTCGCCGAGGATGCGCTGTCCGACGAAGCCGCCGCCGCCGCGCTCGCCCGCATCCTCGACTCGGTAGCCGCGCGGCGCAGGGGCTAACCGATCGCCGCCAGCCCAGCCGCAACGACATTGCGCGCAAACACCCAGCTCAGCGCCGCGCCGGGCAGCAGCGCGGCGACCAGCGCCGCATAATAGAGACCGTGCTGGCGCAGTCGGAAAAGACCCTGCCGGCGCAGCAGCGCGATGCTGTAGAACAGCGCCCCGAGTTCGGCGACGGTCAGGGCAAGCGGCAGGGCCAGGGCACCGAGCAGCTCGAAGAAGGCGGCGATCCACAATATGAACACACCGAAGCGCAGCAGGTTCGCGTGCAGGATCGGCGCGCTCCGTCCCATCGCAACCACCGTCTGGATATTGGCGAAGCTGTCGAGATCGAAACCGACCCGCAGCAGCAGCACCGTGAAATAGATCCAGCCATATTCATAGCGGTGATCGAACAATATCCCGAACAGCGCAGGCGCGGCCCCCATCCCGAAGCCGATCCCGGCGAACAGCAGCAGGAACTGGCGCCGGCGGGCGGCATAGAAGACTGCCGCCAGCCGGTCCGGCCCCTCGCGCCAGGCGCGCGACACCAGCGGGAAGAAATAGCGCTCGACATAGTTGCGCCCGAAGGGCTGCGCCGCGAGGGCGAGGTTCGACGGCAGGATATAGGCGCCGAAGCCGGCCATGCTGAACAGCCGCGCGAACAGGAATTTGTCCGACTGGGTGAGCAGCAGGGTCAGCAGGCTCGACGGCAGCACCCAGCGCGAGAAGCCCATTAGTTCCGCCGCGGAAGCCCGCTCCCAGGCGGGCCGCGAGCCGCCCTCGACCATGCGCAAGGTGAGCAGCATCCGCGCCACCGCCCCGACATAGAGCCCGGCGAGCAGCGCGCGGTAATCGGGCATCACCAGCGACAGGCCGAGATTGAAGGCGACCTGTACCGCCAGCGCGCCGAGCTCGATCAGGCAGACGGTCCGCACCCGCCCCTCGCGCTGCGCGAGCAGCAGCGTCATCGGACAGAGGGCATTCACCAGGAAGAGCGGTGCCATCGCGGCGATCGGCGGCGCCAGTTCCGGTTTTTCGAGGAACAGCGCGACCGGCCAGGCGGCAAGCAGCATTACCAGCGTCAACAGGCCCGACTGGCCCAGCCGGATCGTCCAGAGAACGTCGAGCAGCCGCCGGTCGCCGCCCCGCTGATGCCGGACGACGAAGTCGAGAAAGCCCAGGTCCGATATCATCGTCAGCGTCACCATGACCGAGACAATGATGCCGACGATGCCGAACGCGCCCGGATCGAGCAGGCGGGTGAGGACGATATTGCCCCCCAGCCGCAACACGAGCGTCGCGGCGGTAAAGACGAAAACGGTCGTCCCGGCCTCGTCGCGCATCAGGCGCGGCAGCATCGCCCTGAGCCCTGCCATGGCCGCGAGGCGCCTAGACACCGCGCCCAGGCCCGTCCCCGCGGCGCGAGCGACGATCGGCTATGGGCAAAAGCAGATTGCAGGCTAACATCGCTTCACCCCTTCCCGCAGCCGCCTTATGCGTGTGTAGGGTGCTGGGCCGACTTGGAAAGTGGGAAAACATGCCGAACGACGACAGCCCTTCGCTTTCCATAGACCGCCGTCTTGCCCTGGCCGGCGCGATGCTGATGGTCGCCCTTCCCCATGATCGCGCCGCAGCCGACATGCTGCCGTCCGGGGACGACGGGGAATTCCTGATGGTCGACGGCTGGGTGCTGCGGCGCGACGACCTGGCCCCGCACGGCGGATGATCATCGACTTCAACAGCGAGACGCAGCGGCTCGACGATCGCATCTACGACGTGGCGATCGCGGGCGGCGGACCGGCGGGGATCAGCATAGCGCTCGCGCTCGCGGCGGCAGGGCGCTCCGTCGCGCTGATCGAAGGCGGTGGGCTGGACTTCAGCGAAGCCTCGCAGGCGAGTTATCGGGGGAGCCTGTCGGGCGCCGCCTACGGTCCGCTCGACGGCACGCGCCTGCGGTATCTGGGCGGCACCTCGAACCACTGGACGGGCCGGTGCGGCGCCTTCGATCCGATCGACTTCGCACCGCGCCGCAACCGCATCCTTCCCGGCTGGCCGATCGGGCGTGACGAGGTCTACCGCCACGGGACGCAGGCACGCGACATCCTCGACTTGCCGCGGACGCCGTTCCGCGGCGCGCGGGCGAAGCCGCTGCCAAGCAAATATTTCCGCCTCACCGAATTCGCGATGAGCCCGCCGACCCGATTCCTCGGCAAATTTCTGGCACGTTTGCGCGCAAGCCGGCGGATCGACTGCTATATCAACGCAAACCTCGTCCGGATCGGCGCGAACCGCAGCGGCGATCATGTCGAAGCCTATGATGTCCGCAACTATCGCGGGGTCCGTCGCCGGCTGCGGGCACGCCGCTACGTCCTGGCGCTCGGCGCCATCGAGAACGCCCGCATGCTGCTCAACGCGGACGATGTCGTACCGACCGGGCTCGGCAACGGCTCCGGCCTGGTCGGCCGCTGCTTCATGGAGCATCTCGACGTCAATCTCGGCAGCTTCGTGACCACGGACGAGCGCTTCTGGCGCGCGGGGCCGGTGGGCTTCAATCCGTCGGTGGCGCTGATGCGGCAGCATGGGATCAGCAACGGCATCGTCTCCCTGACGCCATCCATCAAGCCACGCTATTATGGCCGTGCCGCCTTCCTGCGCGAGTGGATCAGCGGGCCGGGCTGCCGGATCAATCCCGACTGGACCCGCAAGATCACGGGATCACATTGCCCCGGCGACAATGTCGTCACGTCGATGATCGAACAGATCGCCAATCCGGAAAGTCGAGTTCGGCTGACCGGGGAACGCGATGCGTTCGGCCTGCGCCGGATCGATCTCCACTGGTCGATCCATCGCAACGATATCGCGACCATCGAGACGCTGGCCCGGGAAGTTGCCAGGGACCTCGCGCGCATGGACATCGCGCGGATGAAGATCGCCCCCGAGGTGCTCGGCCGCAAGATCGGCTCATTTGGGGTCCAGTCGCATCATATGGGCACGACCCGCATGTCGGAAGATCCGCGTTTCGGCGTGGTCGACGCGCGGCAGAAGGTGCACGGCATCGACAATCTCTACATCGCCGGGTCGAGCGTCTATCCGACCGGTGGCGCGATCAATCCGACCTTCACCCTAGTGGCGATGTCGCTGCGGCTGGCCGACCATCTGGCGACGACGGCGTAGCTGCCCGTCAGCGCAGGGCCGGCAATCTCTCGCCCTCGACATCGGGCAATGTCGCGACCAGCGGGGCGGGCCTGACGGCCTTCTGGGCGTCGGCATGTGCACGGGCGACCTCGAACCGCAGGGCGATCAGCACGGCCGCGACGACGAAGCTCATCTGCATCGGCGCGGCCCAGCTGCTCATCAGTGCCAGCGAGACGAGCAGGGCCGCCTGGACCGCGACGAGCGCCTGCGCGAGAAGCAACTGCTCGCGCTCGGGCCGCATTCGCCGGATCGCGGGATAATGGAGGAAGGTGGAGAGCAGGAAGACGACGAAGGGAAACAGCGACACCACCCCGCCCTGGACGACGATCGCAAGATAGGTATTGACCAGATCGACGATGCCCTGCCCCTGGATGAAGGCGTCGAGCAGCCCCTGCTGGATCGCCTCCCGATAGCCGAACCATACGCCCTGGCCCAGCGCACGAGGAACGCCGGTGACGAGCTCGAGCCGATAGAGGGTGGACAGCCGGGCCTCGTCATGGCCGAGGATCGGCAGCATGGTGATGACGGCCAGCCCCGCCAGCGGCATCAGCAGAGCGAGCATGTAGCGCCCGCGCAGCATCTGAAAGACCATGATCCCCACGGCGATCGCGACCATCCCCGATCGCGAGAGGGTGGACGCCAGACCGAGAAGGACGGCGAGACCGAGCGTCAGCATCGGGCCAGAACGCCCGCGGATCTGGTGGAGCGCCCAGGCTGCGGTCGCCGCGAGCCCGAGCATGGCACCACCGGTCAACGGATGGGCATAGGGGCCATAGGCGCGCGCGATTCCGCCACGCTCGAGCCAGGTGGTCGGCACGTCGATCGTCCACAGGTCACCCTTGACCCAGGCGATCCCCGCATAGAGCGGCCAGTGCCGCACGGTTTCGAAGATGCATAGCAGGCTCGCCGCCGCCGCGCCGAACAGCAGCAGCCGCAGCACCAGCTCGGGACGTGCGATCCTGACCCGCGAGAGGACATGGTAGGTCAGCATGTAGGGGATGAAATAATTCACCACGTTGCGGGCTATGCCGCTCGGCGGCGCGCGCAGCGAGACACAGACGCAGAAGATCAGCAGGAAGCCGAGCATGTAGAGGTCGGTCATCACCAGGCGCCGCCGCTGGTGATGCTCGGGATGCAGCAGATAGCCGGCGAGAAGGGCGCCGGCGAAGGAAAGGAAAGGGGTAAGCGGCGCGATATAGGCGCCCGCGACCGCCAGCAGCGATCCCGCGGCGGGCGCCCAGAAGAAGAAGAACAGATAGGTGGCCGGCATCGGCACCCGCTTGTCGAAGCTCGCAACCATGACGAGCAGGAAGCCGATCTGGGTGAGCACCATCGGCGCGGCGCTCAGCACCAGGCAGGCCATCAGTCCGCCGCCCATCACCAGCCGGGCGACATAGACCTTCTCCCACCGCTGGCGAACAAGCATGGTTGCCGGCAAGGTGGCAAGGCCGAGCAACGCACAGATCACGACGGCGTTCTTCCAGAGAAACATCGCTCACCATCGCCCCGGGAAAATCCCCCCCTAATCCCGTCCTTCGCGTCTCACGTAAAGAAGGAATGGCTTGATCCGCCCGCCATCTCACCCCAAATGGCGCTCATGCTGATCGAAACCGAACCGACCCCCAATCCGGCTACGCTCAAATTCCTGCCCGGGCGCGCCGTGATGACGACGGGGACCCGCGATTTCGCTGATCCGGAGGAAGCGTCGGCCTCTCCGCTCGCGGAGGCGTTGTTCTCCCTGGGCGATGTCACGGGCGTCTTCTTCGGCCGCGACTTCGTGTCGGTGACCGCGGCCGAGGGGGTGGAGTGGAGCGGCCTCAAGCCTCAGGTGCTCGGCGTCCTGCTCGATCATTTCTCGTCCGAGGCGCCGCTGTTCACGGGCGGCAGCGCTGCCGAGATCGCGATCGACGACGACTTTGACGACGACCCGGCCGATGCCGACATCGTCGCGCAGATCAAGGATCTGATCGATACGCGCGTCCGCCCGGCGGTAGCGCGCGATGGCGGCGATATCGTCTATCGCGGTTTCCAGCGCGGCACAGTCTACCTGTCGATGCAGGGAGCCTGTTCAGGCTGCCCGTCGTCGGCCGCGACGTTGAAGCAGGGCATCGAAACCCTGTTGAAGCATTATGTGCCCGAGGTAACCGAGGTCCGGGCCGCCTGATCGCGCGCCGCCCGGAATGATGAAAAGGGGAAATGAAAGCATGGCCGAACTGTTGTCCGAGCAGGGACTCGACCTGCTCTTCCGTGAGGCGCGTTCCTATAATGGCTATCTCGACAAGCCGGTCTCCGAGGAACAGCTCCGCCAGATCTGGGACCTGATGAAGTTCGGGCCTACTTCCGCCAACCTGTTTCCGGCCCGGATCGTCTGGTGCGTCAGCCAGGATGCCAAGGACAAGCTTTCCAAGCTGGTCTCCGGCAACAATGAGGAAAAGGTCCGCAAGGCACCGGTGACTGCGATCATCGGCATGGACATGGCCTTCTACGATCATGCCCCCCGCCTCTTCCCGGTTTCCGACGCCCGTTCGTGGTTCATGGGCGCGGACGGTGCGCCGAACGCGCCGCTGGTCCAGGCGACGGCGATGCGCAACAGTTCCCTCCAGGGCGCCTATTTCATTTTCGCGGCGCGCGCTCTCGGCCTCGACACAGGCCCGATGTCGGGCTTCGACAATGACGCGGTCGATGCGGCCTTCTTCGCCGGCACCACCGTCAAGTCCAACTTCATCTCGACGCTCGGCTATGGCGATCCGGCTACGATCTTCGATCGCCTGCCCCGCCCGGCGTTCGAGGAGTTCACCAGGATCGCCTGACGGGGAATGGTGCGCGCGCTCGTTATCGACACCGCCACCGCGGCCTGTTCGGTGGCCCTGATCGAGGATGGCGCGATCGTCGCCGAAGGGCACGACGTCGTCGGCCGCGGACATGCGGAGCGGCTCATGCCGATGATCGCGGCCTTGCCGGGCGGCGGCCGGGCCGATTCGATCCTCGTCGATTGCGGCCCCGGCAGCTTCACCGGCGTTCGCGTGGGCCTGGCTGCGGCGCGCGCGCTCGGGCTCGGCTGGGGCGTGCCGGTCCGCGGATATTCGTCGATGGCCGCTATCGCCGCGCTGGCGACGGCAGAGGCACAGGGCGAGGCGGCGATCGGCATCGCGCTGATCGGCGGGCATGGCGAACTGTTCGTCCAGCGCTATGCGACAGCGCCACTCGCCGCGCTGTCCGAACTGGCGTCGCTCCAGCCCGCTATCGCCGCGGCGGCGGTTCCCGATGTCCATGTCTTCGGATCGGGTGCCGACCAGCTCGTCGCCGCGCGCGGCAGCGGCGTCGCGCACGACCGGCTGCCGCGTGCGGCCGGAACGATCGCGTTGCCGCCGGCGCTCGCCCAGCTTCCACCGACCCCGATCTACGGCCGCGGCGCCGATGCGAAGCCCGCGGCATGAGTGGCCTGGTTATCGAAGAGGTCGGCTTCGACGGCGTCGACGCGGTGATGGCGGTGATGAACCGGGCGTTCGATCCCGGCTATGGCGAAGCCTGGACGGAGCCACAGCTCCTCTCGATGATGGCGCTGCCCGGCACCTGGCTGTTGCTTGCGCGGATCGACGGCGTTCCCGCCGGTTTCGCGCTCAACAGGTTGATCGCCGATGAAGCGGAGTTGCTGTTGCTGGCGGTCGCGCCAGAAAATCGTCGCCTCGGCGTCGCCAGCGCACTGATAGCGCGATCTCTCGACTTGCTGCGCCTCCGTAATGGAGTGCGTCTTCACCTTGAAGTGCGCCACAACAATCCAGCAATCGAACTATACAAAAAGGCGGGATTCCACGCCGTCGGCCGCCGTCCTGATTATTATCGCGCCACGAACGGACAAATGTACGACGCCTTAACCTTGTCTTGTCCCGTTTGAACTGGTTCGGCCGAGCATTTCTCGTGAAACGAGTTGCAATTCCAACCGAATGAGCGCAGAGCGCCGCAATTGAGTGGGCGCGGGGGTGCTCAAAGACTAGCTTTGTTATTTTTTTGAATAAGGATTGTACCATGTCGGATAATAATGGGCTCACCGAGACGTTGATTGCTTTGACTGCGGACATCGTTTCCGCCCATGTCAGCAACAATAGTGTCGCCGTTTCCGATCTTCCGCAGCTGATTCAGAATGTCCACAACGCGCTGGCGTCGCTCGGCGACGAAGTGGCCGAGCCGGAAGTGAAGCAGGAGCCCGCCGTCTCGATCCGCGCCTCGATCAAGCCCGACTACATTGTCTGCCTCGAGGACGGCAAGAAGCTGAAGATGCTCAAGCGCCACCTGATGACCCATTATCAGATGACCCCGGAGCAGTATCGCGCCAAGTGGAACCTGCCGGCCGACTATCCGATGGTCGCCCCCAACTATGCCGAGCAGCGCCGCTCGCTCGCCAAGAAGATCGGCCTGGGCACCAAGCGCCGGACCCGCTGAACCGGAAAAGGGGCCGGGGGATGGGGAAAAAACCTCCTCCGGCCCTTTCGGACCAACCCGACTTGTTTTCGCATGTGCAATACGGCTAACAAGGCGGTCCTATGCCGGGCAAGATCGACATCGAACAGCTCTGCGCGGACAAGGGCCTGCGCATCACCGAACAGCGGCGGGTCATCGCCCGCGTCCTTTCCGATGCGGAGGATCATCCCGACGTCGAGCTGCTGCATCAGCGGGCCGCCGCGATCGATCCCGGCATCTCGATCGCCACGGTCTATCGGACCGTTCGCCTGTTCGAGGATGCCGGCATTCTGGAACGCCACGATTTCGGCGACGGCCGCGCGCGTTACGAAGCGGCGCCCGAAACCCATCATGATCATTTGATCAACGTCGAGACCGGCGAGGTGATCGAGTTCGTCGACGGCGAGCTTGAGGAGCTGCAGCGCCGCATCGCCGAGAAGCTGGGCTTCCGCCTGGTCGACCATCGGCTCGAACTCTACGGCGTCTCGGCCAACCGCCCGAAATAACCGGCCGGTGCGCCGCGCCAGAGCGATCGCTCGCGTCGTAGCCGGGCTGTCGGTCCTCGCCTTCTGCCTGATCGGCTATGGGCTGACCTGGCCGGTGCGCCGCAGGATCGGCTGGGCGCGCTTCTTCCTGCAATGGTTTGGCGAGGCGATGGGCCTCGACGTGCGGATCGAAGGCCGGCCGCTCGGCCGCGACGTGCTCTACGTCGCCAACCATGTCAGCTGGCTCGACATATTGGCGCTCGGCGGGGCGACACCGACCCGTTTCATCTCCAAGGACGATGTCGGGGCCTGGCCGCTGGTCGGGATGCTGGCGCGGATCGGCGGCACGATCTTCATCGACCGCACCAGCCGCCGCGCGGCACACGGCCAGGTCGACCAGCTCGGCCAGGCGCTGCTCGACCACCATCCGGTCGCGCTGTTTCCCGAAGGGACCACCGGCGACGGCCTGTCGCTCCTCCCCTTCCGCCCGGCACTGTTCGCCTCCGTCGCTCCGCCGCCGCCCGGCATCGCCGTCCAGCCGGTCGCAATCGACTATGACGCGGCGGCGAGCGAAATCTGCTGGACCGGCGACGAGGATCTCGGCCCGAACGCAGCCAAGGTGCTCGGCCGGCCCGGGCCGCTGCGCTGTACGATCCGCTTCCTCGACCCGCTGCCGCCGTCCGACGACCGCAAGGCGCTGGCGGCCCGGGCCCAGGCCGCCGTCGCCGCTGCGCTCGCCCTGCCCCTGGGCTGACGTCCATCTTTCGCATCGACGCGGCTTCGGCTATGGGCCGCGCATGTCGCGTCCCGCCCCCAAAAGCTTCCACGTCAAGTCGTTCGGCTGTCAGATGAACGTCTATGACGGCGCGCGCATGGCCGAGCTGCTCGAAGCACAGGGCATGCACGCGGCGGATAGCGCCGAAGCGGCCGACCTCGTCGTGCTCAACACCTGCCATATCCGCGAGAAGGCGGCCGAGAAGGTCTATTCGGACATCGGCCGGATCGTGAAGAAGACGGCCGATGTCGGGGAAGGCCGGTCGCGGCCGATGATCGCCGTCGCCGGCTGCGTTGCCCAGGCCGAGGGAGCCGAGATTCCGCGCCGGGCACCCGCGGTCGACATCGTCGTCGGGCCGCAGGCCTATCATAACCTGCCCCAGCTCGTCGCCGACGCCGCCGAGGGCCGCCGCGCGCTCGACACCGACATGCCCGCCGCGTCGAAGTTCGACGCGCTGCCCAGGCGCCGTCGCCAAGGGCCGACCGCCTTCCTGACCGTGCAGGAGGGCTGTGACAAATTCTGCACCTATTGCGTCGTCCCCTATACGCGCGGGGCCGAAATCTCGCGACCGTGGAGCGCGATCGTCGACGAGGCGAAGGCTCTGGTCGACGCCGGCGCGTGCGAGATCACCCTGCTCGGCCAGAACGTCAACGCCTGGACGGGCGAGGACGATCGCGGCCGGGCGCAGGGCCTCGACGGGCTGATCCGCGTGCTCGACGCGCTGCCCGGCCTCGCCCGCATCCGCTACACCACCAGCCACCCCAACGACATGAGCGACGGCCTGATCGCCGCGCATGGCGAGGTGGCGAAGCTGATGCCATTCCTCCATCTGCCGGTGCAGGCGGGATCGGACCGCATCCTCAAGGCGATGAACCGCAGCCACGACGCCGCCGGCTATCTGCGCCTGATCGAGCGGGTCCGTGCCGCACGCCCCGACATCGCGGTGTCGGGCGACTTCATCGTCGGCTTCCCCGGGGAGACCGACGAGGATTTCGAGGCGACCCTCGCCATCGTCCGCGCGGTCGACCACGCCCAGGCGTTCAGCTTCAAATACAGCCCGCGCCCCGGCACGCCCGCCGCAACGATGGAGGGCCAGGTCGCCCCGGCGGTTATGGACGAGCGGCTGCAACGGCTGCAGGCGCTGCTGAACGAGCAGCAGCACCGCTTCAACCTGGCCACGGTCGGCAAGCGCTGCGAGGTGCTGATCGAGCGTGACGGCAAGAAGCCCGGCCAGCGGATCGGCAAGTCGCCCTGGCTCCAGTCGGTGATCGTCGAGGATGGCCCCGCGATCGGCACGCTGGTGACGGTCGACATCGTCTCGGCGGGGCCGAACAGCCTGAGCGGAGCCCTGGTCGAACAGAAGGCCGCGTAGTTTGTCTGGCCTCAGGCGCCGGCGGTCACATCCGTGACCTTGGCTATCCTCGCATAAGCTCGGGCGGCCGTTCGGCCTTGCGGGACGCTGACGCGTCCCGTTCCACCGCACGAGTTCTGCGTCGGAGCCCGACAGGGCTCCGCAAGCGCGAACGCGCGCCCGAGCTTATGCGAGGATAGCCAAGCGGACGGATGTCCGCGCCGGCACCTGAGGCGGCAGCGAATAGCTGCAACAAAAAAACCACATCAGCGGTGGATAAGTATGCCGGTCCACCGCTTTCCCCCTTCGCATGGGTCCAAATGCGCGTAGGATCGTTGTTATCGGATGGCCCCATCCGGGGGTCGATAAAGGAAAGGAAACTGCCGCTCCTTATGTCGCGCAAGCCCGTTCCCGCGCAGGCCGGAGATCGCGCCCGGCTAGAGATCCTCTTCGACAAACCCCAGCTCCTTGGCCGATTGTTCGGCGAATTCGACCAGAATCTGGTGGCGATCGAAAACCGGCTGGGGGTCTATATAGCGGCCCGGGGGAACAAGCTGCAGATCGAGGGAGAGGCCGAGGCCGCAGGGCGCGCCCGTGAGGTGCTGACCGGCCTCTACAACCGGATCGTCCAGGGCCAGGACATCGATACCGGCGCGGTCGAAGCGGTTATCGCGATGTCGGCCGAACCGACGCTGGAGGGTATCATCCGCAACGACGTCTCCGACCCGCCGAAGGTGATGATCCGGACGCGCAAGAAAACGATCGTCCCGCGCTCGTCCACGCAGATCCGCTACATGGAGGCGCTCAACCGCTCCGACATCATCTTCGCGTTGGGCCCCGCGGGCACCGGCAAGACCTATCTGGCGGTGGCGCAGGCGGTGCAGCAGCTCATCCAGGGGACCGTCGACCGGCTGATCCTGTCGCGCCCGGCAGTCGAGGCGGGCGAACGGCTCGGCTTCCTGCCCGGCGACATGAAGGAGAAGGTCGATCCCTATCTCCGCCCGCTCTACGACGCACTCTACGACATGCTACCGACCGAGCAGGTGGAGCGGCGCATCGCCAGCGGCGAGATCGAGATCGCACCGATCGCCTTCATGCGCGGCCGCACGCTGAGCGATGCCTTCGTCATCCTCGACGAGGCGCAGAACACCACGCCCGCGCAGATGAAGATGTTCCTGACCCGCTTCGGCCAGAACAGCCGCATGGTTGTCTGCGGCGATCCGCGTCAGGTCGACCTTCCCGACATCGGCAAATCGGGCCTCGCCGACGCGGTCGGCCGGCTCGAGGGGATCGACGGGATCGCGACGATCCGCTTCGGCGCCGCCGACGTCGTCCGCCACCCGATCGTCGGCCGCATCGTCGAGGCCTATGAAGGGCCCGACAATCCATGATCGAGGTGGCGGTACAGGCAGAGCCTGACTGGGACGACGGCACCGACTGGGAAAGACTGGCGATCGAGGCGGTGACCGCAGCGGTGCGGACAACGCCGCACGCCACGATGCTCGATGCCGCCTATCTGGCGGAGGTGTCGATCCGGCTGACCGACGACGACGAGGTCCACGCGCTCAACCGTCAATATCGGCAGAAGGACAAGCCGACCAACGTCCTGAGCTTCCCGATGGTGCAGGACGATTTGATCGAGGGCCTCGCCAATAGCGACGACGGCGAGGTGCTTCTCGGCGACATCATCCTCGCGCGCGGGGTGTGCATGCGCGAGGCCGCCGAGAAGGGCGTGTCCACCGCGGAGCATGCGACCCATCTGGTCGTCCATGGCACGCTCCACCTGCTCGGCTACGACCATATCGAGGACGACGAAGCCGAGGCGATGGAGGACATCGAACGCTCGGCGCTCGCCACGCTCGGGATCGACGACCCCTACGCCATCACCGAGGACTGAGCTCCTCAGCCCGCCGCGATGCGCGGCTTCAACGTGTGGAGCGACGGCGCCGGTGCAGCGCGCAGCCGATCTGCGATTCGGTCGGCGGTGCGCATTGCCAGCGCGACGATCGTCAGGGTCGGATTGGCCCAACCCGAGGTCGGGAACAGGGAGCTGCCGGCGACGTGGAGATTGTCGAGGCCATGGACGCGCCCATGCCCGTCGGTGACGCCGCGGCGCGGGTCGTCGGACATGCGGGTCGTGCCCATATGGTGGTAACCACCGATCGGGTGCGTGCTAATCAGCGGATCGGTTGTCCAGCGGCGCGGCTGCTCGGCCAGCCAGGGGGCGGGCTCGACTCTGCCGAGGCCGAGCCGCCGCAGCTCGCGGCCGAGCGCATCGACCAGGCCGCGCACGCTGTCGACGTCGATCGCGCTGGTCCGCCAGTCGAGCTGCGCGCGCGGCATCCCGGTGGCGTCGAGCGCATCGCCCAGTTTGACCCGGCTGTCCGGATTGGGCGCCTGTTCGGCCCGCACCACCAGTGCCAGGTCGGTCAGGCCGAGCTTCTCCAGCGCCCAGGGCCGGGCGGGATCGACGACCTTCTGGAGGCTGTTCACCGTCCGCTTCATCATCTTCCACAGATGACGGCCGCGCGCGGTGGGGGCGGTGTCGTGCTTGATCCGCTCATAAGCGGCGAGCAGCAGCGCCTGGCGGGCCTCCGCCGGCCGCCGGCCGGCCAGGGTCAAGGAGGTGTTGAGCAACCCCTCACGCGCCTGGAGCGCCGGAGCGGGGGCGATGAGCGGCGCAACCGACAGTGCACCGACCTTGTGCCGGCCGAAGGCGCGCAGTAGCGCCCAGGTCGCACCACCGACGACCTTCCCGCCGCGCGCGTGCGGATGCTCCATGAAATAGCGGCCGACCTGGTCATGGCCGTTGCCGAGCCCGCACCGCATCACCGATCGCGAGGCAAGCAGCAGGCGCGGATTCTCGATCCCGCCGGCCGCCAGCACATAATGGCGCGCGGTGACCACCAGCCGCCGGCCGGCCAGGTTGCGGACCAGCAGCCGCTCGACGCCCCGCGCCGAGCCCGCCGCCAGAATCTCCCGGACCGTGGCGTGGGTGACGACGGTGCAGCGCGGATGATCGAGCAGGTCGCGGCTGTTGGCATGGCTGAACCGATCGAAACGTTCGTCGAACAGCCAGGTCGGGGTGACCAGTTCGTCGCTCGCGAAAGCCGGCACCAGCGGATCGAGTGTATCCGCCAGGTCGGGCAGAGCGCGCGGCAGCCCGAAGGCGGCGCGCGCTTCCGCATAATAGGGCGCAATCGCGTCATGGCCGAACGGCCAGCCCGAATGCGGGATCCACGGGCGGCGTTCGAAATCGATCGGATCGAATTCGGCGCAGCGCCCGCCCCAGATCGCCGTGGTTCCGCCGAAGAAGCGCAGCCGCGTATCCTCCAGGCGATAATATTCATCGCCGACATTCTCGCCGGCGTTCAGCGCCGAGGGACCGGGCTCGTGATCGAAGCCGCCGCTTTCGAGCAGGATCACCGAGAGCCCTTCCGCGAGCAGGCGGCGGCAGATGGTGATGCCTGCGGCGCCGGCGCCGATGACGGCGACGTCGGCGGTCATTCCATCAGGCCCGCCATGATCGAGATCGATATGCACGGCGTCAGGCCCTTCCCGCCCGTCGACGACCGGGGAGCCGGGGAGAAAGCACACACAACATGCCTTCAATACGCTCCAACGCCCGTCTTTATTCCTTCGAGCACGAGCTTTCGCGGCAGAATCCACACCGCTCCCCTGATATGCAAAGATGGGATTGCCCCCCGCCCCCCATTTCGGTTAGCGAATCGACGCAAGAGAACGGCGCAAGAAAGACCATGCCCGACGACAGTAGTAGCAGCGCCGCAGAAAGCGGCGGACGATGGTGGCGCGGGCTGCGCTCGCTCTTTGCACCCGAGCAAGAGCCCAGTCTGCGCGACCAGATCGAGGAAGTCATCGAGGAGCATGCCGGCGACGGCGGTGAAGGGGACGACCTGTCCACCGCCGAACGCGAAATGCTCCGCAACATCCTGCATTTCGGCGAACGCACCGTCGGCGACATCGGCGTGCCGCGCGGCGACATCGTCGCGGTGCCCGAGACAATCAGCTTCGACGAACTGGTCGCCCGCTTCGCCGAGGCCGAACATAGCCGCCTGCCCGTCTACGGGGAGGATCTCGACCATGTCACCGGCATGGTTCATGTGAAGGACGTGTTCCGGATCACCGCGACCGGAGCCCCCCGACCGGCGACGATCGCCGCGCTGATCCGCCAGCCGCGCTACGTGCCGTCGTCGATGCGGATCATCGACCTGCTCGCCGAGATGCGCGAGACGCGCACCCATCTGGCGATCGTCCTCAACGAATATAGCGGCACCGACGGGCTGGTGACGATCGAGGACCTGGTCGAGGAGATCGTCGGCGACATCGAGGACGAGCATGACGAGAAGGAGGCCGACCTGCTGGTCCCGCTCGACGATTCGATCTGGTCGGCCGACGCCCGCGCCGAGCTTGAGGACGTCGCCCGGCTGATCGACCCCAGGCTCGCCGACATCGACGACGATGTCGAAACGCTGGGCGGCCTCGCCTCCGCGCTGGCGGGGCAGGTGCCGCAGGCGGGACAGGTCGTCGAGCATCCGAGCGGCTGGCGGCTGGAGATCACCGATGCCGACGAGCGCCGTGTCCGGCACATGCTGCTCCACCCACCGGCCGAACAGCAGGATGGCGAGAGCTGAGCGCATATTCCGAACATTTTCCGGGGCTTGCCCTTTCCCCGAGATGACGGATACCGTCCGAATGCGCTATAGCGACGGAACGAAGCCTGTCGGAGAGGTCCCGTGACGACCAAGAAGAAGCTGCTCATCGCCCTGTGCGTCGTCCTGATCGTAGCCGCGGTGGCAGCACTCTATGTGCTGGCGACGCGCGAGCGGGCGGAGATCGCCTTCGACAAGGTGACCGGCCCCACGCCCGAGCTCAGCGAGCCCCGCGAAACGCTGCTGCCGACCCTGGCCGTCGCCAAGGCGATCGGCTGGAAAGCGGGCGAGGCGCCGGTTCCCGCCAAGGGGCTGTCCGTCGCGGCCTTCGCCGAGGGGCTGACCCATCCGCGCTGGATCTACGTCCTTCCCAATGGCGACGTTCTGGTGAGCGAGAGCAACTCGCCAGCGCGCGATGCGGAAAATGGCGGTGGCGGGATCACCGGCTTCGTCATGAACAGGGCGATGGCGCGGGCCGGGGCCGGCGTCCCTTCCCCCAACCGTATCATCCTGCTGCGCGACGCCGATGGCGACGGCAAGGCCGAGCTCAAGACCGTGCTGATCGCCGGACTCAACTCGCCGAGCGGGATGGCCTGGGCCGACGGCCAGCTCTACATCGGCAATACCGACGCGGTGGTTCGCGTGCCCTTCACGCCGGGCCAGACGAAGATCGACGCCAAGCCGGTCGTCGTCGCGCGGCTGCCCGGCGGCTACAATCACTGGGCTCGCAACCTGCTGCTCTCACCCGACGGCAAGTCGCTCTACGTCGCGGTCGGATCGGCCTCCAACATCGGCGAGCGAGGCATGGACCTCGAGGAGAAGCGCGCCGCAATCCTTCAGATCGCCTTGCCCTCGGGCAAGGACAGAGTCTTCGCCTATGGGCTGCGCAACCCGAACGGCATGGCCTATGAGCCGACCACCGGCGACCTGTGGACCGTCGTCAACGAACGCGACATGCTGGGGTCGGACATGGTGCCCGACTATCTGACCGAGGTACAGCTCGGCGGCTTCTATGGCTGGCCCTGGTATTATTGGGGTGGCGTCGTCGACAAGCGCGTGCCCGAGCCGGAGGACGACCTCCAATCCTATGTGATCCGTCCCGATTATGCGCTCGGCCCGCATGTCGCAGCCCTCGGCCTGTCCTTTTCCGAAGGCGCGATCCTCGGGCCCGATTATGCCAGCGGGGCCTTCATCGCCGAGCATGGCTCGTGGAACCGTCGCCCGCTGTCCGGCTACAAGGTCGTATTCGTGCCGTTCGCGCAGGGTAAGCCGATGGGCAAGCCGCGTGACGTGCTGACCGGCTTCCTTTCGCCCTCCGGCCAGGCGCGCGGCCGGCCGGTCGCGGTGGCGATCGGCAAGCGCGGCGGGTTGATGATCACCGACGATGTCGGCGGCAAGGTCTGGCGAGTGACGGCGGCCCCACCTTCGCCTTCTGAATAGGAACCCTGTTCCGATGAAGGCCTGACGAGGACCTCGACGAAGGGGCGCGCTTTCGGGAGAGGATAGCGGCCTGCGGCCGATCAGGTCAGCTGGCCGAGCTTCGACGGCGCCGGGAAGCCGGCGCCCGCTCCCTCCGCCGGAAGCGGCGGCGCCTCGAACCGGTGCCAGCCGCCGGCCGACAATCGTTCGAGCGGCTGGAAACGGGTCTTGTACTGCATCCGCGCAGACCCCTCGACCCAATAGCCGAGATAGACGTAGGGCAGTCCGTTTTCAGCCGCACGGCGGATATGCTCGAGGATGATGAAGGTGCCGAGGCCGGGGCGCGAACCGTCCTCCGTCTCGAAGAAGCTGTAGACCATCGATACGCCGTCCGACTGGGTGTCGGTCAGGCAGGCGCCCACCAGCTTGCCCGGCCGGCCGTTGGCCGTGGGCTCGCGATATTCGACGACATGGGTCTTCACCGGTGTCTGCTCGACCATGTCGGCGAAATCGAGCTCATCCATCTGCGCCATGCCGCCGCCCGGATGCCGGGCCTTGAGATAGCGGCGCAGCAGCGCGAACTGCTCCTCGGTGGTCCAGGGCTTGCACACGCTGATCTCGAGATCGGCGTGACGGCGCATCAGCTTGCGCTGGCTGGCATTGGGGCGAAACTCGCCGGCAACAACGCGGACCGAGACGCACGCCTGGCAATCGACGCAAGTGGGGCGGTAGGCGACGCCCTGGCTGCGGCGGAAACCGATCCGGCCGAGCGCGTCGTTGAGCTCCGAAGCGTTGGGACCCGACAATTCGGTGAACACCTTCCGCTCAGTGCGTCCCGCCAGATAAGGACACGGGCCAGGAGTCGTCACGAAGAAGCGCGGAAATCGGAACTGCGCCGTCATTCGAAAACCTGCCCCATAAAATTGCCCGAAGCCACCGGACCATGACTATGCCTACGCATGAACGTCATGAAAAGAGCATTAACCTTGAATCTTTTGTGGGCGCATTGTTTGGGCCTCAAGCGCCGGCGGCCGCATCCGCGGCCTTGGCTATCCTCGCATAAGCTCGGGCGGCCGTTCGGCCTTGCGGGACGCTGACGCGCCCCGTTCTACCGCGCGAGTTCTGCGTCGGAGCCCGACAGGCTCCGCAAGCGCGAACGCGCGCCCGAGCTTATGCGAGGATAGCCAAGCGAGGCGGATGCCTCGCGCCCGGCGCCTGAGGCCCAACAAAAAACCCGTAGAAGCGGGATTTATCCCGCTTCTACGGTCTTCACCTCATAGCCTTCGTGGTTCAGCGCCTTGAGCAATCGTTCGAGATGCGCGGCGTCGCGGGTCTCGCATTCGATCTCGGCGATCAGGCCCTTGGCCGGCAGCGTCGTGAAGACGCGCTGGTGATAGACCTCGACGATGTTGACCTGCTGCTCGTCGAACACGCGGGCGACGTGGAACAGCGCGCCCGGCCGGTCCTGCAGCCGGATGCTGAGCCGGGCGAGCCGGCCCGAACGGGCAAGGTCACGCAGCAGCACGTTGGCGAGCAGCCGGGTGTCGATGTTGCCGCCGGTCAGGATGATCCCGACGTTGCGCCCGCGGACCAGCTTCGGGTGGGCGAGCAGCGCGGCGAGACCGGCGGCTCCGGCGCCCTCGACGACGGTCTTCTCGATCTGGAGGAGGGTCGACACCGCGGTCTCCAGCTCGCGCTCGGCGACCAGCACGATGTCGTCGACCAGCGAGCGGACGATGCCGGAGGTGACCGTACCCGGCTGCTTGACGGCGATACCCTCGGCAAGCGTGTCGCCGTCGCAGGGCAGGATCAGCCCCTTCATCTTGGCGTACATGGAGGGATAGAGCTCGGCCTGGACGCCGATCACCCGCTTCGGGCTGGGCGCGGCGCGCGCGACCACCGCCGATCCGGAGATCAGGCCGCCGCCGCCGATCGGCACGACCAGCGTCTCGATCTCGGGCGCATCCTCCAGCATTTCGAGCGCGACCGTGCCCTGGCCCGCGATCACGTCGGGATCGTCGAACGGGTGGACGAAGGTCAGTCCCTCGCGCCGTTCGAGCTGGCGCGCGGTTTCATAGGCATCGTCGAAACGCTCGCCCGCCATGACGACCCGGGCGCCATGGCCCTCGGTCTGCTGGACCTTCACGGTCGGGGTCGGCTTAGGCATGACGATCGTGACCGGTATGCCGAGCCGCGCGCCATGATAGGCGAGACCCTGCGCATGGTTGCCGGCCGACGCGGCGATCACGCCCCGCTCCTTCTGCTCATCGGTGAGCTGGAGCAGCTTGTTGAGCGCGCCGCGCTCCTTGTACGCGGCGGTGAACTGGAGATTTTCGAACTTCAGCCAGACATTGGCGCCGGTAATGGCGCTGAGCGTGCGGCTCTTCAGGACCGGGGTACGCACGATCGACGAGGAAATCCGCGCATGGGCCGCACGGACATCATCGATCGTCACGGGGACGCCGTCGGCGTCGTTCTGGATCTGCACGCTTGCCATAGTGGGCGCGCCATAGCCGATTAGTCAGCAGACTCCTAGCGCCACGGAAAAATCCACCTTATGCGGAAGCCATGGCAAAGGTGACCTTCCTGGGGCTGGGCGCGATGGGCGCCCCCATCGCACGACATCTGGCCGAAGCCGGCCACGACGTCACCGTCTACAACCGCACTCGCGCGAAGGCGGAGGCCTGGGTCGAGCAGCACGGCGGCCGCTGGGCGCCGACCCCCGCCGCCGCCGCCGAGGAGGCCGATGCGGTGCTGAGCTGCGTCGGCGCCGACGGCGACCTGGAGGCGGTGACGCTGCGCAAGGACGGCTGCTTCGCCGCGATGAAGAAGGGCGCGCTCTACATCGACCACACCACCGCCTCCGCCAAGATCGCCCGCCAGCTCGCGGTCGAGGGTCGCGACCGTGGCCTGCTGGTGGTCGACGCACCGGTTTCGGGCGGCCAGTCCGGCGCCGAGGCGGGGACGCTGTCGATCATGTGCGGCGGCTCCGACAAGGCGATGGAGGCGGCGACTCCGCTGATGCAGGCCTATTCGTCGCGGATCGTCCACATCGGCGGCCCCGGCGCGGGACAGACCACCAAGATGGTCAACCAGATCTGCATCGCCGGCGCGATGCAGAGCGCGGCCGAGGCGCTGCGCTTCGCCCAGAATGCCGATCTCGACCTCGACCGCGTGTTCGAGGCGGTGTCGGGCGGTGCTGCGGCGAGCTGGTATCTGGTCAACCGATGGAAGACGATGGCGGAGGACAGCTTCGACTTCGGCTTCGCGGTCGACTGGATGCGCAAGGACCTGGGCATCGCGATCGAGGAGGCCCGTGCCAATGGCGCCTCGCTGCCCTTCGCGGCGCTCGCCGACCAGTTCTATGCCGACGCCCAGGCACTCGGCTGCGGCCGGGAGGACATCTCCTCGGTGGTGAAGCGGCTGCCCAAGGGATGATCCGCCCCCTCTCCCTCCGGGGGAGAGGAAAGGGTCTTGCCCTCGCGCTCGCCTTCCTCGCCTCGCCCGCCCTCGCCGATGGCCTGATCGACAACGCCAACGGCTACACCTTCGACGGCAAGGGCCAGCTCGTCCGCTTCAACGGCCTGCTGATCGACGACCAGGGCAAGGTGGTCAGGCTGCTCGACCGCAACGACAAGCGGCCCGAGAAGCTCGACTTCCGGCTCGACGCCAAGGGTCGCACCGTCATTCCCGGCCTGATCGATGCCCATGGCCACGTCATGGGGCTCGGCGAAGCGGCGCTGACGCTGGACCTGTCCGGGACGAACAGCCTCGCCGAGGCACAGGCGGCGCTGCGGGCCTATGCCGCCGACCGTCCCACCCCGCCCTGGATCCGCGGGCGCGGCTGGAACCAGGAGCGCTGGGGGCTCGGCCGCTTCCCGAGCGCGGCGGACATCGACGCGGTCACGCCGGGACGGCCGGTGGTGCTCGACCGGGTCGACGGCCATGCGCTGCTCGCCAACACGGCGGCGATGGCGGCGGCCGGCATCACCGCGGCGACCAAGGACCCGGCCGGCGGCCGGATCGAGCGCGATGCGAAGGGCAGGCCCACCGGCGTGTTCGTCGACGCCGCGCAGGATCTGATCCGCAAGGCGGTACCGCCGCTGCTGCCGCGCGACCGCGACGCCGCGCTCGCCAAGGCCCAGGAGATATTGCTCGGCTTCGGGATCACAGCGATCGCCGACATGGGCACGTCGGGTGACGACTGGCTGGTGATGCGCCGCGCGGGCGACGCCGGACGGCTGCGGGTACGGATCATCTCCTATGCCGGGGGCATACCGACGCTGCTCTCCGTCGCGGGTACCGGACCAACGCCGTGGCTCTATGACGGCCGGTTGCGCATGATCGGCGTCAAACTCTACGACGACGGCGCGCTCGGCTCGCGCGGGGCGTGGCTCAAGACACCCTATGCCGACGCTCCCGGCCAGACCGGCCTCAGCTTCCTCGACGACACCAAGCTCCGCAACCTGATGAGTCGCGCCGCGATGGACGGCTTCCAGACCGCGGTCCACGCGATCGGCGACGCCGCAAACGCGCAGGTGCTCGACGCGGTCGAGGAACTTGCCGCCACCTACAAGGGCGACCGCCGCTGGCGGATAGAACATGCGCAGATCGTCGATACCGCCGACCTGCCGCGCTTCGCCAGGAACGGCATCGTCGCCTCGATGCAGCCCGTCCACCAGACGTCGGACCGGCTGATGGCGGAGGCGCGGCTGGGGCCTGCGCGGCTCGGCGGCGCCTATGCGTGGAAGGCGATGCTCGACAATAAGGTGCCGCTCGCCTTCGGCTCGGACACGCCGGTCGAGAGCCCCAACCCCTTCCCCGCGCTCGCGGCGGCGGTCAGCCGGCAGGATGCGGCGGGCCAGCCCCCCGGCGGCTGGCAGCCGCAGCAGATCGTCAGCCTCGTCGAGGCGTTCCGTGCCTTCACGGCAACTGCCGCCTATGCCGGCTTCGCGGAGGATCGCATCGGATCGCTGGCGCCCGGCCACATGGCCGATTTCCTGATCCTCGACCGCGACATCTTCACCGCCGGGATAGCCGACCTTCGCGCCGCGCGGCCGCTGGAGACCTGGATCGGCGGCAGGCGCGCCTGGACGGCGTCGCATGGGGGCGTGCCCGCATCATCAAACTGACATGGAGCGCGGGCAACGCGATGGTCCGCCCACCCGATCGAATCACCGGATGACCATGAAGACATTTTTCCTCGCCGCCGCCTTGCTCGCTGCTCCCGCCGCCGCCCAGGCCGCGCCGCCGCCGAAGCCGAAGCTGATCCTCGCCATCTCCGTCGACCAGTTCTCCAGCGAGGTCTACAACCGCTACCGCTCCAGCTATCGGGCCGGCCTCGCCACGCTATCGCGCGGGATCGCCTATCCGGCCGCCTATCACAGCCATGCCTCGACCGAGACCTGCCCGGGCCATGCCGTGATCCTGACCGGCCGGTTCCCCACCGGCACCGGCATCGTCGCCAATAGCTGGATCGATCGAAAGACCGGCAAATCGGTCTATTGCGTTTCGGTCCCAGGCCAATCCGATCCCAAGGCGCGCGGGCCGCAGAACATCAGGGTCACGACCCTGGGCGACTGGATCAAGGCCGCCGAGCCTGGCGCGCGCAGCTTCGCCGTGTCGGGCAAGGACCGCGCCGCGGTCGCCATGGCGGGAAAGACCGCTGACGGCGTCTATTGGTGGAACGACGGCGAAGGCTTCGGCACCTCCTCCTTCGCCGGCCCGGCAACGCCTGCGGTTACCGAACCAGCCGCCGCGTTCAACACGCCGCTGCTGGGCAGGTGGAGGACGGTGCGGCCGACCCTGTGGCCAAGCCTGCCGAAGCGCTGCGCCGCGCTGCGCAAGCCGCATCGCTTCGGGCAGCTCGACATCTCGGGCGAGGTTCCGCCCGAGGCCGAGATCGAGGCGATGAAGGGCGACGACTATCTCGACAGCCGCGCCTTCCAGGCCGCGCTGCGCGCTTCGCCGCTGTTCGACTCGCTGACCGTCGATTTCGCGACGCAACTGATCGCACGCGAGAAGCTGGGCCGCGGCCCGGCGACCGACGTGCTGGCCGTCAGCCTGTCCGCGACGGACTATGTCGGCCATCGCTTCGGCAATGGCGGCGCCGAGATGTGTGCGCAGCAGGCCGCGCTGGATGCGGCGATCGGCCGCCTGATCAAGGCTGCCCAGGCTCAGAAGGTACCGTTCGTCGTAATGCTCACCGCCGACCATGGATCGACCGACGCCGCCGAGCGCCAGCACGAGCATGACGGCAAGGCGAGCCGGCTCGACGGGCGCGGCTTCGTCAAGCGGCTCAACGCTGCGGTGAGGGCCGAGCTGAGCCTCGGCGAAGGTGACGATCCCCTGGTCGGGGACGCCGACCAGCTTTATATCCGGGCCGGCGACGATGCCGCGCTGACGGAGCGGATCCGTATGGCCGCGCTCGCCTGGATCAAGCAGCAGCCCGAGGTGGTCTCGACCTTCACCCAGGCCGATATCGCGGCCGCGACGGTCCCCGCTGGCACGCCGCCCGAGATGCTGACCCTGCCGCAGCGGATGCGGCTGAGCTTCGATCCGGAGCGGTCGGGCGACATCCTGACCGTTTTCGCGGAGCGGACCAGCTTCGGCATCCCGACCAAGCCGGGCGACAGCGTCGCCGGCCACGGCACGCCGTGGAATTACGACCGGCAGGTGCCGATCCTGTTCTGGTGGCCCGGTGCGCCCGCTGCGTCGCGCGACCAGCCGGCGCAGGTCGCCGACATCGCGCCGACGCTGGCGGCGGTGGCGGGGATCAAGCCGCCGGTACCGGTCGACGGCCGCTGCCTCGACCTCGGCGGCAACTGCCCCGTTCAGTGACCGTCAGCCGCCCAGCCCCCCCTTGAAGCGGACCGCATAGGCGCGCAGCCGACGCTTCACCCGCGTGGTGAAGGACGGCGTCTCCGGCTTGACCGCCAGATAGGGATCGATCCGCCGGCCCAGCAGATTGCCCTCGACGATCTTTGGCGATTCGCTCCAGTCGGCGACCAGGCTGGTCGGCCAGGCAGTGGCCGGAACCTGCTGCGCGCGGTTGCCCACCACTGCCAGCCCGGCCGAGGGATTGCGCCGGCTTTCGGCCGCGATTGCGATCAGCGCGGCATGGTTGTCCTTGTCGGCGCCCTGAACGAAGATGTTGCGCTCGATCCGCCCGATCGCGCCCTCGGGCAGATCGATCATATAGTTGGTAGCGCGCCCCTGGCTGTCGTCGAAGCTGCAATCGGCGACCAGGATGCGCGGCGAGCGGCTCTTCACATAATGACCGCCGCGCCCCTGCTCGAACCGGCTGCGGCGAACCGTCACCGAGCGGAAGGCGCTGAGATAGACGGAATGCGCACAGGAGAGGCCCCGGTCGCAGCGGCCGAGGCCGATGAAGGTCGACCGGTCTATGACGATGTCGCTGGCGGGATCGTCGCCGCCGCCGAGGATGCCCTGCTCCGAATCGCGAAAGATGCTGTTGGCAACGGACAGCGGCCCGCGCTCGATGCGGATGCCGGCGCCATTGCCGTCGGGGACGCGCAGGTTGCGGAACACCAGCCCGTCGACCGCGGCGCCGCGCCCGCGCAGCACCAGCACCGCCTTGCCCTCGCAGATCCCGCCGTCGAAGATCGCGGTCAGGGGTCGCTCGGCGCGGTAGGTGATCCGCCCCGCCGTCTGGACGACACAATCGCCGTAGCGGCCCGGGGCGATGCGGATCGTCGCGGTACGATCTCCGACCGCCGCCACCGCCCCGGCGAGGGTCGCGAAACGCTCGCCTGTTTCCTCGACGGTGAACGGCGCGGCCGCGAGCGGAGACGCCAGGGCCATCAGGAACGGGACAGCGAAACGCATCCGCCTACATAAGCGCGGAATGCTGACGAAATCCCTATCTTCGTGCCGGGCTCGTTTCAGCATCCCCCCCCTCATCCACACCGTCCAGGCTCATGGCGCGGCGGATGCTGAAGCAAGTTCGGCATCACGGCAATCCGGGGCTTTCCTAATCGAGGTTCGGCCGCAGCCAGCGCTCCGCCGTGGCGAGGTCGATCCCGCGGCGCGCGGCATAGTCCTCAAGCTGATCACGGCCGATCCGCGCGACACCAAAATAGCTCGCCTCGGGATGCCCGAAATAAAATCCCGACACCGCCGCTGTCGGCAGCATCGCGAAACTTTCGGTCAGCGTGATGCCGGTCACCTCCCCAGCCTTCAACAGGTCGAACAGGATCGGCTTCTGGCTATGGTCGGGGCACGCCGGATAGCCAGGCGCCGGCCGGATACCGCGATACTGCTCCTTGATCAGCGCCTCGTTGGTGAGTTGCTCGCCCTCGGCATAGCCCCACAAGGTAGTGCGGACGTGGAGGTGGAGCCGCTCGGCGAAGGCCTCGGCGAGACGGTCGGCGAGCGCCTTGAGCAGGATGTCGCGATAGTCGTCATGATCGGCCTTGAACCGGGCGATGTGCGGCTCGATGCCGTGGATGCCGACCGCGAAGCCGCCCAGCCAGTCGTCCACCGGCGCGACGAAGTCGGCCAGGCACATGTTCGCCCGCCCCTCGCGCTTCCTGATCTGCTGGCGAAGGAAAGGCAGGCGGACCTCGCCGCCCTCCGCCTCGACGATGACGTCGTCGCCCTCGGCATGGGCCGGCCACAGCGCCGCGACGCCCTTCGCGGTCAGCCATTTCTCGGCGATGATCTGGTCGAGCATCTTCTGCGCATCGGCGAACAGGCTGCGCGCGCTCTCCCCCACCACCGCGTCGTCGAGGATCGCCGGATAGTTGCCGGCAAGTTCCCAGGCGCGGAAGAACGGTGTCCAGTCGATGATCTCGCGAAGATCGTCGAGCGGCCAGTCGGTGAAGACATGGATGCCGGGCTGCTTCGGAGCGCCGGGCTTGAGCGCGAAATCGGCGACGAAAGCGTTGGCACGCGCCTCCTCGATCGTCGCCAGCTCGTTCTGCCCCTTGCCCTCGCGCGCCTTGCGCACCGCGTCGTAATCGGCGGCGGTCTTCGTGACGAAATCATCGCGCTGCGTATCCGACAACAGGGTGGATGCGACACCGACCGCACGGCTGGCATCGAGGACGTGGATGACCGGCCNCGGTATAGGCGGGCGCGATCCGCAGCGCGGTGTGCACCTTCGATGTGGTGGCACCGCCGATCAGCAGCGGAAGCTGCATCTTCGCGCGGTCCATCTCGCTCGCGACGGTCACCATCTCGTCGAGCGAGGGGGTGATCAGCCCCGACAGGCCGATGATGTCGGCGTCGTTCTCGTTGGCGGCCTTGAGGATCTCGGTCCACGGCACCATCACGCCGAGGTCGATCACCTCATAGCCGTTGCACTGGAGCACCACGCCGACGATGTTCTTGCCGATGTCGTGGACGTCGCCCTTGACCGTCGCCATGACGATCCGGCCCTTGGACCGCTGGCCCGCCACCTTCTCCGCCTCGATGAAGGGCAGCAGATAGGCGACCGCCTTCTTCATCACCCGGGCCGACTTCACCACCTGCGGCAGGAACATCTTGCCCGATCCGAACAGGTCGCCGACGACATTCATCCCGTCCATCAGCGGCCCTTCGATCACCTCGATCGGCCGGGCGAAATGCTGGCGCGCCTCCTCGGTATCGTCGACGACATGCGCGTCGATGCCCTTGACCAGCGCATGTTCGAGCCGTTTTGCAACGTCCCAGCCGCGCCATTCCTCTGCCGCCTTCTCGGCCGCGGCATCCTTGCCCTTGTAGCTTTCGGCGAGTTCGATCAGTCGTTCGGTCGCATCCTCCCGCCGGTCCCAGATGACATCCTCGCACGCCTCGCGCAGCACAGGGTCGATCGCATCGTAGACGTCGAGCTGGCCGGCATTGACGATGCCCATGTCCATCCCCGCCTGGATGGCATGATAGAGGAACACGCTGTGCATCGCCCGGCGCACGGGCTCGTTGCCGCGGAAGGAGAAGCTGAGGTTCGATACGCCGCCTGAGATATGGCAGTGCGGACAGCGCTTCTTGATCTCGGCGGTCGCCTCGATGAAGTCGATCGCATAGCGGCGATGCTCGTCGATCCCGGTCGCGACAGCGAAGATATTCGGGTCGAAGATGATGTCCTCGGGCGGGAAGCCGTCGCCGACCAGCAGCTTATAGGCCCGCTCGCAAATCTCGACCTTGCGCTGCCTGGTGTCGGCCTGCCCGACCTCGTCGAACGCCATCACCACGACCGCGGCGCCATAGGCGCGGCACTTGCGCGCCTGCGCCAGGAAAGCCTCCTCGCCCTCCTTCATGCTGATCGAGTTGACGATCGGCTTGCCGGATACGCACTTCAGGCCCGCTTCGATCACCGACCATTTCGAGCTGTCGATCATCACCGGCACCCGCGCGATGTCCGGCTCCGCCGCGATCAGCTTGAGGAAGGTCGTCATCGCCAGCTCGGCGTCGAGCAGGCCTTCGTCCATGTTGACGTCGACGATCTGGGCGCCGTTCTCGACCTGCTGGCGCGCGACCTCGACCGCCCTGGTGTAGTCCCCCCCCATGATCAGCTTCTTGAAGGCGGCCGATCCGGTCACGTTGGTGCGCTCGCCGATATTGACGAACTGGGCGGTGGAGGCGGTGGTCATCGTCTTGTCTTCAATCTTCCGTTCGTCCCGGCAAAAGAGGGACGTTGGTTCCCGGAGGCATCGGCGGGACCCGACACGAACCGGTTTGGGGTTCCGGCGCCGTCAGGCCGCCATCGTCATCGGGTCGAGACCGGCAAGACGGGTTCGGTGATCATGGGCGGGCAGCTTACGCGCAGGCTTGCCCGCCACCGCGCCCGCCATCGCCGCGATGTGCGCGGGGGTCGATCCGCAGCAGCCGCCCACGACGTTGACCAATCCCTGTTCGGCCCATTCACGGATGAAGCCGCCGGTGGTCGCCGGCTGCTCGTCATACTGGCCGAGGTCGTTCGGCAGGCCGGCGTTCGGGTAGATCATCACCAGCGCGTCGGCGAGGCCCGACAGCACCTGGACGTGCGGGCGCAGCAGGTCAGCCCCGAAGGCGCAGTTGAGGCCGATCGTCAGCGGATGGGCGTGGCGCACCGCGTGCCAGAAGGCCTCGACCGAATGGCCCGACAGATTGCGGCCCGACATGTCGGTGATCGTCATCGAGATCATCATCGGTACCTCGACCCCGCGCTTCGCCTGCTCGTCGAGCACGGCCATGATCGCGGCCTTGGCGTTGAGCGTGTCGAAGATCGTCTCGATCAGGATGAAGTCGCAGCCGCCGTCGAGCAGCGCCGCCGTCTGGTCCTGGTAGACGTCGCGCATCGTGTCGAAGTCAACCGCACGATAGCCGGGATCGTTGACGTCGGGCGACAGCGACAGCGTCTTGTTGGTCGGGCCGATCGCGCCGGCGACGAAGCGCGGGCGCCCATCCTTCGCCGCATAGTCGTCGGCCGCCTTGCGGGCGATGCGCGCCGCGGCGAGGTTGATCTCGCGGACCAGGTGGACCGCGTCATAATCCTCCTGGCTGATGATGTTGGCGTTGAACGTGTTGGTCGACACGATATCCGACCCGGCATCCAGATATTGGCGCGTGATCGCGTCGATCACGTCGGGCCGGGTGAGCACCAGCAGGTCGTTGTTGCCCTTCTGGTCGCACGGCAGGTCATAGCCGCCGCGATAGTCGGCCTCCTCCAGCCTGTAGCTCTGGATCATCGTGCCGAACGCGCCGTCGGTCAGCAGGATTCGCTGCTTCGCCTGGTCGCGGAAGACGGCGGCGGCTTCACTGTGGCGGAGGGTCATGCGGCATTCTCCAGCCGGTCGGTCTTGGCGCGCAGCCCCAGCAGGTGGCAGATCGCGTAGGACAGCTCGGCGCGGTTGAGCGTGTAGAAATGGAACTGGCGGACTCCGCCGGCATAGAGACGACGGCACATCTCGGCGGCGACGGTCGCGGCGACGAGCTGACGGGCGGCAGGATGGTCGTCCAGACCCTCGAACAGCCGGTCCATCCAGGCCGGGATCGCGGCGCCGCACAGTCCGGCGAACTTGCGGGTCTGGGCGACGTTCGACACCGGCAGGATGCCGGGGACGATCTCGCCCTCTATCCCCGCTGCGCGCGCCTTGTCGCAGAAGCGGAAATAGGCCTCGGGCGAGAAGAAGAACTGGGTGATCGCGCGGGTCGCGCCGGCGTCGAACTTCGCCTTCAGATTGGCGACGTCGCTGTCGAAGCTTGCTGCCTCGGGATGGCATTCGGGGTAGGCCGCGACCGAGATTTCGAACGGATGGATCGTCTTCAGCCCCGCGACCAGCTCGGCCGCATTGCGATAACCGTCCGGATGGGGGCTGAACCGGGCGCCCTCAATCGGCGGATCGCCGCGCAGCGCGACGACGTGGCGGACGCCGGCCGCCCAATATTCGCGGGCGATCTCCTCGATCTCGGCCTTGCTCGCCTCGACGCAGGTCAGGTGGGCGGCGGCCGGGATCGCCGTCTCCCCGGCGATGCGGGCGACGGTATGATGGGTCCGCTCGCGGGTCGAGCCGCCCGCGCCATAGGTGACCGAAACGAAGCGCGGCCGCAGGGGGCTGAGCGTCTGGATCGCGCCCCACAGCGTCTCTTCCATCTTCTCGGTCTTGGGCGGGAAGAATTCGAACGACACCGCGGCATCGCCCGCCAGGTCGGCGAACAGCGGGGTGTCGAGAGCGCGGCGCGCTTCTTCGAGCTGGCTCAGGGGAACGCTTGTCATGATACCGCCTTCAATTGCGCGCGCTGGCCGCGCACGCCCAACCATAATTTGACCGTCAGCGCGTCGCCGACGAGTTCCTCGACGCGATCGAACCCCAGCCCCGCCGCCTGAAACCAGCCATCGATCTGATGGTCGGCGAAGCCGAGCCGGACATGGGCGTCGCGGGTGCGCAGATCCTCCAGCTCATGGCTGGCGAAGTCGACGATCAGCAACCGCCCGCCCGCGCCCAGCAGTCGTGCAGCCTCCGCGATCGCCGCCGCCGGATGCTGCGCGAAATGGAGCACCTGATGGAGGATGACGAGATCGGCTGAACCGTCGCCCAGCGGCAGCGCATACATGTCGCCCTGGCGGAGCTCGGCATGGTCGAGGCCAGCCTCGGCGATCTTGACCCGGGCGAGGCGAAGCATCTCGGGGCTGCGGTCGATGCCCAGCGCGGAGCTCGCCCGTCCGCCGACCAGCTCGATCATCCGGCCGGTGCCGGTGCCGATATCCACCATCCGGCCGATCGGACCATCCGACAGCATCGCAAGGATACGCTGCTCGACCGCGCTCTCAGGGACATGGAGCGATCGGATCGCGTCCCATTCCTCGGCATGCTCGGCGAAATAGCGGGCGGCGGCGGCGGCGCGATCGGCCCGAACGGCGGCGAGCCGGGCCCGGTCGGCGACCACCCAGGCGTCATCGCCGTCGCGACCCCAGTCGTCCATCGCCGCGAACAGCGGCGCGACGCACTCGTCCCTGCCGAGGCCAAGGAACACCCAGCTCCCCTCCTTGCGCCGCTCGGCGAGTCCGGCATCGGTGAGGATCTTCACATGGCGCGAGACGCGCGGCTGGCTCTGCCCCAGCACCTGGGCCAGCTCACCGATCGACAATTCCATCGCACGCAGCAGATGGAAGATGCGCAGTCGCGTCGGATCGGCCAGGGCACGGAAGATGGCGAGCGCTTCGGAAGGCATATATACAGACATAAAGAAATCTTTATATGTGGTCAAGGCGCTTGCCCGGGCCAGCCATGCGGGGCATTCGGTTGCGGCGCGGAACCGCGCCTTGTTTCAGGAGTAGAGGTTGCCGGCTCCATCAGCCCAAAAGGGGACATCGACAATGCATGCTTCGCGGCCAGCCCTGGCCAGGATGATCGGCGTCGTTGCGCTCGGCCTGACCCTGTCGGCGTGCACCACGACGCGGGTGGGGACCGACCGGCTGGCCGAGAAGGATCCGCTGGAAGGCTTCAACCGCGCGGTCTGGGCGGTCAACCGCGGCGCCGACAAGGTCGTGGTCAAGCCGGTCACCCAGGTCTACCGGGCGGTCACCCCCCGGCCGGCGCGCGACGGCGTCCGCAACTTCTTCGCCAATGTCGGGGAGCCCTTCTCCTTCATCAACAACGTGCTGCAGGGCAAGGGCGACCGGGCGGTTCGCAACCTCGGGCGGTTCCTGATCAACACCACGGTCGGCATTGGCGGCCTGTTCGACCAGGCGACCCGCATGGGCGTGCGCCCGGCGGCGGAGGATTTCGGCCAGACGCTCGCGGCCTGGGGCGCCAATGGCGGCCCCTATCTGGTCCTGCCCCTGCTCGGCCCGTCGACGCTGCGCGACGGCGTAGGCACCGGCATGTCCCAGCTCGCCGACCCCTATCGGGTTTGCCTGCGCGAATGCGGCCTGCCCAAGGGCCTGCCCACCGGCATGACCGCACTGGAGATCATCAGCATCCGCGACGGGCTGATCGCGACCGGCGCCGACAGCTTCCTGGAGTCCGCGCTCGACCCCTATGCCGCGGCGCGGTCGGCTTTTCTGCAGCGCCGGCGGGCCGAAATTCTCAACCAGGATGGTGACGACGCATCGGCGGAAGCGGCCGCCGCGGCCGACGCGGCGGCGAATCCGATCGCCGACGACGGCCTCGGCGCAGCCGACGCGGATGCAGGAATTCCGGGAACTGATACGGCTCCGTTCCCCGATCAGCCTGGCGCAGCGCCCTCCCCTCAGGACGGCTCCGAAACGGCCGGGGAGCTCGCGCTTCCCGTCACTTCCGAGCAACCCAAACAGCCGAATTAACTACCGGAACAAGAGACATTGCATCGCACTGCGCAAAACTGTAAGAAGTCCGAGCCTGTTTCGGGGGGAAACAAGCCTGAACGTGATTGGAATCGTTCGAGCCACTCTCTTTTTTAATTCACTTCCGGAGAATTCGATCATGAAGAAGATCGTTGCCCTTTCGCTTATCGCCGCTGCTTCGCTGACCGTCGCGGCTTGCAAGCCCAAGGCTGAAGCCCCCGCCGAGAACAACACCGTTGTTGTCGACAACGCTGCTGATGCGATGGCCGACACCAACGCCGCTCTGGCGGATTCGAACGCGGCTGCTCCGGCGGACAACGCTTCGAACGCGCTCTGATCCGGCGGGTGGCCGCTCTGGCGGCCGCCATAGCGATTCGAAAGGCCGTGCCCCACCGGGCACGGCCTTTTTCGTTGCTTGGGTTCGTTGAAAATCAGCGGAAAATGGGTTGGGTGACGAGCAGGTCCTCAGCCGAGCAGGCCTGCGCAGACGCGGCATCGTTGAGCTTCGGAAGGGTGGCCAGCTCGGCGCGGGCCGCCGCCGCCATGTCGATATAGGCCCGCTCGGTACGCACCACCGCGAGCGTCGAGGACGCCACCATCCGGCCTGCCTCCACTGCGCTCATATTGTGGACCCCGCAGACGATCCGGCTGTCGCCATAGGCGCGGGCGCGGGCCAGGATGGGTCCGGCACGTTCGTGCAGCACCTCGGCCAGGACGAGGCCCCAGGTCCAGCCCCGCGTCGCATGCCCCGAGGGGTAGTCGTAGCTCTGCGCAAGCTCGTCGGTCTGGGGCTCGCAGGTTTCTCCCGAATCGATCAGGAAAGGCCGCTTCTTCTTGTAGAAGGCCTTGAGGGTATTGGTCCCGCGACGGGCATCGCGCGACGCCTGCTCGAGCAGCGCCGCCGTCCGTGGCGCGTTGGTTGGCGTCATCGCGATCCGGGTCGCACAGGCGAAGCCCCGCATCATCGACGCCGTGTCCCCGCGCACGTCCGCCACCGCCATCTCCCAGCGCGGCGTACCCTTAAGGGCACGGGTGAGCTTGAAGACCTCGCGGTCCGCAACTCCACGTGCCTCCTCCGGGATCGGCGCTGGCGGGATGACATCGGCGAGGTTGAGATAGCCGGGATCGAGGAACGTCGTCGCCTCGGGCGCCGCTGCGATCGCGATACCGGCGGCTCCGGCGAGCACCGCCAGCGTCCAGACCCGACCCACTGCCTTCATTACCGCCCTCCCGCCCATGATCCGCGCGTGAGGTCGCGGATCAGTCGTTGTAATAGCCGCCATAGCGCTTGGCCTGGCCATAGCCATAACCATAGTCGTCCGCGGCGAAGCCGGCATTGTAGCGATTGAGGACCGTGCCGATGCACGGCGCAGGCGTGAGCAGCCGGAAGCTGTCGCGGATCTGCTTGCGCGTGGTGACGCCGTCCTCGACGATCATCAGATAGGCATCGATCTTCTGACTGACGATGACCGCATCGTCATTCGCGAAGACCGGCGGCAGATCGCACAGACACAGGCTGTTCTCCGGCAGCTGGCGCATCGCCGCGATCAGCGAATCCATCCGGGTCGACGCCATCAGCTCGTCCGAGGCGGCGGCGTTGCGATAACTGGGGAAGATGGTGAGCTGCTCGCCGGGAATGGTTCGCGCCACCTGCCGCAAGTCGTTGATCGTCCCGTCGAGATAGTGCGAGACGCCGACGTCGCCCTTCAGCCCGAAATTGCCGGCGATCGTCGAACGGCGCAGGTCGAAGTCGAACAGATAGGTGTGGAGGTCGGGCGTCCGGGCGAGCGCCGCGGCGAGATTGGATGCCACGAAGCTCTTGCCGACCTTCGGCGTCGGCGAAGTGATGCCGATGATCCGCCAGCCGCGCGCTCGCGCGATCCGCAGTATCTGGGCACGCAGCAGGGTGAAGGGGCGCGAGCGCACGTCGCGGCTGTCGAAGCCGTAAATTCCCGTCTCGCGCAGCTTCTCGAAGCCGGTGGCACGGTCTACCTCACCCGGTGCGGGCGCGGCGGGCTCGACCGGTTCGGGCGGGACATAGCTCATGTCCGCACCGCCCGGCGCCGCCACAGGAAGCCGCCCTTGCGCCGACGGCCCTTGCCGCGCTGCTTCGACTTGAGGGTCGGGATCACCACCAGCGGGCCAACCCCGAGCAGCGACTGCAGCGCCGCGGCCCCGCGAACCGGCCTGCGCAGCAGTTCGACGAGCAACGCCAGGGCGAGACCGATGGTGATGCCGACCGCGAAGCCGCCGATGATCAGCAATCCGCGATTGGGGGAATTAGGTTCGTCGGGCAGGGTCGGCGGATCGACCAGCACCAGCCGCTCGCCGCGCTGTTCGGCGGCCATCTTCTGCGCTGCCTCGGCCGCGAGCAGATTGGCCGAGATGCGGTCGTAATTCGACCTCAGCCCATCCGCCTTGGCCTCGAGCTGGCGAATGCTCTCCTCGATCACGGGCGCCGCGCTCTGCGCGGAGACGGCGGCGCTGGCGCGTGACATGTCGGCCGCCTTGGCGCTGCTGAGCGAGGCAATGGTGCGGTTGTTGGCGGCGATCTGCGCGCTTACCGCGGGATTGTTGCGCGGGCCGGTATTCGCCTTGGCCGCCGCGCGCGCCTCGGTCAGCCGCTGTCGCGCGGCGATAACGTCGGGATGGTTGTCCGAATAGAGTGCCTGGGCCGCGGCGAGCCCCGCCTCCGCCTGCGATACCCGCTCGTCCGCATTGGTACTCCCGCTGTTGAGGCGCGCCTGCAGTTCGCTATTCTCGCGCTGGAGCTGGGATATCTGGACGTCGTAGTTCGAGGTCGACGGGATGAAGCCGCCGATCCGCGACAGCGCCAGCCCGTTGCGCGACTTGATCTCCGCGATCTTGCCTTCGATCTCGCTGATCTGGCCCTGGATCTGACCGGCCTGGTCGCGGAGGAAGCCGACCGTCGCATCTGCCTGCGCTGAAATCTGCGTGCTGTCGAGCTTGAGCAGCCTTTCGGTGAACTGCTGCGTCACCGCCTGGGCCTTCGCCGGGTCGGAGTAGGTGAAGGCGACCGAGAAGGCGATGGTGTTCGACGTACCGCGCCGCTCGGCGAGCTTGTCGATGCCGGCCGTCACCGGCGTGATCGCCGTCGCGTCGCGCATCATGTCGATGATCGAGGAGAGCGACTTGGAACGGCGCTGCGACAGATAGAGGTCGTTCTGCTGGATCAGCTCGATCAGGCCGGGCCGGCTCAATATCTGCTGCTTGATGCGGGCGATCCGCTGATCGATCAGGTCGTTGACCGTCGTGGCGGCGATCGCCTCGGGCAGCTCCTTCGATTCGACGATGACGGTGGCCGATGACTGGTAATGGGCCGGCAGGCCGTAGGCGAGGCCGATGCCCGTCCCCGCACAGACGATGAACGGGATCAGCACGAGCCAGCGACGCTGGACAAGGATCTGCGGCAGATAGGCCAGCAAGCCGTCCGCAAGCTCGACGTCGCCGATCGGATCGACCGGATCGCTCATCAGCGGGCCGTAAGCTTCAGCCGGGCGAAGATTTCTCCGCCGATATCGGCCTTGATCGGCACGCCCTGGCCATAGACGTCGCGATAGCGGCCCTGGGCGCCGACGGTGAGGCTGCGGAACAGCTGCCAGTCGACGCCGGCGATGCCGGTGACGAACTGCCGCGTGCCGCCGAGCAGCCCCGCCTGCGACTTGCTGCGCACATAGCTGCCAGTCCAGCTGGCGCCGACGCGTTCGGTCAGCTGGCGGCGGTAGTTGACGCCGAGCTGGGTCTGCTCGACCGTGCCGCCCGCTCCCGAAGCGCTGACCGACCGGTCCCCGAAGAAGCAGAAATGGTCCCTGGCGCCATCGTGGCAGAGCTGGAGCGAACCCGACAGGCCGGTGGTGGAGGCACTGCGGGGCGCGCCCGGCACAGTGAAGGGCAGCGACAGATCGCTGAACGACACGCCCAGCGATGCGTCGATCGTCCAGGTCGGGCTCAACTGCGACGAGAAGGTCACCGATGGCTGCATGATCAACGTGCTGAGGCCCGGCGTGTCATATTCGATCTTGTAGATCGACCCGCTGATACCGATCTTCGACCGCGCGCTGATCGCGCGTTTCCAGCCGACGCGTCCGCCATAATTGTCCGAATCATTGCCCGGTGGCCCGTTGCGGTATCGGGTCGCGGTATAGCCACCGTCGACCGAGATCGAATCCTTCGGGCCGACCTGATATTCGAACCCGCCGCTGGCGCTGAAGATATCGGCGCGGCGGCGCAGGCCGATCAGGTTGACGTCCGGATTGTCGATGGGGTCGCCGGTGACGTTATCGCTTCCCTGGCCGATGATCGAGCTGTCGTAGCGCAGCGCCGCGAAGGCGCTCAGCTTGGGCGAGAGGCGCTGCTGCATCTCCAGCTCGCCGCCATAGCTGTCGGCCTTGCCATAATTTTCGAGATAGCCCGTCCTGTCGAAATGACCCGACAAGGCTATCTGTCCCTTTTCCGATTGCCGGACCAGCTTCGGAGCGATGCTGGTCTCGATATAGGTGGCCGACAGGTCGCCTCCGGCCGACAGGAAGGGATTGGTGTCATAGCCCAGCCGATAGTCGGTCTCGAGCGTGAAGCGCGTCGTCGCCGAGCGCGCGGGCGCACCCGCGACAACGGCGGCGGCGGCGCCCGCCAGGATCGCCATGGACCAACGCATCCCCCGATGCCCCCCGTCGTTCATGGCACCACCACGGTGTCGCCGCTCTGCAACTCGACAATCGCACCGCGCAGGTCGGCGGCCGATGGCGAGCCTTTCATCGCGGTATCGAGCCGGACGTCGATCACCTGGATCTGGGAGCCTTGCTTGCGATAGATCTTCACCCGACTGAGGTCGGCGAACTCGGTCGGCCCGCCGGCGACGCTGATCGCCTCCAGCACATTGACATAATGACCCGGCGTGAACGCTCCCGGCGCGCGCACCTTGCCGGCGACCGAGAAGCTGAGACCGCTCGGATTCTTGACCGACACGGTCACCCGCGGGACGGTGTTGCGATACTGGTCGGCCAGCCCGGCCGCGATCACCCCTTCGAGATCGGTCGGCAGCTTGTTGAGAGCGTCGATCCTGCCGACCAGAGGAAAGGAGACGCTGCCGTCGGGCAACACCTTGAGCACGCGCTGGAGCCGCTCGTCGCCCCACACGTAGATCTCGATCTCGTCGCCCGGATTGATCCGATAGGGCTTGAGCGGCGCCGCCGCGGATGCCGCGGGCGTGGCGGCCGGCTGCTGCTGAGCAGCGACCAATGTCGGCACGACACCGAGCAACGCCCCAGCCATGATCGATACGATCGCCTTCACCATGTCCCCTTTACGCATCACCGCCCCCATCGCTTCCCGCCTCGGAGGCTCCAATCGGGCGAGCTGGCGCCTGGGCTCTCGTGACAATTGCCCCAAAAGCCCGACGGACGAAATAGAAAAAGCCCATGCAAATCGCGACTTTGCACATGCTAACAATTGCCGATGATCGACCAAGGTCGAAGAGGCGGATCCCAGGCGGGGGTGGTGCGGGCGGGGGGAATCGAACCCCCACAGGTCTCGCGACCTTACGGATTTTCGTACCACTTCGGCTTTCGCCGCCGGTCCGCGCCAGTTGGGCCGGTACCGTTCGTGGTCTGGACTATCCCTTCGCCTTATCCGTCACCTTCAAAAGGAGGGCGGACGTAGGCGCTGCCCGTCTAGTCTCTACACCTTCCGCTGGCCGGAAGGCCGGCGGCTTGGCTCGGGATCACCAGGAAACAGGCTTCCCCGAATTTGAGCAGTTCTGCACCATCGGTTTCCCGACGGGCACTCGACATATGTTCAAGTCCGTTGCGTCTACCAGTTTCGCCACGCCCGCAGCGCCACAGCCGCGGTGCATAACCAGCCCCGCCGGGCACGCCAAGCGCGAATCGGCCCGGCCGCCCGTTCAGACGTTCAGGCGGGCCCGCATTTCCTTTCCAGGCTTGAAATAGGGAACGCGCTTGGCCGACACGGGCACCGTATCGCCAGTCCTGGGATTGCGCCCGATACGGGCGCTCCGTGCCCGCGTAGAGAAGGCACCGAAACCGCGAAGCTCGACGCGACCGCCTTCCGCCAGGCGCTTGGTAATCGCGTCGAAAAGCGTTGCCACGATCTTCTCCACTTCTTTGGGAGAAAGGTCAGGATTGTCCTGCGACAGCAACTGTACCAGTTCTGATCTGATCACAAAGCGACCCCCTTCGACGTCATGGTCAGACCGGCAAATGCTCATCGGGTACGAATAGCTGCCGCCACCGACGAAACCTGCCCCATCAGGCCCGTTCCGATTCCATCTAGCTATAAAAACGCGATCAAATCAATCGGAGTTAAGGCGGCGAGGCCGGACCGCGGGATCGCCGTTCAGCCTTGCGACAGGCTGACGCCCGCAATAGACGGTGCGACGCCGCGAGCGGCCATGGCGGCCGCCCGGGCTGGAAAGGGTTTTCAATGTTCAAGCGCCTTGCACTTGTTTCGATTGCCGCCGCTTCGCTGGGGGCGCCCGCGTTGGCCGCACCGCTGCCCAAGCCGCCGGCCTTCGGCGTGTGCGGCGCCTGCCACAAGGTGGACAAGGGTGCGCCCAACGGTATCGGCCCCAACCTGTTCGGTATCGCCAACACCAAGGCCGGCGAGGTTCCCGGCTTCAACTTCTCGCCGGCGATGAAGAAGTCGCCGATCAAGTGGACCCGCGCCAACCTGATCGCCTTCATCCAGGAGCCGCAGAAGACGGTGCCGGGCAACCGCATGCCGTTCGGCGGTCTCAAGAACCCGGATTCGGCCGCCAAGATCGCCGACTATATCCTGTCGCTCAAATAGGAAGCCGCGAGCGGCTTCCCCACGCTTGGAGTCCTAACCGGAAGGGGCGATCCGGTGATCGGGCCTTGCGCCGCCCTAGCGCCCGTCCGCCGCGATCAGCCGATCGAACAGCGGGCGGGCCGCAGCCTCGACCGGGAGGCCGGTATAATCGAACAGCGGATTGGTCGACAGCGGGTAGAAATTCATCGTCGCATTCGCCTCGAACAGCAGCGCCCGGCCGTCGGGCAGCAGTGCGAAGTCGATGCCGAAATAATCGAGCGGCATCCGTACCCGGATCGCGCGCATCGCCGACCGCGCCGGTTCGGGCAGGCCCTCTATGCCCCGGGCCAGCAGGTCCCGCTCCGTTTCGATCCACTGCGGCTGGCTGGGCATGAAGCGCTCGCGGTCGGGCCCGTGGACGTTCCATCGGTCGGATACCAGCCGGTGGCGCATCAGCGGCTCCGGACCAAACCAGTAAAGCCGGAGCTTGTTGTAGAGCGGCTCGCCGCCACGCGCATCGATAAAGCTGGTCAGCAGATAGGTCTTTGCCGGATCCAACTGTCTTTCCATCTCCTCGGGCCCGGACATCAGCCCGACGACTTCGCCATTGTGGCTGCCGGGGAGACGCAGGATCGCGGGGAAGGTGACGCCGGCTCGCTCGATCGCCGCCTGAGCAAGGTGCGGTCGCCCCTTGAAGCGGGCGACGGGCGGCACGATCAGGCCCTCGATGCCGGCGAGCAATCGGCTGACCCGGTCGCGTCCGCTTGCCAGCACCGCGGCCGGCGTATTGATGATCCGGCCGGGGAAGCCGCGCAGGAAGCGGTCCGCCGCCTCGAGCACCTTGGGATTGAGTTCGGGATCGGTGACGAGGTTGAGGATCGTCGCGACATTGTCGAGCCGCGGCCGTACCCTGGCGCGGTTGAAATTGCCCGGTATGTGGAGGCGCACGAAATCGGCGGGGTTGGATCGCAGCCGCCAGAGGTCGGTGCTGCCCCGGTTGACGATGTCGCCGCCGGACTTGCGGACAATGCCGCTCTGCGCGTCGTTTCCAAAGAGGTAGGCGACACGGGTCCGTTCGATCTGGGTCGGCGATGGCATGACAGGATGTAGTCCCGAAGGGGAGGAATGCGTCCCCATGGCCCGGCAGCCCTACCGATGTAAAATGGAATTCGTCGCTTCTGCGCGGGTCAGAGGCGGGCCCGGCGAACCGGGATCGCCGTGGTCTGCTTGATCTCCGACAGCGTCACGGTCGACTGGACGTCCTGCACGCCGGGCAGCTTCAGGATCACCCGAAAGATGAACGTCTGATACCAGTCGAGCGACTCCGCGATGATCTTGAGGAGCACGTCGCGCTCGCCGAAGATCGTATGGCACTCCATGATCTCGGGCGTGGTCTCGATCCTGCGGTTGAACTCGGCACACTCATCGTCGCTCAGCGATGCCATCTTGAGAGTTGCGAAGATATAGAAGCTCTCGCCGAATTTCTTCCGGTCGAGCACCATGACCTGGCCGACGATATAGCCTTCCTCGCGCAACCGCTGGAGACGGCGCCAGCAGGGCGATTGCGACAGCCCCACCCGCTCGGCCAGCTCGGTCGTCGACAGCGCGGCGTCCTTCTGCACCTCCTCCAGTATCTGGATGTCGATCGGCGTCAGCGCGTCGGTCATGGCCCCCCTCCCTCGTACCGACATGTGACGAGGGAGGCGGGACGAGTGCAACATAATTTGCCTGACAGGCTGCGATCAGCAGCTAATATTCTCCCTGAAGCCACGGCCCGACCCACACGCGAGCCCGCCACCATCGAAAAATTTCCATGCAGCGACGCAGCATGCAGCACGAATCAACGCATGATCGTTTCGCGATCGCTGGGCCGATCGCCGGATGGCAACGTCTCCATGTCGGTAGGTCAGCCGCGGGCGCTGTCCTGCCGATCCGAACGGCATCTGCGACACCCGGACGACGATGGCGCGGCCCCATTGCCCGTTAGCCGATCGGCTGTGCCCCGACCCGCGTGAACGGCGCTATTATGATGGCGGCCATACGGGCTATCCCTTCGCCACGACGGCCAGGGCGATCGGAGGGGATATCCGCGAGCAGGTCCACTGAGCGAAAAGGGGCATCATGACTATCGCCTATTATGACGCGGAGCGGGTCGAAAGGCTGCTCGACTATCCGGGCTGCACCGCCGCGGTTCGCCGGGCGATGCGGAGCCTGTCGGAAACTGGCAAGGCGCAGCCGCTGCGCCAGATCGTGCGAATCGACGAGCGGACGATGTTCGGCGTGATGCCGGGCGACCTGGCGGCGATCGGCAGCTTCGGCGCCAAACTGGTCAGCGTCGCCGAGGACCCCGCCCGTCCTGGCCGCTCGCGACATCGCGGGGTCGTGGTCGCCTATGCCGCCGACACTGCGGAGATCGAAGCTATCGCCGATGCCGAAGCGGTAACCGCGATCCGCACCGCCTGCGCCACCGCCGCCGCGACCGATGCGCTGGCACGACCCGATGCGCGGGTGCTGGCGATTTTCGGCGCGGGCACGCAGGCGGAGACGCATGTCCAGGCGCTGCGCCACGTCCGCGACTTCGATGGCGTCCTGCTGTGGGGTCGCTCGGTCGACAGCACGACGGCGCTGGCCAACCGGCTCTCCCAGACGCTGGGGCTCGCGGTCGAGGCGACCGCCGACGGGCAGCGCGCCGCCGGCGAGGCCGATGTCATCTGCACGGTCAGCGGGTCGGCCGAGCCGATCCTCTTCGGTGGATGGGTCCGCAACGGAACCCATGTCAATCTGGTCGGATCGAGCATGCTCGGGCCAGTCGAGGTCGACAGCGCGCTGGTCGCCGCCAGCCGCTATATTGCCGACTATCGACCCGGCGCGCTCGCCCAGGCGTCCGAACTGGCGATCGCCCGCGATGCCGGCATCGTCACCGACGATCACGTCGTCGGAGAGATCGGCCAGGTCTTCGCCGGCACCCTCGCCGGTCGCGAAAGGCCGGACCAGATCACCCTCTACAAATCACTCGGCCATGTCGCGCAGGATCTCGCCGCCACCGCCTATCTGCATCGGCGCGCCCTTTCGGAAGCCGCCGAGCGGTAAACCCGGGGACGGCCCGTCCGTCACGGCGACAGAGCGTTGCGGTCGTCTACCTGTCACGCGCCGAGACGGTCGACGCGCGACAGGGAACGGCGGCTCGGCCGCGTCGGCCGGACGCACGCTTGGCTGAGCGCTTAGCGCACGGTGTTGCGCTGGACGAGGTTGACGATCGCGAGCAGGACGACGGCGCCGACGAAAGCGATCAGCAGGCCGGTCAGAGAAAATTGCTGGACACTGCCGCGGACGCCGAGCAGCGGGCCGGCCAACGCATTGCCGATCACCGAGCCGATGCAACCAACGACGATGTTCCAGAAGATTCCCATCGACGCGTTGCGATTCATGACGATGCTGGCGAGCCAGCCCGCAACGCCGCCGACGATGAGCGCGATGATCCAACCCATGGCACTTCTCCCTCTTTGATTCGACACCCCAACGATCGAAACCGGAAATCGAGCCACGACCACGGGCGGAAAAAATCGCGGGATCGGTCCATCCCCTCCCCGGCTCGGACTATCGAGCAATCGTTGCGGCCGGCGTCCGCGGCACCCATCGTGACCAGACATGCAGGGAGGGCAGCATGATCACCGATGTCTCGAACGCGATCGGCACTCTGGTCGTCGCCGGCGAACGCTATGCCGATATGCGCCTCAAGGAGGCCGTCGCGCTCTGGAACCAGCTCGACCCGCGCGCCCGGCTGCGCGCCTATTTCCGCAGCGAGCGGTTGTTGAACGTGCCGATGTTCGGCCCGCCCCGGCGGGCCTTCTCCGGCTATGACTTCGAACGTCTGGCCGAACTGTTGGGAGTGCGGACGGTTACGGCCTAGACGCAGGCATCGCCTTGTGTTCAGGCAAGGCCGCCGCGACGGGGATCAGGCGGTCAGCTTCTGGCCGGCCGACCATTCACCGTCCTTCTCGAATTTCCGCAGATATTCGAAGAGCCCCTTCGGGATCGGCTTCTTTCCCGGATCATACCAGGGCAGGAAATTGGCCAGCAGCGGCTTCAGAAAGGTCCGGCGCTGGAACTTGTTGAACGCCTTGATGTCGGCGGCAAGCTGTCGCCGTTCGGCGGCCGACATCCGCTCGACCTCCAGGGCACGCATATATTTCACGGCCCGGGCCGAGAAGCCGCGCAGGTGCCAGATCGCGAAGGCCAGCCCGTACAGGCGATAAAAATAGCCGTTCACGATCCTGTTGACGAACCCCCGGCAATATATGGCGCGGAAATATTGGAAGCACACTTCCCGATGCTCGAACTCCTCCGCCATATGCCATTTCCATAGCCGGATGGCGGCATTGTCGAGGCCGCCGATCATTTCGTCGCTCTTCTCGAACCACAGGCTCCCGGAAACGGCACCCAGTGTCTCGAAGCCGTCGGCATAGGCCAGGCGCCACTTCAACGACTTCGTCCGGGAAAACCTCTCCAGGTCGGCGGCAAGCTCCGCTTCCATCTCGACCAGGCGAGGAAAACCGGATTCGGCAATCAGCTTGTTGAAAATCCGATGCTGCCGGAAATGCTGGGACTCCTGCGCGATGAATTTCTGCGTGTCTTCCTTCAGCCAGGCATGGTCTTCGGGCAATTCGGGAGCGGCTTCCTGCAGCAGCCTGATCAACCATGGCTCCACCGGCGAAGGGATGATCGCCGTCGCATTGCGCTCCTGGCTGAAGGCCATGTTGTGCGACCAGTAGAATTTGAAATCCGAGTAATCGAATTTGGGGAATCGAACGATCATGTTCATGGGCCAGGCTTCCTTGCTGGCCCATGATGCTAATTGGCCCCCGGGAGGCCCACAACCGGAAGTCCTTTAAGCGCTAAAGCATCCCTCAGGGCTGGACCACGTGGCGCGCCATTTCCGTGCTCAGCCGCTCCAGCAACGACCCCAGCTGCGCGCGATCCTCTGCCTCGAGCTTCGCCAGAGACCGTGCGAAGCCGCTGTTCACCGATACATCCGCCAGGAAGCGACGGACCATATCGACGGCCTTCGGAGCCAGGGACAGCCGTACGGTGCGGCGATCCTCGCTGTCGCCCGCGCGACTGACCAGCCCCCGGCTCTCCAGTTTCGCGACGCGCAACGATATCGCCGCCTGGGTGACGGAAAGGACGCGAGCGATGTCGGAGGGGCGCAGCTTCCTGTCAGCCGCGATGAACAGAACGCACATGACGAACATGTCGGCCGCGCTCAGTTCCTCCTCCTCCCCCCGGAGCATCGCATCCAAATTGCCCAGAATCTGATGCGACAGGGCTATGATGTGCCACATGGACCCGGCATAGACCCCGTCGGGATCCGGCTGCAGATCCTGGAATTTCTCCTTGTAACGCTTGATGAGCATCCCGGCATCGACGCGATCCGGCCAGTCTTGCGTCGAGAGCGAATCATCGGCCATCGCAGTTTCCCGCACTGAGTGAGGACGAGGTGGTCCTCTACCGATACTGCCTGAACGCCATGTCGGCTATGCCCTGGCAGTGGCGGGCGCCTCAGCTCGCGACTTCGCCGGACAGCCGCCGCTACCGCCTATTTGACGATGCCGAAGAACGATGCCGCGGCCGTATCCGGATCCGCGAAGAGCTTGCCGAACTTGCGCGAGCCGCAGGCCGTAAGGATGGTTTCCTCGTCGACAGTGCCCGGCTTCGGTGTCACGGCATTTGCACTCTCGCCTTTGCTCCCGACCACTGATTTCGCCAAATAGTATCTCACTGAGATATTCCGGAATGACCGATCACGACAGTTCGCCTCGCGGAGCGCGACGAAATGGTCACTCCCTTGGTAGGGACGATAGTAGAGGGCCTCCTGGAAGCGCACGACATCGCCTTGCCGACTAACACTGGCAGCGTCGATGAAGGCGATCGAGGTACCCGGCGAGTAGGACGCCTGGCGCCATTGTGCGTCGGCCGCCGGCGGCGGGGAGGTAGGCGGAGCCGCCTTGGATGTCGAATGCTCCGAAGGCGCCGCTGATGCGGGCCGGGCGTCAGCGCCGGGTTGTACCGAAAAATCGAATATACGGGCCGCCAGAGCGCCGGCCGCCCCGCCGGTGCCCAACGAATAGATGAATCCGTACTCGCCCGGCTCGAGTGGCTCGCGAGGTGCGATACGGTACACCCCCGGGCGCACAAGGTCATACTGGAAGGCGAGGCGGTCCTTGTCCATCACGCCGGTCTTTGCGCCGCCGATATTCACACTGCCGACACGAGCCTCGCGGCGGCCATCCTTTTTGATAAGCCGGATGAGCGTGAATTCGCTCGGCGACGTGACCGTTGCCGCAGTGCCAGAAGCCCAGGCGATATTCTGCCGCGCGGCTTCGGGATTTGACTCGTCGAAGAACGCATAAAAAACTGGCAGCGCATCTTTAACGTTGACCCGGGCGGTTTCATTCTGAATGGCGGCCTTGATCGACATCGAGGCGATCCCCGCCGTGAATGCATAGCCGATGATGCCGCCCGTCTTCGCCTGGTTGGTGACGGTGGCATCAAGCCGCTGCATTCGCCCATCCAGCATCACATAAACGCCTGCGGGGTGCGATATCATGGGATCCGGCGAGGTAAGCGACATTGCCGGGCTGCCAGTCGCAGCCAGGGCGCCTGTGCCAAGCATCGCCGCGATGACTGGAGCGGAAACGCCCCGCTTCTTCAGGTCGAGCATCTGGGCGGCCGATAGATCGAAGGTCGCACCGTCCCGCCTCATTTTCGCGATGATCGCTTCGTCGCCAAGGCCGGCCGCCGATAGCTCTGCGACCTGATCGATCGTCAGGGCTTGCGCTAAAAGCGGTCCTGCAGCGAACAGGCAGCCCGCCGCGGCCATCAGAATCTTGATCATCGAAGGCCCCCTGTCGAGTCGCGGCGCACCACGAGATCGCACAGGGCAACCAGCGTGGCGCGGCGTCAAGTGAGGTTTGTTGGAACGGTCCGGAACGGATGCATGTCAGCACCAGCGCCATTTATGTGGGAGCCGATATCAACCCCTTTCCAGGTTTCCCCGAAAATCATCAACTTAACCCAACATCGGTGGTGGAAGGGGCTTCTATCGGACTATAGCCGTATTTTGGCTATTTTCTGCAACTATTGCCTCAATCTCATTCTAGGATGCCCCCACCAGTGCCCCCAGAATATTCCCGGGCATGGCTTGACGAGCGACGGAGCAATAGAACAAAATACGAACATGCCGCGAGTCGCTACATATCGCGATCCCTGGACGGGCCGATTCGCTCGTGAGCCCGACTCGCCGCCTCCTAAGCCCGCGACCTGGCACCGCGTGGTCGTGCGCCTGCCGGCGCTGTTCCGCCCGCGTGGGCCGTGGCGGCGCAGCCGGGCGGACGCGATCCAGGATGCGGTCGACGTCGGCCTCGGCCATTTCGACCGCTTCGAGCAGAAGGTGATCCTGCCAGTCCCGGCGGAGATCCAAACCGTCGAATCCTTCGACCAGCCGCCCGACTAAGGTCGTGCCATGCCGGCATATCCCGAACCGTGGCCCCGCGACGACGCGGGCCGTCTCGTCGCGCCCGACACGATCGCGGGCTTCTACGCGGCGGGGCTGACGCTCGAGGTACGGTGCAACCATTGCACGCGCAGGACATGGCTGTCCGTCGCCGATCTCATCGAGCGGCGCCCGGAGCTTGTCCATCTGACCTTGGACGAGTTGCTCGCCCGGATGCGCTGCACCGGCTATTGGTGCGGCAAGCGCGGCGCGAACATTATCGACGTTACCCGGCGCTTCCCGAGACCCGAGACTATACCAGCGCCGCTGGGGCTGGATGCCGAGCGCTGGGCAGTCGCCGGTGTCGACGAGCGGGTGGCGATGATCCGGGCCGCCGATCGACGAGACACCCGGTAAGGCTATCGAACCGCTCCCTGTCACGTGCAATAAATTTCGACCAGTTTATTATCGCTCGATCAGTTTATTTGCTAAATAAGCCTCGCCAATCAGTTCGAAGGGGCGTTGCTTAAGCTTTCTCAGCCAGACAATCGTTGGTCGGAGAGAACTTATGTGGCGATGGGCTAGCCGCCTAGTGCAGCTGCTGCGGTGCGTGGTCGGCAGGCACTACCGATCGAGGTCGGCCGCCCACTGGGACGGGTCGCAGCGACGCAGCTCATGCCGGGGCTGCGGCAAGCCTATGCATAAGGGCCGCGACGGATGGACCATTACCGAATGAGTATGGCGCGTTCCGTTCCGGCGCGAACGAATTTGCGTGGAGCGCAAGACGCCCCTTGCGACGAGTTGCGAATCTGCGCGGAGGCCACTACTTCCCGTGCCAGGTCACCCTACTGACCTGCTGGAGGACGCGAGCCCGCAGGCAACGGCCACACCACGCGTGCGGGCTCGCTTTCTCAGGGGTGCAGCTACTCCCAGCCGACAACCCTACCGCCGGCCATGATCGGCGAAAGCTCCGGCTGCTGCCACTGCACCCGCTGGCGGCGCAGGCGCACCCAGCCGTAGATCGGCGCGCGATAAAGCAGAGGAACGCCGAGCGCCCGCATTGCCTCGTTGAACAGCCGGTCGGCATCGCGCTTGTCGGGGAAGGTGATCGTCTGCTGGCAGGCCCAATCGTGGACGAAGGCGGCGATCAGGAGGCGCTGGCACGGCCGTAGCAGCCAGACCGCCAGCAGCGAGGTCAGCACCGCATCCGCAGTCACAAACGCCCAGAGAGGCATCCCCAGCGCGCGGCCAGAGGCGACCAGGACCACGGCGATCGCGAAGCCGATCCGCAGCCAGCCCGGCCAGCTTACACCGTCGCTGCGCCAGCCGGCCGGGATGGTATGGAGCGCGCCGCGATCATCCGAGAAGATGATCGGGCCCGAGGCGCGATATTCGGTCTTGCCGTTCGGGCGCTTGCCGACGGCTGGCGTCGGCGGCGAGGCGAGGAACCGGGCCATCACGCGACCTCCTCGCAGGGGAACCGAACATCGATCAGCGTCATACCCTCGACCGTCGGGCTCGGCTGGATGCGGAAGGCTTCGACCGGATGGCCGTCCACCGTGCCCGGCCCCGGCTCCGCGCCGCGCGCCCGGTCGCGGATCGCGATCGTCGCCTCGGCGCTGCCCTCGCGGCGCGACATGCCGCCTTCACCCTTGAAGAAGGGAAAGACGACGGCCACGCGCCGGCCGTTGTTGATGACGTTCGTCATTGCTGGGCAAACCTCACTGCTATGGTCCGCTGGAAAGTGCGGGCCGGGATGGAGTTGGTGTCGATTGTCACCTCGATCGGCAGGGTCACGCCCGCGCCGTCAAAAATCGGGTCGAGCTGCATGCTTTCGGTGACCGACAACCAGATGAGCAGGGCCTTGCCGTCGTCGATGATCGACGGTGCGCGCGGGCCGGTGTCGCTGATGATCAGGCCGGCGGCGACCGCCTCGGCGCCCAGCACCAGCTCGAAGGTGTCGATCCATTCATCGGCCTCGAGCAGCGATGTCGCGCGAATCCGCCAGTTGGTGAAGTCGCGGGGATCAGCCTGCGGCCCGAAGATCGTCGTATTGGGCGGGATGCTCATGCCCTGATGCCTCCTGGTCAGATGATGATGGTGCGGTCGGCGAGGCGACTTCCGGTCAGTTCGACGGTCCGGCCGGACAGTGGCGCCCCCAACAGGATGATGGTCCGCCGCTCGGACGCGACCGCAGCCGGCCCCGCATCCGCCGCCGCCACCAGCGCGTCGCCCGCCTCGCCGATCGTCACCGTCGCCCGGATATACGCCTTGGCCTGGGCAGAGACGGTATCGTTCGCCTCGGTCCGCGCCAACGCCCCCTTGATCCGCACGGTAGCGGCCGACGAAAGCGCGTCGGTCGCCTCGATCTTGTTGAGCGTCGCCTTGACGTAGACCTGGGCGGTCGCCGTGAGCGCGTCGGTCGCCTCGATCTTGTTCAGGGCAGCGGTGATGTACGCCTTGCCGCCCGCGGCGAGCGTGTCGCCGGTCTCGACGATCACCGCCCGGCCCTGAAGGGCGGTCAGCGCCTTGAGCTCGCTATCCTTGACCCGAACGTCGTAGTAGCGCAGCCGGCGGATATGACCGTTTTCGCCTTCCGCACCGGAAGCCCTCCCGATCGTCATCCGATTGACCGTACCTGGGGTGCCACTTGCGGAGGTAGACGGCGCTGTGCCGTTCATGCTCGCGGCGAAATCGTTGAGCGCGTAGGCGAGCGCGATACTATTGTGCGTATTAGGTGATATGGGGCCGAGATTGCTGAAGAAGAAAGATTGGCTCGACGAAGTGTTGCCAATAGCGCGCCCAACCATGCTGGACGACATGTAAACGATCATCCTATTAACCGATGATCCAGAGTCTACACCGACAAGTCCCCTGTCATAGGAATTGGCGCCCATATAGGTGTCGAAATCGACGATGAACGTTCCCTCAGACTGGTTGTAGAAGTCAGAGAAATCGACCCCCGAAACGACGGCGATGTCGGCCGAGCGCGTCACCTGGCTTGCGCCGGTTGCGATGTAGGAGGTGGCCGCGAAGCCCAGCTCGTACATGACGCCGCTGATCTTGAACGTGCGCGGGCTGTTGTCGCGATACTTGATCACGCCGATGCTGGCGCCCGGCGATGCATTGTTGATCGCCGGAACGATGACGCGGTAAAGGCCACCGCCGTAGTCCTCGACCTTGTACGTCGTCGGCGACGCTACCGCATTGCCGATATTTACGACGAAATCATTCAGCGGACTGTGGATGCTTGCTCCGCCGAACGCCGGCGCGCCGCCGTCATCCATCCGGACGAACACGCTGAAATAATATTGGGTGGAGACGACCGGCGTGAAATTGGTGGTGTATGCATAGCTGTCGGTGGCGCCGTCATAACCGAAGGCAAGGCCCGTCGTCCCGATAAGGCCCGAGAACGTCGCAGCGCTCACCAGGCCGCCGCGCGAGGCCGGGAGGCCGGTCGCGAACTCGCTCTGGGTCAGGAGGTTTGTCGACGTTGCCTCATTCAGCAGGCCCTTGGCCTCGAGCGTCACCGGATCATAATCGTAGCGCGGCGCACTGGCGGCGACGATCTGGCCGGCTGAATTGACCCGCGTTCCGTTCGCGCCGCCCGAGAAGACTATGCGCGGATCGGGCACCTCGCTTGCAGTGAAGTCCCAATCGATGACGGCGGTATAGCCGATCCGGGCATAGACGGTGTCGTCGGCTTCGGCGAGCGTCGCGGCGCCCTTGACCTTGACGGTCCCCGTAGCCGCCGCCGTGTCGGCCGCCTCGGTGATGCTCGCCGAATATTCGCGGGGCTGGTTGATCAGTCCCGTCGCCTGCAGCGTGTCGTCCGCCTCGGTGATGGTGGCCGAGATATCCGCAGGCGGCGGGATGAAGTAGATGCGGACCTTGAACGAGTCGATCGCCAGGCTGGCGCTGAGGCTGGATGCGGTGCCCATGAAATCGACCGCAAAATCGCTCGATTTGATCTGGGACAGGGAGATGGTGGTCCCCCACATATCCCCATCGCCGCCATAGAGAGCGTCTGCGGGACTATTGGGCCAGACCGTGACGGTATCCGCCTTGTTGTCGCCTGCGCGGTCGCCGATGGAGCCAGTCGATTGGGGCACCAACGAGACAAGGTAATCGAGACCGGGCGAGTTGTACCTGCGGATCGCAAGTTCAATGCCCGTAATCGTCGATCCATCGGGAATATCGGAGCTTGTGAAGCCGAATCCCGATCCTCGAAGCGTCCTGGTATGAGATGACGAACTGACCGTTCGGCTCGCATAGGCCGTATTATCGGAGAAAATATAGCTGGGATTTACCCAAGCCGAATTGGCGTTGTCGTCGTCGGCGAGGCTGCCGACGGCCACCGTTGGATAATGCCAAGACGTGACCGCCGACATAATGCCTCCTCCGACGAGCTGGGTTACGAGTTGCCGGCGGTCAGGGTGAAAGCGGTCACGTCGACCTGCTGCCCCGACGCGATCGACGTGTTGTCCACGGTCATGTCGCCGCCGCCGCCGGTGAGCGTGATGGTGCCCTGCGCGTGGCAGGTGACGCCGTCCGAAGCATAGATGCGGAAATGCGCGGCAGTGCCGGTCGCGTCGGCGGTCAGGTCCTGCCAGGTGCCCGATTTGGACTTGCTGCCGCCCGAAGCCGCCGCCATCCAGTCGGCCGGCAAGTTGAGCGTCGCCAGCACCGTGCCGGCGTCGGCCGCCGCGCAGTTGGCGGGCGGCGCGCCGGTGCGAATCTTCAGGACGGCGGACGCGCCGATAGCGGTTTCGACCGCGTCGAGCTTCGCGTTACGGACGGCGACTGAATATTGCAGAGTCATGATGGGCTCCATGTCGATGGTGAGGGATGGCCGGATAGGGACGATCTGCCGTCGCTCGGCCGGCGGCGGCAGCGCTGGGGATCAGCGGGGATCGCAATCCGGCGTCGGCACGCCGAGATCGCGAAAGAAGCGGCAGATGCGCGCGACCTTGTCCCAGCCGCGACGGCCCCATGAGGCATGCGCGGTGTCGTAGTCGTCGAGCGCGGCGGCGCTGTCGTTCAGCACCGCGTTCATGTCGAGCTGAGGCTCGACCTCGACGACCAGGTCAGCAGCCGGGGGCGCCTTCAAGCCCGCGCTCGCGGGCCTGTCGGAGCAGGACGGCGCAAGCACGAGCGCGCTGCCGATCAGACAGACGAGCATCAGGGAGCGGCGCGACCGCCGCGCGTTCGGCGTCTTCATCGGCTTGGTTCCTCTTCTGGTCGGAAAGGCGGGCGTCGGCCGCGTTGGCGTCGGCGCTGCGCACGGCGGGCGCGAGCTGGGCTTCCTGCTCGGCGTCGTGGCGCGCGATCAGGTTGCGGTCGTAGGCGCACCTGGCGACGGCCAGCAGCGCAACCAGTGCAAATATTGCACAGGCTGGACCGACGACGCGGGCGAAGCGCTCGGGCACGCCCGCCCGCGCAGCGAGCCGGGCGAGGAACCCGATCATGGCATGCCCTCGGCCATGAAACGGACCATCGCTTCGGCCTGCGTCGCGTCGAACAGGTTCGTGCCGCTGGGCTCATGGCGCATCGGTTCGGTCAGCCCCAACATCTTCATAGTTTCCGGGCTGTCGTTGTACTCGGCCTTGAAGGTGATCCCGCCATCGGGCCGGAAATCCTTGGGCAGCTTCCACGCCAGGAAGCGGTTCACCATGTGCTTGATCTGATCGTCATTCATCGCACTCAGGCTCCTTTGACGGGGACCGGGTTCTCCGGCTTGTTGTCGATCGTCACCGTCGCCGACGCTTCCTGCGCGGCGCGGATCGTGCGGAAAGCTTCGGCCGTGTTCGCCGTCGCCTGGTCATCGCGGGCGTCGGCCCGGAACATCGCGCCGACGATCAGGCCGACCGGCGGACCGAGCGTCAGCATCGCGTCGCGGATCAGGTCGAGATTGGCGGCGGGGACGGCGCGGTTGGCGAACTGCCAGACCATCCAGTAATAGCCGGCGAGGAAGGCGAAGCCGATGAACTGGCGGATATCGCGGACCGGGCGCGCCGGCCGGTTGGCCCGGCGCTCGCCCATACGATCGAGGAACTCGAGCAGCGTCATGCCTCGCTCCCCAGGCTGGTCTTCTTCTCCATGATCGGCATGGGGATGTGCAGTTCGGGCGCGCCCACCGGCCAGCGACACGCATAGGCGGCCGAGACGGGGAAAGGCGCGATCGAGACGCTGTCGCTCTGGTTGCCGCCCAAGGCGAGATAGTAGAGCCCGTCCTTCGTGATGCCGACGATCTGGGCAACATGGTTGCCGCCGTCGCGGGACTTGACGATGAAAGCGCCGACCTGGGGTTTGCAGGCGACGCCCCACGTCGCCCAGGCCGCAGCTTTCGGGAAATCCTTCGGATAGGAGAGGCCCGCCTTGTTCACGCACCACGCCGCGAAGCCGCCGCACCAAGGCCCATCATTGTCGTCCGTCGTCAGCCAGGGGGCGCCGAGCGCCTTCCACATCTCCTCCGTGATGAACGGATTGTGCTGGGGGCCTTTGATCTCGCGCTCGCCGAGCTTCGTCATGCCGGCGGCCGTCCAAGGCGGATAGGCGGCGCTCGCCGTTCCGAGCAGGGCCGCGATCGCCGCATTGAACCCGTCGACCTGCGCCTGCGTCAGCTTGCCGCCCATCATGGGGCGCACGGCATCGAAGAACGCCTTGTGGTTGAGCTCGGTCATCCGCCGTGCCCTCCGAACAACATCTTCCCGAGCGCCAGCAGCAGGCCACCGAACGCGGTCACGATGAAGGCGGCCCCCGCGAAGAAGCCGAGCCCCCGGTCCTGCTTGCCGGTGATGCGGTCGAGCTTGACCGATACGTTGGCGAGATCGTGCTTCACCGTGCGCATGTCAGCTTTCAGCTCGCCCACATCGCGCGCGATCTGGAGGTCGTTTTCGGTCACTGGCGGTCTCCGGGGCATGAAAAGGGCCCGCGCGGTGCGGGCCCCGAAAGGTGCGGGATCAGGGGGTCAGTCGCCCCAATCGACTTCGCCCGCGGCGATGATCGCCGGGATGGTGTCGGCATCGCGCACGGCCTTCTTGGCGGCCTGGCGCTTCGCCTCGATCGCGACGGCCGCCGCGCGGAACGCCTCGGCCTTGGCGATCACCGCCTTGACGAGATCCTTCCTCGGAACTCCGGTCGCCTCGGCCTCGGCGTCGAGGAAGGGCGACGTCGTCGCGCCGCTGCGCGCCTCATCTTCCTTGGCGAAATAGACCATGGCGCGGGCGGCGGTCGGCATCAGCGCCTGAAGCCGGACCTCGGCCGCCTCGTCGATCGCTGCGATCAACGGCAGTCGGACCGCCTCGATATAGGTCGCCTTGCCCGGCTCGCCGTTCAGCATGGTCGGACCGTCGGCCTCGACCACGGCAAGGTCACGGTGCCGCTCCTCCTGGAGGCGCATCTCTCCGCGCGTCACCGAATGCCCGGCCATGACGATATCGCCGGTCTCGCGGTTGTACTTCACCCAATAGATCATTGGTCAGCCCTCACTTGTTGAATCGGCCCATCCCGAACATCGCGGCGTCGGAGAGGCTCAGGTCGGTGGTGTTCGCGCGCCACTGCAGCTTGACCGTGTGCGTGCCGGCGCTGAGCGAGTTGGTGATGCGCTGGATGCTGCCGGAGTCGGTGCCCCAGCCCGCGCCGCCCTTGGGCGTTCCGACCTGGCTCCCGTCGAGGGTGAAGCGGATCTGCCACGACATCGGCAGGGCGCCGCTCGCATAAGCCTGCTGGATATCGGCCCAGAGCAATATCTGCCCCGGCTCATCCATCAGGATCGTGTAGCTGAGCGCATCCTGCCAGGCGTATGAGCCCGACCCGGTCAGCGTGCCGGCGGAGGTCACGCCGAACGTCTTCGACACGCTGTTGTCGATCATCGCCGTCGTGCCGACACGCATCGGCTTGATGGTGCCGTCGGGATTGAGACCGTCCCCGATGCGGCCGTCGGTCACCTCGGTCGGGATGTTGGCGAGGTTGGTCGCCCAATCCGCGCCGATCGTTGCCACCTGGACCCAGGACGAGCCGCTCCAGCGGCGCAACTGGTTGGTCGAGCTGTTGTACCAGAGATCGCCGAGCGCGGTCGCGGTCGGGGTCGACGTCGAATAATATGTCGTGACCTTGCCGTCCGCCGTCGCCTGCGCGCCGGCCGCCGCCGTGACCGCCGCGGCGACGCGGGTGTCGGCGGTGAGCGTCCAGACGCCGCTCCGATAGGTGTACAGCTTGTTCGCATCGTCGATGTCGAACCAGAGATCGCCTTCGCTGGCGCTCGCCGGCGGCGTGGTCTGATAGAAGGTGTCGATCTTGCCGTCGGCCGTGTCCTGGGCGTTCGCCGCCGCGGCAATAGCGTTGACGGCCTGGTCATAGGCGATCTTCGCGATCTCGTTCAGCACCGCCTGCCGCGCGACATAGACGTCGCGGAACTTGGCGATGAAGGTCGCCCGGTCGATCGCGGTGTCGGTCGTATAGTCGTCGAAGTCGGGCGACAGGCTGTTGAGATAGGCCGTCAGCGCCAGGATGGCGTTGTCATAGGTCGCCTTCTGCGTCGTCACGCCCTGCGCTGCGGCGCGCGCGTCGATGCCCGCCTGCTCGGCGATGATGACGGTATAGTCCTGGACGATGCGCGGCTTTTCGCTCCGGTCGAGGATGCCGTCGGCGACGATGTTGGCGATCGCCTCCAGTTCGAACAGCGGCGTGGTGATCGGGCCCAGCACCAGCCGGTTGCCGATCACGCCCTGGCGCCGGTAGCGGACCGCCGCCTGGTAGCTCGTCGCCGGCAGCACGCCGGGGATGATCTTCTGCGTCGTCTCTGGCGGCTCGATGCCGGCGCCGATCCAGCCGGCGTCGTCGGCGATCCCGGAGAACCATTCGCGATACTCGAAGACGATCGCGTCCGAGCTGCTGCTGTCGATCTCGCCGTCGATCACCAGCGCGGGGAGCGTGGTCGACCCGTCGGTCAGCGACGTCGCCGAGATCACCCAGACGCCGGGACCGGGAACCGGGTTGATCGGCGGGCCGGTGACGCCGGGCGTCGGCGGCGCGGTCGTCGTCTGGCCCAGCGCGAAGGGGTGCTTGTCGTCGGTCTCCGATCGGGCCGAGAAGCGCGGGCATCCGGTCGCCGGGTCAATGTCGCGGTTGGTGAAAAGGATCTTCTGCGCGTTGAGCCCGACTTCGGGAATCGTGACGGTGACCGCGTCGCCCGGCTTGTAGCCGATCCAGCGTGGGCGCAGCGGCAAGTCGATCGGGCCGAACTCGCGGCTATTCTCGATGCCGTAGCGCGCCAGCGTCGCGACCTGCTTCAGGTCCTGGACGAAAACGTAATCGGCCTCCTTGGTCCGCTCGCCACCGTCGAACGCGACATGCTCGGGCACGCGCACCGGGGCGGCCGAGATCACCTCCCAATTATGCGCCTCGCTGCGATAGCGCGGGATGATGCCGTTGATGCGGTCGCGGCGCGCCTGCGTCGCCTGGACCTTCGCCGGGCCCGACAGGTCCTTGATGGTGATGGTGTCGAGCGACACCTTCGGCGAGTTGACGAAGCAACTGATCTTGGCGCCGAGCGGCATCGGCTCGCCGCATCCGGCCTGCAACATGCTGACCAGCGTCTCGTACTTGTTGTCGGTCGAATAGGCGACGCCGCCAATCTTCCAGCCGTTGAGGTCGGCGACGTTGGCGCCCTCGACGAAGGCGGGGACGTCGATCATCGCGAGCAGTGCGCCGATGCCGAGGATGCGAATGCCGTTCTGCCAGCGGCCGAGACACCAGGTCAGGCCATGGAGGAACGGGTTCTCCGAATAGACATAAGTTGATTCGTCGAGCGCGCGGCAGGGGCCAGACCCGCCGGGATAGGTGCTGTCGAGGCGCGGGTCGTAGACCTTGACGCCCTTCGCTACCCAGCCGGGCTTGGGCGTGCCGTTCTGGTACTTCTTGCCCTTCGTGTCGAAGCGCAGCCGCCACATCGCCGCGGCATAGCCGGATAGCTTGTGCGCGGCCGTCCAGCCGGGAACCGGCACCGGGTCCGCCGGGATGGTCAGGGAGGCCGGCTCGGGCGTCTGGCCGAGCTGGGTCTTCTGCCACATGAAGTCGTTGTAGAAGCCGAGCGCGGCGCCGCCGGCATCGAACGGCACGACGACCTGGTCGGACTTGAAAGCTTCGATCTCCTGGATCGGCCCGGCGCCCGAGATGATGACCACGAAGGTCTGGCGGTCGTTGTCGCCCTTGGCGCTGGTGTCGGTCGTGTCCCAATAGACGATGTTGCCGGCATTCCACGTCCGGCCCATCAGATAGGGGATTCCCGCGCTCGGGTCCGAGTTGAAGGTCGTCGGCGAGCCGGTCAGCGGCGGGCGCTTATAGGCAGCAGCCGCAGCGAGCGAAAGAGCAGCAGACGCGACGCTTGCTACGGTAGCGATCGTCGCGAGCGAGAAGCCCGCGACGAAGGTCGCGCTCATGGCGGCAGAAATGGTAGTGCCCGCCGCCAGTGCGAGCCCTGCGCCGACCCCGGTGGCGACCAGGGCCACCGCGCCAACAACCATCGCAGCCGTGCGGAGGGTTTTCATCTATGGCGGCTCCGGGTGGGTGGGCTGTTCGGCGCGCAAAAATCGTGGCAGGAAGGCCGCCGAAGTGAGGCCGAGCATGCGGAAACAGATTGCGATATTGCTGCCCATCGCGGCGCTCTGGGCGACCGCCGGCTATGCCAAAAGCGTGACGCAGCATGTCGTCGTCGACGGCGCGCGCTATCGCGTCACTGTGAGAGAGGGCGTCGCAATCGTCGCGCGAAAATCGCTGCTCGTTACCTACACAGTGGAAGAACGGGACAGGCAACGCCGCGCTGCCGAGCAGGTAACAGGTTGCCGTCTGGTCGATGAAATGCCGAACCAGGGGGGTATCACGATGGGCAAACTAGACTGCCCTAAGTGATCGGCGTAGCCCGCCATGCCGCGACATATTCGATCGGCTGAAGCACGCCCGCGCCGATCAAGTCCTCATGGTAGCCAACGGTGCGGCCGTTCCCGAGCGCAACGTGCAGCGCCGGTCCGAACTCTTCAGCGCCCGGGCAGGCGATGATGTCGCCGACGACGGCCGCCGCCGGCGGGATGCGCTCCAGACCGTGGGCGTCGACGGCCGCGCAGAGGTCCGCGAAGCCCCGATCGGCCAGTGCCTTGCGAGCCGTCCGCACGGTGCGATAGGCGCCCTTCGGCGGCAGCTTCACCTTATAGCCGAGCCGGCGGAGGTGCGCAGCGGCCATCCGCACGCAATCGCGATCGCCCAGCCGGAACGGCTTGTCCTTGAACTCGTCGAGCGTCGCCTGCGCCGCCAGCCGCCGCAGCTCCGCCTCGGGCGTCTCGATCGTCATTGGTTCAGCAGCCACATATCACCCCCGAACACGCCGCCGATGCCGCCGAATCCGAGGCCGGTGTTGGTGACCGGGCGCGGCGGGGCTTCCACGCCCCAATAAACGCCCTGCGGGACGCCGGTCTGGAAGGCGAAGCCCTTCTCGCCCGGCCAGATGGATTGATGAAACCCGTCCGACAGCCGCGCGCCTTCGTCGTCGGCGAAGAAGCGCTCGAAGATCGACGCGACCTCATATTCGAGCTCGCGCATATTCTCGCCGGCCGTCAGGAACGGCACGTCCAGTTCGCCGACGAACAGGAGATGCGGGTTCGGCACGACCTGGCCGGTCGTCCGCTCGACCGCACCGAAATAGATGGTGACGATGGAGCCCTGCATGTCGGGCCCGGCCAGGTCGGCGGCGGCGGCATCGCTCGCCGGTAGCAGCGTGATCGACAGCCGTGGCGCCTCGTTCCCCATGCCGTCGGTCAGGTTCGATATCGCCGAGAGCGTCCCGTAGACCGGATCGCGCCCGGTATAGTTGCGACCGTTGAAGGTCAGGCTCGCGGCCCCGTCGAGCAGGTTGATCTGCCGCCCGGGCAGGTCGATCGAGATCGCGCCGAAGATGGTCGGGGCGGGGCTGCTCAGCGCCGCGTCGAGTTGGACGGTCAGGCTGGTCATTCCGCCTCCGTGATCCGGAACTGGAGGCCGATGTTCATCGCGACATCGATCGTCCAGTCGCGGCGATTGCCTTCAAGGAAACCCTCGATCTTCGGCTCGTCGATCTCGACGACGGCGCCGTCGGAATAGGCGACGCGCAGCATCGGCTCGACCAGCAGCGACACCTTGCCCGAGCCGTTCGCGACGCCGGCTGCGGCGATGATGTGCAAATAGCGCCGGCCGCCGTGGACGACTGAGATGAACTGCCCGCGCAGGAACGTCCGCCCGCTCGACAGTCCCCGGAGCTTGAGCGTCGTCCCAGCCTGTCCCGGCCCGTCGATGACAGCGTCGCCGCTGCCGTTCACGCTGATCGCCTGCGGCCAGGGGAAGATGCCGCCGTCCTTCTGAGCCTGGATCAGCGCCGCGACCCACGCGGTTGCGTCCTCGGCCGTCGGCATCGTGTTCATGGTGACGTCGATCGTGAAGCGGTCGCCGAGGCGGTTCAGCTTCTGGTCGACGCCACCGAGCGGCGAGCTGATCACGCCGCCCCAGTCGAGATAGCCGGGGACCGCGCTCGCGGGGCCGGGATAGGCGGGGATGAGAATCGCCATCAGCTTCGCCCCAATCGCTGGCGTCCGCGACGCCGCAGTTCCGTCTGCGCCATGGCGCTACCGCCGGCCGCGCCACGCTGCGCGGCGACCATGTCGCCACGGTTGATCATCGCCCAGAACTCCGGCGTCATCAGGTTGCCCTCGAAATGGTAGCTGTCACCGCCGGGACCGCGATCACTGCCGGGCTTGCGAATGTCGACGATCTCGCCCTTGGTGGCGCGAAAGCTGACGACGTTCTTATCGACGCCGGCCATGCCGCCGACCGTAAAACTGCCGCCCGTCGCGAAACCCGGCATGCCCTCGCCCAGCTTGAAGGGCTGGAGCGTCGTCGTTCCGATCGACGCTTGGATGCCAGCGGTATCGATCGCGGGGCCAGTGAACCCGCCGCCGCCGAGCCCCCCGAACAGCATCTGCGATAGCGGGCCGATGATGCTCCTGCGGATTTGCATCCGCGCCAGGTCGGCGATGATCTGGCCGATAACCTGTTTGAACACATCTCCCATGGATCGTGCGCCGGTGATGACGTCAGCGAGACCATCGCCGAGCGAATCCATTGCGCCGGTGAGCGAGGTCTTGATGGTATCTCCGGTGTGAAGCGCTTCGATTGCCAAATCCATCAGGTACTGCTGGAATGGATCGAAGGTCAGCGGCACTACCTCGCCGATCTCCTCCACATTGATCTTGATGTTACGGAGATACTTGTCGAAATCGCCGCTCTGCTGGTGCAGGCTCTCAAACGGATCGCGCAACGCTTCGGCCGCCTTCTCGATCGCCGTGCGATACTCGGCATTGTCCTTGTAGCCCATCGATTGGGCCAGCCGGTCGGCTGCGCTCCCCTTCTTCTTGGTTCCGCTGCCGCCACCGCCAGAAGTTGGCGCCGGGAGGCGATATTTGCTCCCAAGGGACAGGTCGTCCATCGTGACCGCGCCGGGCTTGAAGCCCCAATTGTCCTGCAGCTTCTGCCCCTCGATCGCGGCGCGGCGGGATGCCTCGGTTTCCTGGCGCTTGGCGTCATAGCGTCCGAAGGCGTTTGACGGAGCGGACGCCGGCTTGATGCGGTTGCCGAAGACATCATGCTCGCGCAGCCATGCCAGCTTGTTGGCGATGTCGTCGAAGTCTTTCAGCCACTGCTCATAATCGCGGCGAAAGCTGTAACCGAACCCCTCGGAGGAACCGGTCAATTCGTCGAAAGCCTTCTTCCCGGCCTCAACCATCGGCTCGAATGCGGCGCCGAGGCCGGCCAGGTCGGCGCGAACCTCTATGCCAAAATCCTCGGCGCGCTTTTCGAGCTTGCCGAAGCCCGTCGACCCGTCGAGTACGAAATTGGCGAACATCGAGGAGAATTCGCCGCCGCGGTCGAACGCGCCGAAGGTGATGATCGCGGCATTGTGCAGCTGCGTCAGCGCCTCGTCGAAGGTGACCGGGAGCTGGCGGAACTCCCGATCTATCCCGGCGGTGAATTTGCGATCGGTCAACGCCGTATAGAGCTTGTCGGCCGTCAGCTTGCCATCGGCGGCCATCTGCCGCAGCGATCCGATCGGAACATTGAGGCTCTGCGCGAGCAGTCGTGCCAGCCGGGGGCTTGCCTCCATGACGCTGTTGAATTCGTCGCCCCGAAGAACGCCGGACGCCAGGGCCTGCCCGAATTGCAAGGTCGCCGACTGCGCCTCGGCGGCGCTTGCGCCACCAAGCTTGAGCGCCTTGGTGAAAGTCTCGGTCGCGCGCGCGGCATCGGCCTGGGACTTGCCCATCTCGGCCGAGGAGCGAGCGAAATTGCCGTACAAGGCGGTCGTTGCCGAAAGGCTGCTGCGCGTTTCGCCCGCGATCCGTCGGACATCGTCCTGCGCCTGGTTGAATGAGCCGAAGCCGGCGGTCGCAAGCTTGAGTTGCGCCGCCATCTGCTTCGACTCGTCCGACAGCTTCAGGAAAGCGGTCGCGGTGGCGCCGACGCTGGTGATTCCGATCGCCGCGCCCAAACCACTGAACGCGGTCTTCACCCCGGCAACGCTGTTCTCGATCAGCGCGCCACTACGCGCGATAGCCTTGCCCGAACGGTTGAAATCCCGCTCGGTCTTAGCCAGCGACTGCCGCGCTCGCTTTGTGCCGGAATCGAAAAGGACCCCGTCGAAGCCAAGCTCGGCGCGCAGCGAGCCGACGACGAGATCGTTCACGCCGACGCGCCTCCGGCCGCCTTCACGCCATCAGAAAGCGCCTTCGAGACTGCCTTTGCGACGGGCTCAAGGCCCACTACGGCGATGATGCGGCCCGCGGCCTTGTCGTCCTCGACCGCATTATGCTCGGCCAGGCCGATCCGGACGATCGAGCGGAGCGTCCGGAAGTTGCGCAACACGGCCTGGCTCATGTCGAACCCGCTGATGCCCAACTCCTCCTCGATGTCGCATATGCGATTGAAGTCGAAGGCGAGCTTGAGCGGCGGGTTGGTCCCTTCGAGAATCGTCGGATCGGTCATCATTGACTCCTCTTGCGCGTGGCGCGGTTGATCTTTCGGGCCCTGCGGCCCAGCGCCTTGCGAATCTCGATCGCAACGCTGTCGGCAATATCGGCGACGGCCTTCTTCTTTCCGGCATCCCAGGCAGGGCGGACGAAGGCCTGCGGCGCGCTATGTTCGGTGCCTAGTTCCTGCAGGCGCGCGCGTTTCAACGGGCCGGGGCCGATATAGACATTCACGCCGGACTTGCTCGCCGCCGTCTTCTTGCGCTCGCCTTTCGAAAGCCGCGTTGAGACCTTGACGGTGCGCTTCAACTTGCCTGTCCGCTCCGGCGCGCGCTCTTCCATGTCGTCAGCCATTGGCTGCGCGGCGCCCTTGAGCACGCGGATAGCGACGTTGCGGCGGGTGGCCTTGGGCAGGGAGGCGAGCGCGGCGTCCATGTCTCGAAAGCCGGAGACCTTCCATTTGGCCATGGCTATTTCCTCGCCAGCATCTTCGTCCAAGCGGCGAGCTGGTCTTCCCAGGGTTTCGCCTTGCCCTTCTGGATTACTGGCTTCCGGCGTGACAACAGGCGCTTGAGCGGCGGCAGCGTCTTCGCCCGGCCGAGTGCGGCCGTCGTCCAGGCAAGCCATGCGCGCTGGTCGGATCGGATCTGCGCGGCATTGGAGTGGGCGCGCACCGCACAAGCGAACAGGCGCGGGGTCTGGGCCCAGAAATCATCGGGACGGTGCCCCATCTCGCACCAAATCTCGAAGCATTTCAGCCAATCCCATGGCTCGCCCTCTTCGGCCTTTCCGCCGCCCGAGGATGCCGGAAAGGCGAGTGACAGGGCATCAATCAGGGCCGGGCCGACGGCGTCGATGCCCATCTCCTTGACGAGCGCGCCGGCGGCAGCGCGGGAAATGTGGCCATGGTGTGAACGCAGAGCCGCGCGCAGCAGGGCACGGACGACTATCGGCGTCGACCGCTTCAGCGCCGCCTCGATCGGCTGCCGAAGTTCGCCTTCGGCAGCGGCGAGCGCGTCGATGGTGAACTGAAGCGTAGCCCCTTCCTCCCAGCCGGCGAGCGAGCAAGGCGGAAGGGGCGTCTCGCCCCGGATCGTGTTCGGCACCGGATCAGGCGGCGGCGGTGATGGTCGGCTTGCCCGATATCTTGAAGGTCGCGCCGCCGGTCATGCGGTCGTTGATGGGCGTCGCAGCCGAATGCGCAGTGAAGAAGCCCTTGATGTCAAGCTTCGCGCCGTTGGGATATTCGACCTGCCACTCCTCGACGACGTCGCCCGCAAAGCTGTCGGCGACCTGATCGTCGTCGGCCTCGCCGGGGATCAGGTTATAGGTCAACGACACCTCTCCGCCGTCGCGCAGGCCCGGCTTATATTCGCGCCAGCGATCGGGGCTGGAGAAGTGGGTAAATTCCACGCTGTCGCGGGTCATCTCGGGCGGGTTGAACTCGACAACCTCGGCGAGCACGACATAGGTCGATGCGCCCGTCTTTTTCTTGAAGAGGGTGAGATGTCCGATGTCGGTGTCATCAGCGGTAGCAGCCATGTAGACCTCCTAGGCTTGGTAGTGGACACGCAGGTCGACCCGCGTGCGGTGGGCGATGCGCCCTTCGTCGTCTTCGGCGTGACCGTTCGCATCGATGACGAACGTGCGATATTTCTTGCCATCTACGGTCTGTCGGATGCCCTGCGCGGCAAGGACGAGCTGCCGTCCGACAAGGACGGATTGCCCTGGGCTCAGCGCCCAGCAATCGGCCTGTACGCGGGCATCGTGCCACCCGCTGAAACCGGACATGATGATTTCCGGAACATCTGAGATCAGATGTAGGGCGACGCCAGGATAAGGGTCTCCGGTAGGGCGCACGCCCCAATCGATGCGGTTGGCAACCAAGGCGGCGAGGCCGGGCGCCGCCAGAAGCTGCTCGCGAAGCCATTCTTCCATCGCGCGCTCCCGCTATGCGACGTCGGGCCGCGCCGCAGCCGTGATCTCGCGCGTGCTGCGCCGATCATAGCCGCGGGCCTCCTTGTTCCCGACAACCTCGAAGGTCTCGCCCTCGCATTCCAGTATGTCGGTGACCTTGATGGAGATCGTGAGGCTGTCCCAGCGCATCAGGAAGCGGGTCGTCAGGTCCTGCGCCTGCTGGCCGGCGCGAAGGCGCTCGCCGTCCGCGACGTCGTCCTTCTTCGCCCAGCGCCCACCGATCTCGACCGGCACCCCTCGGTTACGCGAAATGCCGTCGTCGACGACCGGCGCGCGCTTGATGATGACGAAGCGATCCAGGTCGCCAGCCGCGAGCGTCGCCATCAGCGGTACACCCGGACCGGTTCCAGCAGCCGCTCGGCGGCGATCGAAAGTTCCGGCGCGGAATCGCGGTGGCGGTACTGGTCGCCGGTCATCAGCAGGATCGCCGACTTGATGTTCGCCGGCACCGTCGCGTAGCCGGCGTCATAGCGGATGCGCACCGCCTCCGCCTGGCTGCGCGGCGTCGGCCAACTCTTGCCGGGCGCGGGTGCGAGGCGGCGGCCGGCGAGATAATAATCCTCGGGCGCGACCGCCTGCTCGGCACCGGCGGCATCGACATATTTCACGCTGACGATCGCGGCGACCGGGGGACAGGGCAACTCGATCGCGGCGCAGAACGCATCAAGACGGGCTTCGAGGATCTGCGGACCGATTGCGCGGCCGAGCCAGCCGTCGGGCCCGTCGATCAGCGCGGTCGCGGCGGCGATCATCATCTCGACGTCGTCCTTCTCGTCGGAGCCGCCCGCCAGGCGCAGGCGTGCGACCGCCTCCGCATAGCTGACGACGGGGGCCGGAGGGGTGACGACGAAGACGCGCATGTCAGGCGGCCTTGGGGTCCGCCTTGCCGGCGCCGCCCTTCGGCGCCTCGTCCACCTTCGCGGTCGCGTCGACCTTCGGACCGTGGGTGACGTCGTCGGTCGTCTCGACGAACTTGCCCGCCTCGATCAGCGCCTTTCCGCGCTTCGCGGTCTCCTCGATCACGGCGCCGCGCGGCAGCGCGCCGATCTCATGATTATAGGCGATCTTGGCCTTGATGCGCATGGCACGCTCCTATGTGCGGGAGGAAAGGGTGCGGGGCGGCGCAAAGGGGAACGCCGCCCCGCGGTTCACGCCTGGAGGGGCGTTCGGTTAAGACTGGAGTTCGACCAGGGCCGCCGCGCGACAGGTCTCGGCGTCAAGGATGGCCATGTTCACGACGGGATGCACCTTGCCCATGATGCCGAGCCGGAGCGCGCCGCCGGAGTTGAGCGCGGCCAGCTCTTCGGCCGTCGGCCGCCAGACGCTGTACATGAAGTTGAACCCGCTCTGCTCGTCGATCGCGTCGGCGATCGGCAGAACGCCGCAGGGTCCGTCCAGCTGCGGGTCCCAATCCTTCGGCGCGCCGAGGGGGCGCGAGCCGGGGAAGTCGCAGATATTCATGCCGCGATGACCTCGCCGGTCGGCGCCGAGATGGCGGTGACCTTGTTGACGCTGTTGAGCGTGCCGGCGGCGGTGACCGCGAAGGTCACGACCGCGCCGACATCCTCGGGCTGGACCTCATAGGTCGCGCCGGTCGCGCCCCCGATCGCCACGCCGTCCCGCAGCCACTGGCGTGCCGACACCGAACCGCGAACGATGGTGCCATCGGCGCCGGTGAGGGTCTGGCCGCTCTGCGCCGTGCCGGTGATGCTGGGCTGCACGGTGAAGGCCGGCACGCACATGAAGCCGCGCGAGCGGCGCGCAGAGCGGGCCATGATCAGGCGCCCTTGTTGGCGGGATCGGCCGCCTTCTTGTTCGCGGGCTCCTTGGCGTTCTTCTCGCCCTCGCCCTTCTCCTTGGACGGGTCGGGCTCGATCGACGGCGCGTAGCCCTTCTTGACCTCGTCGGCAGTCGCCTCGCGGACGAGACCCGCCTTTTCGAGCGCCTCGAAGCGCTTGGCGGCGACGTCGCGAAGGATCATGCCCTCGCTGACGACGCCGTCATCGCCGTGATGGTGCTCCAGCACGTAAGCATTTTTCATGTTGGCCTCCTTAAAGCCGGCTCCTTGCGACGACCGCGGCGTGCGCGGCCGATGGAAAGAGCCGGGGGCGCCACATGGACGCCCCCGAGCAGTCGCGGGGATCAGGCGAAAGTGAAGTTGCCCTTCACCATGGCGGCCGGGCGGCGCACGACCAGCGCCAGGCGCTTCTCGGCGCGCACGGTCAGCATGTTCTTCACGAAGTTGTCGCGGTCCTGGTCGGAGATGCGCACTTCGGTGTCCATGCGGTCGAAGATCTGGGCGGCCAGCTTGAAACCGCCGACCATCCAGTTGCCCGAGCCGATCCGCTTGGTCGACACGACCGGGCGACCCCACAGGATCGGCCCCGCCACGCCCTGCGGATTGGCGAACACGTAGCCATTGGCCGAGTCCTTGGTGAGCTCGATGTTCGCCCACTGGGTGGGGTGGATGATCATGCCGTCGGGAGCATAATCCGCCAGTTCCACCTGCAGAATGCCGAGGCGCAGGCGGTCGATGCGGGTTTCCCCGGTGACCGAGACGCCCGCCGGCTGCGAATAGGCGGTCGCCTGGGTGTAGATGCCTTCCAGATGCTGGCCGGTGCCATCGCCCAGCAGCAGCTCCGAGTCCTCGACATCGTCGAGGCCCCAGCGCAGTTCGCCGTCGATCAGGCTTTCCAGCTGGGGAACGTCGTCCATCGCCTGGCGCGACGCGGGCACCCAGTGCGCGATGGTGCGTACCGGCGCCGTCGCCACGTCCCATGCATAGACCGATTCCGGCTTCTGCGCGCCTTCCGCGACGCCCGCCGCGTTGTTCGTGCGGGTCGTCTGATAGGCATATTCGATCGCGTTGCTCTCGGTGCGGCCCGGGGTGAGCAGGTCGCGAACGCGCAGGCCCATGCGGGGCATGGTGACGATTTCCGACTGACGATCCGGCAGGATGAGCCCGCCGGCCGAGCCCGACGCCGACGTGATGGCCTTCACCGAGATACCAACGGTGCCCTTGCAGCCGCCCTCGGCATAGGCCCGGATATCTTCGTGGCTGGCGACCTCGACGCCGAGCGACTTCAGCTGCGGCTCGCCGTCGTCACCGCCCCGGCGGGACTGTGCGAGCTTCTGCGACAGCTCAGTGATTTCGCCGCGCAGGCCGGTCAGTTCGGAGAGAGCCTTGTCGGCCTTCTCCTTGGTGTCGGCGTTGATCTTGTCGCCAGCCTCGCTCTTGGCGCGGAATTCCTTGGCGAATTCCTTTACCTCGCCCAGCGTCTCGCCGAGCTGCTTCTGGAGCGCTTCGAGCGACTTGTCGTCACCGCCGCCGCTATTGGCATCCTTGCGGCCGAATTCGAGCGCGAGCGGGGTGGCGGCCGCGGTCAGCGCCGCGGCGTGCATCATCTTGGTCATGGTACTTCTCCGTGGGGCCGGATCAGAGCTTGAAGCCGGCCAGGGTGTCCGAGATGGCCTTGAGGGCCGGGTTGATCGTCACATCGCGCTCGGACTCCCTCCGGCGCAGTTCCGCGAGGCCGTGGCTGACGAGGCCGGCGGCGCGCGTCTTCGAGAAGCCTGCCTCCCGCAGGAACTTCTCCAATTCTCGATCGGTGGGCAGCTCGCCATGCGCGAGCTTGAACTTGACGGCCTCGACGCGGGCGTCGTCATTGGCCGGGAAGGTGACCAGGCTGATCTCGACCAGGTCGAGCTTGGTCAGCGTGCGGATGCCCGTCTTTTCGTCATAGCTGCTCTCGCGCACCCAATAGCCGATCGACAGGCCGGTCACGGTCCGCGCCTTCATATGCTCATAGGCGCGCTTCTCGGTCGCGCCCGCGTCGAGCAGGATCTGGCCGTCGCCCCAGAGACCGTGATCGTCCTCCTTCAGATTCTTCCAGGCGCCGATCGGCTCGCTGCTGCGGTGCTGCCACAGCACCGGGACCGGCCGGCCCTTCGATTGCAGTTCCGCCAGGCTCTCGGTGAAGGCGCCCTTGGCGACGACCTCCATATAGCTGTCGACGACGCCGAAGACGGAGCCGTAGCCGTTGAACGAACCGTCGTCCTGGACGCCCTTGACCTCGAAATCGAAGTCGCGGACCTTGAGGGCGCCGCTGTGCTTGCGCCCATATTCGGGGTGAAGCCGCATCGTCAGTCCTCCAGTGCAGGGCCGCGATTGTGGCCCATCATCGATCGAACCTTCGCCTCGATCAGAGCTTCGATATTGCCGCCGTCGACGCCGAGCATGCCCAGCAGCGCCGACCGCAACTGCTGTTCGGACGACTGCGCGTTCGCGGTGCCGAGCTGGTCGAGACGGACCAGGTTCGACTGGACGGTCAGGAACTCGCCGCCCTCGCGGTGATCCAGATTTTCGCGCGACCGCATTTCGTTGCGGTCCATCACGCCATTCTGCCCGAACGCCGAATAGAGCGCGGCGCGGCCGGCGCTGTCCGCCGCCATCACCGCCTCCCGCTTGAACTCGGGATAGACCTTCTTCCGTTCGGCGCGCGGTAGCAGTTGCTTGCGGGCTGCCTGCTCGATGCGCACCAGCAGCGGGTTGAGGCGCAGCGTCTGCCAGCCGAGCAGCAACTGCTCGATGCCCGACCCCCACATGGTCTGCCCCTTGGCGGCATGCCCGATCAGGATCGGCAGCATCCCGAACCAGCGGCATAGCTCCTCGACGTCCCACGCCCGCGATTCGAGCAGTTGCACGTCGACCGGGTTCATGCGCAGCGGCGCGAACTTGAAATCCTTCTCCAGCGGCACGATGCGGCCGCGCATCGCCTGACCGCGGAAGCTATCGAAGATCTCGATCAAGTCGGCGCGCTGGTCGGCGGTCAGCTTCGTCGACCCCGTCTCCATGAAGCCGGACAACTGCAACCCACCGCTGAAGGTGTCCGCTGCGATCTTGTTCGCGGCGATCGCGCTGCCCAGCGTGCGCCGGCCGAACTCGATCGGCGACAGTCCGATGTCACCGCCCAGCGTCAGGCCACGGACGTGAAAGACCTTCTCCGCCGGCAGCGTCTCGACCTTGCCGCGATCGACGAAGTCGTAGACTTTCTCGTTGTCGCGGTTGCGGCGCAGCCTGGTCAGCTCCGGCGACATCGGCGTCAGCGCCGTCACGCGCTGTCCCAGCGTCTCCTTCTCCGCGTAGAAATTGCCCGCGAGATCAAGGCACCCCGACACGCTGCCCCAGAACTCCGCCGGTGTCTGATCGCGGTTGGGATCCTCGTGCAGCAGGTCATAGAGCCAGTGATCCGATTCCGACTTCCGCCCGCCGGTGGCGCTCTTGCTGTACACGCCGCAGCCCATCGAGCCGATCAGGTCGGCCTTCAGGTTGATGCACGCCCAGGCCGTCGCGAGGCCGAGCGTCGTCTTCGCGTTGACCTTCTGCCCGGCCGTGTCGATCGCCCCGCCGAAGCGGATCAGCTTGCGCGTCGGCTCGTCCTCGGGCGCACCGCTGAGCTTGCCGCTCTCGCTCGACGACGACCAGCGGAAGGCCGAGCCGACCCATTCCCAGAACGCCATTACGCGGCCGCCTGCTTCATCAGATTGATGAAGTCGTCGACGGTGCCGTCGTCCTCCTCGGGCACGATCATCGGAGCAATCGCGTTGACCATACCATCGACTCCGTCGATCTTGTTGGGGCTGTTGGCCGTCTCCTTCTTGGGAAGGAGGCTCCCGTCCGTGCGGCGGTCGACGACGGCATTGCCGACCATCCACTTCATCACCGGATTTCCGTCATGGCGCAGCCGGCGCGGGCCGGATTTCACGCGGGCCTCGATGGCCTTGGCAGGGTCGGTATGGTTCTTCGCGTTCTTCGCGAGCTGGACGGCGAACGGGTTGTCAGGTTCGCCGAAGTCCTCGTTCAACCGCGACGCCATGGCGAGGCCGCTGTTCCACTGGTCGAAGACCGCTTTCTTCACCGTGAAGCGGGCCTTCAGGCTGCGAATCTGCTCCTCGATCACGCGATGGTCGATGAAGTCGCCGGGGGTGGTTGTAAGATGACCTTCGTCCGCCCAGCGCTGGTACAGCTCCGTGATCTGCTTCGTTGCCGTGTCCTGGCTCTTCAGCCGATCCTCGGGCACGTAGAACCAGACCTTCACCAACAGCCGGCCAGTGGCGTCGATCGCAGCGAGGACCAGCGCGGAGAGGTCATCGACGTTGGAAAGGTCGCCGCCCAGATAGCATTCGAGCCCGTCGAAATCCTCGAGCGTCAGGCTATTGTCGGCGCAGGCTTCCCATTGGGTGACGTTGAGCCAGGCCGACAGCGCGCCGATCCAGATGTTGAGGCGCTTGGTCTTGAACTCGCCCTCGGCGGCCGGGTTGTTCTTCGCCTCGATCGCGAACTGTCGCAGTTCGTCGAGCTGGACCGCGGCGCCGAGCAGCGGGTTGGCCTTGATCCACTTCGATTCGTCGAAGGGGTCGTCGCCTTCCTTCCGATCGTCGTCGTAGTCTTCGGCCCGATCGAGGGTGAAGATGATCGCGAAATAGTGCTCGGCGATGACGGTCCGGTTCAGCACCTTCGCCGCGAAGGCCCGCTCCTCGTAGCAGGGCCCGTTGATGTCCGATCCGGCGGTCGTGATGATCCACATCAGCGGCTGCTTGCGGGCGCCGAACGCCGACCGCATGACGTTGAAGAGGCTTCGGTCCTTGTGCGCGTGGAACTCGTCGAGGGTGACGAGGTGCGGGTTGTGGCCGTCCTGCGATTTCGATTTCGCGTGAAGCGGCTGCATATAGCCGCCGTTCTCCGCGCAGGTGATCGACTTCGCCCAGGGGATGACGCCGAACGCCTCCTGGAGCGCGGGCGTTTTCTCGACCATCCGCTTCGCCGGATGAAAAACCTTCTTGGCCTGGTCGAACGTCGTGGCGACGGTCAGCACCTGGGGGCCGACCTCATTCTCGCAGCACAGGCAATAGAGCGAGATGCCAGCCGTCTTGGTTGACTTCGCGTTCTTTCGCGCGACCTCCTCGTAGACCATCGTGAAGCGGCGGAGGCCGGTCTTCTTCACCCGCCAGCCGAACACGCACGCGATGACGAATATCTGCGCCGGCTCCAGCCGGATCTCCGGCGTGTCCCAGACGCCCTCAATGTGCGGTAGCTTCTCGA